>NZ_CP028158.1:5128593-5769668 GCF_003030345.1 Plantactinospora sp. BC1
TACTGGTATCTGGACCGGGCCTCCGACGTGGCCGACCGGGACCCGTACGTGCTGCGGGTGCTGACCGACGTGCAGCACCTGGTCCGGCCGCCGACCGCGCTGGCGCACCCGAGGGTGGCGCTGCGGGTGCTGCGCGGCCCGACCCGGCCGCCGCTGAGCACCCCGCCGGTCACGGTGCCGGGTCGGCCGGCGCCCGGACGGTGAGCACCCCGGCCAGGTCGATGTCGTCGGCGCGGCCGTCGAAACCGGACTCCGAGATCAGCCGGGCGCCGAGGACGGTGCTCCAGAAGGTCCGCGCCTCGACGTCGGCGGGACGGTCGATCACCCAGCCGTGCCGGTCCAGGATCGCGGCGAGATAGCTCTGCGCCCTGCGGAACAGCACGGCGAGACCCTGCTCGGCCACCGGTCGCAGCTCCGGCCGGCGCCGGGTGATCGACATCGCCTGCACCGCGATCGGCACCGCGGGCAGGGTCAGCGCGCTGCGGGCCAACGCCGTACGGAACGCGGCGGGGGTACGCCGGCGTCGGCCGACCGGCTCCAGCCGCTCGGCGTCGCGCAGCAGCAGCATGAACGCGGCGTGCACGAAGAGCCCGTCCTTGGAGCCGAAGTAGTAGGTGATCTGGTTCGGGTGGGCCGAGGCGGCGGTGGCGATCTCGGCCACGCTGACCGCGTCGAAGCCGCGCTCGGCGAAGAGTGTCGCGGCGTGCTCGAGGATCTGCGCCCGGGTGCGCCGGCCTCGGGCCCGGGGCGGCTCGGTGGACATGCCATAGTTGTATGCGATACAACTAACGGAGGACAAGCCGGCACACCGCGAAGACGACGAGGAGACAGCATGAGCGGCCGGGACGTTGTCGTCACCGGACTCGGCGCGACCACCCCGCTCGGCGGGGACGTCGACTCCCTCTGGCAGGGCATGCTCGCCGGGCACTCCGGGGTACGCCGGATCGACGACCTCGTGGCCTCCTTCGCGCACACCGACGACCTGCCGACCAGGATCGCCGCGCCGATGGCCGTCTCGCCGGACTCGGCGCTGACCCGGGTGCAGGCCCGCCGGATGGACCGCTGCCAGCAGGCCGCGCTGGTCGCCGCCCGGCAGGCCTGGGCCGACGCCGGCAGTCCCGAGGTCGACCCGCTCCGCCTGGCGGTGGTGGTCGGCACCGGGATCGGCGGCGTCAACACCCTGCTGGCCCAGGACGACCTGCTGGAGCAGAAGGGTCCGGCCCGGATCTCCCCGCTCACCGTGCCGATGCTGATGCCGAACGGTCCGGCGGCCTGGGTCAGCCTGGAGTTCGACGCCCGGGCCGGCGTCTACACCACCGTCTCCGCCTGCGCCTCCGGTGCCGAGGCCCTCGCGCTCGGCGCCCGGCTGATCCGCTCCGGCGAGGCCGACGTGGTGATCGCCGGTGGTGCCGAGGCCGCCATCGCACCGCTGACCATCGCCGGCTTCGCCCAGGCGCGTACCCTCTCCAAGCGCAACGACGAGCCGGAGCGGGCCTCCCGACCGTTCGACGTGGACCGCGACGGGTTCGTGCTCGGCGAGGGTGCCGGGATGATGATCCTGGAACGGGCGGACTTCGCGGCGGGCCGGGGTGCCCGGGTGCTCGGCCGGCTCGCCGGCTACGGGATCACCGCCGACGCGCACCACATCACCGGTCCGGACCCGACCGGTGCCGGGCAGGTCCGGGCGATCCGCAACGCCGTGGCCGACGCCGGGCTGGGACCGGGCGACGTCGGGCACGTCAACTGTCACGCCACCTCCACCGTGGTCGGTGACGTCGGCGAGGCGAACGCGATCCAGCAGGCGCTCGGCGACGACGTCGTGCTCACCGCGCCGAAGTCGAGCCTCGGGCACCTGGTCGGCGCGGCCGGCGCGGTGGAGGGGATCCTCACCCTGCTGTCGGTCGCCAACGACGTCATCCCGCCGACGCTCAACCTGGACCGCAAGGACCCCGAGGTCCGGTTGGAGGTGGCCGCCGACGGGCCGCGCGAGCAGCGGCTCGACGCCGCCGTCTGCAACTCCTTCGGGTTCGGCGGGCAGAACGTCTCGCTGCTCTTCGCCGCCGCCTGACGACGGCCCCGCCCGGCGCCGGGTCGGAGGGGACGGGAGGTTGAAAAGTTTCACCGTGGTTGGTTGAATTCGGCAATCACCTACGGTCGATCTTGGAGCGTCCGCCGTGTCCGTCTCCCGCCGCGCCATCCTGTCGACGATCCCCGCCGCCGGCCTGCTGGCGCTGGCCGGACAGGCGCGGGCCAGCGCCGCGACCCCGGCGGACCGGGCGAGCACCGCCCCCGCCGAGCACGCCGTACTGCGCGACAACACGGTCGCGATCCTCGCCGGTACCGCCGAGTCGAACGCCCGGCCCGAGGTCGCGGCCAAACTCGCGGCGATCGACGCCACGGCCCGGGCCCGACTCGACGCGCTGGCCGGGGCCGGACCGGGCGAGCTGTTCCGGGGCGTACCGCTGGGCAGCAGCGACCCCAACCTGACCACGTCGTTCCAGTACCTCTACGAGATCGCCCTGGCCAGCCGGGTCCCCGGCGGCGCCCTCGACGGCGACCTCGCACTGCGCCGCCGGGTGCTCGACGGGCTCGGCTGGCTGCACGAGCGCTACTACGGCGACCAGTCGACCGGCTACTACGGCAACTGGCACAACTGGGAGATCGGCATCTCCCACCACGTCAGCCGGATCCTGGTGCTGCTCGCCGACGACGTGGCGGCGTACCGGCCGGAGCTGGTCGCCGGCTATGTGGCCTCGATGGACGCCTACCTGCGCAACGGCAAGGACGGCGACGTCGACCTCGACTCGCGGTTCCACACCGGCGCCAACCTCGCCGACATCGCGACGAACCGGATCCTCCAGGGCGCCGTACTCGGCGACGACGCCCGGATCCGTAAGGCCCTCGCCGACCAGCTCACCGTCTTCGCCACCGTCGACCCGTACGCGCTGGTGCACGGCGTCACCGACGGCTACTACGCCGACGGGTCGTTCATCCAGCACGCCTCGGTCGCCTACACCGGCTCGTACGGCCGGAACCTGCTGACCCGGGTGGTGCAGACCATCAAGATCCTCGAAGGTACCGGCTACGTCCCCGGCGCCGACCTGGTCGACGTGGTCCGGGGCTGGGTGGTCGACGGGTTCGCCCCGCTGATCTTCGAGGGCTGGATGATGGAGATCGTCAAGGGTCGGGCGGTCTCCCGGACCAGCACCGGCTACGCCGACGTGGCGGGCGTGCTGGAGGCGGTCGTCGACCTCTCCGGCCACGCCACCGGCGCCGACGCCCGGGCGCTGGCCGGCTACGTCAAGTTCGTCCGGCAGACCTCCCGGGCCACGCTCAACCCGAGCAGCTTCGTCTCGCCGGTCAGCATCGCCCGGTACGCCGACATCCTGGCCGACGCCTCGATACCGGCGGCCGACCTGAACCCGCCGCGGCGCAGCGTCGCGTTCAACGCGATGGACCGGACCGTGCACCGCCGCCCCGGCTACGCCTTCGCGCTCGCCCGCAGCTCGGAGCGGATCAGCAAGTACGAGTACATGAACGGCGAGAACCTGACGCCCTGGTTCCAGGGGGACGGGGCGTACTACCTCTACCTCGCCGGGCAGGACCAGACCCAGGCGTACGGGGTGGACTACTTCACGACCGTCTCGCCGTACCGGCTGGCCGGGGTCACCGCGCCGGTCGAGCACCGGCACACCGTCCCCGAGTTGTACGGCACCGCCTGGTACGACAACCCGGCGCTCGGCTTCACCTCGTCGTCGGAGTCGCAGAACACCTACGTCTACTTCCCGCGCGGCACCAACGGGTTCTCCGGCGGCGCCACCCTGGACGCCTACGGGGTGGCCGGGCTGGTCCAGTCCGACGACGCCGCGTACGCCGCCAAGCGGGCCGGTCGGCTGCCGGACGACTTCGTCGCGTACCGGAACGCGGTGGCGACCAAGTCGTGGTTCCTCTTCGACGACGAGATCGTGGTGCTCGCCGCCGGGGTCGGCGACCTGGCCGGCCGGGCGGTCAGCACGACGGTCGACAGCCGGATCGCCGAGGAGTCCGACCCGGTGACGGTGACCGGGCGACTCCGCAACGGCCGGAGCTTCACCGGCACCGGCACCGCCCCGCTGGCCTGGCTGCGCTACGCCAACGCCGCCGCGCAGACCTCGGTCGGCTACGCCTTCCTGGCCGGGCCGGCCCCGACGGTCGGCTCCGAGCTGGTGACCCGGAGCCGCCGGGTGGTCCGGACCGCCAACCCGGACACGATGGTGCGGAAGCGGGTCTTCTCCGTCTCGGTCGAGCAGGCCGCCGGTGCCCCGCTCGGCTCGCTGGCGTACGTCCTGCTGCCGAACGCCTCGGAGCAGCGGCTGCGGGCGTACCCGAACGGGCCGGTCGCGGTGCTGGCCAACAGCACCCGGTTCCAGGCCGTCCGGCACGCCGGGCTGGGGCTGGTCGCCGCGAACGCCTTCGCGCCCGGCCGACACACCGCCGGCCGGCTGGTGGTGGACGGCCCGGCCTCGGTGCTGCTGCGTCAGGCCCGCGACGGCGGCGTCGCGGTCGCGCTCGCCGACCCGACGATGGACCGCGACACCGTCTCGGTGACGCTGCGCGGCCGGCGGTGCCGGGTGGTCTCGGCCGACGACGGGATCCGGGTCCGCCGGATCCCCGGCGGCACCCGGATCGAGGCCGTCACCCGGCAGGTGTACGGCCGCAGCCTCCGGGTCACCCTGCGCTGACCCGAGCCGCACCCTGCCGACGCGCGGCTTCCGCCGCTAGGAGAGCTTCGGCAGGTACGCGGCCAGGGCCTCGTACGACTCGCGGGCGCCCTCGGCCATCCCGGAGGCGGCCATCGCGTCGCGCTCCTCCTTGGTGTCGAACCGGGTCACGCTGGTGACCGTCGTCCTGCCGTCGGACTCGGTCAGCTCCAGCGTCTCCACGCAGACGTGCCCGGGCATGCCCTCGAACTCGAAGGTCTGCACGATCCGCTCCGGCGCCCGGATCTCCCGGTATTCGCCCCGGAACGCGTACTCGCCGTCCGGGGCGTGCTCGACAAAGCGGTAGCTGCCGCCGGGCCGGAAGTCCATCTCGCAGTCGAGCGGGTTGCCCCGGCCCCACCAGTGCTTGACGTGCTCGCACTTCGCGTGCGCCTCGAAGACCAGCGCGCGCGGCGCCTCGAAGACGCGCACCATCTTGATCTCCAGGTCGGTGGGCAGGGTCACGGTCAGGTTCTCGCTCATCTCATTCCTCCGGTCGGGTGTCGTCTCGCTGTAGCTGTCGCAGGTAATCGCCGAGCTGGTCGTAGCGCTGCTCCCAGAACCGCTGGTAGCCGGCGATCCAGTCGGCCACCTCGCGCAGCGGCTCCGCGTCGAGCCGGCACGGCCGCCACTGCGCCTCCCGGCCCCGGGTGATCAGCCCGGCCCGCTCCAGCACCTTCAGGTGCTTGGAGACGGCCTGGAGGCTGATCGGGAACGGCTCGGCGATCTGGTTGACCGTCGCCTCGCCCTCGGCCAGCCGGGCCAGGATGGCCCGCCGGGTCGGGTCGGCGAGGGCGCCGAACACCTCGCTCAGCCGGTCCACTGGCTCCGCCCTTCTCAACCGCGCGGTTAATCAACTGATAGGTTGAATATGCCGCCTGCGGCGGCCGGTGTCAACCCCCCGAAGGCTGCCCGCCCCGAGGGACGGGCAGCCTTCGGCCGGAGGGTCACCTGGTTTCGACCCGGCCCAGCGGGTCGGTGCCCTCCGCCAGTGCGGCGCTCGCCACGGCCCAGCAGGTGTCCGTCGGGTAGAGCGCGCTGCGGAGGAAGGCCGAGCTGAGCCGCTGGACCAGGGCGACCCGTTCCGGACTCCCGTCCGTCGTCTCGGTGGAGTCGTACCCGGAGATCCCGCCCAGCGAGTGTTCCGCGCCGAAGAGGGTGAGCAGGCTCCTGGCCCCCGGGCTCTGGAAGTACGCGTCCGTGAACCACTCCGGCCCCCGGGCGGTCAGGGCGGACTGGTCCCTGTCGCCCGCCACCACCAGAGCCGGTGTGGTCATCCCGGTGAAGTCCGGGTTCATGAAGGAGAAGTGCTCGGCGGCGAACGGCGTCAGGTCGGCGCCGCCGGTGCCCGCCAGGGCAAGCAGTACCCCGGCCCCGATCCTCGGGTCGGAGAGGTCGTCGCCCGGCACACCCTGGGCGTCGAGGACCCGCGCGCCCAACAACATGCTGGCGGTCTGGGCTCCCCAGGAGTGGCCGGCGACAGCGATGCGGCCGCGGTCGAGACGCCCGGCGAGGCCGGGTACGGCGGCTTCGATCCGGTCCAACTCGTCGAGGACACGGGTCAGGTCCTCGACCCGGAAGCGCCAGATCTTCGGGTAACGCGGGTCGTCGGGCGTCACGTCCAGGGTCCGCGAGTCGAGGTGGGTGGGTTGAAGGACCGCGAAACCGTGCGCGGTCCAGAAGTCGACCAGCGGGGCGTAGCTGTCCAGCGACCCGCCGAAGCCGTGCGAGAAGACGATGACGGGCAGTTCGTCGCCGGTCACCGGTGCCGAGACCCGCACCTGGAGATCCTCGTCGCGGCCCGGGGCCGGCAGCAGCACCGGGCGTACCGAGACGACGGGAACGGGCGTACCGAGGGATTCGTCGGAGTGACGCATGAGCTTCTCCTTGAGTGACGTGCGGGGGAGTGGTGTGCGGGGCGGGGCGCGGCCTGGTCACCGGGCGCCGGCTCTGGCACCATGAGTACCGGATCCTTGTTCCGTTTCAACCATACGGAACGCTGTTCCGGTTAGCAAGGCGAGTGACGGAGGCAACGGCACAGTGACCGAGATCGGCAGCGGGGCGGCATCGTCGCCCCGACGGAAGCGGGCCGACGCCCGGCGTAACGAGGAGAGCCTGCTCGATGCGGCCGCCGCGGCCTTCGTCGCCTCCGGCGTCGACGCGCCGGTGCGGGACATCGCCGCCAAGGCCGGCGTCGGGGTCGCGACGATCTACCGCCACTTCCCGACCCGGGCCGATCTCGTCGTCGCCGTCTACCGGCACCAGGTCGAGGCGTGCGTCGAGGCGGGGCAGGCGCTGCTGGCGAGCGGCGACTCAGCGCACGACGCCCTGACCCGGTGGATCGATCTCTTCGTCGACTTCCTGGTCACCAAGCACGGCCTCGCCGAGGCGCTGCAATCCGACGACGCGACCTTCGCGACCCTGCACGACTACTTCCTCGACCGACTCGTGCCGGTCTGCGCCGAACTGCTCGACGCCGCGGCCAGGGCGGGCGAGATCCGCCCCGACATCGGGGCGCTCGAACTGATGCGGGGCGTCGGCAACCTCTGCATCGGTGCGGACCGGGACCCCCGGTACGACGCCCGTCGGATGGTGGAGGTGCTCCTCGCCGGGCTACGCCTGCGCTGATCGACCGAGCCGACCCACCGGCGGGAGAGCTAGCCTCGGGTACGCGGCAGGCAGCACTTCTTGTACTTGCTGCCCGAACCGCACCAGCACGCTTCGTTCCGCTCCGGCGGCCAGGGAAGCTGGGCGCCCCGCTCGGCCAGCTCCGCCGCGTAGCCGGCCCGGGCCGACTCGTCGGTCGGCTCCACTCCGGTGCGCGCGGCGTACCCGGCCAGCCCGTCGGTCGAGCCGCGCAGCGGGCCGAGCCCGACCCGACCCGAGTCGGTCAACCGGACCAGTTCCCGCTGGATCCCGGCCCGGTGCTCGGCCCAGTCCGCGCCGACCGCCCCGGCCAGGTCGGGCCAGCGCGACAGCAGCGCGTCGAACTCGCCCTCCGGCAGGAAGAGCCGTGCCTCCGGCCCCGGCTCGGCCGCCGTCGTGGTCGCGCTGCGGAACAGTTCGTTCTCCAGCCGGTCGGCCAGGTTGTCGTTCTGGTCGTGCGGCAGGTCGAGTTCGCGGCGTACCCGGTGCCGCTGTTGCAGCAGGAAGAAGAGGAGTCCGGAGGCTTCCTGGGCGGTCGGTTCGGCGGTCGCCGTGGCGTCGGCGGTCGCCGTGGCGTCCGCCTCGGCACCCTGCGCCGGGGTGGCCCGGTTGCGCAGCGCGGTCTCCACCGCCTCGGTCAACCACTGCTCGGCCAGGTCGGTCCGGCCCCCGACGTCCAGTGCCGCGCTGAGATAGGCGGCGGCATCCGGCTGCGAGTCGAGGAGTGGACGCAGCGCGGTGAGTTCGGCCAGCGCCTCGTCGGCCCGGCCGGCCCGGAACAGGATCCGGGCGTGCAACGCCCTGGCGAACCCGGCGTCCGGCTCGGTGCTGTCCCGGTACGCCCCGACGGCGCGGTCCGCGTACCGCTGGGCGGCGTCGAGTTTCGCCCTGGACTCGGCGATCTCGGCGGCCAGCGTCAGCGCCCGGCCGGCGTCGGCCGGATCGGCGAGCCGCTCCTGCTCGACCGCCTCGGCCAGCTCCGCGGCGATGCCCAGCGGGTCGGCCGCGCCGAGCGCGGACTGTCGCAGCTCGGTCAGGTCTGCGCTGGTGAGAACGTCTTTGGTCGGCACGGCTTCACCGTACTGCGGTGGCCGACCCGAACCCGCCCGGTCGGGGTGTAACCCGCCACACGTGGCCGCACGGGTGGAGTGGCGGGGGAGGGGTGGCCGGATCCGGCCAACCGTCGCGTCTTCCGGCGGACCGGCCGGCGGCGTTAACCTGCCTGAAACGATTCAGGCAGGAGGCAGGGTGAGCCAGCCCAGCGCCGAGCACACCGCCGACCAGACCACCGACCCGGTCCCCGGGCTCTCCCGCCGGGGCCTGCTCGGCACCGGAGGCGCCCTCGCCCTCGGCGCCACCGCCACTGCCACCGCGTCCGGAGCCACCCTCGGCGCGCTCGGCGACGCCGCCGGCACCGCAGCCGCCTCGGCGGCCGGCAGGCCGACCGGAACCCCGGCCCCGACCGGACTGCTCACCTCCCTGTTGGACGATCCACTCGGGATCGCCGCCGAGCGCCCCCGGCTGAGCTGGATCGTGCCGGCCCTGGGCCGGGCGCCCCGGCAGTACGCCTACCAGGTGCAGGTCGCGCACACCGCCACCGAACTGTCCCGCCGGGGCGGTGTGGTCTGGGACAGTCACCGGGTCGTGTCGGCCGACTCCACCGCCGTGCCGTACGCCGGTCCGCCGCTGCGGGCCGGCTCGGTCTACCACTGGCGGGTGCGTACCTGGGCCGACCCGAAGCGGGTCTCGTCCTGGTCCGCGCCGCAGCGGGTGGTCACCGCCGCCGGGGACACCTGGGTGGCCGAACCGATCTGGGCACCCGACGGCACGGTCCGGCTCGGCGACGGCAGCTTCGAGGTCTCGGTCACCATCACCTCGGTCGCCGCCAGCCTCTGGTTCCGGGCGCAGGACAGCGCCAACAACTACCTGTGGCAGCTCCGGGCCGGCAGCCCCGGGGTGCTGCGTACGCACGTGCAGCGCAACGGCAGCTACACCGTACTGGCCGACCGGCCGCTCACCGAGCCGGTACCGCTGGGCACCCCGCTGCGGCTGCGGGTCGAACTCGCCGGCCCGACCATCCGGACCTACCTCGGTGACGTACTGCTGGACACCACTGTGGACGGGACGTACGCCGCCGGGAGCATCGGGTTCCGCAACGGGAGTACCGAGGCGCAGCGCTTCCACTCCGCCAGCTTCACCGACCCGACCGGCAGCGTACTGGTCGACGAGGACTTCTCGGCCGGTCCGGGAGTCTTCGGCCCGACCGGCACGGTCGACGGCGGTGACCTGGTCGTGGACCGGGGCCAGTCGGTGCTGGCGACGCTCGGCGAGAGCAACGACTGGGCGCTGCTGCGCACCGAGGTGGTGCTGCCGGCCAGGCCGATCGCCGCCGGCTACCTCTACGCGACCGGCCAGTCGCCCGAGCCGGCCCGGCAGTACGTCTACCAGCTCCGGGTCAACGACGAGATCGCCGGGGTCGGCCCGGTCCGGGCGATGGCCGGCGAGGCCCGCTACGCCACCCACGACGTCACCGACCTGCTGCGGCCCGGCCGCAACGCGCTCGCCGCGCTCTGCCACTCCGCCCGGGAACGCAGCTTCCTGGCCCAGCTCGTCGTGGTCTTTGCCGACGGCACCCGGCAGGTCTTCGGCACCGGTCCCGACTGGCGGGCCCGCCGGGCCGGGGCGTGGCGGCCACCGGCCGGCTCCACCGGCGGCGACTACTACCAGGCGCCGCAGGAATATCTGGACGCCCGTCGCGAGCCGGTCGGCTGGACCCGCGCCGGGTTCGACGACTCCGGCTGGCAGCCGGCGGTCCGCACCCCGCTGACCCGGCCGCTGGCGCCGGCCTGGGTCGGCAACATGGAGTACCACTACCTGCGGCCGGTCGCGGTGCACCGGCTCGAATCGGGGCGCTGGCTCTTCGACCTGGGGCGGGAGGTGGTCGGCGGAGTCCGGCTCTCGGTGCGCGGGGTCGACGGGCAGACCGTCGAGGTCCGGCTCGGCGAGGAGCGCACCGAGACCGGTGCCCGGTACAACCTGCGGGCCGGGCAGACCTATCGCGAGGTCTGGACGCTGCGGGACGGCTGGCAGCGGCTCGAACACTGGGGCTACCGGGGCTTCCGCTGGATCGAGCTGGTCGCCGATCCCGCACTGGACCTCTCCCGGGCGGTCGAGGCGGCGGTGCTGAAACTGCCCTGGCGGGAGGGGGACGCGGCGTTCGCCAGTTCCGACCCGGATCTGGACCGGGTCTGGGCGATGTGCCGGTACTCGATCGAGGCGACCCGGCAGGACCTCTACCAGGACACCCCAACCCGGGAACGCGGCCCGTACGAGGGCGACGCCATCATCAACCAGCTCTCCGAGTACGCCACCCAGCGGTCGTACGCGCTGGCCCGGTACTCCACCTCCTACCTGGCCCGGCGGCCGACCTGGCCGGCCGAGTACCGGTTGCAGACCGTACTCACCGCCTGGCAGGACTACCTGGCCACCGGTGACCCGTCGAACCTGGCCGCCGACTACGACCTCTTCGTCGACCGGCAGCTCGACGAGGCGCTGAACGCCAGTGGCCTGGTGGAGAAGAATCCGGGCAGCTCCAGCCAGGCCAACGCCGACCTGGTCGACTGGCCGGCGAGCAACCGGGACGGGTACGTCTTCACCCGGGTCAACACCGTGATCAACGCCTGGCAGTACGCCGCCTTCGACGCGCTGTCCCGGATCGCCGGGGTGCTGGACCGCCCCGCCGACCAGCAGCGGTACGCCGAACTGGCCGGCCGGCTGCGGGCCGCGCTCAACGCCGAGCTGCTCGACCCGGTCGCCGGCGCCTACCGCGACGGGGTCGGCACGGACCACCGGGCACAGCACGCGACGGCGTTCCCGCTGGCCCTCGGGGTGCCGCAGGAGCAGCACGTCCGGGCCCTCGGGGAGTGGCTGGCCGGCGGCGGGATGCGGGTCAGCGTCTACGGCGCGCAGTTCCTGCTGGAGGCGCTCTACCGGGCCGGGCTGGCCGACGCCGCGCACCGGCTGCTGACCAGCCGCGAGCAGTTCTCCTGGCTGCACATGATGGACGATCTCGGCGCCACCATCGTGATGGAGGCGTGGGACCCGTCGATCAAGCCGAACACCACCTTCTCGCACGCCTGGGGCTCCGCGCCGGCCAACATCGTGCCCCGGTTCGTCGCCGGGGTCCGCCCGCTCGCCCCGGGTGCCCGGGAGGTGCTGGTCGCACCGCAACCCGGCCCGCTCCAGTGGCTGCGGGCGACCGTCCCGACGGTACGCGGCCCGGTGCAGGTCCGGCTCGACCGGCGCTCCGGAGCGCACCCGCACCGAGGGGCGGGACCGCAGCCGCACCGAGGGTCCGGACCGCACCTCTCCGTCACGCTGCCGCCGAACGTCACCGGCCGGATCGAGCTGGACCTCGTCCGGTTCGGTGTCGCCGAGGCCCGCCGGGTGCGGGTCCGCTCCGACGGGCGGGCGCCGGAGCGCGCGGTGGCCGGCGGCCGGCTCGTGCTGACCCGGGTCGAGCCGGGCACGACCCAGCTCACCTGGCCGGACCGGCACTGAACGCACCGGTCGGCCGGGCGCGCGGAGCCCCGACCGTCCACAGCAGAATCCGCTCGCGGCAGAACCCCGAAAGAGGAGCGCCACATGTCACGACGCCGACGATCCGCCCGGCTGAGGACCGCACTGGTCGTCACCGCCGTACTCGTGCCGGGGAGTGTGCTCGCGGCCGCCCCGCCGGCACTGGCGACCCGGGGGCACGCGCCGGGCACCCCTATCGGCCTGACCGTCGACGACCGGGTACGCCCGCAGAACGTCGAGGGCACGCCCCGGTTCGGCTGGCTGCCCCGGGACAACGACCCGGGCGAGACGCAGACCGCGTACCGGTTGACGGTCTCGACGGCCGGCGGCGACCTGCTCTGGGACTCCGGCAGGGTCCGCTCGGCGCAGCAGTCCTACGTGCCGTACGCCGGACCCGCGCTGGCGCCCGGCGCGGCGTACCGGTGGACGGTGCGGACCTGGGACCGGACCGGCCGCAGCTCGCCGGCCGGCAGCGGCAGCTTCGAGACCGGCATCTCCGACGACCAGTGGGAGGGGGCGAACTGGATCCGCCGGGTCACCGGGGACGCCGACGACTACACGCTGGCCCGGACCGAGGTGTCGATCGGCCGCAGCCGGGTGGTCCGGGCCCGCGCCTACACCGCCGCCGACCACACCTACGAGCTGTACCTGAACGGCCGGCGGGCCGACCGGGGCACCTCGTTCGGCTACCCCGGCGAGGACTACTACCAGGCCGCCGACGTCACCGACCTGGTCAGGGCGGGCAAGCCGCTCGCGGTCGGGCTCCGCTACCACTGGTACGGCAGCGGCCAGGGCCGCCCCGCCGGGGCTCCCGGGGTGCTGCTGAAGCTGGTCGTCGAGCACGCCGACGGTACCCGGCGGGTGATCGTCACCGACGGGTCGTGGCGGGTGGCCCGGGACGGGCTCTTCCCGGCCGGCTCCGCCCGGCGCAACGGCGAGGGGGACCGGATCGAGCGGCAGGACGCCCGCGCCGAGATCGTCGGCTGGACCGCACCCGGTTACGACGACTCCGCCGCGCCCTGGGCGCCGGCCGTGGTCGTCGGGGCGCACCCGACGGCGGAGTACCCGCACCTGATCGGCCAGGAGACCCGGCTCGCCGAGCGGACCGTCCGGCCGGTCGCGCTGACCACCGCCGCCGACGGCACGGTGGTCGCGGACTTCGGCGTGGTCGTCCCGGCCCGCCCGGCGGTACGGTTCGACGCCGGGGTCGCCGGCCGGACCGTGCCGATCCGGGCCGGCTACAACCTGAACCCCGACACCGGCCGGGTCGAGACCTCCACCCTGCTCTCCCAGGGCACCGACATGAGCTTCCCCTACGTGCAGAAGGACGGGAAGCAGGAGTTCCGGGCCTTCACCCACCTCGGCTTCCGCTATCTGGAGATCCCGGACGCGGGCGAGCGGATCGACCGGGACGACGTCTCGGCGGTGCTGGTGCACACCGACACCCCGGCCGGCCGGGAGGCGAGCTTCCGCAGCTCCGACCGCACCCTGAACGAGGTGTGGGAGATGCTGAAGCGCTCGGCGATCTATTCGGTGCAGGAGGCGTTCGTCGACACCCCGACCCGGGAGAAGGGGCAGTTCCTCGGCGACGCGGCCGACATCTCGTACGCCACCATGGGCGCCTTCGGCGAGCGGGACGCCACCCAGCAGGCGATCCGGGAGTTCCTGCACTCCGCCACGCGCTTCTGGAACAGCGGCGACGACCTGGGGCGCTACAACGCGGTCTATCCGAACGGGGACGGCAAGCGGGACATCCCCGACTACTCGCTGATGTTCGTCGACTGGGTCTGGCGCTACTACACCGAGACCGGAGACGCGAGACTGCTCGCCGAGGCGTACCCGGCGATCCGGAACACCGCCGACTACGTGCTCCGGCACATCCCGGCCGACGGGCCGACCGCCGGCCTGGTCACCCGGCTCTCCGGCGGCAGCGGGGCCTACCAGTACGGCATCGTCGACTGGCCCGAGCCGGGGCGGTTCGGCTACGACATGAGCGCCGCCGCCCGGACCACCATCAACGCCCAGGGCGTGGAGGTGCTGCGTACGGTCGCGCTGGCGGCCGAGGCGCTGGGCCGGCCGGCCGGGGAGGCGGCCGGTTACCAGGCCCGGGCCGACGCGCTGGCCGAGACGATGAACGCCAAGCTGCGCCGCCCCGACGGGGTCTACGTCGACGGCCTCGCCGCCACCGGTGAGCAGAGCCCGCACGCCGGCCAGCACAGCACCTCGTACGCGATCGCGCACGGGGTGGCGCCGGAGGCGGACCGGCCGGCGCTGGCCGGGTACCTGGCGTCGCTGGGCATGAAGCAGGGGCCGATGACGGCGCACTGGCTGCTCGCCGCGCTCGGCGAGGCGGGCCGGGCGGACGCCGTACTCGACCTGCTGACCAACCCGGACGACCTCGGCTGGGCGAACATCCTCGCCCAGGGCGGCACCTTCACCTGGGAGGCGTGGACCCTCGACCCGGGCACCAACTTCAGTCAGTCGCACGGCTGGGGGGCCCAGGCCGTGGTCGACGTCCAGGAGACCCTGCTCGGGGTGCGTACCGCGACTCCCGGCGCCGGCCGGGTCGACATCGTGCCCCCGGCGACCGGTCTCGGGTACGCCAGCGGCACGGTGCACACCCAGCGCGGGCCGGTGAGCGTGGACTGGCGTCGTACCGGTGCCGGGCTGCGGGTCGAGTTGGACGTGCCGGTCAACGTGACCGCCCGGGTGGCGCTGCCGGTGCTGCCGGGCCGGTCCTACCGGGCGGCCGGGCCGAGCCGGGCGACCTTCGTCGGGGTCTCCGATGGCCGGGCCGTCTTCGAGGTCGGCTCCGGCCGCTCCGTCTTCCAGCCGGCCGGCCGCTCGCACTGACGTCGTCCGCCGCCGTGGCCCGGCCGACCCGGGCGGGCCACGGCGGTGCCACCAGCCGGAGGTCCGGCCGACGGGCCGGGATCCGGTGGGTCCGATCTCCGGATCATGGCGTCCCGGGCCGGTGGGTGGCGAGCCACCCGGTGGCGAAGTCGACCAGGTGACGCTGCGGGATCAGCCGCGCGGTGGCGCTGCCGACCGCACCGACGCGCGCGGCGCCGGTCGCCTCGTAGTCCGCCCCGAGCCGGGTGAAGTCACTCTCGTCGGTGACCACGTCGATCCAGCTGGTCCAGCGGCTGCTTCCGTCGGCCTGCCGGACGGAGGAGCCGGTCGCGCCGCGCGGCGGCGACGGCTGCCGGTACTCCGCCAGATGCAGTGACGTGTTCGACTCGTGCCCGCAGCCCAGCAGCAGCACCCTGCCGTCGAGCCGGTGCACGGCGCCGAGCGGGGAGTTCTCGCCGAGCGCGTCGTCGAGTCGGTGGTCCCGCACGATCTCCGGCGCCCGGGCGCCCAGCGCGGCGAAGGAGACCTGCGGGTGGTGGCTGCGCAGCGCCCCGGGCCAGGTGCGGACCGCCTCGGCGACCACGCCCATCCACCGGCTCGGGGTGCGGGCCGGATCGAAGCCGGGGGTCTGGTCACGGATCGTCCGCCACCAGGTCTCCGGTACGGGCGGGTGCCGCCAGCCGGCCGGATCGGTGTTGTCGGGCGTGTGGGTCGGTACGACCAGAGTGCCGGCGCTGCCGAGTACGTCCAGCAGCGCCTGGACGATCGCCTGGGTGCCTCCGGCGACGAATCCGATGCTCCGCCTCGCGCAGTGCAGCAGCACCACGTCACCCGCGGTCAGACCGAGCGCGCGCAGGTCCGCCGCGAGGGAGCCGGTGGTGTGCGGGGCTGCCTGGTCCACCCGGCCGAGCCTAGGGGGCCGGGCCCCGGACCGACCACGTGTGCTCGGCACCCCGTCCGGGACGTTCGGCCCGGGTTCGGAAACGCCTCGACATCAACCTTGATTGAGGTCATAGGGTCATGGGCATGAGCGTGATCCGGGGGGATCGGAAGACCTTCTACCAGTTACTGGTCAACACCCTGTTGGTGTCGGTCATCAACTTCACCGCGTGGTTCGCGATCACCTTCTACGTCTACCTCCAGACGCGGTCGGTCTTCGCCACCGGCGTGGTCTCGGGGATCTTCCTGGTGCTGACGGCGCTGACCGGCATCTGGTTCGGCAGCCTCGTGGACCACCACTCCAAGAAGACGATGATGCAGGCGTCGGCGCTGGTGTCGCTGGTGCTCTACGCGCTGGCCTTCGCCGTCTACCAGGCGACGCCGAAGGAGTCGTTCGCCGACCCGGCCAGCGTTCCACTGTGGGTGATGATCGTACTGCTGATGTTCGGGGTCATCGCGGGGAACATCCGGACTATCGCGTTGCCGACCCTGGTGACGGTGCTCATCGAGGAGGAGACCCGGGACCGGGCCAACGGGCTGGTCGGCACGGTCTCCGGGGTCACCTTCCTGGTGACGTCGGTGATCAGCGGCATCCTCGTGGCGATCGGCGGGATGTTCTGGGTGCTGGTCCTGGCCCTGGCGGTGCTGGCGGTCGCGCTGGTGCACCTGGCCCTCGTGCCGGTACCGCACCGCCCGGCGGCACCGGCCGGCACCGTCGCACCGGCGCCGCCGGTCGAGCCGCCGCTCGCCAGCACCGCACCGCCGGGCGCCACCACCAGTGCGGCGCCGGTCGCCACCGCCGCGCCACCGCCGGCCGAGCCGCCGGTCGCGGAGAAGCGCAGGGTGGACCTGCGCGGCACCATCCGGGTGGTCGGCGAGGTGCCGGGGCTGACCGCGCTGATCCTCTTCTCGGCGTTCAACAACTTCCTCGGCGGCGTCTTCATGGCGCTGATGGACGCGTACGGGCTGTCGCTGGTGTCGGTGCAGACCTGGGGACTGCTCTGGGGGCTGTTGAGCACCGGCTTCATCGTCGGCGGGCTGCTCATCGCGCGTACCGGGCTGAGCCGCAACCCCGTCCGGCTGCTGCTCCTGGTCAACCTGCTGCTCTGGACGGTCACCCTGCTCTTCCCGCTCCGCGCGTCGATCGTCCTGCTCACCGTCGGGCTCTACGTCTACATGCTGGTCGTGCCCTACGCCGAGGCCGCCGAGCAGACGGTGTTGCAGAAGGTGGTGCCGTACGAGCGGCAGGGCCGGGTCTTCGGCTTCGCGCAGAGCGTCGAGCAGGCCGCCTCGCCGCTGACCGCGTTCCTGATCGCACCGGTCGCGCAGTTCGTCTTCATCCCGTTCATGACCGACGGGGCGGGTGCCCGGACGATCGGCGGCTGGTTCGGCACCGGCGCCGACCGTGGACTCGCCCTGGTCTTCGTGCTGACCGGGATCGTCGGGCTGATCGCGACCGGGCTGGCGCTGCGCAGCCGGCCGTACCGGCGACTGAGCCGGCGGTTCATGACCGGGTCGGCGGCCGGGACGGAGCCGAACGAGCCGGAGCTGAGCCGCTCCGCCGCCACCCCGTAGCGGGCGCCGCCCGCCGGTCGGTGCGATCCGGCCGGCGATTCGTTCTGCGCCGTCAGCCGTCAGCCGTCAGCCGTCAGCCGTCGGCCACGGCGTGGCAGGCGCCGTAGCCGTCGGCGCGGGCGACGATCCGGCCGGCTTCGACGCGTACCGCGCTCTCGGTGGCGTCGCTGCACGCCGCCACGCCGGCCGCGGCGGCGAGCGCGCCCGTCTCGTCGTGCACGAGCTGGAGCCGGGACCGGGCCGCCGCCGGGACCGCCGCGCGGAGACAGCCGCGCAGCTCGGTAACGGTGAGCCGGGCCAGCGGGCCCAGCTCGCCGGGGTTGCCGGTGACCAGCACGACGGTCACCTCGGCATCGGCCGGGGCGGCGCGGCGGGCCTCCTCGACGGCGGTCAGCCGGTGCAGCCCGAGGACCGCCACCACGCCGTCCCCGGTCAGCCGGGCCGGCTCGTCGCGCAGCGCGTCGATCGCGGCCGGCGGGTTCCACGGCTGGTCGACGGGACGGGCCGGGGAGACGTACGGCAGGTGCGGCGGCCCCCACTCGTCGTCGAGGTCCAGTTCGGCGAGCTGTTCGCAGGCGCGGACGACGGTGAACGGTTCGCCGAAGCCGGGCGCGGCGGCGGCGAGCTGACCGGCGCCGTGCAGGGTGGTCAACGCGGTCTCCGCGACCCGGACCATCCGGGCCGGAGCCCGCCCGGACCCGAGCCGCTCCAGGGCCAGGCCGAGCACGATCGCGCTCAGCCCGGTCAGTTGGGCGAACGGCAGGCTGGTCCGTTCGTCGGCGAGGATCTCGGGGACGAGGTCGCGGCCGAGCCGGGACGCGCTGTGCCGGTCCTCGGTGGCCAGGGGGAGCCGGGCCAGCCAGGCCCGGGCGAAGTCGGCCAGCGCCGCGCCGGCCGTCCGGGCCGTCGGCCGGTACTCCGGCTCGTCCGCCGCCTCGGCCGCCTCGGCCAGTACGGCGAAGTAGAGCGCCCGCTTGCTGGGGAAGTTGGAGTAGACGGCGCCCCGGGTCAGGTCGGCCCGCTCGGCGATCTGATCGATCTTGGCGTCCCGGAAGCCGCGCTCGGTGAACTCGTCGCGCGCGGCGGCCAGCACCTTGGCGCGGTTGTGTTCCTGCATCTCGATCCTGTTGCGCCGGACCATCGTCCCCTCGTCTGTGCCGCACGGTCGCTCCACGGCCGTTGCCCGTCGAGTGTCAGTAGGATACCGTCGCCATCCGAATGACGTGAACATCTGACAGGAACATCTGAATGGAGGAGCGTGGCATGGCGGAGATCCCGGAGATCAAACTTGCCGACCCGGCGACCCTGGCCGACCCGTTCGGGGCGTACGCCCGAGCCCGCGAACTCGGCCCGCTCGCCCGGCTGGTCACGCCCGGGTTCGGCACCATCTGGGCGGTCACCCGGTACGCGGAGACGAAGGCGATGCTCACCGATCCCCGGTTCGAGCTGAACGCCTCCACCTACCAGCGACTCGACGTCCCGGAGCACTGCCGCAAATACCTGCGGACCATGCAGGAGATGGAGGGGGACGAGCACGCCCGGCTGCGCCGGCTGGTCTCACCCGCCTTCACCGCGCGCCGGGCCGCCGAGTTCCGGCCGAGGATCGTCGCGATCGTCGAGAAGCTCCTCGACGAACTGGCCGACCGGACCGACGACGGCGTCGTCGACCTGCTCGCCGGCTTCGCCGGGCCGCTGCCGATGGACGTGATCTGTGAACTGGTCGGCATCCCGGAGGCCGCCCGGCAGAGCTGGCGCGAGTACGGCGCCGCGATCGCCGCCGGGCACGGGCCGGCGTTCGTCGCCGCCGTACCGGCGATCATGCGGGACGCCGCGAACGCCGTCGTCGGGCGTACCGGCGGGTCCGGCGTCGACCTGCTCGCCGAGCTGGTCGGCGTGCACGCCGAGGACTCCGACCGGCTCAGCGAGACCGAGCTGGTCACCCTGGTCTGGCATCTCGTACTGGCCGGACAGACCCCGACCAACGCGCTGGCCAACGCCGTCGAGGCGCTGTTCCGGCACCCCGACCAGCTCGCGGCGCTGCGCGCCGACGAGGGGCTGCTGCCCGGCGCGGTCGAGGAGCTGACCCGCTGGTGCGGCCCGCAGCTGCTGAGCCTGCCCCGCTACGCCCGGGAGGACGTCGAGATCGCCGGTGTGCCGATCGGCAAGGGCGAGCCGGTCAGCGCCGCACTGGCCGGCGCCAACCGGGATCCCCGGGTGTTCGCCGATCCGGACCGGCTCGACCTGCGCCGCCCCGTCGGCGGACCCGCACACCTCGGGTACGGGTACGGACCGCACTTCTGCCTGGGTGCGGCACTGGCCCGGGTGCAGCTCGAGGTCGCGCTCGGCGCCCTGCTCCGCCGGTTCCCGGAACTCGCACCGGTCGAGGACGGGGCACGCCGGGTACCCGATCCCGGAACCTGGCGGCTGACCGAGCTGCGGGTGGCACTGCGCCCCTAGCCGATCCGTCCTCGCCCCCGTCCGGCCGGTGTGTCGGCGGTGCCGGCGGAGGCTGGCCGGATGTGGCCACCGCCAGCCATTGAGTCCGGGCGGGGCGGCTGGTCAGGATCGTCTCAGTGTCCGTCCACTGAGACGCGTCACCAGCCGTACGGAAGTGGGGAGTCGGCGATGTTGCCCACCAGGTTGCCCCGGTCGGGACTTTCGGCGGCGCTGGCGCTGCTGCTGGCACTGCCGCTGGCGGCGGTCGCCGGGCCGGCACCCGCCGCCGCGAGGACCTCGGGCCCGGCGGTGACGGTGGCCGGGCTGACCACCGAGCGGGCGACGAACCCGATCGGGCTGGACACCGAACGCCCCCGGCTGGGCTGGACGATCGACTCCACCCGGCGAGGGGTGCTCCAGCACTCCTACCAGGTCCGGGTGGCGAGTAGCCCCAGCCGGCTCGACCGGCCGGACGTCTGGGACAGCGGCCGGGTCACCTCCCGGAACAGCACCCTCGTCCCGTACGCCGGCCCGGCGCCGAAGCCGCGCACCCGGTACGCCTGGCAGGTGCGGATCTGGGACGAGACCGGCCGCGTCTCCGGCTGGAGCGAGCCGGCGTACTGGGAGACCGGGGTCGGCGGGCCGGACGGCTGGCAGGGCGACTGGATCGGGCTGGCACCGCCGACCGAGTCCTGGGTGGACTACACGGTGCAGACCACCGTCCGGGTGGAACGGGACGCGGCCGGGATCTTCCTCCGGGCCAGCGGGGCGGGCAACGCCTACATGTGGCAGTTCTCCACCACCGACGGGAGCGCCACGTTGCGCCCGCACGTCCGGGTGAACGGGGCGTGGACGGTGCTCAAGGAGGTGTCGCTGGCTGCGGTCGTACCCCCGGAGAAGCTGACCGCGCCGCACACGCTGCGGATCGCCGCGGCGGGTGACACCTTCACCACCTGGGTCGACGGGGTCCAGGTCGACGTCACCCGGCACGCCGCGCACCGCTCCGGCTCGGTCGGGCTGCGCACCTCCACCCAGGAGTCGGCGGTCTTCGCCGACTTCTCGGTGACCGACGGCGACCGGACCCTCTACGCCGCACCGCTGACCGACGGCGAGAACCCGTTCGGCGCCGGTACCCCGACCGCCGACGGCCTGCGGGTCAGCGGCGACACCGAGACGATGCTCGCCGCCCTGGACGCGAACCCGCTGCTGCGGCGCGGCTTCCGGGTGGCCGGCGAGGTGGCCCGGGCCCGGGTCTACGCCAGCGGGCTCGGCGTCTACCAGCTCTCGCTCAACGGCGAACGGGTCGGCGACCACGAGCTGGCCCCCGGCTGGACCGACTACGCCAAGCGGGTGCAATACCAGAGCTACGACGTGACCGGGCAGCTCCGGCCCGGCGACAACGCGTTCGGGGCGATGCTCGGCGACGGCTGGTACTCCGGCAGCATCGCCTGGTTCGGCACCGACAACTACGGTCCCCGGCCGCTGCTCAGCGCCGCCCTGGTGATCGACTACGCGGACGGCCGCACCGAGACGGTCCGCACCGACGGCTCCTGGCGGGCCACCCCCGGACCGTTCCTGCTGACCGACCTGATCCACGGCGAGACCTACGACGCCCGGCGGCTGCCGGCCGGCTGGGACCGGCCCGGCTTCGACGACTCCGGCTGGTCGGCGGCGACGGTCGGCGGCGACGGCGGGGCGACCGCCCGGCTGGTGGCCCAGGTCGACCCGCCGGTCCGGGTGACCCAGGAACTGAAGGCGACGGCGCTGACCCAGCCCACCCCGGGAACCTGGATCTTCGACCTCGGGCAGAACATGGTGGGCAAGGTCCGGCTGAAGGTGGCCGGCCCGGCGGGTACGACGGTACGGATCCGGCACGCCGAGGTGCTCAACCCGGACGGTACGGCGTACACCGCGAACCTGCGTACGGCCAGGGCCACCGACCTCTACCGGCTGCGCGGCGGCGGCCCGGAGGTGTACGAGCCGACCTTCACCTTCCACGGCTTCCGCTACGTCGAGCTGACCGGCTTCCCCGGCACCCCCGACCTGGGCACCGTCACCGGTCTGGTGATGCACACCGACGGCGAGCGAACCAGCACCTTCGCCACCTCGAACCCGATGGTGAACCAGTTGCACAGCAACATCACCTGGGGACAGCGCGGCAACTTCCTCTCCATCCCGACCGACACCCCGGCCCGGGACGAGCGGCTCGGCTGGACCGGCGACATCAACGTCTTCGCCGAGACCGCGACGTTCAACATGGAGAGCCTGACCTTCCTGACCAAGTGGCTGGCGGACCTGCGGGACGCGCAGTCGGGCAACGGCGCCTATCCGGACGTCGCGCCGAGGGCCTGCTGCGGCGACGGCGCCACCGGCTGGGCCGACGCCGGCATCACCGTCCCGCACGCGCTCTGGCAGCGCTACGGCGACACCCGGGTGATCGAGGAGCACTACGACTCGATGGTCCGCTACGCGGCCTGGCTGGAGAGCACCAGTTCGGGACACCGGCGGACCAACGCCGGCCCGTACCTGGACTGGCTGAACCTGGACGACCCGACCCCGGCCGGGGTGATCGGCACCGCGTACTACGCGTACAGCATCCGGCTGCTCGGCGAGATGGCCGGCGCGATCGGCCGGACCGCCGACGCGGAACGCTACGCCGCGCTCTCGGCCCGGATCGCCGAGGCGTTCACCACGGCGTACGTCGCCGCCGACGGCACCGTGCAGGGCGACAGCCAGACCGGGTACGTGCTGGCGATCGGGATGGACCTGCTCCCCGACGCGCTGCGCGGCAGGGCCGCCGACCGGCTGGTCGCCAACCTGGAACGGCACGACTGGCACCTGGCGACCGGCTTCCTCGGCACCCCGGACCTGTTGCCGGCGCTGGCCGACACCGGACACCTCGACGTGGCCTACCGGCTGCTGCTCAACGACACCTACCCGTCCTGGGGCTACGAGATCGGCAAGGGTGCCACCACGATCTGGGAACGGTGGAACTCGATCATGCCGGACGGCAGCTTCGGCGACGTCTCGATGAACTCCTTCAACCACTACGCCTACGGCGCGGTCGGGGACTGGATGTACCGCACCGTCGCCGGCATCCAGCCGGACCCGGCGCATCCGGGCTACGCACACCTGACCATCGCGCCGCGCCCCGGCGGGGACATCCGGTCGGCGAAGGCGTCGTACCGGTCGATCCGTGGAACCGTCGGCACCGACTGGCGACTGGACGACCGGGGACAGCTCCGGCTGGCGGTCACGGTGCCGGGCAACACCACCGCCACGGTACGCATCCCGGCGGCGAGCCGGCACGCGGTCACCGAGGGCGGCCGGCCGGCGGAGCGGGCCGAGGGGGTACGGTTCGTCCGGCTCGACGGCGGCGACGCGGTCTTCGAGGTCGGCTCCGGCAGATACGCCTTCGCCGTGGACCGGGTGCTCGGCGACCTCGGCGAGGCGGCCGACGCGGTCACCGAGGCGGCAACCGTGGCCGACCAGGTCGCCGGTGAGCTGCACTGGCCGCCGGCGATCGGGTTGCGGGTCCGGCTCGCCCGGCTGACCGTCGACGCGGCGGCCGCCCGGCTGGCGTACCGGTACGGCGAGGGTGACGCCCGGGCCACCGGCGCCGCCGTGCACCGGGCGCTGGCCACCGGCTCCGATCTGGACCGCTGGCTGGAGACCCAGGTGCGGGCCGGGCGGATGCCGAGGGCGGTCGCGGACCGGTTCGCCGCCCCGCTGACCCGGCTCGACCAGCGGCTCTCCGCCGCCTCGTCGGCCCTGGTCGGCGCGGTGGCCCGACTCGACCTGCCGGTCGGCGAGGTGCTGCCCGGTGGCGTGCTCCGGGCGGCGGTGCTGGTGCAGAACGGCGGGACGGAAACCGTCACCGGACTGGTGTCCACGGTGGACGCGGGTGCCGGCGTGACGGTCCGCCCGGTGGGCAGCCGGCCGGGCAGCGTCGCGCCGGGCCGGACGGTGCGGCACGAGTACGAGCTGCGTATTCCGCCCGGCCAACCCGTCGGTACCCTGCCGCTGACCGCTTCGGCCGGCTACCGCTACCGGTCCGGCACCGCGACGCTGCCGCTGGCGGGTTCGCTGCCGGTGGCGCCGGCCGTCACCGTCGTCTCTACCACCGCCGAGCCGGCCTCGGTGGCGCCGGGCGGCACCGCCACCCTGCATACCGTGCTCCGCAACCGGTCCACGGTGCCGGTGCGGGGCGAGTTGACCGGCAGCGCACCGGACGGCTGGCGGATCGAGCCCGGCAGCCGGCCGTTCGCGCTGGCCCCGGGCGCCGAGGTCACCCTGGAGGGCACCGTCACCGCGCCGCTGGCGACGACCGAGGGCGCGGTCGGGATCACCGTCGCCACCGGGCCGACCGAGGCGGAACGCCGCAGGGTCGACCTGCCGGTCCGGTTCGACAACCCGCCGGGTACGGAGCTGGACCACGTCGACCTCGGCGCGACCGCCTCCGAGCAGGCGCACCGGCTGCTCGCCTCGGAACACTCCGACAGCAGTGTGGAGGCCGGGCTGACCCGCCGCTACACCAACGTCACCCATCCGGGCGGCTGGTTCGAGTTCGACCTCGCCGTCCCGGCGGGCCGGCCGTTCCTGCTCCGGGTCGTCGAGACGTACGACAGCGCGCAGTCGAAGGACTACGACGTACTTGTCGACGGGGCGCGGGTGCACGCGCGGGCGTACCAGCGTACGGCCGGCGGGGCTGGCACGGTGAGCTACCAGTTCGTGGTGGACCGGCCGGAGTCGACGGCCGACGGGACGGTCCGGGTGCGCTTCCAGGACACCGGCGAGGGTTACGACCCGTCCATCGCCGACGTCTGGTCGGTGCCGCTGCCGGCCGCTCCGGCTCCACCGCCGGCCTCCCCGGCCGGCCGCTGACGCCTGGCCCGGTCGCTCCTGCGGGCCGGTTCTCGGCGACGGCGGCGACCGGGACGGCAAGGCGACGGAGAGGCCGGGTGCCCGCTCCGGCCGGCTACCCGGTGGGCTGGCCGGCGGGGCGGCGGCGGCTGGATTCCCGGACGACGAGTTCCGGCTCGAAGACGACCTGCTGGTGCCGGTGTCCGGCCGGCTCGTTGACCTCGCCGAGCAGCAGTTCGGCGGCGGTCTGGCCGAGCCGCTGCCGGGGCTGGCGCACCGAGGTGAGCGGCACGGCCGCCGCGGCCGCGAAGTCGATGTCGTCGTAGCCGACCAGGGCGACGTCCTCGGGTACCCGGATCCGCTGCCGGGTCAGCTCCTGGAGCACACCGAGCGCCACCAGGTCGTTGGCGCAGAAGACGGCGGTGGCCCGGCTCTCCCGGGGCGCGCCGAGCAGCCGGGCCGCGGCGTCCCGGCCGGCGGCCACGGTCATCGCCGGGGTGTCGAGCCGGGGCAGATCGCTCTCGCCCAGCCCGGCCCCGGCCATCGCCTGCACCGCGCCGGCATGCCGGTCGCGTACCTGTTCCAGCCGGGACGCGCCGACGAAGGCGATCCGCCGGTGCCCCGCCTCCAGCAGGTGACGTACCGCCAGTTCGCCGCCGAGCCGGTCGTCCACCGAGACCGAGCAGAGGTCGGCGTGCCGGGAGCGCCGGTCGAGCAGTACGACGTGGATGCCCCGGTCGCGCAGCCGGAGCAGCCGGGCGCTGGCGTCGTCGACCGGGGTGATGAGTACGCCCTGCACCCGCTGCTCCTTGAGCAGGTCCAGATAGGCGTCCTCCCTGGCCTGGTCACCGTCGCTGTTGCAGAAGATCACCGCCATGCCGGCGGTGCCGGTGGTGTCCTCGACGCCCTTGGCGAGGTCGGTGAAGAACGGGTTGGCCACGTCCAGCACGACGAGGCCGAGGGTGCGGCTGCGGCCCCGCCGCAGTTGCCGGGCGGCGTGGTTCGGCACGAAGCCGAGTTCCTCGATCGCGGCGAGGACCCGGGCCCGGGTGGCGCTCGAAACCAGGTCGGGCTGGTTGAGCACGTTGGAGACGGTGCCCATCGAGACTCCCGCGTGACTGGCGACGTCGCGGATGCTCACCACGGAGGTCTCCCGCACGCTCTCCTCCTCCGCGTCGGCCGGCAACTGAATCGTGTCAAGGATGCCTGGCGGCCCCGGCGGCGGGGGGTACCTGACCGGATGTGGCCAGCGCGGCGGCGGTTGTCGATGCCGAGGGGCCAGACGTTGGCGATGATCATGGCATCAGCCCTGCCCAGGGCGGGGATCGACGGCGAGGAAAGGGCTTACCTACGAGTAACGATTCGGTAACCGCCTCGAAATGCTTGACCGGCCGGGAAGGCGGCCTCTAGCGTCTTCATCACATTGGGCTGAAACGTTTCATGGCTGGAGGGCCGGATGCCCGAGCGTGCAGACCCGGGTGCGGCGCGGCTGGCCCTGTCCGGCGTACGGAAGTCGTTCGGCGCGGTGCACGCGCTCGCCGACGTACGCCTCGAACTGCGGGCCGGCGAGGTGCACGCGCTGGTCGGGGAGAACGGTGCCGGCAAGTCGACCCTGGTGAAGGTCCTGGCCGGGGTGCACGCCCCGGACGCCGGAGAGTTGACGATGGACGGCGCACCGCTGACCCTGACCGGTCCGGCCGACGCCCGGGCGGCCGGGATCGCGGTGATCTATCAGGAGCCGACGCTCTTCCCCGACCTCTCCGTGGCGGAGAACATCTTCATGGGCCGGCAACCGCTGCGCGGCCTGCGCCGGATCGACACCGCGACGATGCGTCGACGCGCGACGGAACTCTTCGCCCGACTCGGCGTACCGCTGGATCCGGACCGGCCGGCGCGCGGGCTCTCCATTGCCGACCAACAGCTCGTGGAGATCGCCAAGGCACTCTCCTTCGAGGCCCGGGTGCTGGTGATGGACGAACCGACGGCGGCGCTCTCCGGAGTCGAGGTGGAACGCCTCTTCGCGGTCGTCCGCTCGCTGCGCGAGGCCGGCGCGGCGATCCTGTTCATCTCGCACCGCTTCGACGAGGTCTTCGCGCTCAGCCAGCGGATCACCGTGATGCGGGACGGACGGTGGGTCTCCACCGACCCGGCCGAGGACCTCGACGTCGCGCAGGTGGTCCGCCGGATGGTCGGCCGGGAGGTCTCCCAGCTCTACCCGAAGGAGCAGACCGAAGCCGGCGAGGTCATCCTCCAGGTGCGCGGCCTGACCCGGCGCGGCGTCTTCGCCGACGTCGGCTTCGAGGTACGCCGGGGCGAGATCGTGGCGCTCGCCGGCCTGGTCGGAGCGGGCCGCAGCGAGGTGGTCCGGGCCGTCTTCGGCGTCGACCCGTACGACGCGGGCGAGGTGCTGGTCGACGGCGTACGGCTGCCCCGGAACCGGCCGGCGGCGGCGATGGCCGCCGGACTGGCGCTGGTGCCGGAGGACCGCCGGCAGCAGGGGCTGGTGATGGAGCTGTCGATCGAACGCAACGCCACGCTGACCCGGCGCTGGCCGCTGGCCCGGTTCGGCCTGCTCGGGCGGGGCGCGGAACGGGCCGCCGCGCAGACCTGGACCCAGCGGTTGCGGGTGAAGGCGGGACGCCTCGACGACCCGGTCTCCACGCTCTCCGGCGGCAACCAGCAGAAGGTGGTACTGGCGAAGTGGCTCTCCACCACCCCGAAGGTGCTGATCGTCGACGAGCCGACCCGGGGGATCGACGTCGGCACCAAGGCCGAGGTGCACCGGTTGATGTCGCAGCTCGCCGGTGAGGGGGTCGCGGTGCTGATGGTCTCCAGCGAACTGCCCGAGGTGCTGGGCATGGCCGACCGGGTGCTGGTGATGCACGAGGGCCGGCTGGTCAGCGAGATAACCCGGGACGCGGCGAGCGAGGAGTCGGTGATGCTGGCCGCCACCGGGCAGGGAGGTAACGCGTGACCGGGCAGCGACGGACGGCGGCCGGACGGCGAGCGGTGGCCGATCGGGGAGGTGACGCGTGACGACCACGACCCGACCGGAGCCGGCACCGGAGGCCGCGACGGCCCGGGCCCGCAACGGCGCGGCCGGCGTCCGGCTCGGCCAGCGGCTCTTCCTGGCCCGCGAGGTCGGCATCGGACTCGCGCTGGTCCTGCTGATCGCGGTGACCACGGCGGTGAACCCGAGGTTCCTCTCCGGACAGGGCCGGCGGGACCTGATGCTCGGCGCGACCATCCTGGTGGTACTCGCGGTCGGGCAGGCGATCGTCATCATCACCCGCAACGTCGACCTCTCGGTCGGCTCGGTGCTCGGCCTGGCCGCCTTCGCGACCGGAAAGCTGTTCCTGGCGATGCCGGACGCGCCGATCGTGCTCGCCCTGCTGGTCGGGGTCGGGATCGGCGTGCTCTGCGGCGTGCTGAACGGTGCGCTGATCGCGGTGGCCCGGGTACCCGCCCTGGTGGTCACCCTCGGCACCCTCTACGTCTTCCGGGGCATCGACTACTCGTGGGCGGCGGGACAGCAGATCAACGCCGCCGACATGCCGGCCGGGTTCAAGAGCATGGGTACCGCCGACCTGCTCGGCATCCCCCTGCTCGCCCTCTTCGCGGTGGCGGTACTCGTGGTCGCCGGCTTCTACCTGAAGTCCTACCGGGGCGGACGGGAGCTGTACGCGATCGGCTCCGACCCGGCGGCGGCCCGGCTGCACGGCATCCCGGTCGGCCGGCGGGTGTTCGGGGCACTGGTCGTCAGTGGCGGCCTGGCCGGCCTGGCCGGGGTGCTCTACGCGGCCCGGTTCGGCACCCTCGACGCGGCGGCCGGCAGCGGGATCGAGTTGAACGTCGTCGCGGCGGTGGTGGTCGGCGGAGTGGCGATCTTCGGCGGCAGCGGCTCGGTGTACGGGGCCGCGCTCGGCGCCGTACTGCTGAGCACCATCGGCAGCGCCCTGCCGGTGCTGAAGGTGAACCCGTTCTGGCAGCAGGCGGTGGTCGGGGCACTGATCCTGGCCGCGATCGGATTGGACCGGGCGCTCGCCGCGCGGGTGGCCCACCGGCTTCGAGGAAGGAAGGCCCGTGGCGCCTGACAGGACGGGCCGGCCGGCCCGCTGGATATCCACCCTCGGCACCTGGGACGTGCTCGTCATCGTCGTCCTGGCCGTGGTGGTGGTCGGCGCGTCGGTACTGGTCGAGGGCTTTGCCACCGCCCGCTTCTGGGGCTTCCTGCTGCTGGACATCGTCCCGATCGCGCTGATCGCGTTGCCGATGACGCTGATCGTGATCACCGGTGAGATCGACCTCTCGGTGGCCAGCATGCTCGGACTGGCCAGCGCGGTACTCGGCCAGCTCTGGGTGACCGGCCTGCCGCTGACCCTGGCCGTACCCCTGGTGGTGCTGCTCGGCGCGCTGCTGGGCGCCGTCAACGGGCTCTTCATCGCCGGGTTCGGCCTGCCCTCCCTGGCGGTGACGATCGGCACCCTCGCGCTGTACCGGGGACTGGCGTACGTGGTGCTCGGCGACCGGGCCGTCGCGGACTTCCCGATCGGCTGGACCGGCAACTCGATCGAGGCGCTGCCCGGCACGACGGTGCCGTGGGTGGTGCTGCCGCTCGCCGTCCTCGCGATCGGCTTCGGGGTGCTGCTGCACGCCACCCCGATCGGTCGCGGCCTCTACGCGATGGGCAACAACGACCAGGCCGCCACCTTCGCCGGCATCGCGGTGGTCCGGACCAAGTTCTGGCTCTACGTGGTCACCGGCGCGGTGGCCGCGCTCGCCGGAGTCTTCTGGACCATGCGGTACGCCAGCGCCCGCGCCGACAACGGGGCCGGGCTCGAACTGTCGGTGGTGGCGGCGGTACTGCTCGGCGGTGTCTCCATCTTCGGCGGCCGGGGCACCCTGCTCGGCGTGCTGGCCGGCGTACTGCTGCTGATGACCCTGCGCAACGCACTCCAACTCGCCGACGTGCCGGCCGACACCCTGACCGTGGTCACCGGCACCCTGCTCATCATCTCCGTCGTCGGGCCGAACGCGGCCGGCATGCTCCGGGCGCGGATGCGACGGCGACGACCCGCCGCACCGCCGGTGGCCGGCGCCGAGAGCGCCTGACCACCGAACCTTTCATGTCAAGGAGGACCGGTATGACCGTCATGCGATCCAGAGGCGTACGGCTCGGCGCCGCCGCCACGGCCCTGGCGGCGTTGCTGCTCAGCGCCGGCTGCGCGAGCGACGACGAGGGCACCCCGTCGGGCGGTTCCTCCGCCGGTGGCGGCGGCTCGATCAAGGAGGGGCTGAGCGTCGCCTTCCTGCCCAAGCAGGTGAACAACCCGTACTTCACCGTGTCGGACAACGGCGGCAAGGCGGCGGTGGAGGAGTTCAAGGGCGAGTACAAGGAGGTCGGTCCCTCCGAGGCGAGCGCCTCCTCGCAGGTCAGCTACCTCAACACGCTGACCCAGCAGGGCAGTGACGTGATCGTGGTCTCGGCCAACGACCCGAACGCGATCTGCGGGGCCGTCAACCAGGCCCGGCAGGGTGGCGCCAAGGTGGTGACCTTCGACTCCGACACCAACCCCGACTGCCGGGACCTCTTCGTCAACCAGGTCACCGGGCAGGGGATCGCGGAGAACCAGGTGAAGCTGATCTCGGACGCGATCGGCGGTCAGGGCAAGATCGCGATCCTGTCGGCGACCGCGAACGCGACCAACCAGAACGCCTGGATCGAGCTGATGAAGACCGAGCTGAAGAAGCCGGAGTACAGCGGGATCCAGCTCGTCACCACGGTCTACGGCGACGACAAGGACGAGAAGTCGTTCCAGGAGACCCAGGGGCTGCTCTCCGCCCACCCCGACCTGAAGGGCATCATCTCGCCGACCACCGTCGGCGTCGCGGCGGCCGCCCGCTACCTCTCCGGGTCGCAGTACAAGGGCAAGGTGGCGCTGACCGGACTGGGCACCCCGAACCAGATGCGCGAGTTCGTCAAGAACGGCACGGTGAAGAGCTTCGCGCTCTGGAACCCGGCGGACCTCGGCTACCTGGCCGCGTACGCCGGTGCCGCCCTCGCCTCCGGAATGATCACCGGCAAGGAGGGGGACAAGTTCACCGCCGGCAAGCTGGGTGAGTACACCGTCGGCGCCCAGGGTGTCGTGGTGCTCGGCCCGCCGACCGTCTTCGACGCCGCCAACATCGACCAGTTCAACTTCTAGGCGCAGCCGACCCGGCGCCGCCGTCGGCCACCGACGGGCCCACCGTCGCGCGGCTCCGACGGCGGTGCCGGGCGTTCGACCCCGGGACCCGGGCGGGGATGCCGGGCGGCACGACGGCTCCGGCCGGAGCGGCGTCCGGCCGGAGCGTGGATTGGAGCAGGAACGAGCAACACCGCGCGGTGAGGAGGGAGTGGCGCCGTGACCGTACCGATCGTGCAACGCCATCCACTGGACGACGAGGAACTGGCCCTGCTGCGACTGCTCGCCCAGGGACTTCCGGTCGACGCGGTCGCCCGCCGGCTGGAGATGTCGGAGCGGACGGTCCGGCGACGTACCCGGGCCATCTGCGACCGTCTCGGCGTGCCGGCGCCGATCTCCGCGGTGGTCTGGGCGGTCCGGCACGGACTGCTCTGACGGATCGGACTGCTCCGACGGGCCGGACTGCTCCGACGGACCGGCCCGATGCGTGCGTCGGCGGGTCAGCCGGGGAGGCCGGGGGCGTCCTCCGGGACGACCACGTACTGCCGCAGGTAGAGATCCTGGAAGGTGACCGGGCCGCGCGGGCCCGGCACGTGGTCCACGTTGATCCCGGTCTCCGGCACCCCGTGCAGCTTGAAGCCGTCCAGCAGCCGGGTCGAGGCGTTCCAGAAGACCCCGGTGCCGATCGCGGTGGCGATGAACCGCTCGGCGGCGGCCGGATCCTCGGTCACGATCGTCGCGGCGAGCCCCGAGGTCTCGGTGTTGGCGATCGTCACCGCCTCGGCCAGATCGGCCACCTCGGCGATCGTCACCGTCGCCTCCCGGCCGCTGTCCAACGCCCACTCGTAGCCGACCGGGTGGTCGTAGGGCGGCAGCGAGACGCGTACGCCCAGCTCCGTCAGGGCCGCCTCGAAGCGGGGCAGCGCCGCCCCGGCGACGTCCCGGTGCACCAGCAGCAGGTTGACCCGGTTGCAGACGCCCAGCCGGTCCAGGCCGGCGACCAGCAGTCCGGTCGCCCGGTCCAGGTCGGCGGCCGCGTCGACGTAGAACACCCCGCCGCCGTCGGCGTGTGCCAGGGTACGGACGCCGTGCCGGGCCGCCTCGGCACCGAGCGAGCGGGTGGCGTCGCCACTGCCCCGGAGGATCACCAGCGGAATCAGGTCGGTCTGCCGGACCAGCGCGACCGCGCTCGCCCGGCTCGCGTCCGGCAGCAGCTGGATCGCGTCCGGATCGAGGCCGACGTCGCGCAGCCCGGGGGCGATGACCTGCTGGTGGAGCGCGTTCGCCGAGGTCAGCGCGGCGGACCCGGTGCGCAGCACGCCCGCGTTGCGGGACTTCACGAGCTGGGAGGCGACGTCGACGGTCACGTTGGGCCGGGCCTCGAAGTTCGCCCCGATCACCCCGACCGGCCGGCGGCGCTCGGAGAGCCGCAACCCGCCCGGCAGCGACCGCAGCGGCGTCTCCCGGGCCGGGAAGGGCGCCTCGGCGAGCAGCCGCAGCTGGTCGGCCATCCCCTTCAGCCGGGCCGTGTCGAGCCGGAGCCGGTCCTGTAGCGCCGGGCTCATCCCGGCGGCCCTGGCCGCCTCCACGTCCTGCTGGTTGGCGGCGAGGATCTCGCTCTCGGCGGAGACCAGCCGGTCGGCCATTGCCGTCAGCGCGGAGTCGATCACCGAATCCGGTGCCTCGGTCAACCCGGCCGCCCCGGCCCGGGCCCGCCGGCCGCACTCGGCGACCAGGGCGTGCACGCGGTCGTCCGCTCCGCCCGGGGCTCCGTCGGTCGCCTCGATCGAAACCATCTGCCGGTCTCCTTCGCCGTCCTCGTCCGCCGCCATGCTATGCCGCCCCCTGGTGGCAGCCACCGAGTCTGGCACGTTTGTTCAACGAGGGAGCAATGGTGTCCGCTATTCAGGACCACCCGGCCCCGTACCCACCGCCGCGCCGCCACCGGCATCAGCCCGCCGAGGGCCTCCGGTCGCGCGTGATCGGGGTACGGATAGGGTCCCCGCCATGTCGAAAAAGCTGGTGCGGGTCGCCTTTCTCGACGCCGACACCGGGGCGCAGATCGGTCGGAGCGAGCTGCCGCTCGGCCAACTGCCGGAGAGCTTCCAGCCGGCGACCACGCTGGAGCTGGCCGGCGCCGTCTGGTCGGTCGAACGCGCCGAACCGCCGACGGCGGCACAGTTCGGCACGACCGGCACCCTCACCCTGACCCTGCGCCGGATGGAGTCGGTCCCACCCGGCGACATCCTCTACTCACTGCCGACGCTCTGTGCCGCCGTGCCGGCGGTCGCCGCCGCACCCGCCGGTGCCGACCGCCTCGAACTGCACGAGGACGACTGGCGGCAGGTGGAGCTGGTTAGCGCCGATCTCGGCGACGAGGTGCAGGCCGAGCTGCGGGCGGTACGCCGCAGCTTCGAGCAGCACGCCCGCCGGGACGAGCAGGGGCGGGTCTACGGCTTCCAGGGCATCCACATCCGCAGCCAGCCCGTCCGGCCGCTCTCCGGACCGGTCTCCCGGAACCGCCTGCTGAACCTGCTGCCGCCCGACGCCCGGAACAGGGGCGGGATCGGCTTCCGCGCCCAGCCGGGAATCGTGCCCAGCTCGTTCGCGCTCTCCGTCGGGCGGGTACTGCTCTACGGGCTCGCCGACGGCGACTCGCTCGCCGTACTGGCCGTGCACACCGAGCCGGGACCGGCGGCGGAACCACAGCAGGAGTTCGCCGCCGCCCTGGAGCGGGTGATGCGCGAGGCGGACCTACTGCTCGTCGACTGGTGCCGGGTCGCCGTCGTCGCACCGGCCTCGGTCGGCGACTACCTGACCGCCACCGGGGCGATCGGCCGAAGCTGACCGCGACGCACCGCTACCGGCTGGACACGGCTGCCTAGACTCGGCCCGTGCCCTCCGGCGTTGTCGACCTCGAAGGGCTGGCCCGGGCCGCCGCGATCGGCGACCGGGACGCCCTGGACCGCCTCCTCGTCGCGGTGCGCCCCGACGTGCTGCGGATGTCCGCGCGCTTCCTGCCCAACCGGGAGGACGCCGAGGAGGCATGCCAGGACACCCTGCTGGCGGTGGCCCGGGGAATCGCCGGGTTCGACGGCCGGTCGGCGTTCCGGACCTGGCTGCACCGGGTCGCGGCGAACCGGGCCCGGTCGACGTACGCGGCACTGCGCCGACGGTTCGAGGCGGAGGCGTCCGGTGGGCCGATGCCGGAACCACCCGACCCGCGCCGTACCAGCGTGGTCGCCGGAACCCGGTTGGACCTGCTCGACGCGCTGGACGCGATCGGCCCCGAACTCGCCGAACCGGTGGCGCTGCGGGACGTCCTCGGCCTGCCGTACCGGGAGATCTCCGGGCTGCTCGGGGTGCCGGAGGGCACGGTCAAGTCCCGGATCCACCAGGGGCGGCGGCGGTTGCGGGACCTGCTCACCGACGCCGGGGTCTGATCCGGTGCGCCGCAGGCGGTCTCCGCCCGCCGCCCCCGCCGGGCGGTCCGGCTCGGTGGGCGCCGGAGCCCACCGGTCCGGCGGAGCAGGGCGGAACGCCCCGGGCGTAGCACGCCCCGTCCCGGCCGGTCACCGCCGCTGGCAGCTGGTCCTGGGAGTGCTCCTCGCCGCGGTACCGGTGGCCGGATGCGGCTCGGCGCCGGTCGCACCGCTGCCCGGACAGTGGCCCACCCCGGCACCGTCCGGCACCGCCACCGCAGGCGCGACCTCCGGCATACCGTCCCGACCGGCGGCCACCCCGCACACCCCGGCCACCCCGGCCGCCGTCTCCACCCCGGCCGGTACGCCCCGACGCACCCCTACCCGTACCCCGCCCAGGGTCTCGCCGACCGTCGACCTCTCCCCGGCCTGCCTCCCGGCGGTCATCTACACCGTGGACGGCTCGGATCCGGCGGCGATGCCCGAGGCGCTCTGCCTGACGGTGGCCGCGATCCTGCGGATCCAGAACGTCGGTCCGGGGACCGTCACGACGAACCCGGAGGAGCACGTCGCCCGGCACTGGGAGGGTGGCGTGGTGGACTGCCGGATGCTGCGCCCCGGCACCGTCACGGTCCAGATCGCGGCCGAGACCGGCAGCCACACCATCACCGTGCTGGTGGTCGAGTGACCGGCGAAGCCGGGCGAGGCGGAGTTCGGCTGAAGCGCAGTTCGGGGCGAGGTGGAGTTCGGGGCGAGGCGCATTTCGGCCGGGGCGGAGTTCCGGGGCCGGCGAGTCGGCCGGTGTGGTGGATCAGCGGCGTATGCGGATTCCGGCCAGCAGCGTGTCCACGAAGTCGGCCGAGGCGTCGGCCGGGGGCGCGATCTGTGCGTAGACCAGGCCGGTCTGCCGCGGGGCGAGCCCGGCCGCCTCGACGATGGCCGGCTTGCCGCTGCGGCAGGCGGTGAACGCGGCGACGTACCAGTCGACGTCGCCGCGCCGGACGGTGCGGGCCGGCGTCGCGACGCACTCGGCGTGCGGGTGCTCGGCGACGTACCCGGCCGGGTCGTGTCGCTGCGCGAGGCTGCGGGAGAGCCCGACGAACGCCCCCGGCACGGCCCGATCGGTCGGCCAGCGTTCCGGATCCGGTGACATCACCAGCGCCGGTTCCAGTTCGCCGTCCGGCCCGCGCTGGCCGATCCAGCCCGAACCCGTCGCCTGCCAGCCCTCCGGCAGGGCGACCGTGATCCGGCCGGTCGAGTCCGTACCGATCCGGTTGTCGCCGTCCGGCCAACCCGGGCCGAGCGTGCCGAACGCGGTCGCCGCCAGCGCGGCGGTGCCGAGCAGCGCGGCGGTCCGCCGCCGCCGGGACCGGGCCCGGGGTGGCCGTCTGGTCTCGGCGGTCGGTCCGGCGCCGACGGCCAGGTCGAGCGCGGTGCCGAAGGCGGCCGCGTCCGGATAGCGCTCGGCCGGCGTCCGTGCGGTCGCCCGGCGGAGCACGGCCGCCACCCCAGGGGGTACTCCGGCACGCAGCGCCGGGACCTCCGCCGGGTCGTCGTCGGGGCCGGAGGTGCCCAGCAGCGTCACGCCGAGGCGGCCGAGCCCGAAGACGTCGGCCCGGGCGTCGACCAGCGCCGACGGGGAGTCCTGCTCCGGAGCCATGTATCCGGGCGTGCCGGCCCGGGCGGTCAGCCCGGAGGCGACGGCGAGCGCCTTGGCGAGCCCGAGGTCGGCGATCAGCACCGAGTCGGCGGACCCGTCCCGATCCGGCCCGCCGTCCACTGTGGCACCGTTGGCGTTGGCGTCGGCGTCGGCGTTGGCGTCGGCGGCGGGAGGCTGTGGCTGGAACAGCACGTTGCCGGGGGTCAGGTCCCGGTGCACGATGTCGTGCGCGTGCAGGACGGCCACCCCGGCGGCGATCTCGCGCAGCACCCGCAGTGCCGACCCGACCGGCATCGGCCCGGCGGCGAGGCGGTCCCGCAGGCTGCCGCCCGCCGCCCAGGCCATCACCAGGTACGGCCGTCCGTCCGGCAACTCGCCGACCGAGTAGACCCGGACGAGCCGCTCGTGGTCCAGCCGCCACAGCAGGCGGGCCTCGTCCAGGAAGCGTTCCCGGACCCGCAGGTCGTGGCACCAGTTCTCGGCCAGTACCTTGATCGCCACCCGGGCGTCGAGAGCCGGGTCGTGGCCCAGCCAGACGGTGGCGAACGAACCGAAGCCCAACAACCGCTCGACGCGGTAGGGGCCGATCCGCCGAGGCGGGTTCACGGGGGTGGCTGGAGACGCTCGCGGGTCGCCGGACCGTTCGTGCCACCGAGCGCCACCAGGCGAGAACCGCTGGTCACCCGGTCAGGATAACCTCCGGTGACCAGGCCGCCACCGGCTCGGAGGAGCGCCGGACCCGGCCTGCCGGGGCCGCCCCGCCGACCGGACCCGCCCCGCCGAGCGGACCCGCCCCGCCGAGCGGACCCGCCCCGCCGACCGGACCCGCCCGCCCGGCCCTGGTCGACCGGTGGCGGCGGCGGTGACCGCCGTACCGGGCGGGGCCGGGGCGAGCGGGTCCGCGGTCAGCGGGTCCGTGGTCAGCGGGTGGAGGTCAGCACTGGTCGTCTCCGCCGACGAAGGAGGCGAGCACCCGGTCGCGCTCGCCGCTGGCCAGCCGGTAGACGTACGGGGTGTAGGGGTCCTCGAAGAAGGCGAGAATCCGGTCGCCGCTCGGCACGACGTACGCCCGCAGCGTCCACTTGCCGTACTCGACCGCGCCGCGCGGGCCGTACCGCTGCTCCAGTTCGGCCAACGTCAGCCCGACCCGGCCACCGGCCCAGGTCCGGATCGTCGGATCGGTGGTGGAGATCAGGACCAGTCGTTCGCCCTGGAACCTGAAGAACAGCCGCCCGGCGTACCGCCCGGTGGCCTCGGCGGAGTAGAAGCCGTTGCAGATCTGCTCCTCCGCGACCCCGGTCAGCAGGCCGGCGGCGAGCAGTCCGCTCCGGGTGGAGACGCCGATCCGGTACGGGCCGATGCCGTCGGCGGTGAGGATGCCGCGGGTCGCCTGCCGTCCGGCGCGGACCAGGGCGGCGGCCCCGGAGCCGCCGGCTCCGTCCCGGGGAGCCGAGGCGACCGCCGGGGGCGCGGCGGCGGCCACGACCGGTCGGGCGGCCGGGGTGCCGGCCGCCGCCGGGGCGGCGCCGACGGGGACGACGAGGAGGCCGGCGAGCAGGATGCCGAGGCCGGCGACGTGGTGTCGTGCTGGTCTGTACATGGTGGACCCTCCGGTCTGACTGGGTTGTCATCCGGTTAGTCCCGGCCCGGGGCTGATTTGTTCGGGCCACCACTGCCGGAAACCCGACACCGCCCGGGAGAGGGGCCGTCGGTTGTCCACCGGTCGGTGGACAGCCGGATTCCGTCCTGTGGTCGTCCCCGGCCGGTTCGCCGGGCGGAAGCATCGAGGCATGACAGTCATCAGTGCGTACGGGCTGCGCAAGACGTACGGCGGCCGGGTGGCGGTGGACGGGATCGACCTGACCGTGGACCGTGGTGAGGTCTTCGCGCTGCTGGGGCCGAACGGTGCGGGCAAGACGTCCACGATCGAGATCCTGGAGGGGTACCGGCGCCGGGACGGCGGCACGGTCTCGGTGCTCGGCGAGGATCCCGGCACCGCCGGCCGACGCTGGCGGGCCCGGATCGGCATCGTGTTGCAGACCGCCACCGACGCCGCCGAGCTGACCGTCCGGGAGACCGTGCGACACCTCGCCGGGTACTACCCGGAGCCGCGCGACCCGGACGAGGTGATCGAGGTGTGTGGGCTGGCCGGAAAGGCCGGTGCCCGGATCCGTACCCTCTCCGGCGGCCAGCGGCGCCGCCTCGACGTGGCCCTCGGCATCGTCGGCCGGCCGGAGCTGCTCTTCCTGGACGAACCGACCACCGGTTTCGACCCGGAGGCCCGCCGGCAGTTCTGGACGCTGATCCGCCGCCTCGCCGACGAGGGCGGCACGATCCTGCTCACCACCCACTACCTGGACGAGGCCGAGGCGCTGGCCGGCCGGCTCGCGGTGCTCGCCGGTGGCCGGATCATCGCCGAGGGCACCCCGGGGACCATCGGTGGCCGGGCGACCGCGACGGCGACCGTCACCTGGCGGGACGCCGACGGCGAACACCGCGAGCGGACCGCCGACCCGGCCGCCCTGGTGGCCCGGCTGACCGCCCGGGCCGGCGGGACGTTGACGGACCTGCGGGTGCACCGGCCGAGCCTCGAAGACGTCTACCTCGACCTGATCGGAGAACGCCGATGACCGCCACCACCGGCACGTCGACCCCGGCGGTACGGCTGCCGTCCACCCTCCGGATCGGCCTGGCCCGGGGAGCCGTCGAGCTGAAGCAGTTCTTCCGGCAACGGGACGCCGTGGTCTTCACCTTCGCCTTCCCGGCCTTCATCGCGCTGATGCTCGGGCTGATCTTCGACGAACCGGCGTACGGCGTGCCGGAGGTCGCCATCAGTCAGGTCTTCGTGGTCGGCATGATCGCGTACGGGATCGTCTCCACCGCCTTCATCAGCGTCGGGGTGGGGATCGCGCTCGACCGCGAGGACGGCACGCTGAAGCGGCTGCGCGGGACGCCGGCCAGCGCGGTCGCGTACTTCCTCGGCAAGATCTGCCTGGTCGCGGTCTCCACGGCCGGCGGGATCGCCCTGCTGCTGGCGGTCGGGGTCGTCCTGTTCGACCTGCGGCTGCCGACCGACCCCGGCCGGTGGCTCACCTTCGGCTGGTTGCTGGCGCTCTCCGTCGTCGCCTGCACCCTGCTCGGCATCGCGGCGAGTTCGCTGGCCCGCTCGGCGAAGAGCGCCCCGGCGGTGCTCAACCTGCCGGCCATCGCGCTCCAGTTCGTCTCCGGGATCTTCGTGCTGAACGACGCGCTGCCGGACGGGATGGTGCGGGTGGCATCGTTCTTTCCGGTGAAGTGGATGGGGCAGGGCTTCCGGTCGGTCTTCCTGCCGGACAGCATGATGGTGCAGGAGGCGGCGGGTTCGTGGGAGCACGGCAGGACGGCGCTGGTGCTCGGCGCCTGGTGCGTGGGCGGTCTGCTGCTCTGCCTGCTGACGTTCCGCTGGACCGGGCGGGAGAGCCGCTGACCAGGCGGTCGGCGGGGCGGGCGACGTGGGAGGTCGACGGGTGATCAGGGTGCTGCTGGTCGACGACCATCCGGTGGTCCGGGCCGGGTTGCGCGGCATGTTGCAGACCGAAGCCGACCTGGAGGTGGTCGGCGAGGCCGGATCCGGCCCGGAGGCCGTCGCGATGGCCCGCGCGCACCGGCCGGACGTGGTCCTGATGGACCTGCGGATGCCGGGCATGGACGGGGTGCACGCCACCGGGGCGATCCTGCGCGAGTCGCGGACCAGCCGGGTGCTGGTGCTGACCACCTACGAGAGCGACGCCGACATCCTGCGCGCGGTGGAGGCCGGTGCCATCGGCTACCTGCTGAAGGACGCGACCAGGACGGAACTCACGGCCGCGATCCGGGCCGCGTCCCGGGGCGAGATGACACTCGCGCCGTCGGTCGCCGGCCGGCTGGTCCGGCAGGTACGGGGGCCGGCGACCCCGGCGCTCTCCGCCCGGGAGGTGCAGGTGCTCGGCCTGGTCGCCGAGGGGCGGACGAACGCCGAGATCGGCCGGGCCCTGCACATCAGCGAGGCGACGGTCAAGACGCACCTGCTGCGTACGTTCAGCAAGCTCGACGTCTCCGACCGGACCGCCGCGGTGACCACCGCGATGGCCCGGGGACTGCTCGGCACCTCGGCGGAGTAGCGGTTCCCAAGATTCTTGGCGATCTGTGGTTCGCCCTGGACCATAGGTCGCCAAGAATCATGCTGACCGTTCCGCCGGCTAGCTCTGCTCGGCGAGGAGTTGCCGGACCCGGGGGATCACCCCGGTGGCGTACCGCTCGATGGTCTCCATCATCCGCTCGTGCGGCAGCGTGCCGGCCGAGTACTTCAGGTCGAAACGCTGCACGCCGAGGACCCGTACCGTCCGGGCGATCTTGCGGGCCACGGTCTCGACCGAGCCGACGTGCCAGGCACCGTTGGCGATGTCGGCGTCGAAGCGGCTCCGGGTCATCGGCGGCCAGCCGCGCTCGGCGCCGATCCGGTTGAACAGCACCCGGACGTGCGGCCAGAGCAGGTCGGCCGCCTCCTGGTCGGTCTCGCCGACGAAGCCGGGCGCGTGCACCGCCACCGGCAGCGGCTCCCTGCCGAACTCGGCGAGCGCCCGGTGGTAGAGCTGCACGTACGGGGCGAACCGGGCCGGCTCGCCGCCGATCACGGCCAGCACCAGCGGAAAGCCGTACCGGGCGGCGCGGACCACCGACTCCGGGCTGCCGCCGACACCGATCCTGGTGCGGATCCGACCCGACTCCGTCTTCGGATAGACGTGCTGCTTCGTCAGCGACGCCCGTACCGTTCCCTCCCAGGTGACCGCGTCCTCGGTGAGCAGCTGCGACATCAGCTCGGTCTTCTCCTCGAAGAGCCGGTCGTAGTCGGTCAGGTCGTAACCGAAGAGCGGGAACGACTCGATGAACGAGCCACGGCCCAGGGTGATCTCCGCCCGGCCCCGGGCCAGCGCGTCGAGGGTGGCGAAGCGCTCGTAGACGCGTACCGGGTCGTCGGAACTGAGCACGGTGACCGCGGTGCCGAGCCGGATCCGCTCGGTCCGGGCGGCGATCGCCGCGAGCACGATCTCGGGCGCCGAGACCGCGTAGTCGTCCCGGTGGTGCTCGCCGAGTCCGAAGCCGTCGACGCCGAGCCGGTCGGCCAGCACGGCCTCCTCGACCACGTTCCGGATCACCTGGGCGTACGGCACCGGGTTGCCCTCGGCGTCGGCGGTCACGTCGCCGAAGCTGTCCAGACCGAATTCCACGGCCGTCGCCATCTCGTCCTCCAACGCCTCACGCCGGTCGTACCCCTGGGCCCGGCTCTTCGGGCGGTGTAACGGCGCTGCCCAGGGCGGCATTCCCGCCCGGGCGGGTGCGAAACGCCGCCGGACGGCGGGTCGAATGCCCTCGTCACGCGCTGTACCCGATTGGTTGCTCGAACCTGTCGATGTCGCTAACGTACCCTGAGCGTTCTTCGCCTTTTCCCGAAGGAGAGCCATGCAGCCGTGGCGCAGGTTCGTCGGTACCCTCCTGGCCGCGACTGGGACGGTCGCTCTCGCCTTCGCCGGTCCAGCCGCCGCGGCGCCGCGCGCGTCGGCCGATCTCGCCGCCATCGCCTGCCGCTCCGAATACCAGCTCAGCAACGTGTGGCAGGGCGGCTTCACCGGGTCGGTGAAGGTCACGAACACCGGCACCCAGCCGATCGAGGACTGGCGGCTCTCGTTCGACCTGGCGCCCACCACCGCCCGCATCACCCAGGCCTGGAACGGCCTGCTCATCTCGTTCTACGCTCCGGTCCGGATCAACGCCCCGCGTTGGGCCGAGGATCTGGCTCCCGGTCAGGCCCACGAGATCGGGTTCTCCGGAGAGTTCGTCGGAGAACAGTCCGCCGTCTGGATCTCCAACGTCAAACTGAACGACACCCCCTGTAGTTACACCTGAACCGGCGCCCGTCCCGGCCGACCGAGGCCCGTCCCCGGCCGACCGCGCCCGGGGCCGGCGGATCGCCGTCGGCGGGTAATGGTGTCGCCCACGCGTCGTCGATCCGGGTACGGTGACCCGGCCGGCCGCGGGACTCAGGTACGACTTCCGGAACCCGCCTCTGCAGCGATGATTCGCAGTTCGTGCCCTCATTCCCCGGCCGGCTTCCGCCACCCCCGACGGAGGTCGCCGTGCTGTCGCTGCCGGACCGGGTCGCGTGCGAGGACGTGGTCATGTTCGTCAACGCGGCGGTCACCTCGACCGGGCAGCACGAGTTCCGCTCCGGCGCCGCCGAGCAGCGGATGTCGCTGGCGTTCCTGCACGACTACGTGCTCGGCAACTACCGCGACCTCTACGCCGCGACCCTGGCGCTGGACGTCAACGACTTCAACGCCGCGCTGGTGGTGACGAACCTGCTCCGCACCGCCCGGGACGCCGACCCGGCCCGGCGGGCCGTGGAGGGACGGCTGATCGCCGCCCGGCTGCGGCTGCTGCCGCCGCAGCGGGCGTACCGGGTCTTCCGGGAGCTGCGCCGGCTGGGCGTGAACAACCGGCGTACCCGGGCCATCGTCCGGGACTGGCTGGCGGCCCGGCCCGATCCGGCGTTCGACGCCGTCAAGTACCGGCGTGGACTCGCCGTCGCCGCCCGGCACGCGCACCTGGCGCTGCCGGGGGAGCTGGGTACGGTGCTCTTCGACTGGCGCCGCCCGAAGCGGTACGACACGCCGCTGCTGGAGACCTGGCGCCGGGCGCACTACGAGCAGCGGGCCCTGTACGGGCTGCCCTACACCGCCGCCGAGGGGCTGGCCGCGCTGCACGGCATCGACCGGGCCCGGTTCCTGACCAACATCGCCCCGAAGCTGACCGGTGCCGAGCGGCTCCGGTTGCAGTCCTCGGCCCGCCGGCTCGGCGTGGCGGCGGTCGGGATGGAGCTGTCCCGGGCCCCGCTGACCCGGCTCGCCGGGTACGTCCTGTCGCTGCCCCTGGCCGAGCGGGTCGAGCGGCGCACCGAGCTGACCGACGCGCTGCGGGCCGCCGCCCGCCGGGCCGCGGGCCGGCAGGCCGGTAGCTGGGGCCGGGTGGTGGCGGTGCTGGACGACAGCTACTCGTCGTCCGGCTCGCGGGTCAAGCGCCGCCGTCCGCTGGCGGTGGCGCTGGCCACCCACTTCCTGCTCGGCGCGCTCGCCGCCGACTACACCGGGCTCTGGCTGCACCACCGGGACGACCCGCTGCTGGTCCGGGCGGTCGGGCCGACCGGGCTGGGGGAGCGGCTGCTGGACGGGTTGGCGCACCGGCCGGACCGGCTGGTGGTGGTCTCGGACGGCTGGGACAACGCGCCCCCCGGGCTGGCGGCGGAGGTGCTGCGGGTCTGGCGCATCCGGCTCGACCCGGAGCGGCGGACCTCCGTCGTGCACCTGAACCCGGTGTACGACAGCGACACCTTCGACGTGCGCCGGCTCGCGCCCGGGGTGGCGACCGTCGGGGTACGCGACGCCGAGGACGCCGCCGCGCTGGTCGAGCTCGCCCGCTTCGCCACCGGTACGGCGAGCTTCGCCGAGCTGCGCCGGCATCTCGACGACCGGGTCGACCGGTTCCTCGCCGGGTCGCCGCCGCACCCGGAGAGCCGCGACGACCACAGTGGACCGGAAGGGGGCGACGGATGAGCCCGGCGCGGCACGCCGGTGGTGGTGCCGGGGTGGACCCGTCGGGTGCGCACGAGCTGCGGCTGACCGGCCTGTACGCCGGCCCGGACCAGGTCTGGGGTGCCGTCCGGCTGCAACCGCTGCTGCGTACCGAGCCCCTCACCGACCTGCGGCTGCACCCCCGGCTCTACGACCCGGACGAGTTGTCGGTCGTCGGCGTGGGCCCGCGCACCGGGTACGTCGCCTACATCCCGCACGCCTTCGTGGCGACCTGGACCGGGGACGGCAGCCCGGCCGCCGCGTACGGCACCCAGTTGGTCGACCCGGCGACCGGTGGTCCGCCCCGGGGCATCGGGTTGCACTTCCACCGCCGGATGGCCCGCCGGGAGGAGAAGCGCCGGCTGCGCTTCCTGCCGCTGCACCTGGCCCTGGAGGGCTTCCTCGGGTTGCAGTTCGGCGGGCCGCCGATCGCCTGGCAGGAGTGGACCCGTCGGGCCGTCAGCCGTGGTCTCTCGCCCCGGGCCGAGGCCGCGTACGCCGGCACCGAGATCCCCGGCCTCGCCGACGCGCTGCGGATCTTCGAGATCCACCCGGGCCAGTGCGGCATGCTGCTGCACGTCGCGGACGCGCTCGCCGCCGCCCTGGTGGTGCCGCACCCCGAGGACTACCGCGCGCTGCACCCGACGCTGCTGGGCGACCTCTACGGCGAGCTGGTGCACCAGTACGCCCAGCTCTACCCGGCGGTACCCGAGTTCCCGGCCCGGATCGACGAGTCCCGGGTGTACGGCCTGGCCGACCTCCGCGCCGAGGTGGCGCGGGGCCGGGCCGGTTGGGCGGAACCGCAGCACCTGACGGTCGACGGGCTCTTCGGCGGGGAGCAGCGCACGGTCGAGTCGGTGTACCGGCTGGGTCGGTTCACGCTGTCCCGCTTCCTGCCGCCGTTCCACCCGGACCGGGAGAACCATGTCGGCGAGACCATCACCGACGCCGACGGGCGGCTGGCGTACCTGAAGACCTTCCGGCTCTCCGCCGCGCAGGCCCGCCGGGGGCACCTGCTCGGCCGGCTCGCCGCGCACGACTGGGAGCTGGACGCCACCGCCGCCGCGCTCGGCACCGACCGGGCCGGCCTGACCCTCCGCCTCGACCGGGCCGGCTTCGGCCACCTGCTGCGTCCGGAGATCCTGGACGCCTGCCGTGCCCAGGCGCGGACCTCCGCCGGCCGCGCCGGCCGAACCCGGCCCCGGCCCTGACGACCACGCCGGACACGTCGCCCCGGCCCTGACGGCCGCGCCCGGCACGTCGCCCCGGCGCGGACGGTGGCCGCCGGAGACGTCGCCCGGGCGGTGACGGCCGGGATCGGTGCCATTCGTTGATTCCCGTCCGGGTGCGTGATCTGATGCCCGGACGCGAAGAAGCTTCGATATTTCGATCAGACGTTCTTGGGGGTCGGAGATGTTCGGGTTCCGTCGACCCGCTGCCGCCGCGGCGCTGGCGTTCACCCTCGCCGCCACCGGCACGCTGTCGGGCATCGTCACCGCACCGGGTACGGCCGGCGCGGCGCTGCCGACGGCCGCCGTCGCGATCGGGGACAGTTTCGTCAGCGGCGAGGGCGCCGGCGGCTACCAGCCGGTGGTGGACGCCAACGGCAGCCCGCAGGGCTTCCCCGGCTGGTCCGCGCCGAACAGCAACGCCTTCTTCTGCCACCGGTCGGCGAACGCCTCGCTGCACCAGGCGAACCTGCCCGGCATCTCGGCCCGGTTCAACCTCGCCTGCTCCGGCGGCCAGCCGTACGACATCGTCAACGCCTCCGCCGGGCGGGCCAAGGGGCGTACGGTGGCGGCCCAGCTCGACCAGCTCCGGGCGGTGGCGCAGACCCACGACATCGACCTGGTGCTGCTCGGGCTCGGCTCCAACAACAGCTCCTTCACCTTCGGCGACGTCGCCTCCGACTGCGCCAACCGGTTCATCGCGGACGCCTGGACCGGCTGGTGGGAGTTCTGGGCGTACCTCGGCGGTCCGGTCGAGCAGGCGCCGTGTGCCGGCGAGGACCTCGGCACCCCGGCCGAGTTCGCGGCGGCGACCGCCGAGACCACCAACGCGGTCCGGCAACTGCTGGCCACCCTGGACCAGGTCGACGCCGACGGGCAGCACCGGATCGTCTTCCAGGACTACACCAACCCGCTGCCGTTCGAGCTGGAGTCGCGCTTCCACGAGGAGGACAACCGCGACGACACCCGGGACAAGTTCCGGGCGCTCGGCGCCGAGCGGTACGCGGCCGGCTGCCCGGTGCACCGGGCGAGTCTGGCCGCCGGGCACCTCTTCTCCACCGGCCTCGGCACGCTGGTCCAGTCGGTGCACGGCACCATGCGGGCCGAGTTCCCCGGCGACGACCTGGTCTACCTGAACGTGCAGCGGGCCTTCGACGGCGCCCGGCTCTGCGAGACCGGGTCCAGCCCGACCGGCGCGCTCGCCACCCCGATCCGGTTGCAGGACGGCCCGACCGGGATCCCGGTGACCAGCCTCTCCGGCCACGACAAGATCGCCATCCAGCGGATCGCGAACGCCTGCGTCACGTACTTCCAGACCTGTCAGGAGTCCTGGCACCCGAACGCGGCCGGACACGCGGTGCTCGGGCAGTGCCTCGCCGGTGCGGCGGCCACCCCGAACCGGGCCGTCGCCTGCGTCCGCTCCGGCAGCGGTGCGATCACCGTGAGCTGAGGCGCCGGCCGCCCGTCCAGCGGGTCGAGTCCGCACCGGTGCCGGGACCCCGGTGCGGACTCGACCTCCGGACAACTACTCCGGGTACTCCGCTACTCCGGGTACTCCGCCCGGACGTTGTCCACGTGCACCTGACCGCCACCGTTGAGGAAGATCCAGACCGCCCGTACCTGGGAGAGGTCCAGGCTCGCCCCGGCCGGGCAGCTCAGGTCGTCGATCTCCTCGGTGATCGTCCGACTGGCGAACGGATTGGTCCAGCTCCACAGTCCACCCTGGCACCAGGCCCAGTCCGGGCCGACCTGTACGGCGAACTCGCCGACCGTCCCGACCTCGTCGGCCCGTACGTCGAAGCGCAGCCGCGCCGCCCCGGTCAGGTCCAGCGGCTCGGCGAAGGTACGCCCGAACCAGTTCCCGTCCTTCGGCGTCGCGACGGTCAGCCCGTGTTCGCCCTCGGTACGGAAGGTACGGGTCTGCGCGACGGTGCCCCCGGAGCCCGGGTTGGCGACGGTGAAGTCCTCGGTGCCGGACTCGAACGAGAAGATGGTCCGCTCGGTCGGCAGCACCGGGTCGTCCGGCCCGGCGGAGCCGCAGGTCAGGATCGGCGCGGCCCAGTCGGCGTGTGCCTGGCCGGTGGCGTCGCCGGTGGCGACCAGACGCAGCCCGGAGGCGCCGGTCAGGTCGGCGGTCAGGGTGACCGGGGCGGCCCCCGGACTGACCGGTCCACTGCTGGCCACCACCCGGTCGTCGGCGTGGACGGTGAAGGTGACCGGCGCGGTGGCGGGTGCCTCGTCGTCGATTCCGACGTCGGTGACCAGGTGGGTGCAACCGGCGACCAGATAGAAGAGTTCGCTGGGGGCGGTGGTGCCGATGCCCCGGTTGTAGACCCGTCCGCCGATGGTGATCAGGTTGCCGTCGCCGCCGGCACCTCCGCCGTTGCTCTGGTCGGCCTCGACCGGACCGAGGGCGTTGCCGGAGTGCAGCGGCGCGATGGTGCTCAGGTGGCGCCGGCCGTCCCCGGGTGGGGTGAAGACCACCCCGATGATCTCGCTGGTGGTGCTGGCCGGCCGCTGCCGTGCGCCCCACCGGTACGTGGTGGTGACGGTGATCGGATATCGCCCCGCGGGCGTCTCCTCGGGGATCTGGAGTGCCCAGGTGGTCTCGAAGGAGGCGTCGGTGCCCAGTCGCCGTCGTGCGGGGTCGCTCATCTCGGCGGCCCGCCAGCCCTCGGGGGTGGAGACCGTGACGCGCACGTCGCGCAGCGCGCCCACGCCCCGGTTGGTGACCGTACTGACCAGGAGGTTCTCGCCGAGCGCGCCGGGGAGCAGGTTGTCGACCGTCGCCCCGAGGGCGACCTGGGGCGGGACCGCCGCCGGGTCGGCCAGCGGTCGGACCCGGTAGACCACGGTGCCGTGCGCCGGTACGCCGGCCGAGATGGTGGACCTCGCCTGGCTGACCCGGCCGGTCCAGACGTCCTGCAACCGGTACGCGCCCGCCCGGCGCAGCCCGGTCTCCCGGACCGGCACGCTCACCGTGGCCAGCGAGTCCGTCGAGTTGTAGAGCGCGATCGCCCGGTCGCCGTTCGCCAGCGGCTTGTCCAGGACCATCAGCCCGTCCCGGTCGGAGACGACGGCGCCCTGCACCCCGAGCCGGTCCTGGTCGATCGCGATGATCTCCCGGTTGCCGAGGATCGCCAGCGTCTCCGGGGTGGCCTTGCGCAGGTCGGTGCCGATCAGCAGCGGTGCGGCCATCATCGCCCACATGCTCATGTGGGTGCGGTACTCGGTGCCGGTCATCCCGCCGTTGCCGATCTCCAGCATGTCCGGGTCGTTCCAGTTGCCCGGCCCGGCGTACGGCGCCAGTGGCGCGTTCTGCGCGATGATCGAGCGGACGCTGGACCAGTTGTCGCTGATGTCCCCGGTGGTCCGCCACAGGTCGCCGACCTCGGCCGCCCAGGTCCACGGCTGGGACTGGCCCCATTCGCAGATCGCGTAGACGATCGGACGGCCGGTGGCGTCCAGCGCGTCGCGCATCGCGGTGTACCGCCGGACGAAGTCCTGCTGCGACCCGTCGGACTGGTTGTTGCAGTTGTCGTACTTCAGGTAGTCGACGCCCCAGTCGGCCCAGGTCCGGGCGTCGATCTCCTCGTGCCCGAGGCTGCCCGGGTAGCCGGCGCAGGTGGCGGTGCCGGCGTCGCCGTAGATGCCCAGTTTGAGGCCCTTGCCGTGCACGTAGTCGGCGACTCCGGAGATCCCGCTCGGGAACTTGACCGGGTCCGGCACCAGCCGGCCGTCCGGGCCACGTTCGCGCAGCGACCAGCAGTCGTCGATGTTGACGTACTCGTAGCCGGCGGCGGCGAGCCCGGAGGAGACGAGTACGTCCGCGGTCTCCTTGATCAGGGTCTCGCTGACGTCGCAGCCGAAGGCGTTCCAGTTGTTGAAGCCCATCGGCGGGGTGGGGGCGAGCGTCTCCGGCTGGGGGGCCGGGGCGGCGACCGGGCGTTCCGGTGCCGGCGCGGCGGGTGCGGCCACGGCCGGCGTCGCGCTGAGCAGGGACGGGATCAGGACCAGGACGGCCAGGGTCCGGGACTTGGCTGTGTGCGTCACCGACACCTCCTTCGGCGGCGACCGCGGTCGTCCGCGATCGGGTCGGCACAGTGGTGTGGACTCCACGGCTCGCCCGGCGGCGGTGTCGACCGGGCCGACGGCCGTCGGTACGCGCGACTCATCGGGGCCACGCACCGTGATGGATCCACAACGCGGCAAACGGTAAGCGCTTTCCTTGACATCCGTCAATATCTGGCCGAGCGGCCCGGTGGATGCCCGAGGCGCCGGCGTCAGGAGCAGTCGCAGCAACTACAGCAGTCGCAGTCGCAGTGCCGGGTGCACCAGCAGCGGTCGTCCCACGATTTGCGCCGGCGCTTGCCCCAGCGCGGCTGCCACAGCCCGCAGGTGCAGGTGGTCAGGATGCAGGCGCCGCCGACCACCAGCGGGGCGCCGCAGCCGTCCGGTCGCGGCTGCGCGGCCCCGTCCGGATGGCCCGCCGGCTGACCGGACCGGCCGTGCCCGGCGAGCGGCACCGCCGGACCGTCGTCCGCCGCACCGGCCAGCGCGAACGTCCGGTCGATCGCGTCGGAGACCTCGCGGTCGAGCAGCGCCCGGACCAGCCTCGGGTCCCGCAGCTCCAGGTCGGCCAGGGCCAGCCGCAGGCCGTGGTGCGCGTCCTCGCAGAGCCGGCGAGCCTGGGCCAGGTCGGTGCCGCTGGCCCGCAACGGGTTGAACGCGCCCCGGACGGCGTCGTCGGCGTGGTCCTCGACGGCGTCCAGCAGGTGGGCGATCCGGCCGAAGTACCGGCCGATCTCGGCCAGCCCGGCGGCGTTGCCCGGCCGGCCGGCCAGCGTCGCCGTGTGCGCGAAGGCGGCCGCCACGGCGGTCTCCGTCGGCTCGGTGGCGACCAGCACCGACATGCCCGGGACGACCGTCGACTCCAACTCGGACTGCCGGGCCACCGCGGCGAGCAGCACGCCGGTGTCGAAGCCGACCGCGTCGCCGGTCCGGGCGCCGGCCTCGGCCCACCGGTCGGCCAGCCGGCCGGCGACCCCGGCGAGGGCGGGGACCCGCAGCGCGCCGTCCCGGTCGGCGACGTGGTCCCGGGTCTTGCCGGCGGCGAGGACCAGCGAGACGGCGGCGGCCAGCCGGGCGCCGGGGTCGGTCGAGGGGAGCACCTGGGCGGGCTGGAAGCCGCGCAGTGCGCAGGGCGCCGCCGGACGGTACCGGGCCGGGGCGGCGCGCTGTGCCTCCAGGAGTACGGAGATCAGCAGGCCGTCGTAGTTCGTGGCCAGCCGGGCCCGGTGTCCGTGCTCGTCCCGGAGGGTCAGGCAGAGCCCGCAGAGGTGGCCGAGCCAGGCGGCGTGCAGCTTCCCGCACATCCGGTGCCGGCACGGCCGTACGATCCCGAACACGGCGCCTCCCACGATCGTTCGACTGCTGCGGCAGCGTAGCGACCCGGCGCACCCCCGCCGGCTCAGGACCGGGTGCGGCGGCGACCCGGCCAGTGCCAGTCGGTCGACCGGGCGGCGTCGGAGAGGGCCACCCCGAGCAGGACCGTGCCGGTGAAGGCGGCCACCGCGACCGGGGTCAGCGGCAGGAACGCCGGTGCCGTGCCGACCAGCACCACCAGCCAGACCAGCCGGGACCAGGAGAACTTGCCGAACAGCTCGTACTCGAAGACGGTGCGGCCGATCAGGAAGAGGGCGGGTCCGCCGACGATGACGCCGACCAGGCCGAGCCCGGCCCGGGTGCGGGACTGGCTGACGAGCTGTTCGAAGCCGGCTGCGGTGCAGACGATGCCGGCCACCATCAGCAGGTGGGTGTACGGCGCCCACCGGGTGGCCCGGCGCGGCCCACTGTCGATCGCCGTCTGCAGGAGCGCTCCGGCCCGGTGGACGTAGATCTGCCAGAGCAGCAGCATGGTGACGAACGCCAGCAGCAGCATCCCCATCCGTTGCGGGTTGAGCCCGTGCTGGCCACTGATCAGCAGCGGCACCAGGATGATGTCGCCGAGCGTCAGGATGACGAACTGCTGGTACCGCTCGCCGAGGTGCTCGCTCGCCTTGTCGTACTGGGACAGCGGGACCCGGCCCAGCCACGGTGTCGGGTACCGCAGCGCGGCGCTGACGTAGTCGATCACCAGGGCGATGCCCCAGAGCAGCAGGCGGGTCGAGGCGGGTAGGAAGGCGCCGGCCAGCCAGAGCGCACCGGAGAGCACGAACCAGCAGAGGAACCGGGCCGCCCGGATCTGGGCCTGGTGGCCGCGGAGCACGGCTATCAGCACGAATCCGCGTACCACGTGGATGGCGACGTACATCCCGGCGAAGAGCCAGCCGAGCCCCGCGAACGCCTGCGGGAGGCTCGCCGTCATCACGATGCTGCCCAGCATCGCCCAGGCGACGATGACCTGGATCTTGGGCTCGTCCGGGTTGTAGAAGTCGGTGAGCAGCGCGGTGATCGACCAGACCCACCAGACCGCCATCAGCAGTACCAGTACCTGTGCGGCGGCGAGCCAGGTCACCTCCTCGGCCAACCGCATCGAGAGCAGGGCGAGCGCCGCGACGTAGACCACGTCGAGCAGCAGTTCCAGCAGGGTCGCCCGCTTCGGTGCCGCGGGGTGGCGCAGCAGCCTGCGCGTCTCGTCGCTCGCCATTGAGCCGCCGTCCCACTCCCTGCCGTCCTCGACCGCCGCCTTCTCCTGTCACTAGGCGAACGATCGAGGGGCGGGTAGGACGTAACCCGGCCGGCGCGGGAAGCGGTCACCCGGCCGGCCGGTCACGGCGGACCGGGCGCGGTGTCCCGGTTGCTCAGCGGCCCGGCTGGGCGGCCCGGCGACGGGGCAGGTCGAGACCCTCGACCGCGGCCTCGACCAGCTCCTGCGGGGTCGCGGCGACGTCGAGGGTGAGGATCCGCTCGTCCGGCCCGGGGCGTTCCAGCGTGGCGATCTGCGAGTCGAGCAGGCTGGCCGGCATGTAGTGCCCGGCCCGCCGCGATATCCGCTCCCGGATCACCTCCGCCGACCCGTCGAGGAAGACGAAGTCGACGCTCGGCGGCCCCTGCCGGAGTACGTCCCGGTAGGAGCGTCGCAGCGCCGAGCAGGCCAGCACCGTGGAGACCCCCTCGGCGGCGCGTTCGGCCATCCAGCCGGCGAGCTCGCGCAGCCAGGGCCAGCGGTGCGCGTCGGCGAGCGGCACCCCGGCGCGCATCAGCTCCACGTTGGACTCCGGATGGAACTCGTCCGCCTCGGCGAAGGTCAGCCCGGTGACCGTGCTGATTCCCACGGCCACGGTGGTCTTGCCCGACCCGGAGACCCCCATCACCACCACGTGCCGGGTGGTGGACCGGTCCGGCCCGTCGCCGCCGAGCGACGGGCCGGGGCGGCCGTCACCAGTCATGGACGGTGCCGTCCTTGAGCCGGTTGAACGGCAGGTACGCCGGCTGGTACGGGAAGCGGGCCGCCGCCTCCTCGTCGAGTTCCACCCCCAGGCCGGGCTGCTCGCCGGGGTGCAGGTAGCCGTCGGTGAAGGTGAACGACTGCCGGAACACCTCGTCGGTCAGCGGGCCGTGCCGCATGTACTCCTGGATCCCGAAGTTGTGGATCGCCAGGTCCAGGTGGAGCGCGGCGGCCATCCCGACCGGGGAGATGTCGGTCGGCCCGTGGATCCCGGACTTGATCTGGTACTGCGCGGCGAAGTCGAGCAGCTTGCGCATCGCGGTGATCCCGCCGGTGTGCGTGACGGCGGAGCGGACGTAGTCGATGAGCTGCTCGCGGATCAGCGTCTGGTAGTCCCAGACCGTGTTGAAGACCTCGCCGATCGCCAGCGGGGTGGTGGTGTGCTGCCGGACCAGCCGCAGCGCCTCCTGGTTCTCCGCCGGGGTGCAGTCCTCCAGCCAGAACAGGTCGTACGGCTCCAGCGCCTTGCCCAGCTTGGCGGCCTGGATCGGGGTCATCCGGTGGTGGCCGTCGTGCAGCAGCGGCAGCTCCGGGCCGAACTCGGCCCGGACCGCCTCGAAGACCGTCGGCAGGTGCCGCAGGTAGGCCCGGGTGTCCCAGTCCTCCTCGACCGGCAGCGCGGTGCGCTGCGCCGGCTCGTAGTCGTAGCGCTTGCCGTCCACACTGGTCTGGGCGGCGACGCCGTAGACCGCCTCGATGCCGGGGACCGAGGTCTGCACCCGGATCGACCGGAAGCCGAGTTCCAGGTGGTGCCGGATCGAGTCGAACAGCTCCGGGATGTCCCGCCCGGAGGCGTGCCCGTACGCCATGATCCCGGTCCGGGACGCCCCGCCGAGGAGCTGGTAGAGCGGCATCCCGGCGGCCTTCGCCTTGATGTCCCAGAGCGCCACGTCGACGGCGGCGATCGCGGCCATCGTCACCGGCCCGCGCCGCCAGTACGCCGACCGGTAGAGGAACTGCCAGGTGTCCTCGATCCGGTGCGGGTCCCGCCCGATCAGCAGCGGTACGACGTGGTCGGCCAGGTAGGAGGCGACGGAGAGTTCCCGGCCGTTGAGGGTGCCGTCGCCGAGCCCGGTGATCCCCTCGTCAGTGGTGATCTTGAGTGTGACGAAGTTGCGGTCCGGGCTGGAGACGATCACGTCCGCGGCGACGATCTTCACGACATGCCTTTCTGCGCTGGGGTGGTGGGGCGGAGCGGCGCGCCGAGGGGTCGGCTCACCACTCCGCGAAGGAGCCGTCGGGATGCCGCCAGACGGGACCGCGCCAGCTGTGCCCGCGCTGGTCCGCCCGGCGTACCGCATTCTCGTCGATCTGGATGCCGAGGCCGGGACCGGTCAGCCGGGCGATGTACCCGTCGGCGAAGCCGAACGGCGCCCGGTCCACCAGGTAGTCGAGCACCTCGGCGTCGGCGTTGTAGTGGATCCCGATGCTCTGCTCCTGGATCAGGTAGTTCGGGGTCGCGAAGCCGACCTGGAGGCAGGCGGCCAGCGCGATCGGTCCGAGCGGGCAGTGCGGCGCGAGCTGTACGTCGTACACCTCGGCCAGTGCCGCGATCTTACGGACCTCGGTGATCCCGCCCGCGTGCGACAGGTCCGGCTGGGCGACCGCGATGCCGGCCTGGAGCGCCGGCAGGAACTCCTGCCGGCTGTAGAGCCGCTCACCGGTGGAGACCGGCGTACTGGTCGACCGGACGAACTCGCCGAGCAGGTGCGAGTTCTCCGGTACGACCGGCTCCTCCAGGAAGAACGGCCGGAACGGCTCCAGCAGCGGGGCGACCCGACGGGCGTTGGCCAGGGTGAACCGGCCGTGGAAGTCGACGGCGACGTCCCGGTGCTCGCCGAGCACCTCCCGGGCGGCGGCGACCCGCCGGACCACCCCGTCGAGTTCGGCCACCGAGGCGACCGGGCTCATCCGACCGGAGGCGTTCATCTTCACCGCGGTCAGCCCCGCCGCCACCTGCGCGGCGATGTGCTCGGCGACCTCGCCGGGGTCGTCGCCGCCGACCCAGCCGTACACCCGGATCTTTTCCCGGACCGGGCCGCCGAGCAACTGGTGCACCGGGGCGTCGAAGTGCTTGCCGGCGATGTCCCAGAGCGCCTGGTCGAGCCCGGAGACGGCGCTGGCCAGGATCGGCCCGCCCCGGTAGAACGACCCCTTCGTCATCACCTGCCAGTGGTCCTCGATCCGCAGCGCGTCCTGGCCGACGAGCAGCTCGCTGAGCTGCGCAACGGCGGTGCGTACCGTCTCGGACCGGCCCTCGCAGGTCGCCTCGCCCCAGCCGACGGTGCCGTCCGAGGTCTCGATCCGGACGAACAGCCACCGGGGTGGGACGAGGAAGCTCTCCACCCGTTCGATCTTTGTCACGGTCTCCGCCCTCAGCCCTTGGTGGCCCCGGCGGTGAGGCCGGAGACGACGTACTTCTGCACGAAGAGCGCGATCAGCATGATCGGCAGGGTGACCACCGTGGACGCGGCCATCAGGCCGCCCCAGTCGATGCTCGCGTAGCCGACGAAGTCGAAGATCGCCACCGGCAGGGTCTTGGTGTCGGCGCCGGAGAGCACCAGGGCGAACATGAAGTTGTTCCAGGAGAAGATGAAGGACAGGATGCCGGCGGTCGCGATGCCCGGCGCGGAGAGCGGCAGGGTGATCCGCCGGAACGCACCGATCGGGGTGAGTCCGTCCACCTGCGCCGACTCCTCCAACTCCAGCGGCAGGCCGTCGAAGAAGCCCATCAGGATGTAGACGACCAGCGGCAGCGACACGAACATGTGGCTGAGGATCAGCACGGTGAAGCCGCCGACCAGCTTCAGGTTGGAGAAGACGTAATACCAGGGCACCAGCAGCGAGACGCCGGGGATCACCCGGGCCATCAGCACCACCAGCGCCGACTTCTTCATGTTGAACCGGCTCATCGAATAGGCCGCCGGCACGCCGAGGATCAGCGACAGCACGGTGGCGGCGAAGGCCACCCAGAGGCTGTTGCCGATGAACTGGAGGTAGTTCGCCTGGTCGAGGACCTTGGTGTAGTTGTCCAGCACCGGCGTGAACGCGAACGCCTTGCCGGAGTCGTAGATGTCGACGTTGGTCTTGAACGAGGCGGCGACCATCCAGAGCAGCGGGGCGATCAGCGAGACCACCACCACGGCCAGGGCGACCGCCCGGAAGACCTGGTACGGGGTACGACGCTTGCGGCGGGCCATCACTGTGCGCCCTTCTTGCGGCGGGACGTCAACGCCCACATCGAACCGATGATGATCAGGAAGAAGATGATGAGTACGGTCGACGAGATGCCGTACTCGTTGTAGTCGAAGCTCAGCCCGTACGCGTACACGTTCAGCGTCTCGACCTCGTGGAACGAGCCGCCGCCGCGCCCCTTGGTGGCGTACAGGATGTCGAAGGTCTTCAGCGCGTCGATGCCGCGCAGCAGGATCGCCACGATCACCGTCGGCATCAGCAGCGGCAGCGTGACGTGCCGGAACCGCTGCCAGGCGCTCGCCCCGTCCACCCGGGCGGCCTCGTCCGGCTCGTTCGACAGCGAGGTGAGCCCGGCCAGCAGGATCAGCACCACCATCGGGGTCCACTGCCAGATGTCGATGAAGATGGTCGTCGGCAGCGCGCTGTGCTGGCCGGCCAGCCAGGGTTGCGGGCCGATCCCGACCCAGCCGAGGATCTGGTTGGCCATCCCGATGTTCGGGTCGAAGATGAGCCGCCACATCATGCCGACCGCGACCGGGGTGGCGACCAGCGGCAGCAGGATCGCGACCCGGACCCACCGCTCGCCCCGGAACGGCCGCCACAACAGCAGCGCGACCGCCATGCCGAGGACGATCTCGAAGAGCAGCGCCACCCCGGTGAAGCCGACCGTACGCAGCACGGCGGGCCAGAACCGGTCGGTGTCGGAGAGCACCTCGAGGTAGTTCGCGAAGCCGATGAACTCGGACTCGGCCCGGACCGAGCCCTCGGCGTCGGTCAGGCTGAGATAGATCGTCCAGGCCAGCGGAAAGATGATCAACGCACCGACGAACGTCATGGCCGGTGCCGCGAAGAGCCACTTGCGGTTGTTGTTCGCCCAGCGGGTCCAGCCGGTCAGTTCGCCGGACGGCTGGGGGGATGCCAGAGATGCCATGGGGTGGTCTTTCCGGGTCGGCGGATCCAGCGGCGGGGTGACGGATCGCTCCGTCACCCCGCGCGATGGCCTACTTCTCGTCGTCGAGGAGCTTCTGGAACGCCTCGTTCGCCGTCGCGGCCGAGCCGGCCACGTCCTTGCCGGTGATCGCGTCGACGATCGGCTGGCCGACGATCTCGCGGGACTCGGCGACCTTCACGACCAGCGGGCGGTCGTGGCCGACGCCGTTCTCGGTGCTGACCTTGATGGCCTCGGCGAGGTCCTGCGGGTAGGTGGCGATGCCCTCCGGGTTGGCCCAGACCGAGGTACGGGCCCCGGGCACGCCGCCCTTCTGCTGCGCCAGCGTCTGGTCCTTGCCGGCCGCCCACTGGATGAACTTCCAGGCGTTGGCCTGGTTCTCCGAGCCCTCGTTGACGCCGAGCGCCCAGGACGGGATGTTGTACGGCTTCGAGCCGGCCGGGCCGGCCGGGAACGGCGCGAACCCGACGCTGTCGGAGACCTTGGACTTGGCCGGGTCGGTGGCGTTCTTGTAGAGCGAGTTCGCCTCGGTGTAGAAGGCCGCCTTGCCCTGGGTGAAGATCGCCATCGCCTCGGACCAGCTCATGTCGGTGCTGATGTTCTCCGGGCCGTGCTCACGGAGCAGCCCGCCGTAGTACGCGTACGCCTGCTTGGCCTGCTCGGTGTTGACGCTGGCCTTGCCGCTGCCGTCGACGAAGTCGCCGCCGAAGCTGAACAGGAAGCTGGAGAACTGGGTGACCGCGGCGGCCTTGCCGGTCCGGGCCACGAAGCCGGCGGTGCCGGGGTTGTCGGCCTCGACCTTGGCGGCCATGGTCTTCAGCTCGTCGAGGGTCTTCGGCGGTGCGCTGAAGCCCGACTTCTGGAGCAGGTCCTTGCGGTAGTAGAGGACCTCCTGCTCGGTGATGATCGGGATGCCGACCAGCTTCTCCTCGTAGGTGGTGGCCTGCACCGGCGGGCCCTGGAAGTCGGCGAAGTCGAACGCCGAGTCCTCCTTGGCCCGGTCGGTCAGGTCGGTCAGGTAGCCGTTCTTGGCGAAGAGCTTCCCCTCCTGGAGGGGCCGGTACATCATCACGTCGATGTCGCTGGAGCCGGCGTTCAACTTGACGTTGTACTGGTCGGAGAGCTGGTCCTCGCCGAGCTGCGTGACCTCGACCTTCAGGCCGCTCTGCTGCTCGAACTCCGGCAGTGCCTTCTTTATGTTTTCTGTCCAGACGTGGTTCACCAGGGTGACGCGCAGCGTGTCCGACCCGCCGCTGTCATCGCCGCCGCCTCCGCAGGCGGACAGGCCGAGGGCAGCCACCACGGCCAGAGATGTTCCGATTACCGAGCGACGTAACACGTCCATCTCCCCTTCCCTCGCGACGCCCCGCCGTTGGGACGCCGCCCGCGGACTCCTACGTCCGCCTAATGCCGGATGCTAGGCCGATAAACCTGACTTAAGCAAGACCAGGTCACTCACTGATAGGCTTTATTTATGGCCATGCCGTCACCTGAGGTCGCGTCTGTCCGGCTCGACCCCGGCGAATCCGGGCTGCACGCCCGGCTGCTCGACCAGTTGGGCACGGCCGTCTGCGCCGGCCAGCTCCCGCCGGGCTCCGTGCTCTACATCGACGACCTCGTCGAGCAGTACGCCGTCTCCCGCTCGGTGGTCCGGGAGGTGCTGCGGGTGCTCTCCTCGATGGGGCTGGTCGAGTCCCGCCGCCGGGTCGGCACCCTGATCCGGGCCGCCGGCGACTGGAACGTCTTCGACCCCCAGGTGATCCGCTGGCGACTCGCCTCCACCGGCCGGATCGCCCAGCTCCGCTCGATCACCGAGCTGCGTACCGCCGTCGAGCCGCAGGCCGCCTCGCTCGCCGCGCTGCGGGCCACCCCGCAGGAGGCGAGCGAGCTGGTCGGGCTCGCCGCGAAGATGTGGGCGGCGGGCAAGGCCGGCGACGAGGCGGAGTTCCTCCGGCTCGACATCGAGTTCCACCGGCAGGTGCTGGTCGACTCCGGCAACGAGATGTTCGTCAAGCTGCACGAGCTGGTCGCCGAGGTGCTGGCCGGCCGCCACCACTACGACCTGATGCCGCACTATCCGCACGAGGAGGCGCTGCAACTGCACGCCGACGTCGCCCAGGCGATCCAGCGGCACGACGGCGAGCGGGCCAAGACCGCGATGGTGCGGATCATGGAGCAGGCCATGAAGGAGATGAGCGCCATCTGGGCGCAGACCGGTCCCGAACCGGCCTCCTGACGTCGTTTCCGGCCGGCGGAGAGACCCGGCCGGCGGTACGGTCTCTAGATCATCAATGCCGGCGCGGCGGACTATGGTTGGCCGGATCGCGCCGTCGCGGTACGTGGCGCCGGCGTGTGCCGACCGAGCGCCCGCGTACCAGGAACAGAGGGGACCACCATGGACACACCATCCCGCCCGCCGTTCCGCGCCGACCACGTCGGCAGCCTGCTGCGACCCGCGCGGCTGCTGACCGCCCGGGCCGACCGGGCCGCCGGGCGGATCTCCGCCGAGGAGCTGCGCGCCGTCGAGGACGACGCGATCCGCGAGGTGGTACGCCTACAGGAGAGCATCGGGCTGCGTACCGCCACCGACGGCGAATTCCGGCGTACCTCCTGGCACATGGACTTCATCTACCAGCTCGGCGGGATCGACCCGGCCGACGAGAAACTGACCGTCGAGTTCTTCAACGCCGCCGGAAAGCTGGAGTTCCAGTCGGCGGCGCTGCGGGTGCACGACCGGGTGAAGCTGACCGACACCATCTTCGGCGACGCCTTCACCTTCCTCAAGCAGCAGGTCACGACGGGTACGCCGAAGCTGACCATCCCGTCGCCGAGCATGGTGCACTACCGGGGTGGCCGGGCCGCCATCGACACCGCCGTCTATCCCGACCTGGACCAGTTCTGGGCCGACCTCAGCGCCGCCTACGCCGAGCAGGTGCGCCGGCTCGCCGACCTCGGCTGCAGCTACCTCCAGTTCGACGACACCAGCCTGGCCTACCTGAACGACCCCCGGCAGCGGGAGATGGTGGCCGCGCAGGGCGGCGACCCGGAGCACCAGCACGAGCGCTACATCCGGCAGATCAACGCCTCGCTGGCCGGCCGGCCGGCGGGCCTCTCGGTCACCACCCACATGTGCCGGGGCAACTTCCGGTCCTCCTGGGCCGCCGAGGGCGGCTACGACTTCGTCGCCGAGGCGCTCTTCAGCCAGCTCGACGTCGACGGCTTCTTCCTGGAGTACGACGACGAGCGCTCCGGCGACTTCGCGCCGCTGCGGTTCGTCCCGCCGGGCAAGAAGGTGGTGCTCGGCCTGGTCACCACCAAGCGGGGTGAGCTGGAGAGCAAGGACGCGCTCAAGCGCCGGATCGACGAGGCGGCCCGCTATGTGCCGCTGGAGCAGCTCTGCCTCTCGCCGCAGTGCGGCTTCTCCTCCACTGTGGAGGGGAACGCGCTGACCCAGGAGGAGCAGGTGGCGAAGCTGCGGCTGATCGTGGAGACCGCCCAGGAGGTCTGGGGCGACAACTGAGCCCCGGCTCAGCACCGCCCGGCCGGGCCGCTGGTCAGTCCGGCCGGGCGAACCCGCCCCTCGGGGCGATGATCTCCAGGTTGGTGCCGTCCGGGTCGTTGAAGTACGCCACCTCGGTGCCGGCCGCGTCGGGCGGCGACACCTCCTCGGTGGTGAACGTGTAGGCCGGGCCGAGGAAGTCGAGCCCGGCCGCCCGCATCCGGTCGTAGACCGCCGGCAGGTCGTCCACCTCGAAACAGAGGTGCATCGAGCCGGGGCGGTTCGCCGCCACCTCGGCCGGTACGCCCGCCGGCTCCTCGAACTGGATCAGGTCGATGCCGAGGTTGCGCAGCCGGAAGGTGGCGTACCGCAGTCTGGTCCGGAGCAGTCCCTGGGAGCGGGCGAACCCGGCGCCGTGCATGCCCTCGTCCCGGACCACCGGATCGAGCCCGGTGAGCGCCCGGTAGAACGCGACCGAGCGGTCCAGGTCGGAGACGGATATCCCGACGTGCGCGGCGGTGTCGAGCCCGATCGACACGGCCGACGGATCGGGTACGGCGTTGGCCATCGTGCCTCCTCCCGACGTACCGGTGGGCCGGGCTAGCTCTTCCCGGCCCTCGCAGACACAAACCGGGCCGGGCTCGGGGGGCCCGGCCGGTACGCCGAGCGCCCGCGCACGCCGGCCGGCGCCCACCTGAGCAGTTCCGACCCCCGGTGACATCCCGCACAAACGGGGCTGCCGGCGCTCTAGATCGTTATCCTTGGGGTGACGCCGCACCGCGGCGATCCCGGACGAGTTGCGCGTCGTACCCGGCCTGCCAAGACGACCGCCATCGAGGTGAGTTCGTCTTGGCCTGGATCGTGTTGATCATCTCTGGAATGCTGGAAACGGTCTGGGCGATCGCGCTGGAGCGCAGCGCCGGCTTCAGCCGTCCGCTCCCCACCGGCATCTTCGCCGCCGCCCTCGTGCTGAGCATGGTCGGCCTCGGCTACGCGCTGCGCAGCATTCCGGTCGGCACCGGCTACGTGGTCTGGGTGGGCATCGGCGCCGTCGGCACCGCGCTGGTCGGCATGATCGCGCTCGGCGAGTCGGCGAGCCTGCCCCGGCTGCTCTGCCTACTGCTCGTCGTGGCCGGCGTGGTGGGGCTGAAGGTCTTCCACTGAGCCGGCGGGCCGGTTGACCCACGACGGCACCGGCCGGGGGAGACCCGGGACCGGCCGGGTGGTCGGCGGGTGGTTCGATGCACCCCAGCGACCGCGCGGGAAGGGGCATCCGGGGATGACGGGGTACGAACGGGATGCGGCCTCGGCCGGTACCCGGACCAGGTGGGTGGCGCCGGTCCGCCGGGCGATCGCCCGGATGCTCAACCCCGAGGGCCTCTCCTCCGGGTACGTCCCCGCGCAGCGCGGCCCGGAGACCGACCGGATCGTGGACTGCGCGGCGTACCTCGACGGTCGCCGGCTGCCGGGCCCGCCCGACTACCGCGCGGCCCTGGCGGCGGCGCGCAAGGGGCGCGGGTTCGTCTGGCTGGGGCTGCACGATCCGGACGAGGCGGACTTCGCGCCGATCGCCCGGACGTTCGGCCTCGACGACCTGGTCGCCGGGCACGCGCTCAACCGGGAGCACCGGCCGGCGGTGGAGCGCTACGACCAGGTGACGGTGATCGTGCTGCGCACCAGCCGGTACGTCGAGCACACCGAACTGACCGAGACCTCCGAGGTGGTCGAGACCGGCGCGGTGACCGTGTTCGTCGGCCCCCGCTTCGTGCTCACCGTCCGGCACGGCGCACCCGGGGCGCTCCGCCCGGTCCGGGCCGACCTGGAGGCCCGGCCCACCCTGCTGGCCCTCGGCCCCTGGGCGGTCGCGTACGCGGTCTGCGACCATCTCGTCGACTCGTACGTCCAGGTGGCCACCGCCGTGGAGGCCGACATCGACGCGGTGGAGGAGCAGGTCTTCGCCTCCCGCACCGCCCGGGACCGGATCGCGCACATCTACCAGCTCAAGCGGGAGCTGATGGAGTTCAAGCGGGCGGTGGCGCCGTTGCAGCGACCGTTCGCCGCGCTGCTCGACGACCGGGAGCTGCCCCGGCCCGTGGTGCGCTACTTCCGGGACGTGCACGGCGTGCTGTCCCGGACGGTGGAGCGGGTGACCGCCTACGACGACCTGCTGAACTCGATCCTCCAGGCCCGGCTGGCCCAGGTCTCGGTGGACCAGAACAACGACATGCGCAAGATCGCCGCGTGGGCGGCGATCTTCGCGGTGCAGACCTTCATCGCCGGCATCTACGGGATGAACTTCGAGTTCATCCCCGGGGTGAAGGCGGCGCAGGGCTTCTGGGTGGTGCTGCTGGTGATGCTGGTCCTGGCGGTGTTGATGCACCGCGGCTTCCGGCGCAACAACTGGCTCTGAGCGCGGGACCGGGGCGGCCGGTGGCGGGCCGCCCGGGGACGGTCGCGGCGGGTCAGAGCCAGTCGCGGCGCTTGAAGATCACGTAGAGCGTGCTGCAGACCACCAGCATCAGGAAGATCGCGAACGGGTAGCCGAAGACCCAGTGCAGCTCGGGCATGTAGTCGAAGTTCATCCCGTACACCGTGCCGATCAGGGTCGGCGCGAAGAGGATCGCGGCCCAGGCGGAGATCTTCTTGATCTCCTCGTTCTGCGTGTAGCTGGCCACGGTCAGGTTCTTGACCTCCTCGTTCTGCGACTGCGACACCAGGGTGGCGTTCAGCGCCAGGATGTCCGCCAGGATCTGCCGGAACTCGTTCACCCGCTCCGAGGCGGTGGTGGCGTGGTCGGCGACGTCACCCAGAAGGCGCCGCAGCTCCTCGTCGGTGCCGTACTTCTCGAAGCCGGCGGTGAGCCCCTGGAGGATGTCCAGCAGCGGCCGGGTGGCCCGCTGGAACTCGATCACCTCACGGGAGAGTTCGTAGATCCGCCGGCTCACCCGGGGATCGCCCCGGAAGACCTCGGTCTCGATCTCGTCGATGTCGTTCTGCAAGCCGCCGACCACCGGGGCGTACCCGTCGACGACGCTGTCCAGGATCGCGTACAGCACCGCCTCCGGGCCGCGCCGCAGCAGGTCGGGGTCGTCCTCCATCCGGCGACGTACGGCGTTCAGGTCGGGTGCCTGGCCGTGCCGTACGGTCAGCACGAAGTTGGCCCCGACGAAGACGTGCACCTCGCCGAAGTCGACCTCCTCGACCTCGTCGAGATAGCGGGCGGCCCGGAGCACCACGAAGAGCGTGTCGCCGTACCGTTCGAGCTTGGGCCGCTGGTGCGCGACGATGGCGTCCTCGACGGCCAGCTCGTGCAGCCCGAACTCCTCCGCCACGGTGAGCAGTTGCCCCTCGGTCGGCCGGTACAGGCCGATCCACGCCATCGTCCCGGGATGTTCCCGCAGCCGCCGGCAGGTCTCGGCGAGGTTGGGCGGACCCTCGATCCGCTGACCGTCCCGGTAGATCGCGGAGGTGACCACACTCTCCTCCGCCGGAGGCGCCTCGTTGCCCTCCTCGGCCGCCCGCGGATCCATCGACAGCTCCGGTGGCGACTGCGGATACCGGTCCTGCGAGCGGCGCAGGGCCCGCTTCGCGGGTCGGAGGGCGCGCGAACGCCAGTCGGACATGGGCAGCCTCCAGAACGAAGACGTCGAGCGACACGTGCGGGGACCCCGCGAGCAGTGGATCGCACAACCGGTCGACGGCCCGCCCCGGGCCGCCGTCCCATCCCACGCCTGCCCCCGGCCGAGGACGACAAATCGCCGGCCAACAGCACGGAAACGTTGACCAACCCCCACGGTAGGCGGCGCCGCGACCCTTCGCACCCCGAGTCGCGGACAACGCCGGCCGGGCCCGGGACGGCCGCCGGCCGCGAGGCGTCTCCTGAGTTGCCCGGCCGCAGGGCGTCTGCGGCGCTGCCGGGTCAGCCTCCGGCGACGGAGGGGATGACCCGGATCTCCGCGTCGTCGGGTACCGCCGTGTCGAGGCCACCGGTCTGCCGGCAGTCCTCGCCGTCGACGTAGACGTTGACGTATCGACGCAACTGGCCCTGCTCGTCCCGGATCCGCCGGATCAGCCGGGGCCACTGCGCGGCCACCTCGTCGAGCACGGCTCGGAGGGTGCCCGCCGTGGCGACGTCGAGCCGGCCGGCGCCGGCCGTCTCGCCGCGCAGGGCGGCGGGCACGATGACGGTGACCATCCGGCTCACACCTCCGCGGCCCGGACGCAGAGCACGTCGGGCAGGTGCGCGGCGACCAGCGACCACGAGTCCCCCTCGTCGCGGCTGGCGTAGACCTCGCCGGAGCGGGTGCCGAAATAGACGCCGGCCGGGTCGGCGTCGTCGACACACATCGCGTCGCGCAGCACGGCCGGATAGAAGGGGCCGGTCGGCAGCCCGTCGGTCAGCGGCTGCCAGGTGTCACCGGCGTCGGTGGAGCGGAAGACCCGGCAGCGCCGGTCGACCGGGAAACGCTCCCGGTCCGCGACCAGCGGGAAGGTGTAGATGGTGCCGCCCCGGCGCGGATGGGCGACGATCGGGAACCCGAAGTCGCCGGGCAGCCCGTCGGCGATCGACTGCCAGCTCAGCCCACCGTCGGTGGAGCGGTAGACGCCGTGGTGGTTCTGCGCGTAGAGCCGCTCGGGGTCGGCCGCGTCCCGGGCGACCTTGTGCACGCACTGCCCGAACTCGGGCCACTCGTCCGGCATGAAGTAGGCCCGGATGCCGGTGTTCTGCGGACGCCAGCTCGCACCCGCGTCGGCGGTGCGGTAGACGCCGCCGGTCGACATGGCGACCAGGATCTGCGCCGGGTCGGCCGGGTGCGGCAGCACCGTGTGGATCGCCTGACCCCCGAACCCGGCATCCCACTGGGTGCGGTGCGGGTGGTCCCAGAGCGGGCGCACCAGCTCGTAGGAGATGCCGCCGTCGACCGACCGGAACAGCGCCGAGGGCTGGGTGCCGGCGTAGACCACGCCCGGCTCGTCGGCCGCACCGGGGGTGAGCTGCCAGACCCGCTCCAGGCTGGACCCGGTGCCGTCCGGGAAGGCGACGGGTGGCTCCGCCGGCTCCTGCCAGGACGCGCCCAGGTCGTCGCTGGTCGCGACGCTCGGGCCGAAGTGCGAACTCGTCACCCCGGCGAGCAGCCGGGGGGTGGGCCGCCGTTTGTCGACCGCGACCGAGTAGACCCCGGTCATCGGGAAGTGCGCCCCGCTGACCTGCCAACTCCTGCGGCCGTCGTCGCTGGTGGCCAGGAAGAGGCCCTTGGCGGTGCCGATTGCCAGCAAGGTTGTCATGGTCAGCTCTCCGATCGGACGTACGCCGTTGGGGTCCGCACGGGAGTATGCCGAGCAGCACCGACAGAACAGCAGTCCAGACGGCGTGGCGCGGGTCGGCGGGCGGCTACGGCATCAGCCTGTTCACCTCGGAGTAGCTGAGCACCTCCGTGCCGAAGTCGAAGCTGCCGACCGCACGGATCTCGCGGGCTGCCGCCACGAGGGCGGTCATCGCCACCCGGGCCAGGGTCGAGCCGACGCTGACCCGGCGTACGCCGCAGTCGGCGAGCATCGCGACCGTCACCCCGGACGACCCGGCCAGCGCGTTGACCGGCTTCTCCACCGCCGTGCAGACCGACCGGACGGCGTCCAGATCCGGCAGCCCCGGTGCGTAGAGCACGTCCGCGCCGGCAGCGGCGTAGGCCCGGAGCCGGCGGACGGTGTCGGGCAGGTCGGCCCGGCCGTAGAGGAAGTTCTCCGCCCGGGCGGTCAGGGTGAACGGGAACGGCAGGCTCCGGGCCGCCGCCACCGCCGCCTCGACCCGACGGACCGCCTCGTCCAGCGGGCGGATCGGCTCGGCGGGGTCGCCGGTGGCGTCCTCGATCGACCCGCCGACCGCGCCCGCCTCGGCGGCGAGCCGGATCGTCTCGGCCACCTCGGCCGGACTGTCGCCGAATCCGCTCTCCAGATCCGCCGCCACCGGCAGCGCAGTGGCCGCCGCGATCACCCGGACGTTCTGCAACGTCTCCGCCCGGCTGACCAGGTTGGCGCCGTCGGGCCGGCCGAGCGCGAAGGCCAGCCCGGCGCTGGTGGTGGCGAGCGCGGGGAAACCGAGCTGGGCGAGTACCCGGGCACTGCCCGCGTCCCACGGATTGGGGAGTACGAAGGTCGGCCCCTCGTGCAGCCGGCGGAAGGTGACCGCCCGGCGGTGCTGGTCGGCGACGTCCAGAGTCATCCGATCATCCTCCCCGGCGGCAGCCCACGTACGCCACCGCCGCCGCCCGACTGCCGTACCGGCTCGGTCACCGCAAGGTCTCCGTACGGCATCGGTCGATCTCCCGCCGGCCCCGGCTGTCTAGACTCCTGCAATGGGCAGTCGCCGGGGGACGATCACGCTCTGGGGAGTCTTCGCCGTCATCGCGGCGGTCTCGTCGGTCCTGGTGCTCCGCCGACCCGAGTGGGAACGCCTCTCGGACCTGCACATCTACTACGGCGCCATCCGGCACCTGCACGCCGGCCAGCCGCTCTACGAATTCGTCGCCGCCAACGGCGGACCGTTCACGTACCCGCCCTTCGCCGCCCTGGTCCTCTCGCCGATCGGCGTGCTGCCCGAGGGTGTCCTGCAACTGTCCTGGCTGGTCCTGACCTGCGCCGCGATCGCCGCCATCGCGATCGCGGCGGGTGGCGCCGTCGCCTCGGAACGGCAGCGGCGCCCGCTGGTGGTCGCGGCCGTCGCCTGCGCGCTGATGCTCTCCGCCCCGGCCCAGAGCAACCTGCGGTTCGGCCAGGTCAGTGTCTTCATCGTGCTGCTGGCCCTGGTCGACGGGATGGGGCTGACCCCGGCCCGGTACCGGGGCGTACTCGTCGGGATCGCCGCCGCCGTCAAGCTGACCCCGCTGCTGTTCGTGGTCTTCTTCCTGGTCTCCCGCCGCTGGCGCGACGCCGGCCGGGCGGTCGTCGCCTTCCTGGCCTGCGGCCTGGTCGGCGCGGTCGTGCTGCCGGCCGACAGCTGGACCTTCTGGACCGGCACCTTCCTCAACACCTCCCGGGTCGGCAACCTCGCCTCGCTCGGCAACCAGTCCGTGCACGGCATGCTGCTGCGGGTCGGCGTCGAGGGCGGGACCTTTCCGCTGCTCTGGGCCGGCCTGGTCCTGGTGGTCTGCGGCACGGCGCTGCTGCGGGCGCGCCAGCTCGAACTCTCCGGCCGGTCGGCACACGCGGCCGTACTGGTCGGCTGCGCCACCGTGGCGGCCTCGCCGGTCTCCTGGACCCACCACCAGATCTGGCCGGTGCTGGCCGCGATGTTCCTGGTCGGGACGTACGGGGTGGCCCGCCGGGTGGCCGGGGTCGCGGTGCTGGGCGTGATGGTGCTGTCGCTGGGCGCGCTGCTCAGTCCGGTCTCGATGACCCCGGGACTCCAGTTCCTCCTGGAGAACTCCCGATCCCTGGCCACCGTCACGCTCTGCCTGGCCGGGTTCGGCGGGGTCACGGTCGCCGCCGTCGCCGCCGGTCGGCGTACCGGCACGGCGCGCGGCTGGTTGCGGGTGGGCACCGCCGCGGTGGCCACGGTCGCCTTCTTCGCCGTACAGCCGCTGCCGGCGGGGGCCGATCCGACGTTCAAGGCGTACTCGATGTCGGACGTGCACAACCCGCGGTACTTCTTCGTCTGCCGCAGCGCCGCCGAGTGCGCCGCGTTCGGTGCGGGTGTGCCGATCACCTTCGGGGTCACCGCCGAGAAGACCAAGGTACGCGTCAACGGGGTCGTCGACGCCACCGTGGCCCGGCTGGAATACCAGTCCGCGCCCGGCGGTGCTCCCCGGACGATTCCGCTGCTGGAGGTCTATCCGGGGCAGCGGCTCTTCTCGTTCCGTTCGGCCAACCTCTCGCACGGCCGGTTGACCGCCTATGGCGCGGACGGCAGCCCGATCGCCGCGTACAGCGAGGAACTCGCCGTCGGGTGACCGCACGGTCCCGGCCGGTGAGTGCGGCACCGACCCGACAACCGGCGGCCGGGCCGGGGTAGCCCGGGATGTTAACGTGGCGCCCGGATCACGACGGCGGCACGGGGACCTGGCCGGTCACCGCCTCGACCGTCGCCGGCCGGCCAGACGGTGCCGGCGCCACCGACCACGTGCGGGTGCGCGCGGATCGGTTACCCCAGTGGCGGGCGGGCGTCACCAGGCTTCACGGGAAAGGGCCTCTGGATTGTCGGTCTTCACGCGCCGTCGTCGAACCCCGACCGACGCACCGCCGGAACCGCCGGACGGTGCCGCCTCGAACGGTGCGACCCCGGACGGTGACGCCGTCGGCACGGACGGCGGGACCGACGTGCCGGACACCTCCGACGGCGGGACCGACGCCGGCACACCCGCCCGGAAGCGTGGCTGGCCGCGGACCGTGGCGGCTCGGCTGGCCAGCATCCTGGCCCTGCTGCTGGTCGTCTTCGCCATGCTCGCGCCGAACCAGCTCACCCTCTACACGCCGGGGGCGTTCCTGCGGCTGCCGCTGGAAGCCCTGGTGGTGGTGGCGCTGGTGCTGCTCCTGCCGGGCTGGGGACGCCGGATCGTGGCGGTACCGGTCGGGATCGCCCTCGGGCTGCTGGCCATCGTGAAGGTCATCGACATGGGTTTCTTCGCGGTGCTGGCCCGGCCGTTCAACCCGGTCTTCGACTGGATCTCGTTCGAGGCCGGCACGGACTACGTCGAGGAGTCGTACGGCCGGACCGGCGCCGTCGTCGCGGTGGTCGCCGCCGGGTTGCTCGCGGTCGGCCTGCTCGTGCTGATGACGCTGTCGGTGCTCCGGCTGACCCGGCTGGCGGTCCGGCACCGCCGCGCGACGACGCACATCGTCGCGGCCCTGGGGGCCACCTGTGTCGTCGGTGCGGTGCTCGGCGTGCAGATCGTCCCGGAGGTACCGGTCAGCACGCTCAGCTACGACCGGGCACTCCAGGTACGGGCGGCCCTGCGCGACCAGGAGGTCTTCGCGGCCGAGGCCCGGGTCGACGCGTTCGGTGACACCCCCGGTGACCAGCTGCTGACCGGGTTGCGGGGCAAGGACGTGGTCGTCGCCTTCGTCGAGAGCTACGGTCGCTCGGCGGTCGAGGATCCGGCCTTCGCCCCGGAGATCGGTGCCACCCTCGACACCGGCTACACCCGACTGCGGACCGCCGGGTACGCGGCGCGCAGCGGCTGGCTCACCTCGCCGACCGCCGGCGGCGGAAGCTGGCTGGCCCACGCCACGCTGCTCTCCGGGCTCTGGATCGACAACCAGCAGCGCTACACCCATCTCGTCGCCACCGACCGGATGACCCTGAACCGGGCCTTCCAGCGGGCCGACTGGCGGACCGTCGGAGTGATGCCGGGGATCACCCAGACCTGGCCGGAGGGAACGTTCTTCGGCTACGACGAGGTGCACGCCTCGAAGGAACTCGGCTACCGGGGCCCGCAGTTCAGTTGGGCCCAGATGCCGGACCAGTACACGCTCTCCGTTTTCGAGCAGCGCGAACACTCCACGCCGGACCATCCGCCGGTGATGGCGACGATCCCGCTGGTGTCCAGCCACGCGCCGTGGGCACCGATCCCGGAACTGATCGGCTGGGACCAGCTCGGCGACGGATCGATCTTCGGGCCGATGGCGGAGGCGGGCGAGTCGCCGGACGACGTCTGGCGGGACACCGGCAAGGTACGCACCCAGTACCGCCGGGCCGTCGAGTACTCGCTGAACACCGTCGTCTCCTACCTGGAGCGGTACGGCGACGAGGACCTGGTCTTCGTCTTCCTCGGCGACCACCAGCCGACCCCGCTGGTGACCGGCGAGAACGCCAGTCACGACGTTCCGATCACCATCGTCGCCAAGGACCCGGCGACGTTGGAGAGGATCGCCGGCTGGAACTGGCAGGAGGGGCTGAAGCCCGGTCCGGAGACTCCGGTCTGGCGGATGAGCGACTTCCGGGACCGGTTCCTCGCCGCGTTCGGGTCGTAGTCCCGGCAGCGCGGCAGCGACCCCAAGACCCTGACCAACGTTCGGAGGTTCCACACCATGATCGAGGGCACCGGTCTGACCGTGACCACCGTCAACCTGAGCGCACCGGATCCGAGGGCTCTGGCCCGTTTCTACCAGCGCCTCCTCGGCTGGGAGATCACCGAGGAGGCGCCGGACTGGGTGCTGATGCGTGACCCGGCCGGGGGAGTGGGGCTGGCCTTCCAGACCGAGGCGGCGTACCGCCGGCCGAGCTGGCCGGCCCGTCCCGGCGACCAGCAGATGATGATGCACCTGGAGATCCGGGTCGACGACCTGGAACGCGCCGCCGCACACGCCGTGGCCTGTGGCGCCACCCGGGCCGACTTCCAGCCCCAGGAGGACGTCCTCGTGCACCTCGACCCGGCCGGCCACCCCTTCTGCCTCTACCTCTGACAGTGAGGATGTAGGAGCGGGTCACCCGGCCGGTCTGACTCAGCCTCTGACTGACCTTGGGTGTCTTCTAGGGGATTCGTCGGTCTGCCCGGGTGACCCGTTCCTGCACTCACCGACCGGGCGCGAGTACCCCGAAGGGCCTTTCCGCTCGACTTGCATGTGTTAAGCACGCCGCCAGCGTTCGTCCTGAGCCAGGATCAAACTCTCCAACAAAAACCATCGAAAAATTTGCAACCCGGCAACAATAAAAACACTTGCTGCCAAACAAACAAACCATTTGGCACTGGCTTATCAAGCACCCTGTTGAGTTCTCAAAGAACAACCACACACCAGACAACCAGCCACAAAGACCAGCCACCCGGGGCTATCCGCACCCGCCGTTTCCGCCAGGCACTCGTAATACGTTAGCTGACCGCTTTCGCACCGTCAAACCGAATGAATTCGGTTCGACAACCGCTTCATGTCGATCTAGCTGTCCCTCGATCAGGGCACGAACCTCTCGGCTGTGCTGATCGAGGAGTCCGGCAGTCCGGCCGCTCGCGGAGTCACCCACACGCTCGCCCGGCTCACTGCCCGATCGTTCACTCTACCCGGTCAGGTCCGCAACTCCAAATCGCCCGTTCCGGCGCATCGGTGTCGCCCCGCCCGCCAGGTCGTCGGGGTGGTGAACCACCCGCTGACCTGGTCTCACACCCCCCGGGTCCGGCCTGCTGCGCGTTTCGCGCCGTTCGTCCGTTCCCCCGGTGGGCAGAGAGAAAATTACGCGTCTGGAGGGTGCAACGTCAAATCCGCGGAGGGCATTCCCGGTCACATCATCGACCGGACACCAACTCCACCCCGGCGAAGGTCCGCTTGCCCCGGCGCAGCACCAGGAAGCGGCCGTGCAGCAGCGCCTCCGCCGGCACCGTGGCCTCGACGTCGGTCACCCGCTCGTTGTTGACGTAGGCGCCGCCCTCGGTGATCGCCCGCCGGGCCTCGTTGAGGCTGCCCACCAGTCCCGTCTCGCGGAGCAGCACCGCCACCGACGGCAGACTCTGCACCGCTACCAGGCCGGTCTCGGCCAGCGCCGCCCGGAGGGTCTCGGCGGAAAGCTCGTCAAGGGTACCCCGGCCGAAGAGCGCCTGGCTGGCCGCGACCGCCTGCCGGGCCTCCTCGGCCCCGTGCACCAACGCGGTCAGCTCCTCGGCGAGCGCCCGCTGGGCGACCCGGGCCGCCGGCCGCTCCGCCGTCGCCTTCTCCAACTCCTCGATCTCGGAATGCGAGCGGAAGCTGAAGTACCGGAGGTACTGCGCCACGTCCCGGTCGTCGGTGTTGACCCAGAACTGGTAGAAGGCGTACGGGCTGGTCATCGTCGGGTCGAGCCAGATCGCCCCGCCCTCGGTCTTGCCGAACTTCGTACCGTCGGCCTTGGTGACCAGCGGGGTGACGAAGGCGTGCACCGGCCCGGCACCACGGCGCCGCACGTAGTCGACACCCGCGGTGATGTTGCCCCACTGGTCGGAACCGCCGAACTGCAACGTGCAGCCGTACCGCCGGTGCAGCTCGAAGAAGTCGTTGGCCTGGAGGAGCTGGTAGCTGAACTCGGTGTAGCTGATCCCGCTCTCCAGCCGGGCCTTGACCACCTCGCGGGCCAGCATCCGGTTGATCGGGAAGTGCTTGCCGACGTCACGGAGGAACTCCGCCACCGACATCTCGCCGGTCCAGTCCAGGTTGTTGACCGGATGGGCGGCGTTGTCGCCCACGTACGACATGAAGGGCGCGAGCTGCCTGCGGATCCGCTCCACCCAGCTCGCCACCACCTCCGGGCTGTTCAGCGTCCGCTCGCCCCGCTCGTTGGGGTCGCCGATCAGGCCGGTCGCCCCGCCGACCAGCAGCAGCGGGCGGTGCCCGGCGAGTTGCAGCCGGCGGGCCGTCAGCACCTGCAACAGGTTGCCGATGTGCAGGCTCGGCGCCGTGGGGTCGAACCCGACATAGAACGTCACCGGAGCGGAGCCGAAGTGCTCCGCCAGCTCGGCGGGATCGGTCGAGTCGAAGAGGAGTCCCCGCCACCGCAGGTCGTCGAGCGGAGACTCCCAGCCGGCAGGCGCGGCGGGGGGAAGGCTGCTATCGGTCACGGTGCAGATTGTCCACCATGCCGGCCGCCGGCCCGTACCCGGTTTGCGGTCCGGCGGCGGCGCCCGGCGGGACGGGAGGCCGTTGACGGGACGGGACGGCCGAAGGGACGCTACCCGGGCCAGGGCGTGACAAATCCTTCGATCCCGCGGAGGCGTACCCCCGTGACCGTGCCGAGTCAGACCCGCCAGCCGGCGTCGAGCCCCGCCACCGACGGCCGCCTGGTGCACCTGCGCCGGGCCGGAGTCAGCCTGCTGCTGGACGCCACCGACCCGGGGGTGCCGGCGGTGCTGCACTGGGGCGCCGACCTCGGGCCGCTCACCGAGCCGGAACTCGCCGGCCTCGGCACCGCGCTCCGCCGGCCGGCCCGGCCCGGGACCCCGGAGGGCCGGCCGGTGGGCATCCTGCCCGAGCACACGTACGCCTGGTTCGGGCTGCCCGGGCTCTCCGGGCACCGCGCCGGCCGCGACTGGTCGCCACGGTTCCGCCGCACCGACCTGCGGGTGCGCGACGAGCCGGGCGGAACCGGCGGAGAGCCGGCCGGGACGACCGCGGCGATCGTGGTGAGCGCCACCGACGACGCCGCGCGCCTCGACCTGGTCATCGAGGTCGAACTCGACCCGGCCGGACTGCTCCGGCTCCGCGCCGAGCTGACGAACCCGGCCGACGCCGACACCTACCAGCTGGCCGGGCTGCTGCTCGGACTGCCGGTGCCGCCGCAGGCGGACGAGCTGCTCGACCTGACCGGGCGGTGGTGCCGGGAACGCAGCCCGCAGCGGAGCCCGTTCACCGTCGGCACCCGGTCCCGGGAGAGCCGCCGGGGCAAGCCGGGCCTGGACGCCTCGCTGCTGATGGTGGCCGGTACGGCCGGCTTCGGCTTCCGGACCGGCGAGGTCTGGGGGGTACACCTCGGCTGGAGCGGCAACCACCGGCTGCACGCCGAACGGACCCCGGACGGCGAGGCGCTGCTCGCCGCCGGTGAGCTGCTGCTGCCCGGCGAGATCGCGCTGGCGCCGGGCGAGCGCTACCGGACGCCCTGGCTCTACGCCTCGTACGGGCGAGGGCTGGACGAGATGTCCGCCCGGTACCACGCACACCTGCGCCGAACGGGCCGGGCGGGGCGGCGACCGCGCCCCGTGGTGGTGAACACCTGGGAGGCGGTCTACTTCGACCACGACCTCGACCGGCTCACCGCGCTGGCCGACGCCGCCGCCGAGGTCGGCGCGGAGCGGTTCGTCCTGGACGACGGCTGGTTCCTGGGCCGGCGCGACGACCGGGCCGGGCTCGGCGACTGGTACGTCGACCCGGCCGTCTGGCCCGACGGCCTGCATCCGCTGGTCGCACACGTACGCGGGCTGGGGCTGGAGTTCGGGCTCTGGGTCGAGCCGGAGATGGTCAACCCCGACTCGGAACTGGCCCGGGCCCACCCCGAGTGGATCCTCGGCACCGGCGGGCGGCTGCCCCGGTCGGCCCGCTGGCAGCAGGTGCTCGACCTGACCCACCCGGAGGCGTACGAGTACCTGCTCGGGCGGCTCGACGCGCTGGTCCGGGAGTACGACATCGACTATCTGAAATGGGACCACAACCGGGACCTGCTCGACGCCGGCCACCAGCCGTCGGGGCGGCCCGGGGTGCACGGGCAGACCCTGGCGACCTACCGGCTCCTCGACACGCTGCGGGAACGGCATCGCCGGCTGGAGATCGAGTCGTGTTCCTCCGGCGGCGGCCGGGTCGACCTGGGCATCCTGGAACGGACCGACCGGATCTGGGGCAGCGACTGCATCGACGCCCTGGAACGGCAGTCGATCCAGCGCTGGACCCAGCTCCTGCTGCCGCCGGAACTGATCGGCTCGCACGTCGGCTCCGGCCGGGCGCACACCACCGGCCGTACCCACGATCTCGGCTTCCGGGCCGGTACCGCCTTCTTCGGCAGCTTCGGCATCGAGTGGGACCTGACCGCCGCCACCGGCGAGCAGCGGCAGGAACTGGCCTGGTGGGTGACGCTCTACAAGCGGCACCGCGCGCTGGTGCACGGCGGGGCGGTGGTCCGGGTCGACCATCCCGACCCGGCGCTCTGGGTGCACGGGGTGGTGGCACCGGACCGGTTCGAGGCGATCATGGCGATCGTCGCCGTGGCGACCGGGACCACGGTGAATCCCGGACCGGTACGCCTGCCCGGCCTCGATCCGGACCGCCGCTACCTGGTCCGGGCCGTCGCGCCGCCCGAGGCCGCGCGGAGCCTGCCGGCGCCGCCGGCCTGGACCACCGACGGGGTACGGCTGACCGGGCGCAGCCTCGGCAACGCCGGCCTACAGGCTCCGCCGCTGCACCCGGAGCAGCTCCTGCTGCTGCACCTGGACGGCCGGTGACCCGCTTCGCCCGACGGCCGGCTGCGGTGCAGGGGCGGCCCGGGGCGGTCAGCGATCGGGGACCGTGACCAGGCCCGTCTGGTAGGCGACGATGACGAGTTGGGCGCGGTCCCGGGCGTGCAGCTTGCCGAGCAGCCGGCCGACGTGCGTCTTCACCGTGGCCGGACTGAGCCGCAGATGACCCGCGATCTCCGGATTGGACAGGCCGCGTCCGATCAGGGTCAACACCTCCCGCTCCCGGTCGGTCACCCCGGTCAGCTCCCGGGCCACCGGCCGGTCCGGTTCGGGCAACCGGGCGAACTCGGCGATCAGTCGACGGGTCACGCTCGGGGCGAGCAGCCCCTCACCGGCGGCGACCACCCGGATCGCCGTCAGCAGGTCCTCCGGCGGGGCGTCCTTGAGCAGGAAGCCGCTCGCGCCGGCCCGGATCGCCGCGTAGACGTACTCGTCGAGGTCGAAGGTGGTGAGGATCAGCACCCGGACCTGACCGGCGGCGGGTGAGGCACTGATCCGCCGGGTCGCCTCGATGCCGTCCAGCTCCGGCATCCGGACGTCCATCAGCACCACGTCCGGGCGCTCCCGCTCGGCCAGCTCGACCGCGGCGGCGCCGGTGCCGGCCTCGCCGACCACGGTCAGCCCCGGCGTCGTCTCGATCAGCACCCGGAAGCTGCCCCGGAGCAGCGCCTGGTCGTCGGCGATCAGCACCCGGATCGGCTCGCCGGTCACCGCTCCCCTCCGGCCGACCCACCCACCGGACCCGCCTCGACCGCCGCGGGCGGCGCGTCGGCCAGCGGGGGCACGTCGGCCGGCGGGGTCGGGCGCTCGGCGGGTCGGTACGGCAGCCGCGCCGAAACCCGGAAACCGCCCTCGGCGGTCGGCCCGGCCTCGAAGGTACCGACGTAGAGGTGGACCCGCTCACGCATGCCGATCAGACCCTGCCCCTTCGGATCCGCCGCCCGGACCGGTCGACCCGGCTCGTTGGTCACGTCGACCCGCAACTCGCCGTCGGCACCGGTCACCTCGATCCGGCACCGTACCGGCCCCGCGTGCTTGACCACGTTGGTCAGCGCCTCCTGCACGATCCGGTATCCCGAGCGGCCGACGTCCTCCGGCGGCTCCGCCCCGGCGGGCAGCTCCAGCACCAGCTCCGCGACGATCCCGGCCGCCGTCGCCCGGTCCAGCAGGCCCGGCAGGTCGGCCAGGCCCGGCGCGGGAGCGAACTCGACCGCGGCACCCGGTGCGCCGCTGCGCAGCACGCCGAGGGTACGGCGCAGCTCCGCCAGCGCACTGCGGCTGGTCGCCTCGATGTCCCGCAGCGCGTCCCGAACCTCCTGCGGCCGGGACTCCGCCACATGGTTGGCGATCGCCGCCTTCACCGTGATCACGCTCATGCTGTGCGCCACGATGTCGTGCAGCTCGCGGCTGATCCGCAGCCGCTCGTCGACCGTCGCCTGCCGGGCCAGCTCCGCCGCCGACCGGGAGGTGTACGCGCGCCGCTCGCGTACCGCCCGGCCGAGGATCCAGGTCGCGATCAGGAGCAGCGCCATGAAGCCGAGCCCGGTGATCGCCTCGTCCCAGTCCGAGGTCTTCGGAAGGACCGCGATCACGGCACCGGCCAGCACCAGCAGCAGGGCCGGCACCGAGCGGCGCAGCTCGGTGACCAGCGCCACCTGGTAGAGCGCGAAGGCGACCGCGATGACGACGGAGATCGAGGCGTAGATCGGCACCACCTCGACCAGTACCGCACTGAACGCGCTGATCGTCACCACCGCCAGCACCGGTACGGGCCAGCGGCGGCGTACCGCGATCGGCGCCGTGATGACGACCATGAAGAGCAGGGAGAGCCAGACCGGCTCCCGGACCAGCGGATCGGGGTACCCGGTCGCCGCGGGCGGGTCGGCGGCGGCGTACCCGCAGATCACCGCCAGGCCGAGCGCCGCCAGCACGTCCAGGGCGATCAGGTCGACCCGGCGCAACCGGCGGGTCAGCAGCGGACGCGGCTGGACGGCACTCATCCGTCGACGGTAGCGGCCCGGCCACCCGGCCGCGTCCACCCGGAGCGGGTCATCCTCCGGGCTGACCCGACCGGCGTCGCCCCGGCCGGGATAGCCCGCAGGGCCGGGCCGGAAGTGACGGCTCCGCTCCGATGTGCCGGGGCCGCCGATGGCCGATCTTCGAGGGCATGACGCGACGACAGGAAACACCGGAGCTGACCGCCGCCGTACGGCTGCGGGAGGTCGTCCGGGCGTACGGCAGCGGAGTCCGGCGGGTGGCCGCGCTGGACGGGGTGACGGTCGACTTCGACCGGGGCACCTTCACCGCCGTGATGGGTCCGTCCGGCTCCGGCAAGTCGACCCTGCTGCACTGCGCCGCCGGGCTCGACCGGCCGACCGGCGGCACGGTCACCATCGACGGCACCGACCTCGGCACCCTCGGCGAGACCGCGCTGACCCTGCTGCGCCGGGCCCGGGTCGGGTTCGTCTTCCAGTCGTACAACCTGGTGCCGGCGCTGACCGCGGCGCAGAACGTGGCGCTGCCGCTGCGACTGGCCGGCCGCCGGCCCGACCCGGCCGAACTGGACGCGACGCTGGCCGAGGTCGGCCTGGCCGGACGGGGCCGGCACACCCCGGACGAACTCTCCGGCGGCGAGCAGCAGCGGGTGGCGATCGCCCGGGCCCTGATCAGCCGGCCGGCGGTGCTCTTCGCCGACGAGCCGACCGGGGCGCTGGACACCCGGACCTCCCGGGACATCCTGCGGCTGCTGCGCGGCCTCGTCGACCAGCACCGGCAGACGGTGGTGATGGTGACGCACGACCCGGTGGCCGCCGCCTACGCCGACCGGGTCGTGCTGCTCGCCGACGGCCGGGTGGTGGACGAACTCGGCGGCGACCTGGCGGCGGAGACCATCGCGGCCCGGATGACCAGGTTGGAGCCGGCATGCTGAGCTTCGCCGCGCTGCGCGCCCGGTGGACCGGGCTGCTCGGCCCGTTCGTCGCACTCTGCCTCGGCGTGGCGCTGATGTCGGCGACCGCGCTGATCCTGGTCTCCGCGCAACCCCGGGTGCCCGACCGGTACGCCGGGGCGGAGGTGCTGGTCGCGGCGCCTCCCGTCGAGGCGGTGTCGGGCACCTTTCCGGAGCGCCGCCCGTGGTCGCCGGAGCGGACCGCCGAACTGACCGGGCGGCTCGCCGCGCTGCACGGGGTCACGGCGGCGGTACCGGACCGGTCGTTCTACGCCCAGGCGGTGCTCGACGGCCGGCCGGTCGGTGAGCCCGCGCTCGGCGACCCGCAGGGGCACGGCTGGTCGAGTGCCGCGCTGGCGCCGTACCGGCTGGTGGCGGGGAGCCCGCCCGGCCGGCCGGACGAGGTGGTGCTGGACCGCGCGCTCGGGCTCGCCCCGGGCAGCCCGGTCACCCTGCTGACCGCGACCGGGCCGGCCGGGTACACCGTCGCGGGCACCGTGGACGGGCCCGGCTTCTACCTCGCCGACCCGGTCGCCGCACCGCTGTCCCGGGGCGTCCGGCTGATCGGCCTGGTACTCGCGGACGACGCCGACCCGGCGGCGATACGGGCGGCGGCCGAGGCGGTCGTCGGCCGGGACGGCACCGTGCTGACCGGCGCCGACCGGGCGCAGGTCGAACCGCCCCGGGACGCGCGGACCCGCTGGATCGGCATGCAGGTGCTGACCGCGATGACGGCGCTGGCCGGATTCGTCTCGATCTTCGTCGTCGCCTCCACCTTCGCCTTCGGGGTCGCCCAGCGGCGTCGGGAGTTCGGGCTGCTGCGTACCGTCGGCGCCACCCCGGGGCAGCTCCGCCGGCTGATGTACGCCGAGGCGCTGGCGGTCGGTGCCGTCGGGGCGGCCGTGGGGGCGGTGCTGGGTACCGCCTGCGCGCCGGCCTTCGGCGCCCTGCTGGTCGACGCCGGTTTCCAGCCCGCCGGGTTCCGGGTGCGGATCGAGCCCTGGCCGCCGGCCGCCGCCTACCTGGTGGGGCTGGTCGTCGCCCTGCTCGGGGTCTGGTCGGCGTCCCGCCGGGCCGGTCGGGTACGGCCGCTGGAGGCGCTGCGGGAGGCGGTGGTGGACCGGCGACCGATGTCCCGGTCCCGGTGGATCGGCGGGATCGTCGTCACCGCGCTGGGGCTGCTGCTGACCGTACTGCTGGCCGGGGCGGGCCCGGACGAGATCGTGAACTACGCCCTGTACGCCTCGATGGCGCTGACCGGTGGGCTGACCCTGCTCGCCCCGGTACTGGTGCCGCCGCTGACGTACGCGCTCACCTGGCCGCTGGGACGGCTGCGGGGTGCGACCGGGATGCTGGTGCGGCGCAACGCGCTGACGGCGGTGCGGCGTACCGCGTCGACGTCGGCGCCGATGCTGCTCACGGTCGGGTTCACGGTGCTGATCGCCGGTTCGGTGGCGACCTCGACCGGCGCGTACGCCAGCCGGGACGCGGGGGCGATCCGGGCCGGTTCGGTGCTCGTCCCGGACGGCACGCCCGGACTGTCGGACGCGGCGGTGGCCACCGTTGCCGGCACGGCGCTGCTGCCCAGCACCGTCTACGCCGACCCGCCCGGCGGTACGGCGACCGGTGCCGGTGAGCCGTTGGCCGCCGCCGGGGTGGACCCGGTCGGGTTCGCCCGGGTGAACGGGCGGCTCAGCGTCGTCTCCGGGGACTTCGCGGCCTTCCGGGGGCCGGAGACCGCGGTGGTGACCGCCGGGCTCGCCGAGCGGTTCGGCTGGTCGGCGGGGGGCGGCGCGACGCTCGGCTATCCGGACGGCAGCAGCGGGCCGGTCCGGGTGGCGGCGGTGGTCGCCGACGGCTCCATTCCGGCGCAGTTGCTGCTGGCCCGGGAGGTGGTCCGGGCGCACGATCCGTCGGCGCTCACCGAGGCGGTCTTCACCACGGCGGCGACCGGCCCCGACGACGGCGGAGCGGACCGTCGGGCCGTACTCGGGGCCCGGCTGGTCGGTGTCGCGGAGTACGCGGCGGAGCGGGACGCGGCCGAGGACCGGCTGGTCTGGCTGGCCACGCTGATCCTGATCGGGGTCTCGGCCGGCTACACCGCGATCGCGCTGGCGAACACGCTGCTGATGGCGACCGCGCACCGGGCCCGGGAGCTGCTGCTGTTGCTCCGGGCCGGCGCCACCGTCCGGCAGGTGCTCGGCACGGTGGCCGCCGAGTCGGGGTTGGTGCTGGCGATCGGCACCGCGCTCGGCCTGCTGGTGCCGGCGGTCGCGTTGCTGGCGATCCGCTCGGCGCTGAGCGAGCAGCTCGGGGTACCGGTCGGACTGGTCGTGCCCGGGTGGACGATCGGGTCGGTGGTGGCCGGGTGTGTGGTGCTGGCGCTGGCCGCCAGCGTGCTGCCGGCCCGGCTGATCCTGCGGGCCGGTCCGGGCGGCGCCGGGCCCCGGGTGGAGTGACTGGGGGAACCGGTCGGACGACCGTGGCCGCGCCGCTCGGTGCCGCCACGGTCGTCCGGCACGGCGAAGGTCGGGCTGGAGTGCGAGCCGAGCCGGGTATCGGGGTTGACTAGCCGGACCACCGGGTCAACAATCCCTATGGGTTAGATGGGGAATAAGCGCAACGCCGCGTGGTCCGCCCCAGCCCGTACCCGCTCCTGGTACGGACCCGTCGTCCGAACTGTCGGCGCTGGCTCCGGCCGGAACGCCCCGGCCGTCAGCTCGGTCAGGCATCCCCTCGACCACCTTTCCGGGAAGGAACGCCCGTGCGAAAACTTCTGCTCCTCGCCCTGGTAGGGCTCGGTGCGCAGCTCGTCGACGGCAGTCTCGGCATGGCGTACGGCGTCACCTCCACCACCCTGCTGCTGGCGATCGGCACCAACCCGGCGGCCGCGTCCGCCACCGTGCACCTGGCCGAGATCGGCACCACCCTCGCCTCCGGCGCCGCGCACTGGCGGTTCGGCAACGTCGACTGGAAGGTGGTCGCCAAGATCGGCATACCGGGTGCGGTCGGCGCCTTCGCCGGCGCCACCTTCCTGTCCAGCCTCTCCACCGAGGTCGCCGCGCCGATCATGGCGCTGCTGCTGCTCACCCTCGGGATCTACATCCTGGTCCGGTTCACCGCGGCCGGCATCCCCCGGGACCGCCTCGGCCAGCCGCTGCGCAAGCGGTTCCTCGCCCCGCTCGGCCTGCTCGCCGGCTTCGTCGACTCGACCGGTGGCGGCGGCTGGGGACCGGTCGGCACCCCGGCGATCCTGGCCAGCGGCCGGATGGCGCCCCGCAAGGTGATCGGCTCGATCGACACCAGCGAGTTCCTGGTCGCGGTCGCCGCGAGCCTCGGTTTCCTGGTCGGCCTGGGCAGCGAGAACGTCAACTTCGCCTGGGTCCTCGCGCTGCTGCTCGGCGGCGTGGTCGCCGCGCCGATCGCCGCCTGGCTGGTCCGGCACATCCCGCCCCGGATCCTCGGCTCGGCGGTGGGTGGCGTGATCATCGTGACCAATGCCCGGACCCTGCTGCGCAGCGACTGGATCGACGCGCCGGACGGCGTGCGGTACTCCGTCTACGCGGCGATCTACCTGATCTGGGCGCTCGCGCTGGCGTACTCGATCCGGCAGTACCGGGCGCACCGGGACGAGGAGACCGTCGAGGCGATCGACACCGTGGCGCCGGCCGCCGAGGCCGAGCCCAGCGAGAAGAGTTCCACGCCCACTCCGGCCTGAGCCGCGGGGCGCACCCGACGGACACGGCGGCCGTGACCTTCCTGGTCACGGCCGCCGTCGTAGGTCTGCTGCCCGGACGGGCTACTGCGCCGCCAGGACGTCCACCACGAACCGGAGCGGGCCGGCCGGGGCACCGCCGGTCGGGTTGTCGCCGTAGGCGAGGTCCGTCGGAATGTCGATCTGCACCCGGCTGCCGACCTTGACCCCCACCAGCCCCTGGTCCATGCCGGGAATCATGCCGCCGACCTGGAGCGGGACCGGCTGGCCCTGCCTCCACGAGGAGTCGAACTCCTGACCCGTGGCGTAGTAGACACCGACGTAGTTGGCCGTGATCGTCTGCCCGTTCTGCACCGCAGGGCCGGTGCCCTCGATCAGCGGAGTGACGGTGAGCTTGGTCAACTCGCCCTTGCCGGCCTCGACGGTGGGTCGCTCCGCCAGCCGGGGATCCAGGTCGGCCGGCGGCCGGGACGGCGCCCCGGGGCTCTCCGGCGGGGCGGTCGGCTCCGGCGGGGCGGTCGGCTCGGCGGCCGGCGGGGTGGTCGCACTCGCCACCGGTGCGGCCGACGAGCGGGGCGCGTCCTCCATCACCTGCGGCAGCACGACGACGGCGGCGACGCCCAGCCCGGCCAGGAGGATTCCGACGGTCCCGCCGGCCACCCGCTGCACACGGGCCCGGTTCGCGGCGGCCTGGGCCGCGGCCGCCTCCGCGGCGGCCCGGCGCTCCTGCTTGGTCGGACGCCGCTGGCTCGTCGGCCCCGGCTGCTCGGGGGTCTGGACCGGATCGCTCATCTGATCTTGCACTCCTCGGGGGGAAATGGAGCAGGGCGGGACGCCGTCGGCCCGTCGAACGGCTCCGCACACCGTACCCGCGTCGATGCTGCCGACGTCGGCTCGGTCCCGCGGGACCGGCCGGTACCCACGGAGACAGCCGACCACCTCGGGTCAGATGTCTTGGATGTCCGTTCTGGCAGTGGCGGTGCCGGAGCTGGCCGTGCCGTCACCGCCGTTCGGCGTCGGCCAAGGTCAGCCCACCGGGGAGGGGTTCTCCGGCTGCGCGCGCCCGTCCAGCCGCTGGTGGTCCCGGATGATGTCGGCGTAGCGCAGCCCGCTCGCCTTCATCGTCCGGCGCTGGGTGGCGTAGTCGACGTGCACCAGGCCGAACCGCTTGTCGTAGCCGTACGCCCACTCGAAGTTGTCCAGCAGCGACCAGTAGAAGTAGCCCTCCACCGGTACCCCCCGGGCGACCGCCGCCGCGACGGCCTGGACGTGCTCCTCCAGGTACGCCGTCCGCTCCTTGTCCTCGATGCCACCCTCGGCGGTGACGCTGTCCGGCCAGGCCGAACCGCTCTCGGTGACCAGGATCCGGGCCGGGGCGTACCGCTCGGTCACCGAGACCAGCAGCTCCTCCAGCCCGGTCGGGTACGCCTCCCAGCCCATCGCGGTCTGCGTCGAGCCGGGTACCGGGATCTGCCGGGCGTGCGGCACCGGGCCGTCCGGGTCGTCGACGATGACCTGCCGGAAGTAGTAGTTCAACCCGAGGAACTCGGTCGGGGTGGCGATGCACTCCAGGTCGCCGGGGCGGACCGGCGGCTCGACGCCGTAGACCTCCAGCATGTCGGTCGGGTAGCCCCGCCCGTAAAGCGGGTCCAGCCACCACCGGTTGACGTGCCCGTCGGCCCGGACCGCCGCCGCCACGTCCTCCGGCCGGTCGCTGCCCGGCTCGCACGGGCTCGGGTTGAGCACGATGCCGACCGAGGCCGGCCGGCTCGCCGCCGCCCGCACCGCCGCCGTGGCGAGGCCGTGCCCGAGCAGCGTGTGGTGCGAGGCGGCGACCGCCCGGGTGAGGTCCTGCTCGCCCGGGGCCATCCGGCCCTCCAGGTGCCCGATCCAGGAGACGCAGAGCGGCTCGTTCACCGTCACCCAGTCGGTGACCCGGTCGCCGAGCGCGCCGGCCACCACCGAGGCGTAGTCGGCGAACGCCTCGGCGGTGGCCCGCGCCGGCCAGCCACCCCGGTCCTGGAGCGCCTGCGGCAGGTCCCAGTGGTAGAGCGTGACCAGCGGCCGGATCTCGGCCGCCAGCAGCGCGTCGACCAGCCGGTCGTAGAAGGCCAGCCCGGCCGGGTTGACCCGGCCGGTGCCGTCCGGCATCACCCGGGGCCAGGCCACCGAGAAGCGGTACGCGTCGACGCCGAGCCGCCGCATCAGGGCCACGTCCTCCGGCCAGCGGTGGTAGTGGTCGCACGCCTCGTCGCCGGTGTCGCCGTTGTCGACGTTGCCGGGCACCCGGCTCCAGGTGTCCCAGATGGACGGGCTGCGGCCGTCCACACCGACAGCCCCCTCGATCTGGTACGCCGCGGTGGCGACGCCCCAGGTGAAGTTCGGTGGCAGCTTGGACAGATCCGGCATCGGTCGACTCTCCTTTGGATGGTTCAGAGCCTGCTGACCGCGCGGGTCTCGGTCCGGGTCGGACGGTGGCTCGACGGGCAGGACGGACAGGCGGGCTACTTGACCGCTCCGGCGGTCAGCCCGGCGACGAAGTAGCGTTGCAGGGCGAGGAAGCCGATCACCACCGGGATGCTCACCACCACCGAGGCGGCCATCGCCTGGTTCCAGTAGACGTTGTACTGGGTGGCGTAGCCCTGGAGCCCGACGGCGAGGGTACGACTGTTCTCGTCGGTCATCACCGAGGCGAAGAGCACCTCCCCCCAGGCGGTCATGAAGGCGTAGACGGTGACCGCGACGATCCCGGGCACCGCCGTCGGGAGGATCACCTGGAAGAGCGTGCGCAGCGGTCCGGCCCCGTCGACCTGGGCCGCCTCGTCGAGCCCGCGCGGGATCGAGTCGAAGTAGCCGACCAGCATCCAGATGGAGAACGGCAGCGAGAAGGTGAGATAGGTGATGGTCAGCCCGAGCCGGCTGGCGTACAGCTCGATCCCGGTGACGTTGCCCAGGTTGACGTAGATGAGGAAGAGCGGCAGCAGGAAGAGGATGCCGGGGAACATCTGCGTCGAGAGGACCGTGACCGAGAAGAGCTGCCGGCCGCGGAACCGGTAGCGGCTGATCGCGAAGGCGGCGAAGATGGCGATCGCCACCGAGATCACCGCGGCCGAGCTGGCCACCAGCAGGCTGTTCACCAGATAGCGGCCGAGCGGCACCGTCTGCCACATGTCCACGAAGGGCTGGAAGGTGACCCGGCTGGGCAGCCAGGTGAAGGCGCCCTGCACGTCGCGCAGCGGCTTGAGCCCGGAGCTGACCATCACGTACAGCGGGGCGAGGACGAAGAGGGTCAGCAGGCTGAGCACGATGCGGCGGGCCCAGCGTTCGCCGGTTGACTCACGCATGCTCTCTCCTGCGGTTGGTGACGAGCAGGTAGACGGCGGTGACGACGAGCAGGAAGAGCAGCAGCGCCACCGACATCGCCGACCCGAGGCCGAAGTTCCAGGTGACGAAGGAACTCTGGTAGATGTGGATCGAGATCAGGTCGGCCTGCCTCGGCGCGGAGCCGCCGAAGAGCACGTACGGGGTGTTGAAGTCGTTGAAGGTCCAGAGGAAGAGGACCAGCAGCAGCACCTGGTTGACCGGCCGGAGCATCGGCAGGGTGACGTCGCGCAGCCGCCGCCAGAAGTTCGCGCCGTCGATCGCGGACGCCTCGTAGAGTTCCGGCGGCACGTTCTGCAACCCGGCCATCAGGCAGAGGAAGGCGAACGGCCAGGACTTCCAGACCGAGACGATCAGCAGGGCGACGAAGCTGTTCTCCCCGATCAGCCAGAACGGCGGGTTCGCCCCGTCGATCAGGCCGAGCTGGTCGAGGGCGTGGTTCACCAGGCCGGTGTCCCGCTGGAACATGAAGGTCCAGGTGATCACGGCGGTGTAGACCGGCAGCGCGTACGGGGTGAGGAAGAGGGTGCGCAACAGCGCCCGGCCCTTGAACGGCCGTTGCAGGAAGACCGCGGCGGCCAGCCCGAGCATCCAGGAGAAGCCCACCGAGAGCGTGGTGTAGAGCGCGGTGACCCAGAACGAGTGCAGCAGGTCCTTACCGGTCGCGGAGCCGAAGTCGAAGGTGACCCGGTAGTTCTCGAAGCCGGTGAAGGGTGCGGTGGACCAGTCCCGGATGTGGAACTGGGTCAGTTCGAGCAGGCTCATCCAGACCCCGACGAGCATCGGGACCACGTGGATGCCGAGTTCGAGCAGGGCGGCCGGGACGAGCAGCAGGTACGGCAGGTACGTCCGCCGTACGGTGCGGCGCCCGCGCGGGCGCGGCGGGCCGTCCTGCGCTGGTCGCCCGGCGGGCCGTACGGGGCCGGGCGCGGTGGTGGTGGCCATCGGATCCTCTCAGGGTGGACCGTGGAGGGGGCGGCGGTCCCCCTCCACGGTCAACCGTCGGCGTCGCGGCTCAGCTGCCCATCTTCTGTTGCGCTACGCCGAGCTTCTCCTTCACCTGCGCCTCGGTGACGGCCTTGCCGCCCGCCGCGTCGGCGAAGAGTTCCTTCATGGCGGTACCGACCAGGGTCTCGAACTGGCTCTCCTCCGGCACCTGCGGCAGCGGTGCGGCGGTGGAGCCGAGCACCTCGCCCAGCACCTTCTGCTCCGGCGCCTGGAACGCCGGGTCGGCGCTGGCCGGCTTGACCGACGGCAGCGAGCCGTAGGTCTTGTTGAGGATCACCTGCTCCGCGTCGCTGGTCATGAACTTGACGAACTGGAGCGCACCCTCGCGGTTCTCGGTGTGCTTGAAGACCGCGATGTTGATGCCGGCCACCATGCTGTTGACCTTCTTGCCGCCGGGCGGCGGGGTGGCCGGGAACGGCACCGGGGCGATCCCCCACTCGTCCGGGCTCATCCCCTGTGCCTTGAGGTTCGACCCCGCGGCCTGCCAGAGCAGCATCGCCGCCTTGCGGTTGGCGAAGTCGGCGACGGACTGGTTCTGGGCGTACTCGGCGTTGCTCGGGTTGACGATCTTGTCAACCGCCATCAGGTCGATGTACCGCTTGACCGCCGCGACGTTCTGCGGGGTGTCGAAGGTCGGCTTGCCGGCGGAGTCGAACCACTCGCCGCCCCACTGCTGGCCGAAGGTGAAGGCGTGGTGGGAGTTCTCCGACGGGTTGGCGCCCTCCACGGCCAGGCCCCACTGGCCGGACTTGGTGAGCTTCTTGCCGGTCTCGACCAGCTCCTCCCAGGTGGCGGGCGGGGTGGTGATGCCGGCGTCGGTGAACATCTTCTTGTTGTAGTAGAGCGCGTACGCCAGGCTGTAGAGCGGCACGGCGGCCGGCGGCTTGCCGGGGGCGCCGGCGGCGGCCAGCGCGGCCGGCACGAAGCGGTCCTTGCCGCCCACCTCGCCCAGGGTCGCGTCGTCGAACGGGATCAGCGCGTTGGTGGCCTGCAACGAGGCCGACCAGGTGTTGCCGATGTTCACCACGTCCGGGCCCTTGCCCGAGGTGGCGGCGGCGAGCAGTCGGTTGAGCAGGTCCGACCAGGGCACGACCTCGAGGTTGACCTTGATGCCGGTCTGCTGCTCGAACTTGTCCAGCTCCGGCTGGAGGGTCTGCTTGTCGAACTCGATGCTGGCGCCCTGGTTGCTGGCCCAGTAGGTGAGCGTCTTCGCGGCGCCCTCGGACGAGCCGCCGGAGTCGCCGCAGGCGGCGAGGGAGGCGGTCGTCAGCAGCGCCGCGACGGCCATAGCGAGGTGTCGTCTGGACACGACTTGCCCTTCTACGTCGGCCGGCGGCCTCGTCGGCCCGTCGGCGGGTGGCGCCGGAGCGGGGGCCGTGGGCGGCCGGGGTGGTGGGGCGGTACGGGCACGATCACCGTCGGCGGGGGGATGGAGCGAGCCACCGAAGGGGGTTCCATCAAGGCTTAATTTACGCGGTTATTAAAGTGTCTGGTGGCTCGCCCGTCAAGGACGAGCCGTACAGTGACTCCCGGTGACCCGGGTTTATCGAGGTGGTGGGTGGACCTGGAACGGACGACGAACCGGATCGTGCGACAGCGCAACCGGTCCGCCCTGCTGTCGAAGTTGTTCCTCGAGGGTCCGCTGACCCGGCAGGATCTCGCCCGCTCCACCGGGTTGAGCCAGCCCGCCGTCAGCAACGTGGTCGGCGACCTGATCGGGGCCGGTTTGGTGGTCGAGGCCGGCGCCGTGGAGTCCGACGGCGGCCGCCCCAGCATGATGCTCCGGGTCGCCCCCCGGTACGCCCTGGTCGCCGGGGTCGACGTCGGCGAGACCCGGATCCGGGTCGAACTCTTCGACCTGGCGATGACGATGCTGGCCAGCGCCGACTACCCGCTCGACGCGGCCGGGCCCGAACCGGCCGCCGTGGTCCGGCACATCCTGGCCGGGCTGGACGCCGTCACCACGCAGGCCGGGGCGACCCGCTCGGAGATCCTCGGCGTCGGCATCGGCGTCTCCGGCGTGGTGGTGCAGGGCGGCGAGGCGATCGTGCACGCCCAGACCCTCGGCTGGCACGGCGTACCGCTGGAGCGGCTGATCCGCGCCGAGGTCGACCTGCCGGTGCACGTCGACAACGGCGCGAAGACGCTGGGCCAGGCCGAGATGTGGTTCGGGGCCGGCCGGGGCAGCCGGCACGCCGTCTTCGCGCTGGTCGGCTCCGGGGTCGGCGCGGCGGTGGTGACCAACGGGGTGATGTACCGGGGCGTCTCCAGCAGCGCCGGCGAGTGGGGGCACACCACCCTGGTCTACGACGGCCGCGCCTGCCGGTGCGGCGCCCGGGGCTGCCTGGAGGCGTACGTCGGGGCGGAGGGGATCATCGACCGTTACCGGGAGGCCCGGCGCGGCCACGCCGTACCCGGTGCCGACGAGGAGTCCCAGTTGGGTGCCCTGATCGAGGCGGCGGACCGGTCCGCGACCGCCCGCCGGGTGCTGACCGAGACGGCCGGCTACCTCGGCGCCGGGGTGGCGAACCTGATCAACCTGTTCAACCCGGAACGGGTGGTGCTGGGCGGCTGGGCCGGGGTGGCGCTCGGCGCCCACCTGCTGCCGGCGATCCGCGAGGCGGCGGCGGGGCAGGCGCTGCACCAGCCGTACGAGCAGGCCACCATCGAGCTGGGTCAGCTCGGGATCGACGCGGTGGCGCTCGGCGCCGCCACCCTGCCGGTCGCCCGGCTGCTCGCCGCAGGTGGCCTGCGCAACTGACCGGCGCGTTCGGCACCGCCTCCGTTCCATCGATCAACCCTTGATGCGTGTTCCGGCATTCGGGATAAATTACGTTGTAATAAATTGATGTCTTGACGGCGGCGGAACCCGAGCGCAACACTCGTGATCCTGCGAGAGCGCTCTCTACCGTCCACACCCGACCGGTCGACGCCGCCCGCCGTCGGTCGTTTCCGCAGGTCGGCACCGACCTCTCGGGCTACCCCACCGCACCCCCGCGCAGCAGGCCGACCGCAGCACACCCGCGGTCGGCACCACACACCGCCACTGGCCCGCCGCTCCGGACCCCGAGGAGCGGCCGGCGCCAGACACCTCCGCACGGACAGGCAGGGTCATGATTTTTCATCGTTTTCCTCCCCGAGGGCATCCCGGCGGCCGCCGCCGACCGCGCCGGCTGGCCGGCGTACTCGCGGCCACGCTGCTGCTCGCCCTGACCCCGTTCGCCGGCCCCGCCCCGGCGGCGAGCGCCGCACCGGCGCTGATCTCGCAGGGCAGGCCGGCGACGGCCTCGTCCAGCGAGGGCGGCGCCTTCACCGCGTCGGCCGCCGTGGACGGGAACACCGGCACCCGCTGGTCCAGCGCGTTCAGCGATCCACAGTGGATCCAGGTCGACCTCGGCGCGAGCGCCACGATCAGCCAGGTCGTGCTGCGCTGGGAGGCGGCCTACGGCCGGGCGTTCCAGATCCAGGTCTCCGAGAACGCCAGTAGCTGGAACACCGTCTACACGACCAGCACCGGCACCGGCGGCACCCAGACGCTGAACGTCACCGGCACCGGCAGGTACGTCCGGATGTACGGCACCGCCCGGGCCACCGGATACGGGTACTCGCTCTGGGAGTTCCAGGTCATCGGCGAGTTCGGCGGCGGTGGCCCCGGCCCCGGCGATCCCCCGGTCGAACCGACCGACCCGCGCAACCCGAACCTCGGGCCGAACACCTTCGTCTTCGACCCGTCGACGCCGACCTCCACCATCCAGGGCCGGCTGAACTCGCTCTTCACCGAGCAGGAGACGGCGCAGTTCGCCCCCCGGCGGTACGCGGTGCTGTTCAAGCCCGGCACCTACACCGCCGACGTCAACCTCGGCTTCTTCACCCAGGTCGCCGGGCTCGGCATGTCACCGGACGACGTCAACCTGAACGGGCACGTCCGGGTCGAGGCGTTCTGGATGGGCGGCAACGCCACCCAGAACTTCTGGCGGTCGGCCGAGAACCTCTCGGTCACCCTGCCCGCCGGCACCATCGTCGAACGCTGGGCGGTCTCCCAGGCGGCGCCGTACCGGCGGATGCACCTGCGCGGCGCCGGCAACCAGATCCAGTTGTGGAACGGCGGCGACGGCTGGTCCAGCGGCGGGCTGATGGCCGACACCAAGATCGACGGTACGGTCGTCTCCGGCTCGCAGCAGCAGTGGTACTCCCGCAACAGCGAGTTCGGCAGCTGGAACGGCTCGGTCTGGAACATGGTCTTCACCGGGGTCGCCGGTGCGCCGGCACCGCACTTCCCGAACCCGTCGCACACGGTGGTCGCGCAGACCCCGGTGGTCCGGGAGAAGCCGTTCCTCTACGTCGACGGCACCGGCGAGTACCGGGTCTTCGTGCCGGCGCTGCGCAGCAACAGCCAGGGCACGAGCTGGTACAACAAGACCCCGGCCGGCTCGTCGATCTCGCTGAGCCAGTTCTTCGTCGTCCGGCCCGGCACCAGCGCGGCGACCATCAACGCCGCACTCGCCCAGGGCAAGAACCTGCTCTTCACCCCGGGCCTCTACCGGACCACCGAGACGATCCGGGTGACCCGGCCGGACACCGTGGTGCTCGGGCTCGGCCTGGCCACCATCGAGCCGCAGAACGGCGTCACCGCGATGACCGTGGCCGACGTTGACGGCGTCAAGGTCGCCGGCATCATGTTCGAGGCCGGCGCGACGAACTCGTCGGTGCTGATGGAGGTCGGCCCGGCCGGCTCCTCGGCCAGCCACGCCGGCAACCCGACCTCGCTGCACGACGTCTTCTTCCGGATCGGCGGCGCGGTACCCGGCAAGGCCACCACCAGCCTGCGGATCAACAGCCACAACGTGATCGGCGACCACATGTGGCTGTGGCGGGCCGACCACGGTGACCCCGGCACGTACGGCTGGAACATCAACACCGCCGACACCGGGCTGGTGGTGAACGGCAACAACGTCACCATGTACGGCCTCTTCGTCGAGCACTACCAGAAGACCGAGGTGATCTGGAACGGCAACGGCGGCCGGACGTACTTCTTCCAGAACGAGAAGCCGTACGACCCGCCGAACCAGGCGGCGTTCATGAACGGGTCCACCCGGGGCTATCCGGCGTACAAGGTGGCCGACTCGGTGACCAGTCACGAGGCGTGGGGCCTGGGCAGCTACTGCTACTTCAACGTGAACCCGGCGGTGGTCAACGAGCGCTCCTTCGAGGTGCCGGTCACCTCGGGGGTCCGGTTCCACAACATGGTGACGGTCTCGCTCGGCGGGGTCGGCACGATCAACCGGATCATCAACAACTCCGGCGGTACCGCCAACACCGCCAACCAGGTGCAGTACCTGAACAACTTCCCGTAGGCCGGCACCCGGCACAACGGCACCGGGCACCACGGCACCCGGCACCACGGCACCTGGCACCACGGCGGCTGGCTCCGGCGGACGCGTCCGGCGGGGCCAGCCGTCGGCCGGTACCCGCCGCAGCTCCGGGCTTGCGGGGGACGGCTACGGTCGACGGCCGGCCGGTCGGTCGGGGCTACGCCGGCGTGGCACGTGCCGGCGGTAGTCGCTGACCGTCGGGTCGCCGTCGATCCAGAACCGCCACGGGACGTCGTGCGCCCCGGTGACGCCGACCCGGGGACCGGCGGCGATCGCCTCCGGCGGCAGCGGCGCGGCCGGCGGGCGGAGGCGTACCGGACCGTCGCCGAGCAGGTAGCGGCCGTAGACGGCCCGGTCCAGGCCGAGCGCCGCGCAGAGCCGGGCGGGTCCGCGGGCCAGGTCCACGTCCCGGCGTACGGCGGTGCGCCGGCTCCGGGCGATCTCCAGCCCGTCGACCACCTCGCCGGCCCGGAGCAGTACCGCCGACGCCTCTCCGTCCGGCCCGGTCACCACGTTCACGCACCAGTGCATCCCGTAGGTGAAGTACGCGTAGGCGTGCCCGGCCGGCCCGAACATCACCGCGTTACGCGGGGTACGCCCACGGTGCGCGTGCGACGCCGGGTCTCCGCCGCTGCCGGCGTACGCCTCCACCTCGGTGAGCCGGACGGTGACGCCGCCCGCCGAGAGGGTGGCACCGAGCAGCCCGCGCGCCGCCGGCACCACCGGTCCGGCCAGCAGTGCGGCGAAGTCGTCGACCGACGTCATCCGGCAAGGACATCACGGGCGACCGGTCGGGCTCCGGGCGGGGTCCCCGGCTCCGGCGCGGCTCCCCGGGCGTACCACCCCGGAACGGCTCTCCGAAGCCGGTGCGCCGGCATTGCCGGGCGGCTCGGCGCTGAGGTGTCGGCGGGACAGCGCGACGAAGCCGTCGGCGTCGTCGACGTAGACCCGCAGCTCGTGTACGGGTTCACCGGTGCCCTTCGGCACCGGGAGTACGGTCGGCTCGCGCAGCAGGATGTCGACGGTGGTCTGGCTGGAGACCCCGATGTTGAGCACGGTCCGGGTGTCGGTCCGCTCCACCTGCACGGTGCGGCCGGATGACAGCGAGCGGTGCCGCTTGCGTACCGTCTCGATCGCCGTCCAGGGCAGCGCGAGGTCGATCGAGATGCCGTTGCGGAGCCGAATCCCCTCCGCAGCCACCAGGTGCGGGTGGACCCGCAGGCTGGCCAGCAGCCCGATCATCCAGAACACCCCGTAGACGCCGAGGGTGGCGGCGATGATCCGGGCGACCTTCCAGGGCAGGATCAGGTCGAGCACGGGGATCTCGATCGCGGAGACCACGATGAAGACGATCAGCAGCGGTGTGACGACGCCGGCGTACCCGAAGGAGACCGTGCCCGCCGGGCCGGTCGGCCGGCGCAGGATCCAGCGGAACAGGCTGCGCCACATGCCCAGCTCGTAGACGGTGGCCCGGCGCAGCAGCGACCAGACCGTCGTCAGTGCCTTCGGGAACTCCCTCCGGGTCGTGCGTCGCTGGGTCATCCGTCGCCTCCTGGGGATTGCTGCGCCAGGCCGATCCCGCGCAGCCGGGTGAGGATCTCGCCCAGCCCGGCGGTGAAGCAGTCGAACCGCTCCGCCGGCATCTCCCCGAACAGCAGGTGGGCGAACTCCTGCTGGCCGTGCTCCATCGCCTCGACCGTCTGCCGACCCCGCTCGGTGAAGGTGACCAGGGTGGCCCGCCGGTCGGTCGGGTGCGGCTGCCGGCTGACGAACCCGGTCGCCTCCAGGCCGTCGACCAGGCCGGTGACGGTGCGGGCGCTCACCCTGAGCGCGGCGGCAAGGTCGCGCTGGGTCATCGGGCCGTGCCGGCGCAGCTCCCAGAGCAGGTGCGTACGCGAGACGGTCAGCCCCTCCCGGGCCAGGCTCCGGGTCATGTCGTCGTTGATCAACACAACCAGTTCGAGGACCTGGTCCAGCGCCGCAATGTGTTTGTCGCCAATCATGTGCCTACCACACCGTGAGTCATGCTCACTAGTTTGCCACAGCGCCGGTACGAGCGTCACCCCCGGTCCGGCCGCCCGGCTGATGATTCATGACGCTCAATTGCTCACTCGCTCGGGATCTCGACGCACGGCCTTGCAGGTTGCGAAAGGCGACGCAAAGGTAACTTTCAGTCGCCGAATTGGAGGACCCATCATGTATGTCACCGCGGCAGGGCTCGCCGGGATGGCGTTGGGTTTCATCGCCGGCCTGTGTACCTACCGAACCTCCCGCCGCTGGTGCGCGGGGTGCGGCGGGAGCCTGAGCTGCCCGGCCTGTGCCAGTGCCGGCGTACGCCGCAACACCCCGGCCCGGCGGTTCCGGTGAACGCCATCCCGTCCGCGTCACCGAACGTGCCTCCCGGCACCGTGCTCGACATCGCCACGGAGGACTGGCGGTACGGCAGTCACCCGCTCCGCCTCATGGTCGAGTTCGTCCGCCTCGACCTGTCGACGTACTACGACAACCAGTGGGTCTGGATCAGCGGCCAGCGGCTGGCCAGCGACGGCACTCCGCTCGGTCACCTGGACGCCCTGGTCAGGGTCTCGGCGCTGCCCTGCCCGGACAACGGCCACGGTGGCTCGGACCTCCCCGGCGGCGCCGACGGCCGTGCCGCCGCCCGGAACGGCTCGACGGGCCGGACCGCACCCCGGCAACGGACCGGAGCGGAGCGCGACCGGCGATCGAGCCGCGCCGGCCGCCCCTCGGCGCAGCGCGGCGAGCCGCGCTGGGATCAGACCGAGGGCGGGCCCCGCGACAGCCCCGGCGGTCCCTAGCCGCGCCGGCACGACCCGGAACGATCAACGACGGACCCGGTGCGATCAACGACGGACCCGGTGTGATTGACAGCGGATTCGGGGTGATCGACGACGGATTCGGGGTGATTCGGGAGGTCCGGCCACGCTACGTCGTAGTGCACGGGCCGGCGCCGACTCCCGGACCGGTTCAACCCTCTGCGGCGAGCACCACCGAGTCGTGGTGCGCCAGGACGCCCCGGGCGGCGGCGAGCGCCGTCTCCGCCTCCGGCGTCGTCGCACCGGCCAGCTCGACCAGGGTACGAAGGTGCTGGTCGACCGCGTCGGCGAGCCGGCGCCACCGGACCGGACGGCCGGTACCGGGGTCCAGCACCGAGCCCGAGTCACGAGAGCGCAGCGTCTCGTCGAGCGCGGCGTGCAGCGCGCGTACCGCCCGGTCGAGGGTCTCGACCGCACCCTCCGGGGCGGTGTACCGGGGCGCTTGGTCGAGGACCATCCGGAGCACCGTCACCAGGTCGTCGGCGTGCCCCGACACCCAGCGCCGGACCCGGTGGATCCGGCCCAGCTCGGGCCAGCGCTTCCGGGCCGCCTGCCGGCTGCTGCCGGTCGCCTCGCCCAGGTCGGCGAGGCTGGCACCGAGCCAGACCGCGTCCGAGGCGTCCTCGGCGGCACAGCCGGCGGCCACCTCGGCGAGCAGCGCCTGCGCGGCCTGTCCGGCCCGGACCCGGCGCAGGTACACCGCCCGGCGGATCCGCTCGTCGTCGACGTCACCCGGCTTCGTCCCCGCCTCGACGGCGGCGAACGACGGATGTTCGGCCAGCAGCCCGGTGAGTCGGCGACTGAACTCCTCGACAAGGCCGACGAACTGGTCGTACTCCCCCTCGGAGAGCTGGTCGAACCGCCCTGCCGGCCGGTGTACCCGGTACATCGCACCACTCCTGACAACCTGAGGTTTACAGCGGTGACGGTATCACTGTAAACCTCAGGTTCACAACGTCAGACCTGCCTCACGTCCGGTGCCGCCCGACCGGCGGAGGTCCTCAGCGCTCGTCCAGCGCCCCCAGGAAGAACCGGCGCAACTCGTCGGCGAGCAGGTCCGGCTCCTCGTGCGGCATGAAATGGCCCCCGACACCCGGCTCGGTCCACTGCCGCAGATCCGGGCAGGCCCGCTCGGCGAGTTGGCGGGGAAACCCGGCCAGCGCCGGTTCCGCGCTCAGGGTGACCGCGACCGGCACCGTGATGTCCGGCCGGGGCGGGTTGCGCGGATAGTCGAGGTACTGCCGGAACGACGAACCGATCGCCTCGGTCACCCAGTACAACGTGATCACCGTGAGCAGGGTGTCCCGGTCGAACCGGCTGGCCAGGTCGCCGTGGCAGTCGCTCCAGTCCCGGTACTTGTCGACCAGCCAGGCCGCCAGCCCGGCCGGCGAATCGACCAGCGCCGCCGCCACGGTGTCCGGCCGGGTGGCCATGATGGCGCTGTAGCCGCCGTCGGTCTCGTCGTAGCGCTCCTCTGCCTCGATGAAGGCCCGCTCGGCGGGATCGAGGGGTCGGGCGTCGAAACTGGCCGGAAAGGGTGGATGGATCAGGTGTACCCCGACGACCTGGTCGGGGTACGTCGCGCCGAGCCAGCCGGCCACCGCCCCGCCGATGTCACCGCCGAAGACGCCGTACCGGTGGTGGCCGAGCACCTCGGTCATCAGCCGGTGCAGGATCCCGGCCATCGCCGGCCGGGTGAGCGGCTCCGCCGGCAGCTCGGAGTAGAGGAAGCCGGGCATCGACGGCACCACCACGTCGAAGGCGGTGGCCGGATCACCGCCGTACCGGCCGGGGTCGGTCAGCCGGTCCGCCAGTGGCAGCAGCTCCACGAAGCTGCTCGGCCAGCCGTGGTTCAGCAGCAGCGGCGGCGGCACCGGGGCACCGGCCGGGCGGCGACCGGGGATCCGCAGGAAATGCAGCCGCCGACCGTCGATTTCGGTCAGAAACTGCGGGTACGCGTTCAGCGCGGCCTCCCGGGCCCGCCAGTCGTACCCGTCGGCCCAGTGGCCGACCAGGTCACGCAGGTAGTCGGGATCGGTGCCGGCCTGCCAGGGCCGCTCGCCGCTGCGCCCGGTGAACCGGGTACGGCGCAGCCGGGTGCGCAGGTCGTCGAGGACCGGATCGGGAATCTCGATCCGGAAAGGGGAGATCATCAGAAGTCCTCCGGGCGGAGGGCGTCGGCTCCCCGACCGGTGTGGCGCGGAACGCGCCGAGGTCAGCGGAGACGGATGGCCGGAGAGGACGCCCGAACGGAACGGTCGCACTGCATCGGGCCCACCTCCTCTCGGCGCTGACCGGGAGATCGTTCCAGCCACCCGGCGGGCTCGCAACCCGATTGCCGCGCCCAACCCGATTGCCGCGCCGCCGTCCCGCGCCCGCGCGCTCAGGCGCTGGACCGGGTCCGCCCGCGACGCTGCTGCCAGAGCTGGACGATCTCCTCAAACTCCTCGAAGAACCTGCCCGGTCCGGAGAAGGCCCGCTCGTCGAGGAAGAAGAGCGTCCAGCGCCGCCGCTGGTGCTGGTGGTCGTAGACCGCCACCACGTAGCGGGAGGTGACGTCGAACGGGCCGACCCGGGTCACTCCCCGGTTGTCGTGCAGGTGGAAGTCGCGGATGTCGGACCAGCCGTACCGCCGGTCGCCGAGGAATCCCCGCCGGAGTATCCCGTCCCGGTCGACCACCGTCCCCATCCGGGACACCCGCAGGCTCACCCCGAGCAGCAGGCCCAGGGTCCCGAGCAGGATCACCGCCGACAGCCAGCCGGGCAGGCCGGTGAAGAGCGCGGCGTACCCGACCGGCAGCATGACGGCGACGGTCAGGACGACGAAGTAGCCGACCATGGCTCTCGGCATGCCGTAGGTCGCCGGCAGCGGCCTCAAGCCACTCACCACCCATACAACGTCCGTAGTCCCGACGAGCTGTCCGGAACGAAGGTTATCGACGTTCGAGGTGCCGCGCCATGCGCCGGACGGAGATAATCGCCCGCCGGGCGGAGCGGCGGGCGATCTCGGTCAGCTGTTCGGGATGACCTGCTCCGTCGACCACTGCCGCCAGCCGTCGAGCTGGTCGGAGGCGGCGACGAGCTGGTCGGAGACCGGTCCCGGGCCGGTCGAACCGGGCGTGGTCCGGGCGGCCAGCGCGGACCGGACCGAGAGCACGTCCCGAACCCCGGGGTCGAGATGCTCGCTGACCAGCCGCAGGTCGTCGTCGGAGACCTCGTCCAGCTCACAGTCGCGGGCCACGCAGAGCGCCACCAGCCGGCCGGTCACCTCGTGCGCCTCCCGGAACGGTACGCCCTTGCGGACCAGCCAGTCGGCGACCTCGGTGGCCAGCGAGAAGCCGACCGGGGCGGCGGCGGCGAGCCGGTCCACCCGGACGGTCATCGTGGAGACCATCCCGGCCAGCGCCGGCAGCACCAGGTCGAGGGTGTCGATCGCGTCGAACGCCGGCTCCTTGTCCTCCTGCATGTCCCGGTCGTACGCCATCGGCAGCCCCTTGAGCATGGTCAGTACGGTGACCAGCCCACCGATCAGCCGGCCGGACTTGCCCCGGGCCAGCTCGGCGACGTCGGCGTTCTTCTTCTGCGGCATGATCGACGAACCGGTGGCGAAGGAGTCGTCCAGCTCCACCCAGCCGAACTCCTGCGAGGTCCACATCACCACCTCCTCGCCGAGCCGGGACAGGTGCACCCCGAGCAGCGCGGTGACGAAGAGGAACTCGGCCACGAAGTCCCGGTCGGCGACCGCGTCCATCGAGTTGGCGAACGAGGTCCGGAAGCCCAACTCCTTCGAGACCGCCACCGGGTCGAGCGGCAGCCCGGAGCCGGCCAGCGCGCCCGCGCCGAGCGGACTGACCGCCGCCCGGTGGTCCCAGTCACGCAGCCGCGCCAGGTCGCGCAGCAGCGGCTGGACGTGCGCGAGCAGCCAGTGCCCGAAGGTGACCGGCTGCGCGTGCTGCACGTGGGTCATCCCCGGCGCCGGGGTCTCCAGGTTGCGGGCCGCCTGCTCCACCAGCGCGTCGGCCAGCCCGACGATCCGGGCGGCCAGCCCCCGGGCATGATCGCGCAGATAGAGCCGCAGGTCGGTGGCGACCTGGTCGTTGCGGGACCGGCCGGCCCGGAGCTTGCCGCCGAGCGTGCCGAGGCGTTCCAGCAGGCCGCGTTCGAGTGCGGTGTGCACGTCCTCGTCCTCGACGGTGGGCCGGAAGGTGCCGGTGCGCACCGCCGCCTCCAGGTCGTCCAGCGCGGCCAGCATCCGGCCCAGCTCGTCCGGGTCGAGCAGGCCGGCGGCGGCCAGCACCCGGGCGTGCGCCCGGGAGCCGGCCAGGTCGTACGGGGCGAGCCGCCAGTCGAACTGGACGCTGACCGAGAGCCGGGCCAACGCCTCGGCCGGGCCACCGGCGAACCGGCCACCCCAGAGGCTCGTACGGTTGGTTCCGGCGCTGTTCTCAGTCAGGCTCTTGTCGTCCACGCCGACCATCATTGCTGAGCTTGCCTTTCGCTCGCGACTGCGGGGCTCACTCGCTTCGCTCCCTCACTCCTCGCGCTCGCAGCCGTCACTTCCCGGAGCCGCCCAGCCGGGCGTCCCGGGCCGCCGCCATCTTGCTCGGCAGGCCCCACAGCTGCACGAAGCCCTTGGCCAGGGACTGGTCGAAGGTGTCACCGGTGTCGTAGGTGGCCAGACCGAAGTCGTAGAGGCTCGCCTCAGAGCGCCGGCCGGTCACCACGGCCCGCCCGCCGTGCAGGGCCAACCGGACCTCGCCGGAGACGTGCTTCTGGGTGTCGTCGATGAAGGCGTCCAGCGCGTTCTTCAGCGGCGAGAACCAGAGACCGTCGTAGACCAGCTCGCCCCAGCGCTGGTCCACGCCCTTCTTGAACCGGGCCACGTCCCGCTCCACGGTGACGTTCTCCAGCTCCTGGTGGGCGGTGATCAGCGCGATCGCGCCCGGCGCCTCGTACACCTCGCGGCTCTTGATGCCGACCAGCCGGTCCTCGACCATGTCGAGCCGGCCCACCCCCTGGGCGCCGGCCCGCCGGTTCAGCTCCAGGATCGCCTGGTACGGGGTGACCGTCTCGCCGTCGATCGCCACCGGTACCCCGGCGTCGAAGGTGATCACGACGTGGTCGGGGTCGCGCGGCTCCGCCGGGTTGGCGGTGTAGGAATAGACGTCCTCGATCGGGGCGTTCCAGATGTCCTCCAGGAACCCGGTCTCCACCGCCCGGCCCCACAGGTTCTGGTCGATCGAGTACGGCGACTTGCGGGTCACGTCGATCGGCAGCCCCTTCTCCTCGGCGTACGCGATCGCCTTGTCCCGGGTCCAGGCGTAGTCCCGGGCCGGCGCGATCACCTTGAGGTCGGGGGCGAGGGCGCCGAGGCCGGCCTCGAAGCGGACCTGGTCGTTGCCCTTGCCGGTGCAGCCGTGCGACACGATCGTGCCGCCGTAGTGCTTCGCCGCCTCGACCAGGTGCTTGACGATCAGCGGCCGGGAGAGCGCGGAGACCAGCGGATAGCGGTCCATGTAGAGCGCGTTGGCCCGCATCGCCGGGATGCAGTAGTCGGCCGCGAACTCCTCGCGGGCGTCGACCACCACCGACTCGGCGGCGCCGCAGTCCAGGGCCCGCTGGCGGATCGCCGCCATGTCCTCGCCGCCCTGCCCGACGTCGATCGCCACCGCGATCACCTCGGCGCCGGTCTGCTCGGCCAGATACGGGATGGCGACCGAGGTGTCCAGGCCCCCGGAGTACGCCAGTACGACGCGCTCGCTCATGGTGTGGTGCTCCCTTCAGCATGTTCTTCCCGGGCCGCCCAGGCGGAGAGCTTCTCCCCCAGTGCCGCGCCACCGGTGGCCTCCCGGGCCACGACGAGAATGGTGTCGTCGCCGGCGATGGTGCCGACGACCTCCGGCAGCCCCGCCCGGTCCAGCGCGCTGGCCAGGTACTGGGCGGCACCGGGTGGGGTGCGCAGCACGGCGATGTTGCCGCTCGAGTCGACCCCGTTGAGCAGTTCGCGGAGCAGCCGGACCAGCCGGGCCGGCGCCTGCTCGGCGTCCCGCAGCGGCCGCTTGCCGTCCTCCGGGATGAGGTAGACGGCCGGTCCGTCGCCACCGCGCACCTTGACCGCGCCCAGCTCGTCCAGGTCGCGGGAGAGGGTGGCCTGGGTGACCTGCACCCCGCCCGCGGCGAGCAGGTCGGCCAGCTCGGTCTGCGAGCGGATCTCCCGCTCGCGGATCAGGTCGACGATCCGGGCGTGCCGGGCGGCCCGGGTCAGCGGTCCGGTCATGCCGACTCGCCGACCACGGACGCGATGATCGAGGCCGGAGATGGTTCACCCTCCGGCTGCGCCGCCGCCGCGTCGGCGGCGGCCCGCTCCTCGGCGTGCCGGTCCAGCAGCCAGGCGAGCAGCGCCTTCTGGGCGTGCAGCCGGTTCTCCGCCTGGTCGAAGACCGCGCTGCGGGGCCCGTCGAGCACCTCGTCGGTGATCTCCTCGCCCCGGTGCGCCGGCAGGCAGTGCAGCACCACGGCCTCCGGCGCGGCGCCGGCCAGCAGGGCCTGGTCGACCTGGTACGGCTGGAAGGCGGTGAACCGGTCCCGGCCGTCGTCCTCCTGCCCCATCGAGGTCCAGGTGTCGGTGGCGACCACGTCGGCTCCGGCCACCGCCTCGACCGGGTCGCGGAGCACGAGTACCGAACCGCCGGTGCCGGCGGCGATCTCGGCGGCCCGCTCCAGCACGGCCGGGTCGGGTTCGTGGCCGGCCGGGCCGGCGACCCGGACGTGCATCCCGGCGGTCGCACCGCCGAGCAGGTACGAGTGCGCCATGTTGTTCGCCGCGTCCCCGAGGTACGCCAGGGTCCGGCCGGCGGTGCCGCCACAGTGCTCCCGGACGGTGAGCAGGTCGGCCAGGAGCTGGCAGGGGTGGAAGCCGTCGGTCAGCCCGTTCACCACCGGCACCGTCGCGCCCTCGGCGAGCTGGGCGATCCGGTCGTCACCGAAGGTACGCAGCACGATGGCGGCGACGTACCGGGACAGCACCCGGGCCGCGTCGGCCACCGACTCGCCCCGGCCGAAGTGCGTGACCTGGGTGTCCACCACGATCGGGTGGCCGCCCAGCTCGGCGATGCCGACGTCGAAGGAGAGCCGGGTACGCAGGCTGGGCTTGTCGAAGAGCACCGCCACCGCCCGGGGGCCGGCGAGCGGGCGCACGCCGTAGCGATCCGCCTTCATCTGGGCGGCGAGGTCCAGCACCGCCGACTGCTCGGCCGGGGAGAGGTCGTCGTCGCGCAGGAAGTGCCGGGGCATCAGTGTCCACCCCCGGTCCCGTCGGCGGCGGTCGGGACCGCCGTCTCCTGCGGCGCCGGGGTCGCCGCGTCCAGGGCCGCCGGCAGGGCGGCCAGGAAGGCGTCGGCCTGGTCCAGGCCGAGGATCAGCGGCGGGGCCAGCCGGATCGTCGCCGGCTGCACCGGGTTGGTGAGGAAGCCGGCGTCCCGCAGCACCCCGGCGGTCGCGGCGGCGGCCGGCGCCCGTAGCACGATCCCGAGCAGCAGCCCGGCGCCGCGCACCTGCGCCACCAGTGGATGGTTCAGCGCCTCCACCCCGCGCCGGAGCCGCTCGCCGACCCGCTTCACGTGGTCGAGCAGCCCCTCGTTGGCGATGGTGGAGATGACGGCGAGCGCGGCGGCGCAGCTCACCGGGTTGCCGCCGAAGGTGGTGCCGTGCAGGCCCGGCCGGAGCAGCTCGGCGGCCCTGCCGAAGGCCAGGCAGGCGCCGATCGGCAGTCCGCCGCCGAGCCCCTTGGCCAGGGTCACCAGGTCCGGCTCGATGCCGTCGGCCTGGTGCGCGAACCAGTGCCCGGTACGCCCGATGCCGGTCTGCACCTCGTCCAGCGCCAGCAACGTACCGTGCTCGGCGGTGATCCGCCGAGCCTCGGCGATGTAGCCGGGCGGCGGTACGACGACGCCGTTCTCGCCCTGGATCGGTTCCAGGATCACCATCGCGGTCCCGTCGCTGACCGCCGCGGCCAGCGCCTCGACGTCGCCGTACGGGACGTGGGTCACCTCGCCGGGCAGCGGGCGGAACGGGTCGGCCTTGGCCGGCTGGCCGGTGAGCGCCAGCGCGCCCATGGTGCGGCCGTGGAAGCCGCCCTCGGTGGCGACCACGTGGGTCCGCCCGGTGAGCCGGGACAGCTTGAACGCGGCCTCGTTCGCCTCCGCGCCGGAGTTGGCGAAGAAGACCCGACCGGCCCGGCCGGCGAGCGCCAGCAGCAGTTCGGCGAGCGCCACCGGCGGCTCGGCGACGAAGAGGTTGGAGACGTGCCCGAGGGTGGCGACCTGCCGGGAGACCGCCTCGACCACCGCCGGGTGGGCGTGCCCGAGCGCGTTCACCGCGATGCCGCCGACCAGGTCGACGTACTCCCGGCCGGCCTCGTCGACCACGACCGCGCCGCTGCCGCGGACCAGCGCGAGCTGCGGGGTGCCGTAGTTGTCCATCATGGACTGCGTCCAGCGGTCGACCAGCGTCGTCGTCATGGCGTGACCGCCCCGGGCTCGGGTACCACCATCGTGCCGAATCCTTCCGACGTGAAAACTTCCAGCAGGGTCGAGTGCGCCACCCGCCCGTCCACCACGTGCGCCGCCGGCACCCCGCCGCTGACCGCCCGCAGGCAGGCCTCCATCTTCGGCACCATCCCCGACTCCAGCCTCGGCAGCAGCTCGGCGAGCTGACCGGTGGTGATCTCCGAGACCAGGCTGTCGGTGTCCGGCCAGTCGGCGTAGAGCCCGGGTACGTCGGTGAGCACCACCAGCTTGCGGGCCTTCAGCGCGACGGCCAGCGCGGCGGCGGCGGTGTCGGCGTTGAGGTTGTGCAGCACGCCGTCGGCGTCCGGCGCGACGGTGGAGATCACCGGGATCCGGCCGGCCGAGATCAGGTCGGCGACCGCCGAGGCGTTCACCTCGTCCACGTCACCGACCTGGCCGATGTCGACCGGTTCGCCGTCCACGTACGCCGGTCGGCGTACCGCGGTGAAGAGCTGGGCGTCCTCGCCGGAGAGGCCGACCGCGTACGGCCCGTACTCGTTGATCAGCCCGACCAGTTCCCGGCCGACCTGGCCGACCAGCACCATCCGGACCACGTCCATCGCCTCGGGCGTGGTCACCCGCAGCCCGCCCTTGAACTCGCTGGTGATGCCGAGCCGGCGCAGCATGGCGGAGATCTGCGGCCCACCGCCGTGCACCACCACCGGCTTCAGCCCGGCGTAGCGCAGGAAGACCATGTCGGCGGCGAACGCCCGCTGCAACTCCGGCTCGATCATGGCGTTGCCGCCGTACTTGACCACCACGGTCGAGCCGGAGAAGCGGGCCAGCCAGGGCAGCGCCTCGATGAGGGTGGCGGCCTTCCGCTGCGCCTCGGTCAGGTCGCGGGTCAGCATCATGGCCGCACCCGCGTTCCGCGCGCTCACGTCGAGTACGCCGAGTTCTCGTGCACGTATGCGTGCGACAGGTCGTTGGTCCAGATGGTCGCCTCGGCCGGGCCGGCGTGCAGGTCGATCCGGATGGTCACCTGCCGGCCGGAGAGGTCGACCTTGCTCCGGTCCTCGGCGGCGGCGCCGGACCGGCAGACCCAGATGCCATTGACTGCCACGTCGATACCGTCCGGTTCGAAGGCGGCGGCCGTGGTGCCGACGGCGGCGAGGATCCGGCCCCAGTTCGGGTCGTTGCCGAAGAGCGCGGTCTTGACCAGGTTGTTCCGGGCGACCGCGCGGCCGACCTCGACCGCGTCGTCCTCGCTGGCCGCTCCGACCACCTCGATCGCGACCTCCTTGCTGGCCCCCTCGGCGTCGGCCACCAGTTGCCGGGCCAGGTCGTGACAGGCCGCGGTGACCGCAGCGGTCAGCTCGGCCTGGCTCGGCGCGATCCCGGAGGCGCCGCTGGCCAGCAGCAGTACGGTGTCGTTGGTGGAGAGGCAGCCGTCCGAGTCGACCCGCTCGAAGCTGACCCGGCAGGCTTCCCGGAGCGCCTCGTCGAGCACGGCCGGCCCGGCGATGGCGTCGGTGGTGACCACGCAGAGCATGGTGGCCATGGCGGGCGCGAGCATGCCGGCGCCCTTGGCCATCCCGCCGACCGTCCAGCCGGCACCGGCGACCACGGTCGTCTTCGGCCGGGTGTCGGTGGTCATGATCGCCTCGGCCGCCGCCGCCCCGCCGTCGGCGGCCAGCCCGGCCACCGCCGCGTCCACGGCGGGCAGCAGGCGCTGCATCGGCAGCCGCTCGCCGATCAGCCCGGTCGAGCAGACCGCGATCTCGCCGGCGCCGACCGCCGTTGCGCCGTCGGTGGCTCCGGAGAGCGCGGCGGCGGAGAGCGCGGCAGCGGCGTGTTCGGCGGTGGCGTGGGTGTCCTGGAAGCCGGGTGCCCCGGTGCAGGCGTTGGCGCCGCCGGAGTTGAGCACCACGGCCCGGAGCAGTCCGGTCGTGAGGACCTGCTGGCTCCAGAGCACCGGTGCCGCCTTGATCCGGTTGGCGGTGAAGACCCCGGCCGCCGCCGCGTCCGGCCCGTCGTTGACCACCAGCGCGACGTCCCGGGCGTCGGTGGACTTGAGTCCGGCCGCCACGCCGGCCGCCCGGAATCCCCGGGGCGCGGTGACGCTCATGCCAACCCTCCCTCGTTGTCGCGTGCTTCCCCGACCTCTGATCTCCGGTGTCTCACGGCGCGACCCCGTGCGTGGAGAGGCCGGTGGTCTCCGGCAACCCGAGCATCAGGTTGGCGCACTGCACCGCCTGGCCGGCGGCGCCCTTGCCGAGGTTGTCGATGGCGCTGACCACGATCAGCCGACCGGAGTCGACGTCGACGGTCGCCTGGAGGTGGCAGGAGTTGCCGCCCAGCGTGGCGGCGGTGTGCGGCCACTGCCCCTCGGGCAGGAGGTGCACGAACGGCGCGTCCGCGTACGCCTGCGCCAGCACCTCGCGCGGGTCGGCCGGGGTGTCGCCGACGGGCAGCGCGGTGACGGTGGCCAGGATGCCGCGCGGCATCGGGGCCAGTACCGGGGTGAAGGAGAGTCCGGTCGCCCCGCTGGCCTGCTTGATCTCCGGCACGTGCTGGTGCGCGCCGACCTTGTAGGGCGAGAGGTCGCCCATCACCTCGCTGCCGAGCAGGTGCGCCTTGGCGGACCGGCCGGCTCCGGAGGTGCCGGAGGCGGCGACCACCACCACGTCGTGCGGGGCGGCCACCCCGGCGGCGAGCAGCGGAGCGAGGGCGAGGATGGTGGCCACCGCGTAGCAGCCGGTGGCGGCGACCCGGGTGGCGGCGGCGATCGCCGCCCGCTGGCCGGGCAACTCCGGCAGGCCGTAGGTCCAGGCGCCGGCGTGGGCGCCGCCGTAGTAGCGGGTCCAGGCGGCGGCGTCGGTGAGCCGGTGGTCGGCACCGAGGTCGACCAGGCGGACGTCGTCGGGCAGGGCCGCGGCCAGCGCCGCCGACTCGCCGTGCGGCAGGGCCAGGAAGACCAGGTCCGCGTCGGCGAGCACCGCCGGTTCGGTCCGGCCGAACATCAGGTCGAGGCCGGTGAGTTGCGGGTGTACGGCGGCGACCGGCTGGCCGGCCTGGCTGTGCGCGGTGGCGGCGACGAGGTCGAGTTCGGGGTGCCCGGCGATCAGCCGGAGCAGTTCGCCGCCCGCGTAGCCACTGGCACCGGCGACCGCGACTCGAATTCCCATGCCCACCTCCGCATTTCTATGCAGAAGTACGCTAACAGCCTCCCCGCCAGACTGCAAGTCTATGCGAAGGACTGAATGATCTTTCGAGCGTTGGGGTAAGGCTCGGCGACGACCCGACCGCATCCCCATCGACGAGCGTCAGCACACCGCCCGCCAGCCTCGGCGCCGGCCGGGCCGGGCCGGACCTCAGTCGCAGATCTCGTCGAACTCCTGCCGGACCTTCTCGAACGCGGTGTCGAACTCGGCGAGCTTCGGCCCGAGCGTGGCGGCCGGCTCCCTGGAGTCGATCTTGGCGGCCTCGATGGTGTCGGCCAGGCGCTGGATCGCGCCTCGGACGTCACCGTCCGCCGACTCCGCCACCTTCGCCAACTCGGGCCGCATGGCTTCGATCTGGGCGGCCCGGACCTCCGCCGCCGAGCCGCGCAGGCCGTGGAACTGACCGAGCACGCCCCGGGCGTCGTCACAGGCCTGCGGCGAGGTGTTCACCCCCGCCCCGCGACAGCCACCGGCAAGCAACAGAACCAGCAGCACGCCGTACCCGAGCGCGCGCCGTCGACGACTCTCCACCCCGTACCTCCGAAGTCGTGTGCGAGGCAGATCCTTCAGCATCCTTCGCGCAATGTCCATTCGTCGATGTCACGGGCGGTGGTCGGCGGAACGCAGCACGCCCATCCGGTCCGTCGGCTCCGGCCGCAGCCCTCGGAGCTGCCAGATCGCCAGCAGCACCAGCCCGACGCCGACCCCGGCCCACACCCCCGCCGCGAAGGGGGTGGAGCGCCACTCGGTCAGGATTCCGAGCGCGGGGCGGGCGACCGCGATGCCGATCCCGGCCAGGCTGGCCACCACCCCGAAGACCAGGGCGCGGACCCGGCGCGAGGTGACCTCGTTGGTGAGTACCTCCAGCACGGTCATGCCGAGCGCGTAGCCGAAGCCCATCACCGGCAGGAACAGGAACGGGCCGAGCCACTCCGCCTGGCTGACCGCGACCAGGGTGGCGAGGACGAGCAGGAACGACACGGTCAGCGCGAGCCGGCGACGGGACACCGGGACGTATCCGGCCAGCAGGCCGCCGAGCACCGAGGCGGCGGCGAAGGCCGCGTACATCCAGCCGGTGACCTGGGCGGAGAGCCCCAGTTCCAGGGCCAGCGGCTGAAACAGGATCCGGGCGCTCCAGCCGAAGAGCAACAGCAACACCCCCAACCACACGGCCCGGCGCAGCCGGGCGTCGGCCGCCGCGGCCCGGATGTCGGCGAAGACCCCGGACAGCGAGCTGGCGACCCGGGATCCGGAGATCTCCGGCAGGGTCAGTGCGAGCAGGAACGCCAGCGCGGCCAGGCCGGCGGTGACGGTGAACGGCAGCGTCGGCTCCGTCTGGTAGAGGTAGCCGGCGGCGAGCAGCGAGAGGAGTACCGAGCCGCTGCCGACCGCCCGGATCAACCCGAAGGCCCGGGCCGGGCTGATCTCCAACTCGTCCTGGAGGCAGAGTTCGTAGAGGTAGGCGCTGGCCGCCCCGGAGGTGAGCGCCCAGAGTACGGCCCAGAGCACCCAGGCGGCGAAGAGCATCTGCACGGTACGGACCTGCGAGATCGCCGCGAACGTCAGCACCGCGCCCCCGGCCAGGGTCAGGTACGCCCGGCGGCGCCCGATCCGGTCCGCGAGGACACCCACCGGGAACTCGCAGGCGACCGAGACGATCCGGAACACCCCGTCGGCCAGTACCGCGGTCGCCAGCGGAAAGCCGCGGTCGAGCAGGTAGATCAGCCAGATCGGGAACCAGAACTGGACCTCCAGCAGGAAGTGGGTGACCGTGAAGGTCCGGATCGCCCGGCTGCGCAGCGCCTGCCTCATCCGACCGGCGCGCCTTCCCAAGTGAAGGCCCCGGCGGCGAGTGCCCCGGCGGCGGGTGCTCCGGTGGAACTCATGCGCCGCGGTCCCGCCGGAAGAAGAGGTACACGATCACCAGCAGCGCGGAGACCACCCCCGAGGTGACCAGGATCGCGTCCGCCGGTTGCGAGGCGACCCAGGCGACCAGGGAGGAGCGGCCGAGGTCGTAGACGGCCATCTCCGGGTCGCTGGCGATCGACCGGCCGAACTCGGTCACCGCGAGCGCCGTACCGAGGATCGAGGTCATCGCGATGCCGAGCAGGATCAGGTCGGTGAACATCGCGGACCGGGCCGTACGCCGGGCGGCGAGTTCGGCCAGCCGCCGGCCACAAAGATCGATCTTGAAGAGTACGGGCTGCTCCAGGAGTTTCTCGTAGTCCCAGAAGTCGAGGATCGCGTCCATCTCGACCCGTACCGCCCGCTTGAGGTATTTCGACAGGTCCTGCCGCTCCATGATGATCAGCTCGGCCCGCTGACTCAGCCCGGTCAGTTCCCCCTTGAGCTGCTCCAACTCCCAGCGGGAGCCGGCGGCGGCCGAGTCGGCGAGGATCTTCGACAGCCGGGCGTCGATCCGCTCCAGCACCCCGTAGAAGACCTGGGCGTAGCGCAGCGCCTCCCACTGGTCCCGGAACGGGTCACCGGGGAGCATCCGGGCACCCGCACCGGTCCGGTCCAGGAAGAGGTAGTTCAGCCAACGGACCAGATGGTCGAGGTCGCCGTCGAGGAGCCGGTCCGCCGGGGGTCGCTGGTCGTCGGCGATGACGACGTCCTTGACCCAGTGCCGGGTCATCTCCTCGGCCCCTGGCGCGGACGGGTCGACCACCAGACTCCGGGTCACCCAGAGCGTCTCACCGAACTCCGCCGTCACCGGGTCGTCGGCCGGGGTCGCCGAACGCAGTACCTCCTCGTCCCGGTCCGCCTCGCGCAGCAGCGCGAGCACCGGGTCGAGGTACCGCCGGACGATCTCCCGGGCGGTCTGCTCGCCCAACTCCACCGCCCGGGCCTGCAACCCGTCGAGCCGGGCCGGCAGCGGGCCGGTCTGCCCGGCCAGCCACGGGTCCACCTCGGCCAGCATCTCCAGCAGCATCAGCCCGTGGTCGTAGAGCCGGAAGCTGATCTCCACCGTCCCCGCCCAGAGCGGGTCACCGGGCCGCTCGGTCAGGTGCTCGGGGCGGAGCCGACCGGTCAGCACGTGCAGGGTCCGCTCCGCCGCGTGTTCGCTGATGCTGCGATAGAGGTTGAGCGAACTGCGCGGCCGGGTGTGCTTGAGCGCCACCACCGGCGGCGATTCGGCGACATCCGCCCGGACCCGCGCCGCCAGCCGGGGCAGCAGGGTGTCGAGGGCCGGCTGCCGCTCGGCCCAGAACCGCGCGTGCGCCGCCGGATCCCGCAGCGCCGCTCCGGGTACGGCGTAGAAGTCGACGACCACCGGGGCGAGGATCCGCAGCTGGGTCACCGGCCCACCGTTCCCAGCCGCAGTGCCCGGGCGTCGACGTGCAGTACCCGCCCCTGCGCCGGGCCGTTGGTCAGTTTCACCTCGACCAGGATCGGCCCGGGGCTCGGGCCGGCCCGGGCGACGAACTCCGCCGGCCAGTCGAGCACCCGGGCCCGGGTGCCCTGCGGGGCGAGCAGCACCAGGTTGCCGCGCTCGTCGAGCAGCTCCACGAGTCCGGTGCCGCCGACCGGGTCGAGGGTGACCTCCCGTTGCGCGGACGGGTTGAGGTCGGCGACGATCTCCGCGTACTCCTCGCTGCCGCGCAGCTCCGCGAGCACCCGGTTGAACTCCCGCATCACGGTGGCCGCCTCGGCGCTGTCGACCATCATGAAATAGAGCCCCTCGACGGAGTGCACCAGCGGGTCGTCGCCCTGGAGGTGACCGAAGTCGCCGACGTCACCGGCGAACGCGGGGTCGGTCAGCGCCGCCCGCCCGGGCAGCAGCCCCTCGGCGAGCAGGTCGATGCGGCCGGCGTCCAGCGCCCGGAAACCCTCCAGTGTGGACGGGAACTCCACGAAGTCACCGACCGCGGACTCCAGCTCGTCCCAGTAGTCGTACCCGGTGATGCCGCCGACCCGCAGCGCGCCCAGCTCGGCGGCGGACGAGACCTTCGGCTGACCGGCCCGGCGGTTGTAGAAGAGCACGTACTCGAAGTCGACGAGCGGGTCCGACAGCAGCAGGTCGGACCGCCGGGACGCGCTGCCGACCAGCGGAAACATCCCGACGGTGGCACCGGAGCGGACCTGCTCCTCGGCCAGCGACCAGGAGGTGTACCTGATCTCGGGACGGTAGCCGGAGCGGTTCAGCACCTCCACCACCAGCTCGGCGACCGGGCCACCCTCGGGCAGCTCCGGGCCGACGAACGGGGCCCAGGCGCCGCTGGAGACGAGGACCGGCCGGGCCGGCGAGGTCGGCGACGGGCGGAGCCCGGCCACCACGTACGCCCCGGCTCCGGCCACCACCAACAGCAGGGCGAGCACCGGTCCCCAGATCCGGAGCGGCTTGAGCAGGACGGACCACCTGGTCGGGTTCGGCGTCACGAGCGATCTTCCTATCCGGACAGTGACGCCCGGTACGAGCACGGCACGGCGTACCCCCGAGACGTCATCCGCAGGACCGTAGGGTACAAGATCCGCGAAACCGGACGGGGTCACCGCAGCACGCCCGGTCCCCCGACGCCGCCGCCGCGAACGGGTGTGGCCGCCGCGCCGGAGCGCGACGGCCACGATCGACCATGCCTTGTGGACGGGCCGGGGTCAGGCGCCCCGGAGCACCGCCCCGAACCGGCGGGCCGCCTCGGCCACCGCCGCGTCCCGGGCGGCCACCGCCTCCTCGCCGGTCAGCGTCCGGTCCGGCGCCCGGAACACCAGCTTGTACGCCAGCGACCGCCGCCCCTGCCCCAACTGCTCCGAGGAGTAGACGTCGAAGAGCCGGACCGACTCCAGCAGCTCCCCGGCACCCTCGGCCAGCGCCCGACCCACCTCGTCGGCCGGCACCTCGGCGTCGAGCACCAGCGCCACGTCGATCAGCGCGGGCGGATAGCCGGAGATCCGCGGCGCCGGTACCACCGGGGCGGGCGGCAGCGCGTCCAGGTCGAGTTCGAGGGCGCTGGTCCGGGGCGGCAGGTCCAGCTCGGCCAGTACCGCCGGATGCAGTTCCCCGGCGTGCCCGACGAGCACGTCGTCGACCCGGAACTCGGCGCACCGGCCGGGGTGCCAGGGCGCGTACCCGGCCTGCCGGACCACCACCCGGTCGCCGGCGATCCCGGCGGCGGCCAGCACGCTCCGGCCCGCCTGCACGGCGTCCGCCCAGCCGGCCGGGCGTCCGGCGCCCCACCAGCCGGCCGGCTCGACCTCGCCGGCCAGCACCGCGGCGACCCGCCACGGCTGGTCCGGCAGCACGGCGTCGGCGGCCCGGAACTCCTCGTCGCTCGGCCGGTGCTCCACCCCCATCGCGGGCGGCGGACCGGTCCGGGGCCGGGGCAGGAAGACCATCCCGATCTCGTAGAGCGCCACGTCGCGGTGGCCCCGGCCGAGGTTGCGCCGCAGGGCGCCGAGCAGGGTGCCGAGCAGCATGGTTCGCATCAGCGGTTCGGTGTCGGCCAGCGGGTTGGCCAGCCGCACCGCCGCGCGACGCGGGTCGTCGGCGGGCAGGCCGAGCCGGTCGGCCAGCTCGACGGAGACGAACGGCGGGGAGAGCACCTCGACGAAGCCGCTCTCGGCGAGGGTACGGCTCACCGAGCGGCGCCGCCGCTGCTCCGGGGTCAGTCCCCGGCCGGGCGGGGCGACCGGCAGCACCGACGGTACGTGCTCGTAGCCGTCCAGCCGGATCACCTCCTCGACCAGGTCCGCCGGGTCGGTGAGGTCCGGCCGCCAGCTCGGCGGGGTCACCACCAGGGTCTCCGGCCCGCTGGCGTGCCGCCCACCGTGGCCGTTGCCGGCGCCGGCCCGCCCGTCGCCGACCGTCACCGCGCAGCCGACCCGCTCCAGCAGCGCCACCGTGCGGGCCGGCTCGTACGGCACCCCGGCGCGCCGGGCCGGCAGGTCCACGTCGATCACGATCCGGTTCGGCGCCCGGACATGGTCGACGTCGAGCACCTCGGCACCGGCGGTGCCGCCCCCGTACCTGGTGAGCAGCTCGACCGCCCGCTCCAGGGCGACCAGCGGCAGCGCCGGGTCGACGCCCCGCTCCCAGCGCTTGGCGGCCTCGCTGAACAGCCGGTGCCGGCGGGCCGTCCGACCGACCACCACCGGGTCCCAGTGCGCCGCCTCGAAGAGCACGTCGACGGTGCTGTCGGCGACCTCGCTGGTCTCGCCGCCCATCACCGCGGCGAGCGAGATGGGCACCCCGCCGTCGCCGGCCACCGATCCGGGCAGGCCGGCGTCGCAGATCACCAGGTCCTCCGGGTCGAGCGCCCGGTCGACCCCGTCCAGCGTGGTCAGCCGCTCCCCCGGCACCGCCCGGCGGACCACCAGCTCGCCCCGGAGCGCGCCCAGGTCGAAGGCGTGCATCGGTTGGCCCAGCTCCAGCATCAGATAGTTGGTGATGTCCACCGGCAGCGAGATGGTCCGGATGCCGGCGTGGGTCAGCCGCTGCCGCATCCACTTTGGTGACTCGGCGGCCGGGTCGATCCCCCGGACCACCCGGGCGGCGAACCGGTCGCAGCCGACGGTGTCGACCACCCGGACCGGGTACGCCGGCTGTGCAGTCCCACCCGTCGCGGGGGCCAGCCCCGGGTCCCGGAACGGTACGTCGAAGGCATGCGCCAGCTCCCGGGCCAGGCCGCGTACGGACATCGCGTACCCCCGGTCCGGGGTGATCTCGACCTCGACGACCACGTCGTCGAGCCCGACCACCGGCCGCGCGTCGTCACCGGGCTTGGCCGGCACGTCCTCAGGCAGCACCAGGATGCCCGCGTGGTCGTCGCCGATGCCCAGCTCCCGTACCGAGCAGATCATCCCGTTGGAGTTGCGCCCGTACGTCTTGCGGGCCCCGATCGCGAACCCACCGGGGAGTACCCCGCCGGGCAGGATCACCACGACCCGGTCGCCGACGGCGAAGTTCGTCGCCCCGCAGACGATCTCCTGCGGCTCGCCGGTGCCGTTCGCGGCGCCGACGTCGACCCGGCAGAACCGGATCGGCTTCTTGAACCCGGTCAGCTCCTCGATCTCCAGCACCTCGCCGACCACCAGCGAGCCGGTGACGGTGCTCCGGAGGTCCACGATGGACTCGACCTCGATGCCGAGGTTGACCAGCGCCTGGTCCAGCTCCTCGGCGCTCAGCTCGGCGGGCAGGTCGACGTGCTCGCGCAGCCAGGAAACAGGAATTCGCATCTCTCAGACCACCGCATCCGTCGCGTCGTCGGGCCGCATCACGTCGTTCGTCATCCCGATCACACCTCCACCCCGAACGCGCGGGTGAACCGTACGTCGCCCTCGGCCATGTCCCGCATGTCGCCGATGCCGTGCCGGAACATCAGCGTCCGCTCGATGCCCATCCCGAAGGCGAATCCGGAGTAGACGTCCGGGTCGATGCCGCAGGCCCGCAGTACCCGGGGGTTGACCATGCCGCAGCCGCCCCACTCGACCCAGCGCGGGCCGTCGCGGTGCTGGGCGAACCAGACGTCGAACTCGCCGCTCGGCTCGGTGAACGGGAAGTAGTGCGGGCGCCACCGGGTCCGCGCCTCGGCCCCGAACATCGCCTTGGCCAGGTGGTCCAGGGTGCCGCGCAGGTGCGCCATGGTGATTCCCTCGTCCACCACCAGCCCCTCGACCTGGTGGAAGACCGGGCTGTGCGTGGCGTCCAGCTCGTCGGTGCGGTAGACCCGGCCGGGGCAGACGACGTAGATCGGGGGTTTGCGGGCCAGCATGGTCCGGGCCTGCACCGGCGAGGTGTGTGTGCGCAGCACCATCCCCGGCGTGTCCAGGTAGAAGGTGTCCATGGTGCCCCGGGCCGGGTGGTCCGGCGGGATGTTCAGCGCGTCGAAGTTGGTCCACTCCAGCTCGACCTCGGGGCCCTCGGCGATCTCGTAGCCCATCCCGACGAAAAGGTCGCCGATCCGCTCGGAGAGCGTGCTGATCGGGTGCCGGGCGCCGCGCGGCCGCCGGTCGTAGGGGAGGGTGACGTCCACCCGCTCCTCGGCGAGGATCCGCTCGGCCTGGGCCGCCTGGACGATCGCCAGTCGCTGCGCGTAGGCGGACTCGATCGACCGGCGGGCCTCGTTGACCCGCTTGCCGGCGTCGGACTTGGCGGCCGGCGGCAACGCGCCGATCTCCCGGCGGGCCAGCGAGACCGGCGCCCGGTCACCGAGGTGCGCCCGGCGCAGTTCGGCCAGGGCCTCCGGCTCGGTGGCGGCGTCGAACGCGGCCGTCGCGTCGGCCACCGCCGCCGCCAGCGCCTCCGGGTCGAGCAGGGCGACCTGCTTCGGGTCGTACGGGTCGTTGCGATACGTCATGGCGTGCGGCTACTCCCTCTGCGTAGCGGGCGGTGGTCCCGCTGCCTCCACCTCGAATGTCCCGTGGCGCCGCGCGAGATGCCCGCGCACCGGCGACGCCGTGGACAGGTCGGTGAACCTCGGTCGACCTCCCCGTGCGGTCCGTCGTGGCCCGAAGTGCGGCTCGGGAGCGACGGCGCCGTGCTGAACAGGTCGGAAGGTTCGGTGGGCGGCCCTTGCGGGCGGCCCACAGAGTCTACGGACGGGCGGCTGGGCCGCAGCCCGCCGGTGGGAGGGTACGCAGGGAGGAGAAGAGGTCAGCCCTGCCGCCCGCCGGCACCGGCGGGCTGGCTAAACGAGTGGCGTCGCGCGTCGCGGACGCAGCACTGCGCGGACTCGGTCATCAGGTCGACAACTCCCTGGTCGGTTCTGCTGCCCCGGGGTCCATTATGCGCTCTCCGGCGCGCCGTGCGGGGCCCCGGGCCGCAGGGCTCTGGCCGAAGCGTACAGGCAGACCGCGGCGGCGGCAGCCAGGTTGAGGCTCTCGGCCCGGCCGTGCAGCGGCACGCGTACCCGGGCGTCGGCGGCGTCGGCCAGCTCCGCCGGCAGGCCGTGCGCCTCGGAGCCGAAGAGCCAGGCGGTCGGCCGGGCCAGCCCACCGGCGTCGGCGAGGTCGTCCAGGTCCGTCTCGCCGTAGCCGGAGGCGGCCAGCACGGTCAGCCCGGCCGCCCGCAGCTCGGCGACCACGTCGGCCGGGTCGGGCGCCCGGACCACGTCGAGGTGGAAGAGGCTGCCGGCCGACGACCGCACGCACTTGCCGTTGTACGGGTCGACCGCTTCTCCGGCGAAGACCACCGCACCGGCCCCGGCGGCGTCGGCGGTGCGCAGCACCGTACCGGCGTTGCCCGGGTCACGAATCTCGGCCAGCGCGGCGACCAGTCGGGGGCGGCGGGCGAGGGCGGTGTCGATCGACACGTCGAGCCGGGCACAGACCGCGACGATCCCCTGCGGGGCGACCGTCTCGGTCAGCGCCGCGAGCGCCGCCTCGGTCACCGGGGAGACCGGCACTCCGGCCCGGGCGGCGGTGCCGGCGAGGTCGGCGTACCGGTCGAGCCCGGCCGGGGTACCGAATAGTTCGATCACCACGCCCGGCGCGGTCAGCGCCTCCCGGACCGCCTGCGGGCCCTCGGCCAGGAACCGGCCGGTGGTGTCCCGCTCCCGGCGCCGGTGCAGCCGCCGGGCCGCGACGATCCTCGGGGTACGCGGGGTGAAGAGCGCCTGCTCCGCTCCCCGGACATGGTCGAGGCGTCCCACCTGCGGGTTTACCGACATGCGGGACGCCTCGATCGGGTGTCGCGGGTGGTCAGGCAGCCTGGGCCGACGCGCCACCGGTGCCCTCGGCCGCCACGGCGGCGCGGGCGACCTCGACGATGGCCGCGAAGGCCGTCGGGTCGTTGACGGCGAGGTCGGCCAGGATCTTGCGGTCGACCTCGACGCCGGACAGCTTCAGCCCCTGGATGAGCCGGTTGTAGGTCATCCCGTTGGCGCGGGCCGCCGCGTTGATCCGGGTGATCCAGAGCTGCCGGAAGTCGCCCTTGCGGTCACGCCGGTCCCGGTAGGCGTACTGCATCGAGTGCAGCACCTGCTCCTTGGCCTTGCGGTAGAGCCGGGACCGCTGGCCACGGTAGCCGCTGGCGGTCTCCAGCAGCGTACGGCGCTTCTTCTGGGCGTTCACTGACCGCTTGACGCGTGCCATCTCAACTACTCCTTCAGGTCAAGAGGCGCGCGTCAGCGGGCCAGCAACTTCTTGATTCGCTTGAAATCGGCCTTGGCCACCTCGACGGTGCCGGTGAGCCGGCGGGTCCGGGTGGAGGACTTCTTCTCCAGGTTGTGGCGGAGGCCGGCCTGCTGGGCAACGATCTTGCCCTTGCCGGTCACCTTGACCCGCTTGCCCATCCCGGTGTGGCTCTTCATCTTCGGCATCTTGGTGCGTCTCTCCCCTGTTACTCGCCGGTCGTCCCGGCGGGTTCGGCCTCGGCGGGCGATGCCCCGGCGGCCGGCGGTGCCTCGACGGCACTGGCTGCCTCCCGCTCGCGCGCGGAGCCCGTCCTGGCCGCCGTGGCGGCCGTGGCGGACGCCTTGACGGCCCGGTGCGGAGCCAGGACCATGATCATGTTACGGCCGTCCTGCTTCGGAGCGGCCTCGACGTATCCGAGTTCCGAGATCTCGGACTCGAGTCGGCGCAGGAGCCGGTAACCCAGCTCCGGTCGGCTCTGCTCGCGACCGCGGAACATGATCGTCACCTTGACCTTGTCGCCCGCCTTGAGGAACCGCACCACGTGACCCTTCTTGGTCTCGTAGTCGTGCGGATCGATCTTCGGACGGAGCTTCATCTCCTTGATGACGGTCTGTTGCTGGTTACGCCTGGCTTCGCGCGCCTTGAGTGCGGACTCGTACTTGTATTTGCCGAAGTCCATGAGCTTGCACACCGGCGGGCGCGCCATGGGCGCAACCTCGACCAGGTCCAGGTCGACGTCCGCGGCCAGCTGGAGGGCGCGCTCCAGTGGGACAATGCCCACCTGCTCGCCCTCAGGGCCGACCAGTCGGACCTCACGTGCCCGGATCTGCTCGTTCACGCGTGGCTCGACGCTGATGGGGCCTCCTCGTGGTGATCCTCACCGGCCGCGCGTCAGCGGTGGCCGGCCTAACGTCTTCGACCAGAAGCAGAAAGGCCCCGGCACATGCCAGGGCCTGCTCGACCGGCCTGTGGCGATCGACGATCGCGCACCCGGATCGGCAAAACCGAACCGGTGACCGGACCCGGCCACCGGATGATGGTGACTCGGGTGGGAGCAGGCGCTCCGCTTCTCGACTGTCTGTGGATGAACCCAGACAGTGGTCGACTCGTAAAGACTAGCAGGTCAGCCCGGAGGACGCCAAAACGGGCACGCCGGGGACGGCGGGTGCGCGACGGAAGATCAGTCCGTCGCCCGCTGCCCCTGGACGACCTCGGATTCCGGCTCCGGCTGTCCCGGGCGTGGCTGCTGGTGTGCGGCGTCCGGCCCTGGCTGCTGGTGCGCGGCGTGCAGGGCGCGCAGCGCGCGTACCCCGTCGACCGCCAGCTCCCGGTCCACCGCCTGTAGGGCCAGCACCGGGATCAGCTCGTCGTCGTGCAGCTCCAGGCTGGCCCAGGCCGAACCCCGGTCGAAGCGCACCGCCCGGACCACGGCCCAGGGCAGGTCGTAGCCGCCGAAGACGTTGCGCACCCGGACCCCCCGGGCGTCCGCCTCCACCCGCGGGCGGGTGAAGAGCAGCACCACGAAAGCGCCGAGTACGCCCAGCCCGGTCATGGCGAGCTGGTCACCCCGCTGGAAGGTGGCCGCCCCGGACCCGGTCGAGCCGTGCAGGCCGATGCTGAGCAGGGCGAACATCACCACCAGCGCGGGAGCGAGGACCCAGCAGACCACCCGGATGCGTCGCGGACGCACGGAGACGGTGTCGGGATCACGGGCGACGGCGGGCTCGATCACGCTGTCCAGTCTGCCACCCGGCGTCCGACCGGCCACCGCCAGCCCGGACGATCCGACGGAGCCGGACCGGGCCGTGGCCGGCGTCAGGTGGCCGCCGGGGCACCCCGGGCCGCCCGACCGGAGACGAGCACCGCGAGCAGGGTCAGCACCGCCCCGACCAGCACCGCCAGGCTGGCACCGGGTCCACCCGGCCGCAGGTCGAGCAGGAGCGCCCCGCCCAGCTGCCCGGCGACCAGGGCCAGCCCGGTACGGAGTAGTCCCATCGACCGGATCCCGACCAGCAGCGCGATGGTGATGGTGACCCCGAGCGGCCCGCCGACGTACAGGTACCACTCGTCGGGCCAGCCGGTGGCGCCGAGCTGGGCCAGCGCGCCGGTCAGCGCCGCCACCGGCAGCATCGCCGCGCTGCTCACCGCGAAGTTGACCGCCGTGGCGGCGGCCGGGTTGGCGACCATGGAGATCCGGCCGTTCAGCGCACCCTGGACGGCGACCAGCACCCCGCAGACGACGCCGAGCAGCACCAGCCCGACCGCCAGGTCGCCGACCGGCCGACCGAACTGGGCCAGCGCCACCGCCGCGATCCCGAGCAGCGCACCCGCCACCCGGGACCGGGTCAGCCCCAGCCGGCCCGCCGGGGCCAGCCGGGTCCGGTCGACGGCGAGCCCGCCGCCGCTGTTCCCGGCCACCTGGGCGATGGTGTAGACCGCCACCCCGAGCACCGGCACGATGTACGTCGCCGCGACGATGAAGAACGCCCCGCACAGCCCACCCAGGTACGTCCACCAGGGCAGCCGGGTCCGGCGCAGCACCGCGAGGCCGGACCGCATCGACGGCAGTACGAGCAGGCCGAGCAGGACCAGCGCCACTCCCCCGGTGTTGTTGACCAGCGCACCGATGATCGGATGACCGGTCCGCTCACCCATCTCGGCGTTGGCCAGGCTCTGTGCGGCCGACCCCACCCCGGCGAGCACGGTCAGCCCGATCGCGGCCCAGCCCGGCAGTACCTTCACCAGCGACACACCCCGTCCACCCGACCCCGCCCGGCGCTACCGTCGACGGCCGGACGACCGTCGACCGGTCGGGCGGCACGGAACGGCCGGCCCACAGGGTCGCGGCCAAGCCTCACAGCGGAGGACCGCCGGTGTCTGTGATCCGGATCGCTCGTCCGGCGTGACCTCGGCGGCAGCGCGGTCGCCGGCCGGACCCGCGGCCGGGCGGCGACAATCATCCGATGGCGAAACGCAAGGCCCGCCGGGCCGACGGTGCGCGGTCCGGGCGGCCGTGCCCGTGTGGCTCTCCGGCGACGTACGAGCAGTGCTGCGGCGCCCTGCACGAGGGGACCATGGTCGCGGCGACCGCCGAGGCGCTGATGCGGTCGCGGTTCAGCGCGTACGCGGTCGGCGACGCCGGCTACCTGCTTCGGACCTGGCACCCGCGGACCCGACCGGCCCGGCTGGCGCTGGACCCGGAGCTTCGCTGGACCCGGCTCGACATCCTCGACACCGACCGGGGCGGCCTGCTCGACAGCACCGGCATCGTCGAGTTCCGGGCGCACTACCGGCAATCGGGCCGCCCCGGTGAGCTGCACGAGCGCAGCCGCTTCGGTCGCGAGGACGGCCAGTGGCGCTATCTTGACGCCGAGTAGCGGACCGGCGCGCTTACCGGAGGTCGGCGATCATGTGCCCGGCTGCCCCCGCCAGGAACCGCCCGCGCCGGCCCGCCCGGAGGAGGGCAGTGGACACTCCGGAGTCTCGGCGCACTCGACCAGGTCGGCGCAGCCGGCCGCCAGCGCCTCGCGCAGGGTCGCCGCGACGGCGGTCAGCTCGGCGATCCGCCGCTCCACCTCGGTGAGCTTCGCCCGGGCGCGGTCCGCAAGCACCCGATCCGCCCCACCGGGCACCCCCGGAGCGCGGACGTCGAGCAGCTCGGCCACCTCGGCGAGGCTGAACCCGAGCCGCTGTGCCGTCTTGATCGCCCGGAGCAGGGTCACCGTCTCCGCCGGATAGCTGCGGTGCCCGCCGAGGGTACGCGCGGGTTCGGCGAGCAGCCCGCGCCGCTCGTAGTACCGCAGGGTCTGCTGGTTGACCCCGGCCGCCGCGGCGAGCTGACCGGGTCGCAGCCCCTCAGGCACGGTGCCCGCCGTCCGGCCCCACCCGGGCGGCCAGTGCGTCGAGCACCGCCACCTGCCCGGCCGGCACCCCGACGTCCCAGCACAGCCGGCCGCCGGCCACGTCGAGCCGGAACGTGAAGAAGGAACAGCAGCCGGACTCCCGCATCATCAGGTCGGCCACCCGGGACGCCACCTGCGGGGTCGGGGTCAACTCCAGCCGGAGCCGGTCGGGTTCGACCCGGCGCACCGAGCGGACGGCCGTGCCGAGTAGCCGGTCGAACTCGGCGAGTCGGGCCGGCTGCTCCGCCGTCGGCAGGGTGCAGGCCGCCGGCACCCAGCCGGACGGGACAGCGGGTACGTCCGCGACACCTCGTACGTCTGCCATACCTCGACGGTAAGCCGGTACCCCGGTACCGGATGCAAGCGTGGGCGCCGGAAATTCGCTCGCCGGTCCGGAACCGCCGGCCGTACGGTCGACCGGATGTGGGGACCCTTCACGCCGGGACTGCGACTGTGCCGGCTCCTCTACACCGAGGCGGTACGTCCACTGCTCGCCGAGGCGTACCCGGAGCTGCGCTACGCGGCGGCCCGGCTCGGCCAGGGGTCGGAGGTGCTCGGCTTCGACACCGAGCGCTCGGTCGACCACGACTGGGGTCCCCGGCTCACCCTCTTCCTCGCCCCCGACGACCTCGACCGGTACGGCGGGCGGATCACCTCGTTGCTGGCCGAGCGGCTGCCGAAGCGGGTCGGCGGCTGGCCGACACACTTCGTCCCGGTCGCCGGCCGGTCCCGGGTGCCGGCCGAAACCGACGGGCCGGTGGCGCACCTGGTGCAGCTCACCGAGCTGGGCGTCTGGTGTGACGGGCAACTGGGCTTCGATCCCCGGCAGGGGGTGCGGACCTTCGACTGGCTGGCCACCCCGACGCAACTGCTGGCCGAGGTGACCGGCGGGGCCGTCTTCTTCGACGGCCCCGGCGAGCTGACCGCGCTGCGGGAGCGCCTGCGCTGGTATCCGGACGACGTCTGGCGCTACCTGCTGGCCTGCCAGTGGGCCCGGATCGACCAGGAGGAGCCGTTCGTCGGGCGGGCCGCCGAGGCCGGGTCGGAGGTGGGCAGCCGGGTGCTGGCGGCCCGGCTGGTCCGGGACGTGATGCGGCTCTGCCTGCTGCTCGGCCGGCGGTATCCGCCGTACGGCAAGTGGCTGGGCAGCGCCTTCGCCGCCCTGCCCGAGGCGTCGGCGGTCGCCGCCGCGCTGGACGGGGCGCTGACCGGGGACGCCGTGGCCCGGCAGGCGGCGCTCTGCACCGCCTACGAGGCGGCCGGGGCGTGGCAGAACCGGCTCGGCCTGGCCGAACCGGTGGAGGCGACCCGGCGGCTCTTCCACGACCGGCCGTACCCGGTCATCGGCGCCAACCGGTTCGCGGCCGCCCTGCTGGCCGGGATCACCGACCCCGAGGTCGCCGCGCTGCCTGTGCTCGGCGGCATCGACCAGTTCGTGGACAACACTCCCGTGCTGTGCCAGCCGGAGCTGACCAGGGCGCTGACCGCCGCCGCCTGGCAGCGGGACCGCTGACGCGACGGTGTCGGGAGCGACGGTGTCGGGAGCGACGGTGTCGGGAGCGACGGTGTCGGGAGCGACGGTGTCGGGAGCGACGGTGTCGGGAGCGACGGTGTCGGGAGCGACGGTGTCGGGAGCGACGGTGTCGGGAGCGCCGACGCGGTGACCGGCTCGACGGGGACGGGGACCGGGACCGGCGGTGCGTCCCGACGGGGCCGGCGGTGCACCCCACGGGCGGCAGAGGTTGGGTAGCCTGCCTCGGCATGACCACCGTGGTGATCCGCCCACCGCGCGACGCTTCCGGCCGTACCGTCGTCGCTCGTCGAGGTCTCGGGCTCGCCGGCCTCGTCGGGCTGGCGGCGCTCGGCTCGGGCTGCGCCGGTGGGGAGCCGGCCGGCACGGCGGGCACCTCGCCGCCGGCCACGCCCGCGACAACCGCCGCCCCGGCCCCGACCGCGACCCCGACGGACGGCTGCCCGGTCGACGCGGCGACCCTCTTCGCCGCGCTCAAGGCCAACGGCGAGCTGTACGGCGCGGTCGACACGGAGATCAGCGGCCTCCGCGACCTGGCCTGCCTGCGGGGGTACGCGACCGGGACGACGATCGTGCCGCCGGAGCGGGTCGACCCGGCCTTCGTCCTCTTCCGGTACGACCGCGACAGTGCGACGTGGCGGGCGCTCGTCGCCGGTACCGACGCGATCTGCACCGACCTGGTCCCGGCCGACGTCATTCCCCGGTTGCCGGGCTGCCTCGGCTCCTGATTGTCGGGGCGGCCGGCCGGGGCGGGTCGGTTCGTGACCTCGGGACGATAAATTCGCGCGTATCGACGGCTCCGAACATGATCCGGTAGGCTCCTCGACGGTTATCTGAAATTTTCCGGAAGTTGATCGGAAAAACTGCCGGAAAGCCACCTTTCCACCGGACTCGGCCCGGTCCCCGCCCAGCTGCGGCGGCGACTGGTGCAGGAGGTGATGGCCGTGGTCGATGGCCCCACCATCGGCGTACTCACCATGTCTGTCGGTTGCGACTATTTCGGCAGCATTCTCGGCGGAATCGCGCGGACGACCGCCCTGGCGGGTGGCCGGATGATCGCCATTCAGACCCTCGGCGCCGGCACATTCGACTTCGACCCGCCCGAACCTCCGGACTTTCCGCACCTGGTGGCCTGGGATCACGTCTCCGCGTTCGTGGTGATCCTGAACTCGGCGTCGCCGGGATACCTGACCTCGATCCAACGCGCCGGCAAACCGGTCATCATGATCAGTGACTCGATGCCCGGCGTCTCCTGTCCGGTCGTGCTCCCGGACAACCGTCGCGGGGTACGCGAGGCGGTCCTGCACCTGGTCGAACACGGCCACCGGGAGATCGCTTTCGCCGGATATCTCGAACTGCGAGATCTGCGCGAGCGCTACGAGGCATATCGCGACGCCCTGCTGGAGTGCGGAATAACCCCCCGTACCGATCTGCATTTCGACACCGGGGACAACCGGGAGAGCGGCGGCGAACGCGCCGGCCGGGCGATGCTCGCCGCCGGCCTGCCGTCGACGGCGGTGGTCGCCGGAAACGACCTGAACGCGATCGGCCTGCTCCGCACCTTCCTGGCCGCCGGCGTGGAGGTGCCGCGCCAGCAGGCGGTGGTCGGTTTCGACGACATGGAGGGGGTCGTCTACTTCACCCCGAGCCTCTCCACGGTGCGGCAGAGCTTCGAGGCCCTGGGTCGGATCGCCGCCGAACTCGCCCTGCGGGCCGCGCACGGGGAGGAGATCGAGGCCCGGACCTACTCCGTACCCACGTCGTTCCAGGCACGCGAGTCGTGCGGCTGCGCCGACCCGCTGGCGCCCGGGATCCTGGCGGCGGAGCCGGACGCCGAACCGTCGACCGCCGAACACCTGGTCGCCCGACTGGTCGCGGCACTGCCGGACCAGGTCGACCCGCCCCGCCGGGCCACCATCGCCCGGGCCGGCACGCTGGTCGCCGACGCTCTCGCCGCGGCCGCCGACGACGCACCGGGGCCGGATCTGCCCGACCTGCGTCAGGCCCTGGTCGGCCTACAGACGCTGAGCCAGCGGCATCCGGAGGGCGTGGTCCGGATGATGGACTCCATCCGGCGGTACGGGCTGGGCCTGGCCGGCCGGATCGGTCCGCACGACCCGGCCGGCGCCGAACGGGTTCGGGCCGGTACCGAGGAGATCGTGGTCGCGCTGGCGCAGAGCCGGTCCCGGACACACCGGATCGAGGAGAACGAGTTCCAGACCACCCTCAAGACGCTCTACACGGTGAGCAAGAACCTGCTGCGCAGCCACGAGAAGGACCCCCGCGCGCTGGCCTGGATCCAGGACACCAACGCCCGGGGCGGCTGCCTCGGGCTCTGGTCGGCCACCCCGGTCGGGGCCGACGGCACCGAACGGACCCTGGACCTGGTCACCATGTTCGAACGGGACCGTGGGCCGGTGCCGATGCCGGTCGGGCCGGTGCCGCCCCGGTCGTTCCCGCCGGCCGAACTGGTCGACCTCGCGGACCTGGACGCCGACCAGATGGTCTACGTGGCGCCGTTGCAGATCGGCGCCAGCGACTGGGGAATGCTCGCCGTCGTCGGTCCGATCGAGGCGGAGGTGGCCAGCGGCCGGGAGATGATGAACCAGTGGGCGGCCCTGCTGACCATCGCCCTCGACCACGACGCGGTGCTGAAGTCCCTGCGTGAGCAGGAGGACCTGCTCCGGCACGCGGCGCTCTACGATCCGCTGACCGGGCTGGCCAACCGGTCCCTCTTCCTGGACCGGCTCCAGGCGGCCGTCGCCGCCCAGGCCCGGCACCCGGAACGGCACTACTCGGTGCTGCTGCTCGACCTCGACGGGTTCAAGCTGGTCAACGACAGCCTGGGACACCTGGCCGGCGACCGGCTGCTGGTCCAGGTCGCCGAGCGGATCCGGGCCAGTGCCCGGGAGGCGGAGGTCGCCGCCCGGTTCGGCGGGGACGAGTTCGCCGTACTGCTGCGGCACCGTTGTGACGGCGAGGATCCGGCAGCGGTGGCGGAGCGGATCCGGGGCGCGCTGGACGTGCCGTTCCGGCTCGGCGAGGAGGAGTTCGTCGTCTCGGCCAGCATCGGCATCTCCCGCAGCAGCACCGGCTACCAGCACGCCGAGGACGTCATCCGGGACGCCGACACCGCGATGTACTCGGCGAAGTGGCAGCGCAAGGGCTCGCACGCGGTCTTCGACGTCGCCATGCACGAGCGGGTCGTCGGGCGGCTGCGTACCGAGGCGGAGCTGCGCCGGGCACTGGAGACCGGTGGTTTCGAACTGCGCTACCAGCCGATCGTACGGCTCGGCGACGGCCGTACCCACGCGTTCGAGGCGCTGATGCGCTGGCGGCATCCCGTACGCGGACTGGTGGCACCGGCCGACTTCCTGCCGATCGCCGAGGAGAGCGGGCTGATGCCGCCGATCGGCCGCTGGGCGCTGGCCGAGGCGTGCCGGCAGCTCGCCGCCTGGCGGGCGGGCGGGTCCGCCCCCGAGGGGCTGCGGATGAGCGTCAACGTCTCCAACCGGCAGTTCTGGCACACCCGGCTGCTGGAGGACATCGAGGAGAGTCTGCGGGCGGCGGGGCTGGACCCGGCGGCCCTGATCATCGAGATCACCGAGGGCGTCATCGTGCACGACGTCCCGGCGGCCCGGACGAAGCTGGCCGCACTGCACGAACTCGGCGTACAGCTGCACATCGACGACTTCGGCACCGGCTACTCCTCGTTGCAGGCGCTGCACCACCTGACGATCGACGCCTTCAAGATCGATCGGTCCTTCGTGGCGCCGCTGGCCACCGACGGCAAGAGCCGGGAGCTGGTCCGCTCGATCGTGTCGATGGGGCTCAACCTGGGGCTGGAGTTGGTGGCCGAGGGGATCGAGACCGCCGCACAGCGGGACCAGTTGCGCCGCTACGGCTGCCACCACGGTCAGGGCTACCTCTTCGCCGGCCCGGTCAGCGGGGCGGAGGCGGAGGCGATCCTCCGTGACGGCAGCCCGGTCGGCCTCCCCCGGCTGGCGGCCCGGGCCGTCCGCTAGCGCCGTCCCCTCTGCACTCTTCGTCGGTTCCGCCCGGCGCCCGGCTGCTCGTGTCCCGATGCGGCTAGACATCGACTGCCGCCGTTGAATATATTTCGATCGAAGCTGCGAAATGTTTCAACGTCCACCACCACCGGCAGACCGCCCCGCCGCCCACCGAGGAGCCCCCATGCCCCGTCCGCGTTCCCGGCCGCGCGGCCGCCTCTACGCCGCGCTCGCCGCCACCGCCCTGGCCGTCACGGCCGGCGCCGCCGCCGTCACCGTCGCCGCGCCACCGGTCGCCGCCGCAGCCTGCAACGGCTACGTGGCGCTGACCTACGACGACGGCCCCAACACCGGCACCACCACCGCGCTGCTCAACGCGTTGCGCTCGGCCGGCGCCCGGGCCACCTTCTTCAACGTCGGCCAGCGGGCCCAGCAGAACCCCGCGTTGGTACGCGCCCAGCAGCAGGCCGGGATGTGGATCGGCAACCACAGCTGGACGCACCCGCACATGACCCAGCTCAGCACCGCGCAGATGACCTCGGAGATCAGCCAGACCCAGCAGGCCATCCAGCAGGCCACCGGGACCGCGCCGAGGCTCTTCCGGCCGCCGTACGGCGAGACCAACGCCACGCTGCGCTCGGTGCAGGCCCAGTTCGGCCTGACCGAGGTGCTCTGGAGCGTGGACTCCCAGGACTGGAACGGCGCCAGCACGGCGCAGATCGTCCAGGCCGCCGGCAACCTCACCGACGGCGGCGTCATCCTGATGCACGACGGCTACCAGACCACCATCAACGCCGTCCCGCAGATCGTGGCCAACCTGGCCAACCGCAACCTCTGCCCCGGGATGATCTCGCCGACCACCGGTCGGGCCGTCGCACCCGACGGCACCAACCCGCCCACCAACCCGCCGACGAACCCACCGACCAACCCGCCCACGAACCCCCCGACGAACCCGCCGACGCAGGGACCGGGCGGCTGCACCGCGACCGCCTCGCTGAACTCCTGGAACGGCGGCTTCGTGGCCACCGTACGGGTCACCGCCGGCTCGTCCGGCACCAACGGCTGGTCGGTAGGGGTGAACCTGCCGTCCGGCGCCACGGTCACGAACTCGTGGAACAGCCAGCGCAGCGGCAGCAGCGGCGCGGTCACCTTCACCAACGTGAGCTTCAACGGCCGGATCTCCCCCGGACAGTCGACCGAGTTCGGCTTCCAGGGCACCGGCAGCGGGACCGGGATGTCACCGACCTGCACCGCGAGCTGACTTCCGATTCAGCGGATCCGTCCGATGTGGATCCGCAGGGCAGCACCGTGGATCTGACGTCAGGCGCCCGGCCGAACCCCTGCCCCGGCCGGGCGCCCGACGTCGACCGTCGGGCTCACGGACCCGCCGCCCCCGGCGAGTGGTCCGCGGATGCCGTCCATACGACGGGCTCCGGCATGGCAGCGCACCGGATCCCGTCTCCCCCGTTGAACGACGACACCTCCCCGTGCACGCGGGTCCCAGCACATCCGCTCGGGATGCCCACCACGCGTCCGCAGCGATGATATGCACACGGCACGTGATCCCGTCAACATGCGTGCACACCTCTATGGCATGCTGTAAACCACTGGACCCAGCTGCGGAGGAGGCCAGATGGTTGAGGAGGCGGGAGAGTTCCGCAGCCCGGGGCCGCTGGCCGACCGGCTGGACCGGCTCTTCGACCGCATCCGCAAGCCCGACGGCAGCGCGTACAGCCTGCGCGAGGTGGCGGACGCGATCACCGCACAGGGCGAGTCCATCTCGCACACCTACATCGGACAGCTGCGTACCGGGAAGAAGCGCGACCCGAACCTCAGCCACCTGCGGGCGCTGGCGAAGTTCTTCGGCGTACCGGTGGAATACTTCACCAGCGACCGACTGGCGGCCGACGTCGACAAGGAACTCGACCTCGCCGCCGCATTGCAGCAGGTACGCGCCCGCACCGTCGCGCTGCGCAACTCCGTCATCCCGGAGGCACAGTCCGCCATCGATGCCCTGACCGAGTTGCTCGGGGTGATCCGCGTCCTTGAACAGGGCAGGCCGGACGCGGATGATGGCGCGTGAATGCGGGTCGCGATCTGGCGACAGCACGCCGCGCGGAGGAACGGTGGGCCCATGACGCTACGGCAGGTACGCCGGCGCTGTGAGCAACTGGCACGCGGCATCCGGGTACCGGACCCCTTCGACCTCGACACGTTCATCGGCGACTTCGGTGCCGACCGGGGACGTCCGGTCCACCTGATCGCGTTCGACCTGCCGCCCGGGGCGCCGTGCGGGCTCTGCGTCTCGACCGACGCCGCCGACTACCTGGTGGTGACCTCCGCCGCGACCGGGGTGCAGCGGGTGCACATCGCCCTGCACGAGCTGGCCCACCTGCTGCTGGAGCACCGGCTGCACCTGCTCGACGACGTACAGGGCAGTCGGCAACTCTTCCGGCACCTCGACCCGGGGGTGGTCCGGGCGATGTTCGCCAGGACCAACTACAGCAGCCAGGAGGAGCAGGAGGCCGAGACCCTCGCCTCGCTGCTCGGACAGCGGGCCGGGCTGTGGCGCCCGCCGGCACCGCGCGCCCCGAGCGACCCGGTGGTCGAACGGCTCGGCCAGTCACTGGAACACTAGGGTGTTGCCGGATGGACGGTAAGAGCGGCGTTTTCCTGTTCTGCGCGGCGGTGGCGTGGATCGCGGTGGGCTACAAGGTGGCGGCACTCGTCCGCAACCCCCGCAACCTGAACCTCTGGGTGCTCACCCTCTGCATCGCGCTGCCGGCGGCCGGTTTCACCATGGCCGTGCCGGCCGTCTACACGGCGGTGAACCGCTTCTTCGGGGTACCGAATCTCGCCTCGCTGCTGGTCTACTCCTGCATCGTCGGATACAGCGTCACCGCGCTGGTCATGCTGATGCTCTGGCACATGCCGCCGGCCGAGGCGCTGCCCCGGGCCAGGATGCTCGCCGTCTTCTACGGCCTGGTGCTGGTCGCGATGGCGGTGCTCTTCGCCAACAGCGGCGCCACCGTCGAGGCGCCGAGCGACTTCGACGACGTCTACGGCCCCCGCCCGGTCGGCGGCACGTTCCTGCTGGTCTACGTCTCCGCCTTCGCCGTCGGCCTCGGCGTCGCCGCCTGGCGCAGCCTCCAGTTCGCCAACCGGGTCGCCCGGACCGACGGCCGCCCGTGGCTGCGCCGGGGCCTGCGGCTGGTCGCGGCCGGGTCGGTCGTCGCGCTCGGCTACTGCCTGGGCAAGGGCGGGTACGTCGTCGCCGCCTGGCTCGGCACGACGCTGCCGACCCTGAGCGACCTCGGTACCCTCTGCGCCTGCCTCGGGGCGCTGGTGATCACGGTCGGCTTCACGATCCCGTCCTGGGGACCGAACCTCTCCGCCGCCGTGCAGAGGCTGGGCCGGGCCCGCACCTATCTGCGGCTCTACCCGCTCTGGCACGCCATGTACCAGGCGATGCCGGAGATCGCCCTCGACCCGCCCACGTCCCGCCGGGCCGACCTGCGGATGCTGCGTGACCTCGACTTCGCGCTCTACCGGCGGGTCATCGAGATCCGCGACGGCCGGCTCGCGCTCGCGCCGTACCTAGCACCGACCGACGGGACTCCCCCGGATGGTCGCGGTGGCAGGACCGCCGCCGCGACCCGGGAGGCGATCCGGATCCGGGACGCGCTGGCCCGGCTGCGCACGGCCAACCAGGAACAGCAGGCGGTGCCGCCGGCCGCCGCGGCGGGGCGGGGAACCCGGCCCGGGCCGGCGGGACAGCCGGACGACGACGACCTCGCCGGTGACCTGGAGTTCCTCGGCCACGTCTCGTCGGCCCTGCGCCGGCTGCCGCCGGTCCCGGCCGCGCCCGCCTCCCCCGGTACGCCGGTGAGGAGCTGACGGCACCGATGCTGCACCGGCCCGGCCGGTTCGACCGGCTACGCCAGATCCGCGCACTCGACCCGGCGCGGGACTGCCACCAGATCTATCGGACCACCGCGCTGTGGGAGTTCCCGTTCGACGTCCGGATGGGGCTGCTGCTGGCCTTCTGGCGCACCTTCGCCGTGCCGTCGATCGCCGAACTGCTGGCCGCGACCGGTGAGACCACGACCCGGACCGAGCGCCGCGCCGACGACACCGGCATCCTGATGTACACCCTGATCGAGCACGGCCTCGACCACCCGCTGGGTCGGGCGGCCACCCGACGGCTCAACCAGCTGCACCGCCGGTACGCCATCGACAACGACGACTACCTGTACGTGCTCGGCACCTTCGTCTTCGTCGGCACCCGGTGGATCGACCGGTACGGCTGGCGTCCGCTCTGCTGCCACGAGCGCGCCGCGATCTACCACTTCTACGCCGAACTGGGCCGGCGGATGCGGATCACCGCCATCCCGCCGGACCTGGAGAGCTACGCGCGCTGGTACGACGCGTTCGAGGCCGAGCGGTTCGCACCCACTCCGGCCGCCCGGCAGCTCATCACCGCCACCAAGGGGCTGCTCGCCGACCTGCCGAAGCCGCTGGTGTCGGTCGGTGGGCGGGTCGCCGACGCGCTGCTCGACCCGCCGCTGCGGGCGGCCCTCTCGGTCGCCCCGCCGCCGTGGTGGGCCCGGGCGGCACTCACCGGGGGACTCGCCGGACGCGCCGCATACCTGCGGTACGGGGCGGCACCGCGCCGGCGGCAGTACCTCGACGGCGGGCTGCGGGCGAAGACGTACCCGGACGGTTACGACATCGCCACGGTCGGCCCGGCGGAACACCCCTCCTCTCGGGCATAGGCGGATCGTGCCGGCCCGCTGGCACAATGGCCCGACCTACGGCCGGGACGGGGCGAGAGATCGATGACGACTGGTGACGAGCGGATAGTGCCGGACGAGACGACGGTGCCGCTGCTGTCCTGTGTCTCCGCGGACGAGACGCTCGCGTTCTGGCAGGCTCTCGGCTTCGAGGTGACCTGGAACCAGCGCAAGCCGTACCTGTATCTGGCGTTTCGCTGGAGCGGGTTCGAGCTGCACTACGGTGCCGCGTCGGCCGGGCTCGACCCGACGCTGGAGAACACCGGCGGCTGCCTGGTGCAGGTCGGGGCCGTCGCGCCCTACCACGCGGCGTTCGTGGCGGCGATGCGGAAGACGTACGGGAAGGTGCTCGGCAAGGGGCTGCCGAGGATCACCCGCTACCGCCCCGGCGCGTCCCGGTTCAGCATCGTGGACCCGTCCGGCAACTCGATCGTCTTCGTCCGGCGCGACGAGCCGGAGGAACTGGAGTACGGCGGCTCGAAGCGGCTGGCCGGGCTGGCGAAGGTCATCGACAACGCGCAGATCCTGCGCGAGTTCAAGACCGACGACCGGGCGGCGTTCCGGGCCCTCAACTCCGGGCTGCGCCGGCACGGCGAGACGGCCTCCGATCTCGACCGGGCCCTGGCGCTGGCCGCGCTGATCGAACTCTCGATCGCGCTGGAGGAGCCCGACCGGGTACCCGGATGGGGTGCCCGGCTGCGAGAGATCCCGTTGACCGGGCCGGAACGGGAGCAGGTGCAACGCGCGGTCGCCGACCCGGCGGTACTCGCCGGATGGCTGCCCGACGACACCTTGCCGCACGGACGGACTTGAGCCGGTCGCGCGATTGAGATATGTCTTTATGGATATGTCTCAGTCGTAAGGGGGTCTACGATGAGCGATGTTCGGCGGATCACCACCGCGTCCGCGCTGGCCGTGGCGTGCGTGGTGGCACTCGTACCCGTCATCCACGCACCACCGGCGAGCGCCCGGGGCGGCGCAGAGTGGTCCATGGGTGGCCACGACATCCGCAACACCCGGTCGAACCCGGACGAGCGCCTACTGTCCCCCGCGACGGTCGGCGGCCTGGAGGTCGCCTGGAGCGTCACCACCGACGGCGACGTCTCGGCCACCCCCGCCGTGGTCGACGGCGCCGTCTACTTCCCGGACTGGGGCGGCACCTTCTGGAAGGTCGACGCGGCGACCGGCGAGGTGATCTGGTCCCGTTCGGTGGCCGAACTCGCCGGGGTCGCCGGCACCTTCTCCCGGACCGCCCCGGTGGTGGCCGGCGACACGGTCTACCTCGGCACCCAGGCCGGCGCCCGACTGCTGGCGATCGACACCGAGACCGGCGAACTGCGCTGGAACACCGCGATGGACACCCACCCGGACGCGATTCTCACCTCGTCGCCGGCCATCCACCGGGGCGTGCTCTACCAGGGCGTCTCCTCGCTGGAGTTCCTCAACGCCGGTGACCCGGCCTACGACTGCTGCACCTTCCGGGGCAGCCTGGTGGCGGTCAACGCGGCCACCGGAAAGATCCGGTGGAAGAGCCACACCCTGCCGGACCAGGGCGCGGGTGGCGACGTCTTCAGCGGCGCGTCGGTCTGGGGCAGCACCCCGACCATCGACCCGAGGAGCCGCACCGTCTACGTCGGCACCGGGCAGAACTACTCGATCCCGGCCTCGGCGCGGGAGTGCCAGGAAGCCGGCGGCACGCCGCAGGAGTGCCTGCCGGCCTGGAACGCCAAGGACTCGATCGTCGCGATGGACATGGCGACGGGGAAGATCAAGTGGTCGACCGGACCACCCCGGTTCGACGAATGGAATCTCGCCTGCATACCCGGGTTCCCGCCGAACAACTGCCCCAACCCGGGCCCGGACCACGACACCAGCGACGGCACCCACCTCTTCACCATCCCCGGCCCGAACGGGCGACCCCGCAAGGCGGTGGGGGCCGGGCAGAAGAGCGGCGAGTTCTGGATGCTCGACGCGCTGACCGGGGAGATCATCTGGAGCGCCTCGGTCGGCCCGGGTTCGGTGCTCGGCGGCATCGAGTGGGGCACCGCCAACGACGGCAAGCGGATCTTCTTCGCGGAGACCAACTACGACCGGGAGCCGTACCAGCTGCCCGACGGGCAGACCATCGACTACAGCTCGTTCGGCGCGCTGGACGTGGCGACCGGGGAGATCCTCTGGCAGGTACCGGAACCACACGGCGGCCTGGCGGTCGGCCCGGCGACGACGGCGAACGGCGTCGTCTACTACGGCTCGCTGAACGGCTACATGTACGCCCTCGACGCCGACGACGGCGAGGTGCTCTGGGAGTACCAGGGCGCGGGGGCGTCGAACGCCGGCCCGGCCATCGTCGACGGCAGGCTCTACTGGGGCAACGGGTACCAGCGGCTCGGCGCCGCCAGCACCACCTTCTACTCCTTCCGGCTGCCGGGCACCACCACGGGTACGGGTTCGTGACCGGTACCGACCGCTGATCCGGAGCCAGGATCCGCCCCGTGCGGCAGGAGATGCCGCACGGGGCGGGTCCGGCCGTCTCTGCCCGGTCGATCTCCCCGGCTATCCTGGTGCCGATCCGACAGCGTCGTCCCTCACCCGAAAGTTGCGGATGTGACAGAGACTTCGGCCACGACCGGCGAGCAGCAGGCAATCTCCAAGATGGACACCACCGTCCCGCAGACAGCCCGGATCTGGAACTATCTGTTGGGCGGCAAGGACAACTTCGCCGCCGACCGCGCGGTCGGTGACGAGATCATCCAGGCCCTTCCGCAACTCGCCGAGAGCGCACGGCTGTCCCGGGCGTACCTGGTCCGCGCGGTGCGGTACCTCGTCGCCGAGGCCGGCGTGCGCCAGTTCCTCGACATCGGGACCGGGCTGCCCACCGCCGACAACACCCACCAGGTCGCCCAGTCGATCGCGCCGGACGCCCGGATCGTCTACGTCGACAACGACGCCCTCGTACTCGTGCACGCCCGGGCCCTGCTCGCCAGCAGCCCGGAGGGCGCCACCGACTACGTCGACGCCGACCTGCGGGACACCGGGACGATTCTGCGCGAGGCGGCCAGGACCCTCGACCTGACCAAGCCGGTGGCGCTGTTCCTGATGGGGATCCTCGGGCACGTCGAGAGCGACGACGAAGCGAAGTCGATAATCGACGGCATCATGGCTGCGCTGCCCTCCGGCAGCTACCTCGCGATGTACGACGGCAGCGACACCAGCGAGGCGAACACCGAGGCCGTACGGATCTGGAACATCTCGGCGAACCCGAGATACCACCTGCGGAGCCCCGAACGGATCGCCCGCCTCTTCGAGGGCCTCGAACTGGTCGAGCCCGGCGTGGTGTCGGTGAACGAGTGGAGGCCGGATCCCGACACCCCGACCCACATCATCGACCAGTACTGCGCCGTCGGACGCAAGCCGTAGCGCGATCGCCGGGCAGGACCGCGGCGACGAGGCGACGACGCGCCAGGCCGACGGGGCGGCGGGTCAACAGGCCGACGTCGGCAGCCCGGTGGCCGGCGGGGAGCCGTCCACCCGGTGGTGCGGAGGACCACGAGGGTCCTCCGCACCGGTCCGCCCGATGGCGGGTGTCCTGCCCTGGCGTAGCCGTCAGCGGGGCCAGGCGCAGTGGATGTGCGTGGCGTGGTCCGCGTCGTCCCCCGGCCCCAGCACCTCGGTGGCGCCATAGGCGCGGCACGCGTCCTTGAACGCCTGGTTGAACGGGTTGGTGCTGGTGACCCGGGTGCCGTTGATCGTGTCGACGTCGAACGCCTTGCCGGCGTAGTGCCGGGAGTTCGCGCCGTGCCGGCTACCCGCGATCGCGGTCACCCGGAAGTTGAAACCGTTCGACAGATGCAGGCTGAGTATCCCCCGCAGCATGTCGAGGTCGAGGTTCACACTGGTCCGGCCGACATGGCTGAAGTCGCTGGTACTGGCCGGCAACCCGGCCGCGGTGTCCACGATGTTCTGCCGCGCCGTCGATGCCGGATCGGACTGCCCGCCCACGTGGAAGGTGAGCAGGTCGATCGCCGGGATGTCCCGGATCGCCGCCGCCGGGTTGTACGCCGGCAGACCCGTACTGAACACTCCCGACCCCAGCGAGACCGACAGGGTGGGGGTACCCAGGCCGTAGCACGGAGACAGATAACGCTGCCCGGCCGGCAACGCGAAGCACCCGCCCCACGGTGTCCCGTTCAACGTCTGGAGCGCCAGATCGAAGCCGATCTCCAACTGGCGACCACCGTCGTAGATGCGACCGTCGATCAGTACCGCCCCGAGGCTGTAGCCGTAGTAGGACGAGGAGAAGGCGAAGGGCGCGGCGGCGGCGACGACCGAGCCGTTGTACCTGGCACCGCTGGTCCGCTCGATCAGGTACGCCTGGCCCGCACCCGCGAGGTAGAAATTGCAGACGATCTCCGCCAGGTAGTCGACCCGGGCCAGGGCGGTGCCGTTCAGGGTCACCTGCCGGCTGATGTACGGCACGCAGGTCGGAGGATCGTCCTGGGCGTCGGCGACCATGCGCGGGGCAGGGCCGGCCTTCGGCTTTCCGAGGGTGATCCCGCTGCCGGAGCCGCTCGCCGCGGAGGCCACGGAACGCCGGCCAGCGGGCCGGATGGCGGCGGTCGGTGCCACCCCGGAGACGCCGGGCGCGACCACCGCCGACCGGGCCGGCAAACCCGGTGCGGCGTCGTCTCCGGAGACACCGGCGTACGCCGGCCCGGCGTACCCGAGCGCCCCGGCCAGCGCCAGAGCCAGGGCCAGAGCCAGGGCCGGCGCCCCGCTCCTTCGCCAACCTCGGCGTGACCTCACCGGTTCCGGTCCGGCCCGGTGGCTCGTGCCGGCCGCGTTGACCCGGGCGTCCCCCTCGAACGCCCGACCCGTCCGCGTCGGGGCGGCCGCCACCGCTCCCGTTGCCGACGACGTTCTCCGTACCCTGCCAATCCGCTTCATGCTTCCTCCGTGTCCGAGGTACGTGTGCGGGCCAGGCTCGCAGTCCGGACTGGAGGGCAACTGGAGGTCGATTGAACGTGCCGGTCAGCGATCGGGGTCGGGGCGCGGGCGTCCCGGCCGGGGCGTCCCGGCCGGGGCGGGTCGGGTCGGGGCGGGTCACGACGGTTCGCTGGTGTTGGTGCCGAGTGGCAGCGTCGGCCAGGCCGCGAGGTCGTGCAGCATCCGACGGTCGTGGGTGGCGACGACGACGGCGGCCGGGGTCTCCAGCAGGGCGGCGGTCAGCTCGTCGACCAGGGGCGCCGACAGGTGGTTGGTGGGTTCGTCGAGGATCAGCAGATCGGGTCGCCCGGCGAGCCGCAGCGCGAGGTTCAACCGGCGTTGCTGGCCCTGGGACATCCGGCCGACCGGGGTACGCAGGGCCGCCCGGTCGAGCAGGTTGGTCGCGGTCAGCGCCAGGTGATCCCGGTCGGGCAGTTGTCCCCGGGACCGGAGTTGGCCGACGTGCTGGTCGTACAGCTCGTGGGCGAGCGCGTTCGGCGGCCAGGCCGGCACCTCCTGCCCGAGGTACGCCACCCGGGCCCGCGCGAGGTGGCGGACCTCGCCGGACGACGGTTCGAGAGCCTTGGCCAGTACCGCGAGCAGTGTCGACTTGCCCGCCCCGTTCGGCCCGGTCACCAGCAGCCGGTCCCCGCCGTCCAGGGTGAGCGTGACACCCTGGCGCAGCCGCCCGGCCACGGTGACGTCGTGACAGCGCAGCAGCGGCGTCCCGGGGCGGGTGGGAAGGTCAGGCCAACGCAGGCGCAGCGGCGGCTCGGGCACGGTGAGCTGGTGGGCGTCCAGGTCCTCCTGCCGACGCCGGAGCGCCTGGACGACTCCCGGGGCCCGAGACTGGCGCTGGTGTTTGCCGTGCCCCTTCTCCGGACGCCAGCCGGTACTGAGGCGCTGCCGCGCCTCGCTCACCGCGTCGGCCAGTCGCTGGTGTTCGGCCCGTTGAGCCTCGTAGTCCCGCTCCCAGCGCTCGCGCTCGCGCCGACGCCCCTGCTGCCAACCTGGGTAGCCGCCGGCGAAGAGCCTCGGTCGGCCGTCGTCGCTCGGGTCGAGGTCCAGGAACTCCACGGCCACGTCGTCGAGCAGGGCACGGTCGTGCGTGACCACCACCACCCCGCCCGGATGCTGGCGCAGCCGTACGGTGAGAAACGCCAGACTGTCGGCGTCGAGATGGTTGGTCGGCTCGTCCAGCAACAGCAGGTCGTACCGCGCCCCCAGCAGGCAGGCCAGGCGTACCCGGTAGCGCTGCCCGACCGAGAGCGTCGACAGCGGGCGGTCCCGGTCGGTGCAGGCGTCGAGCCCGGCCAACGCCACGTCGACGCGCCGCTCCGCGTCCCAGGCATCCAGCCGGGTGGCCGCGTCGAGTGCGGCGGCGTACGCCGAGTCGGCGCCCTCCCTCCCCTCGGCCAGCGCCGTCGCCGCGTCGTCCAGGGCCCGCAGGGCGCGCTGGGACTCCCGCATGGCGCCGAGCACGAGGGTGCCGACCGTCTCCCCGTCGCGCGCCTCCAGCGACTGCCGGGCGACACCGATCGTGCCGATCCGCTCCACCGTGCCCTGGTCGGGCGAGATCATCCCGGTCAGCACGTGCAGCAACGTCGTCTTGCCCCGCCCGTTCTCGCCGACGATGGCGAGACGGGAGCGGGCGGAGACGGTCACGCTCACGTCGGAGAGTACGACCCGTCCGCCGAGTACGACCCGTACGCCGTCGGTGCGGATGTGCGCCCGGTCACCGGCCGGCAACCGGCCACCCCAGGCGAAATCGGACGGGATGGTCGAATCTGATGATGAGTGCAGGTCAAGATTGTTCACTGTCTGCTCTTCGGCTCGTCGTGGAGCCGGGCAGCACGAAGACGCCGCCCGGCAGGAACGCCAGGACGGCGGAACAGAGCTAGCTCACAGTCGCGTCAACCCTGCCGCCGTCAGCGGCGGGACCAGGGCCTCATCGCGGCGATGCTGGAATGCATGCCGACAACCATAGCGAACCAGATCGGTCACGGCCTACCTTGCCTGCTCGGCTGGAGGCGGAGGCGGGCACTGCGGCGGCCGGGTCGGCCACGACGATGGCGACATCGAGGTTGGCCCCGGATCGAACCGGCCGTCGGCCGGTGGGTGCGCCGGTAGTAGGTGGCGGCCCGGTCCAGTTCGGGCGCCGAGATGTCCAGCAGGCACATGAGCCGGTTCAGGGTGCCGTCGACGACGTGTGCCGGGTTTTCGTACCCGTCCTTGGCCAAGTTGTGCAGCTCGCCAAGGGTGCCAGCATCGGGCATACCGACCGGGGTACCAACAGATCGCCTGACATCGTCCCGAGCCCGCAGGATCCCCCGGGCTTACCTGTTCAGTCCTGCGGCTTCGACGGTGAGGGTCAGGCTTCGATCACCACTCTCATCAAGATCATGCCGGCCAGCCCGAGCGCGGCGGAGACGAGCGCGGCGACGAGCAGGCGACGGCCGAGCACGGGTTGGTTGCCGACCAGGTAGGTGGAGACGCCGAAGGCGCCACCGACGACACTCAACGCCATCGGAATCAGCGTCGTAGGCGTGACGTCGCCCGAAAAGATCAAGAATCCGGAGACAACGGCGAAGAAGATCGCTGCGTTCGCGAGGGCGTTACGGAACAACCGGAAGGAACTCTCTCGCAGTGCCGCGACCTCTTGCTGATACCTCTCGCGCGGGCCCTGTCCTGGCCTGGAGGCTCGTCGCCATACGTTAGGCTGCGGTCGCCCCGGGCTCATGTCAGGCACGATAGCAACGCCAGGCATTGCCGGTAGTCCTGGTCGGCCGGAGACCGTCACCGGGAAACGCACCGCCGCTTATTCCCGCATCGTGTGGCGTGGCTGCGCCCCGCTGAGCGAGCCTTGGCGGTCTCACCACGGGCCCCGATCGTCCTGGAGCCGCCCGGGGAGACCGGCGAGGCGTTCGGCGGCCTCGGCAAATCGGGTACGCGACACGTTCGGCGAGCCGACCCGGCCGATGCTCGCCACGTCACCGCCGCCGCCGATCTCGCCCGGGAGCTGCGTCAACGCGCTGCCGAGCAGTCGCTCGACGTACTGGCCAGACTGAGGGCCTCCGCGCCGCAGCGGCGCGCCTGGCGCAGCTCCGGATGCACCGAGCCCTCTCCGGCCCGGTCGAGCAGCACGGCCGCCGCCGCGACTATCAGGTACGCCTCGCGCAGTTCGCCGCAGACCCGTTCCGCAGCCCACGCCGCAGCTTCCGCACCCGCCGGTGCGTCTGTCGTCGCCGCTTCCGGCACTGTCACGCCGATCTCCTTCCGTAAGGGGCCTGCTGCTGGGCTCCGTCAATTCGGCCAGGACCCCTCGATGCGTCCGACGCCACCGCTGCGCTGTCCTGCGAGCCGGCATGGCAGGCAGCTAGCGCCCACCCCAGGCTTGACATTGTCGCACTCTTTGACTCAAGCTTCTGAGACAAGACTTGCGACGTACGGAGGTGGGGCATGCGACAGCCAGAGCAGACGGATCCGCAGCGGTGGCTGGCCGGCGTGTGGTTGGAGCGGCACGGCCTGGCCGACGTCGAGCCGACCCCGCTGCTTGCGGCGCGGCTGGCGGTGCGGCGGCGGGTCAGGGTCGCCGACAGCCTGCTACTGGCCGCGTTCATCGTCGGCGCGGCACTCACCCACGTGTCGGCGCTGCCGAGCGACGTCACCTCCTCCTGGCTGCCGACGCTGGTGCTGGTGGCGTTGGTGGTCGGCTTGCTGGTGGCGCAGTGGCTGCTCGGCTGGTGGGTGCGGCACGTCGACCGGCGGGCCGGCGCGCGACTGGCCCGGCGGGTCGCCCACCCGGTCCAGCTCGGCTGGTCGGCGGTGCTGGGTCGGTCGTACGCCGTCTTCACGGTCGCCAGCTTCACCGCCGCCCTACTGCTCGCGGTGAGCGTGCTGGCGGTTCCCGATCCTGGCCTGCGGCGCGGGGCGACCGTCGTCCTGATCGGTCTCACCGGCGCCGCCGTCGGCATCGTGTTGCAACTGCGCAACGTGCTGGCGAGCCCGGCCGTGGCCGACGACGAGGCATCGCTCACCGCCGACGTCATCATGCGGGTCGAGGACGCCCGCGCCCTCGTCACGCCCAGCCTGGTCTGGACGCTGCCGGCCATTTTCCTGTACGGAGAATCGTTCGGCTGGTGGAACGTCGCCTCGATCGGACTCGTGGTGGTGGGCGCCATCGCGTACTGCCTGATCCACTTCCGGAGCACGGGTGTCGGGACGGCGGCCCGGCGTGCCATGGTCACCGGATGATCGTCATCGACGCGGGCTCGCCGACTCCGCCGTACGAACAGCTCCGGGCCCAGCTCGCGAGGCAGATCCAGGATCGCACGCTCGCCGTCGGTACGAGACTGCCGACGATCCGGCGGCTCGCGGCCGATCTCAGCCTCGCCGTGAACACCGTCGGTCGGGCCTACCGGGAGTTGGAAGAGGCCGGGCTGATCGAAACCCGTGGCCGGGCCGGTTCGTTCGTCTCGGCGGCCGGCGAGCAGACCCTCGAACAGGCCCGCCGCGCCGCCCACGACTACGCGGCGGTCATCACCAGGATTGGTATCGATCCCGCCGAGGCGGTCCGGATCGTCGAGGCGGCACTCGGCCGGGTCGCGACCCCCTGAGTCAGTCGAGCCCAGCGGCGACCGCAGCGCTCGTACGTGCCACGGCGGGCACGAGCGGTCGAGGTGACGGGTCCGGGGGCGGGTCGACGTACGCGCCCGCAGACCGTCGTCATCTGACAGATGTCTCGGCACCTCCGGTGCATCGACACTTCGAGCACGACCGCCCGGCAGCGCGCCGGGCGCGAACGCTCACGCACGGAGGCGCACCTTGCAGGCACATCCTCGAACCGGCCCACCAATATCCTCGGGGAGGCGCAGATCGGCTCGGAGGCTGTCTGTCCCGTTCCTGGTCCTGACCCTGGTCGCGACCGCAGCGGTCGTGTTGACACCGACCGCCCCGGCATACGCCAACGGCTACTACAACGACATCGAATCCGCGTCGGAGGCCAACCGGAACTGGATGTCCCGGGTACCGGACGACGCCAGCCTGGCCGACCTGTCGGTCCCCGGCACCCACGACACCCTCGCGCTCTGCGGCCATTCGGCAAGCGGGAACGGCGACGACTGCGAGTTCATCTCCACCAGCGTCACCCAGACGCAGGAGCGCCTCGGCTACAGCGCGGAAACGCTGGCCGTCCAACTGGAGGCGGGGATCCGGTCGATCGACATCCGGGTCCGGGTGGACAAGGGCGACGCCGGCCTGGCCTTCACCGTCCATCATGGCGTCTACTACCAGTACGCCAACTTCACCGACGTACTGACGAAGATCGAGACCTTCCTCGACGCCAACCCCGACGAGACGATCCTGCTGAACCTGAAGGCGGAGTGCACGGGCTCGGGCACGACACAGTGCTCCGACGCTGACGGGTACGGCAGCACCCTATGGCGGAGGAACGTCTTCGACTCGTATCTCACCGGGCACTACTACACCGGCGACGGTGAGGAAACGCGTCAGGGCAAGTCCTGGCGGGACCTGTTCTGGGCGGATTCGGTCCACGAAAGCCGGAAGGCGACGACGCCGACCCTCGGCGACGTACGCGGAAAGATCGTCCTGCTCGGGTTCCGCGGACCGCACGGTGGCATCTACGACGGCTACGGGATCGGCCAGCTCTACCCGGCCGGCGGCTCCTTCGACGACAACAAGTACGTCCAGGACCAGTACAACGTTCCCACGATCACCGACATCAACGACAAGTGGGAGACCGTCCGGGCTCATCTCCGGAAGACCAACGGAGTGTGGGACGCCAACCGGGGCGAGCAGAGCAGCCACAACCACGAGCCCGGCTCGCTGTACCTGAACTTCACCAGCGGCACGGGTGGCACCTCGGCCCATCCCACCACCATCGCCGGTGGCACCCCGACCGCTACCGGAGTCAACCAGTTCCTGCTCCAGTGCCTGCACGGCAGCGAAGACCGCTGCCCGGAGTTCTATCCCGGCCGGTCCGGCAACTTCGGCGGGCGGTCCACGATGGACCGGCTCGGCATCGTGATGATGGACTTCCCCGGCGGCGGCCTGATCGACGAGATCGTCAGCAGGAATCCGACCGGCTCGTCGGTCTTTCCCAACCTCGGTGCCGGCGCCCCGACGGAGCTGCACCTCGGCGGGGACGACGGCGGCAGCCGGCCGGCGGTGCCCGGCGACCACGCGCAGTGCCGCCCGGACGGGATGACCCCGACCGCCGGCACCAACACCCCGTACTGCGACGTCTACCAGGGTGACGGCCGAGAGTGGCTCGGCCAGGGCCGCGAACGGCGGGTGATCGGCTACTTCAACGGCACCCGTACCGGTGCCGACGGCAAACCGCGCTATCTGGCCAACAACATACCGTGGTCCAGGCTGACCCACATCAACTACGCCTTCGCCTGGATCGAGGGGAACCGGATCTCGGTCGGTGCGGACGGTCCGGACAACCCGGCCACCGGGATGACCTGGGACGGGCCCGGTACCGAGATGGACGAGAGCCTGCCGTACCGGGGCCACTTCAACCTGCTGAGCACGTACAAGGACCTGCATCCCCGGGTGAAGACGCTGATCTCGGTGGGTGGCTGGGCGGAGAGCCGCGGCTTCTACCCGATGACCACTAACGCCGACGGCACCACCAACCAGGCCGGAATCAACACGTTCGCGGACTCGGTGGTCGACTTCCTCCGCCGGTACGACTTCGACGGGGTCGACATCGACTTCGAGTATCCGACCGTGCTGGACGACACCGGGAACCCGAACGACTGGGCCGTCGCCCAACCGCGCCGGAAGGGACTGCCGGCGGCGTACACCGCGCTGATGAGGACGCTGCGGGAGCGGCTGGACCGGGCCGCGGCGGCGGACGGCGAGTACTACCTGCTGACCTCCGCCTCGTCGGCCTCCGGCTACCTGGTGCGTGGCATGGAGAACCACAAGGCGCTGCGCTACCAGGACTACACCAACCTGATGGCCTACGACTATCACGGGTCGTGGAACGACGTGGTCGGCCCGAACGCCGCGCTCTACGACGACGGCAAGGACCCGGAGCTGGCCGAGCTGTACAACACCCCGGAGTACCAGAAGATCGGCTACTTCAACACCGACTGGGCGTTCCACTACCTTCGCGGCGCGATGCAGGCCGGACGGATCAACATCGGGATTCCGTACTACACCCGGGGCTGGCGCGACGTCACCGGCGGCGAGAACGGCATGTGGGGGAAGTCGGTCGGTGCGGACTGCCAACCCGGGACCGGCCTGGTCCGGCCCTGCGGCAACGGCGCGGTCGGGGTCGACAACATCTGGCACGACCTCTCCGCCGAGGGCGAGGAGGTCGGCGCGGGGGTCAACCCGATGTGGCACGCCAAGAACCTGGAGCGCGACGTCACGCCCCGCTACACCAGGGCGGTCGGTCTGAGCCCGGAGACCGACCCCGACGACCGGCGTACCGGCACCTACGACCGGCACTGGGACGAGGTGACCCGCACCGCCTGGCTGTGGAACTCGGAGAAGCGCACCTTCCTGTCCATCCAGGACATGCAGGGTCTCGACCAGATCATCGACTACGTCGACCGCAGCGGCGCGGGCGGCGTGATGATGTGGGAACTCTCCGGCGACTACGACTGCCCGGACGAGGCTGACACCAGCGCCAGGAACCCGTGCGTGATGGGCTACACCCTGACCAACCGGCTGCACGAACGGCTGCAGGATTTCGACGCGTACGACAACAGCCGCGGCGCCGGCAGCTCCGCGCAGCGCCCCGGCTCGGCGATCGACGTCACCGTCGACCTCGTGCAGTACCCGACCGAGACGGCGAAACTCTGGCCGTTGACGCCGACGGTCCGGATCACCAACAACACCGGGGTGACGATCGGTGGTGGCAAGGAGAACGTCGTTTCCTTCGACCTGCCGACCTCCACGCCCGCGCTGATCAAGGACGGCGACTGGCAGACCGGCGAGCAGGGCGGCCGGTGGAAGGTCCAGGCCGGGCACACCGGGCCGAACGCCCGGACCGGACTCGCCGGTGACTTCCACCGGGTGAGCCTGGCGCTGGACTACTGCCAGATCATCCCGGCCGGCAAGAGCCTGGACGTGCCGATCGTCTACTACATTCCGGCCACCGGACCGGTGAACACCACGGTCAAGCTCGGTGCCACGACGTACGCCCCGGTGACCGAGCACAACCGGGGGGCCGGAAGGGTGAACCCGCCGGCCGGCGGCTGCTCGGCACCGGCCTGGGACGCGGCCAGGGTGTACGACCCGGCGACGCAGTCGGTGGAGAACGTCACCGTGAAGTACAACGGCAACGTCTGGCGGGCCAAGTGGTGGACCCAGGGCAACGCGCCCGGCACCGGGTCCGGCCCGGACCACGAGCCCTGGAAGCTGGTCGGTCCGGCCAGCTGACCGGTACCGGTCGAGAGGGGGCGTCCGGTCGAGAGGGGCGTCCGTCCGGGGCCGACCCGGGCGGGCGCTCCACCTCGGCACGCCGGCGGGGTCAGTGGTCCGCGGCGACCCCGTCCGGCTCCGCGCTGAACGCGGCACGGGCGATCTCCACCCGGCTCCGCATGCCGAGCTTCGCCAGGATCCGCGAGATGTGCGTCTGGGTCGTCCGCCGGGTCAGGAACATGCTCTGCGCGATGTCCGGCGTCGAGCGGCCGGCCGCGACCAGCAGCGCCACCTTCCGTTCGGTCGGGGTCAGCGCCTCCCAGCCGTGCCCGGCACGTTTGACCCGGGCACCCCGTACGCCGCGCCGGACCCCGTACGCCCGCAGCCGCGCCCCGGCCCGGCGGATGTCCCAGGCCGCACCGAACCCGCCGTACAGCTCGATCGCCTCGTCCAGCACGGCGCGTGCCTCGGCCGTCTCGCCGCACCGCGCGAGGACGACGCCGAGATCCTCCAGCGCTCCGGCGAGGTCCACGGGCGCTCCGGCGCCCCGGTAGTGGTCCACCGCCGAGCGCAGCGGTACCGGATCGCCGTCGTGCAACCCCCGGCACCAGTCGGCGGCCGCGGCGGCCCGGGCCGGCACCTGCTCCGCCGCCGCCTCGGCCAGGCAGGCCCGCACGGCGGTCTCCGCAGCCGACCGGTCGTCCACGGCCAGGGCGAGCCGGACGAGTCCGGGCAGCCACTGGTGGGTCAGCGTCATCTCGCCGGGCCGGCGTTCGAGGAAGTCGCCGAGCAGGGCCAGGGCCAGCGGCCGGTCTCCGTCCTGTTCGGCGGCGAGCGACCGCCCGACCCGGAGGAAGTCGGTGTTCTCCCGGTCGGCGACGGTGACGACGGGGCGGTCGGACACCGCCCGGAGGTGCGCGGCGGCTTCGGCCCGCTCGTCCCGGCGGGCGGCGACGACCGCGGCCACGCCGTGCCACAGCCACCCCGGCCCGCCCTCCCGCAGCCCCCGGTACGTCGACGCCGAGCCGTTCTGCTCGACCGCGTGAAGTTCCGCCAGCGCGTCGTCCCAGCGCCCCAGCCAGTACATCAGCACGCCGGCGGTGACTCCGGAGGTGGTGTCGTCGGCCCGGCCCGCCCGGTGCAGGAACTCCCGCACCTCCCGCAGCGCACCCTCGGCGTCGGTCCACCGGCTGAGGTTCTGTAGCGAGAAGATCCGTCCGTGCAGCGCGAACGCGCGCAGGTCCACGTGGTCGGCGGTGGTGCCGAGGGTTTCGATCGCCCGGTCCACGCAGTCCAGTGCGAGCCGATGCTGCCGCCGTACGGAGTGGCTGGTCCACATGTCGGTCAGCGCGTACGCCGCCGCGAACGCGTCCCCCGCCGCCTCGCTGATCTCCAGCGCGTTCCGGGCGGTGACGTCCGCCGCGGCCAGGTCTCCGCGGCCGGCTCGCTGGAACATCGCCAGCGAGGCGAGTAGCCGGGCACGCCAGACGTCGGGCAGGTCGACGGCATTGAGGGCCCGGCGCAGGGCGGCGGCCGCCGCGTCGTTGTGCCCACCGCTGAACAACGCGCGGGCGAGCACCCAGCAGAGGTGGCCACGGTCGGCCGGTTCCACGACGACCGCCAGCGCCTGTCGGGCGCGTACCGTCGCCTCCTCGTGCTGGCCCGTGCCGAGCAGGACCCGGGCCAGGGTCATCCCCAGCACCGCCCGCTCGCGGTCGTCGGTCGGGTCGTGGTCGAGTTCCCGGCGCAGCAGTTCGGCCGCAAGCTGCGGCGTCCGGCCCGCCAGCAGCGGGCCTGCCTCGGTCAGCCAGCGCCGCGCCCACCGGTCGCCGACCACACCGGAGGCCAGCAGGTGCGCGGCGACCCGCTGCGGCTCGACGCTGGCGGCCTCCAACGCCCGGGCCGCGTCGAGGTGAACTGCCGCCCGCAGCGCCGCCGGCATGCTGTCGTGCAGGGCCTGCCGGATCAGCGGGTGCCGGAAACGCATCCGCGGCCCGGCGTCGACCAGGATTCCGGCCGCCACCGCCTCGTTCAGGTGGCCGGAGAAGTCGATTGCCGGCCGACCCAGCAGTACCGCGAGTTCGGTGACCGCGAACTCCCCACCGAGCAGGGTCGCCACCCGCAGCAGGTCGACGGTCTCGGCCGGGACGTAGCTCAGCCGGCTGTCCAGCGCCGCGGCCAGCGACCTCGGCACGGTGGCGGAGGCCGGGTCGCGCACCTCGGCCTGCACGCCGACGTCCACCATCTCCTCGCGGACCAGCGACTCGGCCAGCTCGCGCAGGTACAGCGGGTTGCCCATCGCCTGAGCAGCCAGCCCGACCAGCCCGGCCCCGGGTGGCGCCCCCAGCAGGCCGGTGAGCAGGTCGAGCACCGCGCCCTGGTCCAGCGGACCGAGCGAGATCCGGAGCGCGTCCCGGTCACTGGCCACGGGTCGCAGCCGCTGCACGGCCGGCCGGTGGGAGCCGGGACGATAGGAGAGAACCAGCAGCAACGGCAGATGGACGGCCGCCGAGGCCAGCCTGCGGCAGGCGTCGAGGGAGGCGTCGTCGGCCCACTGGACGTCGTCCACGATCAGCACCGTCGGGCCGGTGCTGCACAGCTCGTCGACGAGGGCGACGACCATCTCGACGGCTGTCGCGTACGTGGCGTCGGCAAGGTCGAGGGCGGGACGCCTGGCGCTCAGGAACGCCGCGATCTCGGCGCGGCGGGGATCGGACGAGCGCGTCCCGATTTCGAGGCAGTCGCAGAGCACGCCGAGTGGCGGCGGGTGGACCAACTGGTCGGCGACGCCCCGCAACACCTGGTAGCCCAGGTCGGTGGCGATCCCCGCGCCGACCGCCACCAGCGACGACTTGCCGATGCCGGGCTCGCCCTCGATCCAGACCACCCCACCGGTACCGGTGTGCAGGCTCGCTACGGCCTCGCGCAACATCGCGGTCTCGGCCACACGCCCGGCCCAGAGCGCTCCGGGTTCGGCGGAAAGCGGCATGGCTCCTCGAATATTACAGTGAAGTCCGCCTATCGAGGGTCCCGGATGGACGCAACCGTCGGGTCGGGCAGGTCCGGCCGGACGAGCCAGGTCGCGCCGGCCGTGCGCCGACCCGGTGCGGAGGGGGCGTCCTTCCCTCCGCACCGGGTTCCGCCCGCGTCAGCCGGCGGCGCCGGTGGGCCGCCGCCGTTGACTGGCAGCGCGGATGGCATTTCTCCCGAAACCACATCCGGCGCCGTGGAGACCGGATCCGGTTCGACGGCCCGGCAACGCGCCGGCCGGGTGGCTGAGGTCCAACCGCTCCCGGGTGGTCGTCGGATCGACGCGGGCCGCCGACCGAGACAGTTGCCGAAAAATCTCGGTAATCTGGCCCCGTCGATATGCCGTACCACTATTAATACCCATCGAACGCGCGGGACACAAGACCTGGCTGCCCTGCTTGATGACAGGTTGCAAACTCCCGGAACATGACCGGAAGTTCCGGAGAAGCGATGTGCCCGCACGACCTGGGCGCCCGGCGAGGGCCTACCGCTGTCGTCGGGCGGGGGTGCCGCCCGACCCGCCCACGGGCGACCGCCGCCGGCAGGCATCATTGCCACCCATCCTTTGACTGTGGTAAATATGATCGACAATTCGGAAGCCAGTGGGCGTCGATGTCCATTCTGGTCGACCATCCGGTCGATGCCGGCGTTCACGCCCTGGGGGCGTCCGCTGCCCCGGGGTGATCACGGGGAGGACTCCAATGGGTTCGAGAAAACACGTCTTCAGGCGGCTGGCGCTCGCGGTGTCGTTCGGCATGCTTGCCGCCACCGGCGGCGTCGCGGCTTCCGGCCCGGTCGCGGCGGCACCGGCCCCCGGGGACCAGTCCGCACAGGTGGAGCTGGTGGCGCAGCTTCACCAACTGACCGCCAGCAAGGGCCTGCGCGGGTTCGCCGGCTCGGCACTCGACGCGGACGGCCGGACGGTCCGGCTGTACTGGGCCGGCGACCAACCGTCCGCGCTGCGATCCTTCGCGTCCCGGCTCCGGAGCGGGGTCAGGCTGTCGGTCATCAGCGTCCCCTACGACCAGGAGGAGATCGTCGCTCGCGCCCGAGCCCTGATCAAGGCGGCGAAGCTGCGGGGCATCCCGATCGGGGCGGTCTCCAGCACCTCGGACCTGCGTGGCCTGCACGCGGACGTGGAACCGTCGGCGACCGCGGAACAGCGCGCGGAACTGCGCCGGCTCGGGGCCACCGAGATCTCCGAAGCGGGTGCGATGGTGCCGTTGGCGAGATATTCCGACAGTGCGCCGTTCTGGGGTGGGGCGGTGATCGAGCGTCCCGGGGCGGTCTCCGGGAGTTTCGCGCACTGCTCCACCGGCTTCGCCGCGCGCACATCCTCCGGAACGGTCGGCATGCTGACCGCCGAGCACTGCGGCGCGAACCGCGACTGGACGACCCCCACCGTGCTCGGGCTCTCCTCGGTGCCGGTCGGACACTCCAACGCCGGACACGCCACCACCGACTCGATGCTCATCACCGGCCGCACCTACTCCGCGTTCCTGTACCGGGGCGACTGGTCGTCCGGGACCGGCCGGCAGGTCACGAGTCGCTCGGGCCCGTCGATCGACCAGAAGGTGTGCGCCGGTGGTGGGATGTCCGGTGAGGTGTGCAACGCGACGGTGCACCGGATCAACGTGATCGGCCCGAACGGTGCCGGGCCGGGTTACTTCGCGCGTACCTCGTCGTCGAGCGTTCCGCTCGCGGGACAGGGCGACAGCGGAGGTCCCGGGTTCGCCGTCGCGGTCTCGAACGGCAACATCACCGCGCTCGGCATCGTCAGCTCGGCGTACCTGACGGACAGGGCCACGAGCTGCCCCGGCGGCACCTCCAACCCTTGGAACAACTCCGTACCGGCGCGTGAGTGCTTCTACAACGTCCACTTCATCAACCTGACCGCGATCGAGGCCGCGCTCGGCGTGTCGGTGATGACCAGCCCGTGACCGCCAGGGCGTTCGTCGTCGTACTACATCAGCCGCGCGACCGGAGATGGATGCGGCTGATCGCTGAACCGTACGTCGACAGCGTCGCCGAGGGCCTCTCCATGCCGCCCCGGGTCGTGGTGCGGCTCAGGCCCGACGTCTCGGCCGAGCAGGCCGACGAGATCGCGGACGCGTTCCGGGCTCACCTCGACGGCGAGCCGGTCACTGTCGAGACCCGGCCCACCTGACGCCGCCCGGGCAACCGCCGCATGCGGTGCCCGGGCGGATCGCGGTTCTGCGCCGCACCGTGCGCAGCAGGGGTGACGGATACGCGTCCCTGCTGGCGCTCGACCGCCTGCTCGCCGCCCCGGCCGGTCGGCCGCCCGCAAGCGGCTGACCCGGGCCGAGCAGGCGCTCGGGCATTCGGTGCTGCATGCGCCGGACGCCCGGCACGACCTCTGGCTCACCGTCCGCGCCCTCGAAACCTGGCGGAGCGGCACCCCCTCGACCAACCCGCGTGAGGCGGCAGGCTCCCGTTCCGCCTGGTGGTTGGTCTAGTGGGTCATCCATCCCGAGGCAGGAGGAGCCACGGAGCCCGCCTCACCCGCAGCCGGCGCGCGTTGTCGGTGGCGACCGCCCAGGTCGAGCGGGCGCCGCCGGACGCGAGGTCAACAATGCGAGGCCGCCGACCAGGGATCCGCCACCGCCACGCTGCGGTGAGCACCGCCCGCGACGGGTACGACGGATCCCCGGTCGACGCTGGGCCTAGCCTCGGCGGTAGACGGAGACGTGGCTGCCGCTCTCCGCGCCGAACGGCCGACGGTGCCAGTCGGCGTACCGCTCGGCGAGCCGGAGACCGGCCCGCTCCGCCATCTGGTCGATCTGCTCGGGCCAGGCATACCGCATGCCGAACGGCTTGAGGTGCACACCCTGACCATCGAACCTGATCGTCTGCCGGACGAACGTCTGCGCGTCCCGGTCGAACCGGTGCAACCGGATCGTCGCCGACTCCTCCGTCACGTCCCACACCTGGACCTGCTGCTCGGTCCGGTCCATGTCGGCCGGGTCCGGGACGTACGTCTCGATCACGAACGCGCCGCCCGGTGCCAGCACCCGCGCGACGTTGCGGAAGCAGTCCTCCTGCCGCCCGGCGTCGACCAGGTTGAACAGCGTGTTGTAGACCAGATAGGCCAGGGTGAACGGCCCGTCGACCGGTACGTCCGCCATGTCACCGATGACGACCGGAAGCTGCTCGCCACCGGGCTTGGCACGCAACTGTGCCACCATCTCCTCGGACGCCTCGACGCCCTCGACGGCGAGGCCGCGGGCGGCCAGCGGAAGTGCGACCCGGCCGGTGCCGATCGCGAGTTCCAGCACCGGACCGCCATCGGCGAGCCCTTCGAGGAAGTCCACCGCCGGACCCGGGTCCGGGTTGGTGCCCTTGTCGTAGCCGGCGGCCCAGAGCCGGCCGAAGAGGCCGGGATCGTCGAGAAGGGACATCACGCGCCCTCCTCGTGCGGGGCCGGCCGAGAAACCGGGGATACTGCCGTCGGGCGCGCCCTACCGGCGCCCGCCGCTGTGCTGGTCGTGAAGTCCGACGTACTCATGAAGCCTCATATCCTGGGGGTAGACGACACCTGCTCGCTGACGGGACATCGGCGCTCGTGGCATGGCCGTCTCCTCTCGACTGGCTTCGGCTCGGCTTCGGCTCGGCTTCCGGTCGGCCGGCAACGGTCAGGACATCAGAGGCCGACTCGCTCCGGCAACCGGTTTACCGCCCCGGCCTGCTAACGTCCGGGCAGACCGGGCGGCGCGGCGGCCGGGCCGAGCAGGTCCCACAGGTTGCCGGCGATGTCCCGGAACACCGCCACCCGGCCGTACGGCTCGGTCCTCGGCGGGCGTACGAACTCGACGTCGGCCGCTGTCATCCGGCCGTACGCGGCGTCGAAGTCGTCGACTCGGAGGAAGAAGCCGACCCGGCCGGCCACCTGAGCGCCGACCACGGCAGTCTGCGGCTCGCCGTCGGCGCGGGCGAGCAGGATGCCGGTCTCGGCGCCCGGTGGCCGGACCACGACCCACCGTTTCGGGCGACCGTCGTTGGTCAGCGACGGCGAGTCCTCGACCAGGTCGAAGCCGAGCACGCCGGTGAAGAACTCGATCGCCGGGTCGTACTCCGCCACCACGATGGTCACCAGGTCGATCCGCATCAGGCGGAGCCTAGCCGGGCTACGGAGCCTGCCCGGTCCGCCCTGCGGCACGTACCCGGTCGAGGTAGTCGACAAGGGCGCGCATCTGGTCGACCGGCCACGGGAGGTTCCGGCCGAGTTCCCCGCTCTGCTCGTCCCACATCCGCCGGGCCGCCGCCCGGGTCCGCTCGCCGTCGGCTCCGGGCGGGTGGAACCGGCCGGCCAGCGCGTCCCAGCGGGCGACCAGGGTCCGTACCGCCGGGTCGTCGGTCGGGGTGCCGTCGCGTACGTGCCGGAGCAGTTCGGTGACGAGTTCCGCCCATTCCGTCCGGGCCGCCTCGACTCCGTCCGGGCCGATCGCCGCCCGCCGCCGCGCCAGTTGCTCCCGCTCTTCGGTGCTGAACGAGGTTTCGAACACAGAGATCATCTCCAGGGTCGTCAGGAACTGCTCCGGGCCGGGCATCGACGCCGCGTCGATCTGGTCGAGCAGCCCCTGTAGCCGCTCGGTGAGCTGGCCGAGCCGGGCCGCCTGTGCCGCCAGTCCCCGCAGTTGGGCGGCCAGCAGCTCGCGCATCCCGGCCAGGTCGTCCGCCGCCCCGGCCAGCGCGACCGCGACCTCCTCCAGGGACAGCCCGAGCCCGCGCAGCGCGCGTACCCGGTAGAGCCGGCGCAGGTCACCCTCGGTGTACCGGCGGTGGCCCGAACTGGTGCGCTCGGCGGCCCGCAACAGGCCGATCTCGTCGTAGTGGTGCAGGGTGCGGACGGTGGTCCCGGTGGCCCGGGCCAGCTCACCGATGCTCCACCGACGTCCGGCGTCGTCTCTCCCGGTCACGTCCGGAACGCTACGACCTCCCGCGACGTCAGGTGCAACCGCGAAACAGCACCGTCCCGGAGCGGACCGCAGCCGGACCGCAGCCGGGCCGGAGAGCGGATCGGCCTCCGCCGACGTCCCGGTACGCTGGCTCCGCCCACCGGCTCGACCGGCCTTCCGGCCAGCGCCGTCGCGGCGGGTGGCGACCGGCCGGGCGTCGCGGTCGGGGCGACGGACCGGTACCGGAGCGGCACCGGACTTCGCCGCCCCGGGGGGAGTACGGATTCGCCGCCCCGGAAGGACGTACCGAGGAGTCAGCACCCGATGAGCCGGGAACCAGGGGACGTGGCCGCGCCGAGCCGTGCTGACGATCTGCTGACCCTCGCCCGCCTATCCGTCGGGCGGGACGCGGTGCGGGCGATCCTGGACTGGCTCGGGCGGCGTACCGGTGGAGCAGCCCTGCTGGTCGGAGCCGATCGGAGGGTACTCGCCGGAGCGGCCGACCGGCTCGGACCCGGCACCCCGCTGTCCCGGGTCGTCGGCGCCGCCGTCGCGGACCTGTCCCGGCGCGGGTCGAACGCCGCAGTGGTCGACACCGCCGGGCCGGCCCGGGTGCACCTGCTGCGGCTGGCCGGCGGCGACCCGGACCGGTCCGCCGCCGCGCTGGTTGCCCGGGCCGAGGAACAGCTCGGGTACCTCGTGGTGGTCGCCGCCCCCGAGCGGCAGCTCGGCGAACTCCTCGCCGACGCCGCGCGGACGCTGTCGCTCTGCTGGCGGATCGAGGAGGCGGACCGGGCCCGCCGGCGGATCGCGGCCGCCGACGCGCACGGCCGGGAGGCGGTGCTGCACCTGTTGATGGTCGGCGACGTGCCGCCCGCCCGGCGGATCGCCTCGGCGCTGCGGCCGCAGCTGCCCGAGGCACTCCGGGTCTGTGTGATCGAGTGTGTCGGCCGGCAGCGGTACGAGGTCGCCGCCGAGATCGACCGGTCGCTGGCCGGCCGGGCCTGGATCGTGCCCTGTCCGGTTCGCTCGAACCATCTCATCGCGCTCGTCCCGGCCGAGCCGTCCGGCGGCGACGCCCCGGCACCGAGCCGGGAGACCGCCCAGCAGGGTGCCGGACGGGCCGATCCGGCGGACCGGCTCGGGCGGCTGATCACCGCCCGGGCCCGGCAGTGCCGGGTCGGGATGAGCGAGCCGGTCGGGTTGCCGGAGACCGCCAGCGGGTACGAGCAGGCCTTCCACGCGCTGGCGGTGGCCCGGGCCACGACCGGGTACGCCCGGTTCGACCGGCAGCGCGAGCTGGCGCCGCTCACCGGCCCGGACGGGTACGCCTGGGCCGAGCGGCTGCTGCGACCCTGCCTCGGCCACACGCCGGCCCGGCGGGCCGACCCGGGGGCGGCGGAGTTGCTCGGCACGCTCAACTCGTGGCTCGCCTTCGACAGTGCGGCCAGCCGACACCTCAAGATCCACCGGAACACCCTGGCCGGCCGGCTGCGACTGCTCAACGCGCTGCTCGGACTGGATCTCCTCCGGGTCCGGGACCGCTCCGCCGCCTGGCTGGCGCTGCGGCTGCGCGACGCACCACGCCCGCAGGGCCCGGAAGCCGCCGTACCACGACCGCAGAGTCCGGAAGCTGGCACGCTGTCGGCCGGAGGGGTTCCGGGCGGCCGGGAGGTCACCCTCGACCACCTGCTCGCCGCCCCGGCCGTGACGGCGTGGGCCCGGACCCGGCTCGGGCCGCTGCGGCCGGCGGACCGGTCGATCGGGTTCGAGACGGTACGGGCCTGGCTGGCCGCCGACACCAGTCTCGCCGCCACCTCGGCCGCGCTCGGCATCTCCGTCTCGGCCACCCGCAAGCGGCTCTCCCGGGCCGAGCAGGCGCTCGGGCGTTCGCTGCTGCACGCGCCGGACGCCCGGCACGAACTCTGGCTCGCCGTACGCGCGCTCGAACTGGCCGAGGGCTGACCGTCGCGCGCCGACCCGCGCACGGCAGCACCAGCGCCGACACCGGCACCAGGCACCAGGCACGAGCACCGGCACCAGGCACCAGGCACGAGCACCGGCACCAGGCACCAGGCACGAGCACCGGCATCAGGCACCGACACCGGCACCGGCACCGGCACCGGCACCGGGGCTCACTGTGCACGGCGGCACCGGCACGGCGGTCGCTGTGCGGATCGCTCCCTCGCGACCGGCTGCTCGGCGTCGTACGGTCTCGCTGTCGGGGGGCCGGTGTGGGGGACGGCCACCGTCCGGTGATCCTTCGGGTTGTGCCACGAGGGCGAAGGGCAGCCGGACGGTGGCCTTGGCTCGACGGCGGCGGTCGAGCGGCCGACTACAGCCGGCAGGCGTGGATGTTGGTGACCAGGATCGCCCGGGCACCGACCTCGTACAGCTCGTCCATGATCCGGTGTACGTCCTGGCGCAGCACCATCGCCTGCACCGCCACCCAGCCCTCCCGGTGCAGCGGCGAGATGGTCGGGGACTCGATCCCCGGGGTGAGCGCGCTGGCCTTCTCCAGCAGGTCGGCCCGGACGTCGTAGGCGAGCATCACGTACCGGCGGGCGACCAGTACGCCCTGCAGGCGGCGGAACAGTTGGTCCACCTGCCCGTTGGCCGGCGCACCGGTCCGGCGCACCAGTACGGCCGAGGAGCGCAGGATCGGCTCACCGACGATCACCAGTCCGGCCTGGCGCAGCGTCGCGCCGGTGGAGACGACGTCCGCGACCACGTCGGCCACGCCGAGGCGTACGGCGTTCTCGACCGCGCCGTCGAGCCGGATCACCGTGGCGTCGAGCTGGTGCGCGGCCAGGTATCCCTCGACCACCCCGGGATAGGCGGTGGCGATGCGCCGGCCGGCGATCTCGTCGACGGTCGAGACGGTTTCCGGCCGGGCGGCGAACCGGAAGATCGAGCCGCCGAAGTCCAGGTCGAGGATCTCCTCGGCCGGGCTGGCCGAGTCGACCAGCAGGTCCCGGCCGGTGATGCCGAGGTCGAGGTCGCCGGAGCCGACGTAGGTGGCGATGTCCTTGGGGCGCAGGTAGAAGAATTCGACGTCGTTGGCGTCGTCCCGGCAGATCAGGTCGCGGTCGTCACCGCGCTGGCGGTAGCCCGCCTCGCGCAGCATCTGGGCGGCTGGTCCGGAGAGGGTGCCTTTGTTGGGTATGGCGATGCGCAGCATCGGTAGTGCTCCTCGCGGTCAGGGATCGGAATCGGGCTGACGGACGCGTCCGGTGCGGTCGACCGGAAGGGACGCGGCGGGGCACTACAGATGTCGGTAGACGTCCTTGAGTTCCAGGCCGGTGGCGAGCATCAGCACCTGCGCCTGGTAGAGCAACTGGGAGATCTCCTCGGCGGCCCGTTCCGGACCCTCGTGCTCGGCGGCCATCCACGCCTCGGCCGCCTCCTCGACGACCTTCTTGCCGATCGCGTGCACGCCGCGTTCCAGCGCGGCCACCGTCGCCGAGCCGGGGGTGCCGGCCGCGGCCTTGGCCTGTAGCTCGGCGAACAGCTCCTCGAACGTCTTCACGGAATCCGATTCTCGCAGCCGACCGGCACCGGCCCGGTCGCCGGGTCGGCCGGCGGCCCACCAGGTGGACCGCCGGCCGGTTCAGCGCACCGTCACGGTGTGGTCGTCGAGGAACTGCTCGGTCCCGTCCGCCAGCGAGATCGCGTACGCGGTCAGCGTGTACCGGCCCGGCGGCAGCGTGACGGCGACCTTCGCCTCGCCCTGGGCCGGCCCGGCGATGGAGAGCGTGACGAACTGCTCGCGTACGGTACGGGTACCGCGCTGGATCCGGAGCTGGGCGGTCGCCTCGGGCAGGATCCCGGCGATGTGCACCTGGAAGCTCCGGTTCACCGTGTCGGCGTGCTGCGGCGAGATCAACCAGACCGGGGCGAGCACCTCCGTCGCCGGGGCCCGGCGCAGCACCCCGGAGGTGTCGACCCGGCCCCAGAGCCGGTCGACCGGTGCCCCGTCCAGCCGCAGCCGCAGCCCCGAGATCCCGGGTACGGCGGTGACGGTCCAGACCAGTTGCTGCACGGCCAGCCGCGCGGTCACCTCGTCGACGTCGTTGTCGGCCGCCCCGGCGAGGTCGACGGTGGCGACGCCGTCGGCGACGGTCACCTCCCGCAGGTCGGTCCCGACCGGCCACGGGTTGCGGTAGTCCGGGTCCATCCCGACCGGCCCGTCCAGCAGGTTCCGCAGCGCGGCGGTGGCCCGGTCCCTTGCCGAGCCGTCGTGTAGCCACAGCCGGTGGAACTCCCGGTAGAGCCGGGGTCGGCCCGGGTCGCCGCCGAGGTAGTAGACCGGCAGCCCGGCCGTCGTCGCGGTGGGGCCGGCTGCCGGCGTACCCGGTCCGGTCCCGACCGACGGGGCGGCCGCGCCGTCCGGCGGGGTCGGCCCGGGCCGCACCTCGTCGGGTGTCGCACTCGCCGACCGGTGCGCGCCGACCGCCCCGGGCGGCGGCTCGACCCGGTCGGACGGGGTCGGCACGACCGTGCTGGCCAGCCCGACCACCACCGCCGCCACGCTCAGCGTGGCGACCGTCACGGCACCGGCCGCCAGCGGTGACCAGCCGCCCCAGCGGCCCCCGGCGAACCGGGGCGGTGACCATGCCGGCCGCCGCCACCGGCGCCACGCGCCGCCCCGGTCGCCGGCCGCGGTCCGCCGCTGGATCTCGGGCAACGCGCCCGGTCCCGGCTCGATCCGGTCGGCCTCGTCCGCGAGTACCCGGCGCAGCATCTCCTCGTTCACCGCTCCGCCCCCATCCTCTGCTTCAGCGCGGCCAGCCCCCGGAAGGTGTGGCTCTTCACCGCACCCCGGCTGACCCCCATCAGGTCGGCGGTCTCGGCCTCGGAGAGGTCGAGGTAGTAGCGCAGCACCAGCGCCTCCCGCTGCCGGGTCGGCAGGGTACGCAGCGCCGCCATCACCGCGTCGTGCTGGAGCAGGTCGAGGGCGCCGCTCTCCGCGCTCGGCGCGTCGGCCACCGGCCCGGCTCCGGCCAGGTAGGCGGTCACCACCCGGCGATGCCGCAGCGCCGACCGGCACCGGTTCAGCACGCTGGTCCGCAGGTAGCCGAGGGCGCGGTCGGCGTCGCGCAGCCGGGACCAGTGCCCGTGCAGCGCGACGTAGCCGTCCTGGACGATCTCCTCGGCCGCACCCTGGTCGTGCAGGAGCAGCGTGGCGAGGCGTACCAGCGGACGGTAGTGCGCGGCGAAGAGGCTGCTGATGGCCTCGTCCGCCGACCACTGTGGTGGTCCCGGTCGTGTCATGGTCCTCCCGCCGGGCGGGTCGGAGACCAGTTGGGTCGTCACGGCTGCATGACGCGCGACCCCCCGTTCCGGTTTACCCGTCGCGGTGGTCCGACACCACTCGACAGGCCGGTGACAGGCCGATATACCCACTTGATCGATGAGATTGTCTATGGATCTTCGTCGACGTGTGCCTATGCTGTCGGCCATGGCTCGCCGATCTCTGCCGGTCGCGCTCACGACCGCCACTCTTGTTCTCGCGGCCCTCGTCGGCTGCGCGCCCCAGAACCAACCCGTACCCAATCCGGCGCAGGCCGCCTGCACCAAGGCCGAGCTGAAGACGCGTACCCCGGGCAAGTTGACCGTCGCGACCGACGATCCGGCGTACGAGCCCTGGTTCGCCGACAACCTGCCGGGCAACGGCAAGGGCTTCGAGTCGGCGGTCGCCTACGAGGTCGCGAAGCAGCTCGGCTTCGCCCGGATCGACGTGCAGTGGGTACGGGTCAAGTTCGACACCGCCATCGCGCCGGGGCCGAAGGAGTTCGACTTCGACATCAACCAGTTCTCGATCACCGACGAGCGCAAGCAGGCGGTCGACTTCACCTCGCCGTACTACCTGGTCCGGCAGGCGGTCGTCGCCGGGAAGGGCTCCAGGATCACCGGGAAGACCCGGCTGGCCGACCTCCAGGGGGCCAAGCTCGGCGCGCAGGTGGGCAGCACCAGCTACCAGGCGATCACCGACGTGATCAAGCCGACGGTCAAGCCGCAGGTCTACAACACCAACGACGACGCGAAGAAGGCGCTGCAGAACGGCCAGCTCGACGGCATCGTGGTGGACCTGCCCACCGCCTTCTACATCACCTCGGCCGAGGTCAAGGACGCCACCATCGTCGGGCAGTTGCCGCAGGTCGGGCTCCCGGAGGCCTTCGGCCTGCTGCTCGACAAGGACTCGCCGCTGACCGGCTGCGTGAGCGGCGCGGTCGACGCGCTGCGCGCCAACGGCACGCTCGGCAACCTGGAGCGGACCTGGCTCTCCGAGGTGGCCGGCGTAGCCGACATCACGTGACGCTGACCGACCACCACCCGTCACCGATCGCCCGCCAGCGGACCGCCTACCGGAAACGGCAGACGGTCCGCTCGGTGCTGGTCGCCGCCGCCTCGACCGGAGTACTCGGCACCCTGCTGGTCGTCGCGGTGACCGGGTCGCCGGGTTGGGAGCGGGTACGCGAGTCCTTCCTCGACCAACGCATCGGCCGGGCCGCCCTGCCGGAGATCCTCACCGGACTCTGGCTCAACGTCCGGCTGCTCTTCTTCTGCGCGCTCGGTGCGCTCGCCCTCGGCCTGCTGGTGGCGGTGCTGCGTACCCTGCGCGGGCCGGTCTTCTTCCCGGTCCGGGCGTTGGCCGCCGGCTACACCTACACGTTCCGCGGGCTGCCGCTGATCATCGTGATCTACGTGCTCACCCTCGGCGTCCCCGGGCTGCGCTTGCAGGGGATGCCGCCGGTACTGGTGCTCGGCGGGATCGCCCTGGTGCTGACCTACGGCGGCTACCTGGCCGAGGTGTTCCGGGCCGGCATCGAGTCGATCCATCCGAGCCAACTCGCCGCCGCCCGGTCGCTCGGGCTCACCTACCGGCAGACGATGCGGCACGTGGTGCTGCCGCAGGCGGTCCGCCGGGTCGCCCCGCCGCTGCTCAACGACGTGGTCGCGCTCCAGAAGGACGTCGGGCTGGTCTCGCTGGCCGGCCCGATCGACGCGGTACGCGCGGCGCAGATCGCCACCGCCGAGAGTTTCAACTTCACGCCGTACATTGTCGCGGGGGTGCTCTTCGTGCTGCTCGCCGTACCACTGATCGCGGTCACCGACTGGGTGACCCTGCGCGCCGCCCGCCGGCAGGCCGCCCGATGAGCACACCCGTGTTGAGCTGCCGAGGGCTGCGCAAGGTCTTCGGCGGACACGTCGTACTCGACGGCCTCGACCTGGAGGTGGCCGAGCACGAGGTGGTGGCGTTGATCGGCGCCTCCGGCTCCGGCAAGTCGACGCTGCTGCGCTGCGTGAACCTGCTGGAGGAGATCGAGGACGGCACGATCCACCTGGACGGCGAACACGTCACCGACCCGCGCGTCGACCCCGACCTGGTACGCCGACGGATCGGGATCGTCTTCCAGGCGTACAACCTCTTCCCGCACCTGCGGGTGCTGGACAACATCACGCTGGCGCCGGTCCGGGTGCACCGGCGCAACCGCGCCGAGGCCGAGGCGCAGGCCCGGGAGTTGCTCGCCCGGGTCGGGCTGGCCGGAAAGGCGGCCGACTATCCGGACCGGCTCTCCGGCGGCCAGCAGCAGCGGGTGGCGATCGTCCGGGCGCTGGTCAACTCGCCCCGACTCCTGCTGCTCGACGAGGTGACCTCGGCGCTGGATCCGGAACTCGTCGGCGAGGTGCTGACGATGATCCGGGACCTGAAGGCGGACGGCATGACCATGGTACTGGCCACCCACGAGATGAGCTTTGCCCGCGAGGTCGCCGACCGGGTCTGCTTCCTCGACGGCGGACGGGTGATCGAGGAGGGGCCGCCGGAGCAGGTGCTCGGTGAGCCGACCCAGCCCCGTACCCGGCAGTTCCTCCGCCGGATCATCGAGGCGGGCCGGCTCCAGGTCGGCTGACCACAGACCACAGACCACAGACCACGGTCGACGGCCGACGCCTGAGGTTCTCGGTCCGGGAGCTGTCGAGCTGCCCCACTTGTGCACCCGCCCCCACCACAACCACGGCCGCACCACCCCACCAGCAGACTGTCGAGCTGCCCCGGCTGGGCGCCCACGCGGCAGGCCGCCGCCGCTGGGACAGGCCGCCGCCGGTGGAGCAGGCCGTCGCCGGTGGAGCAGGCCGTCGCCGCCACAAGCCGGAAGCGACCGACGGCGGTGCCCCGTCTGTGCACCCAGCTCGACAGTCTCGCGATCGGGGTACTGTCCCCTGGCTTGCACGCCGCCGTCCGACGCGAGCCAGGCCGCGCCGCCGCCCCGGCCAGCGGGCGGGCGGGCGCTGGGCTACGGGCGGGCGCGTTGGGCTACGGGCGGGCGGCGATCTCCCGGATCGCCACGGCAGCCTCCAGGGCCGCCGTGGTGGCCGCCCAGCCCTTGTCCTCGGCCGAGCCGGGCAGCCCGGCCCGGTCCCGGGCCTGCTCCAGGTCGTTCACCGTCAGCACACCGTGCGCCACCGGCTTGCCGCTGTCCAGCGCGACCCGGGTCAGCCCCTCGGTCACCGACTGGCAGACGTAGTCGAAGTGCGCGGTGGCGCCCCGGATCACCACGCCGAGCGCGACCACGGCGTCGCAGCGCCGGGCCAGCGCCTGGGCCACCACCGGCAGCTCGACCGAACCGGCCACCCGGACCACGACCACGTCGTCCACCCCGCAGGCCTTCGCCGCGGTCACCGCCCGGTCGACCATGTGGTCGGTGAGTTCACCGTGCCAACGCGCGGCCACCACTCCCACGGTCAGCCCGGACGCCTCCACCGTCGACAGTCCCGGCTCTCCGAACCCCGCCATCGTCACGCCAACCTTTCCGTCATCTTCGCGAGTTCCGTCAGCTCCCCGGCGTCGGCCGGAGCCTCCAACTCGTCCAGCAGGTGCCCCATCCGGTCCCGCTTGGTACGCAGGTAGCGAACGTTCTCCGGGGTGGCCCGGACCGGCATCGCCTCCCGGCCCACCACGGTCAGCCCGTACCCCTCCAGCCCGGCCCGCTTGGCCGGGTTGTTCGTCAGCAGTCGCATCGAGCGGACCCCGAGGTCGTAGAGGATCTGCGCGCCGGTGCCGTAGTCCCGGGCGTCGGCGGGCAGTCCGAGGTCCAGGTTGGCGTCGACGGTGTCCCGGCCGAGGTCCTGCAACTGGTACGCCTGGAGCTTGTGCAGCAGCCCGATCCCGCGCCCCTCGTGGCCGCGCATGTAGAGCACCACGCCCCGCCCCTCGGCGGCGACCCGGGCCAGTGCGGCGTCGAGCTGTGGGCCGCAGTCGCAGCGCAGCGAGCCGAAGACGTCCCCGGTGAGGCACTCCGAGTGCACCCGTACCAGCACGTCCTGGCCGTCGCCGAGGTCGCCGTAGACCAGTGCGATGTGCTCCGCGCCGTCCTGCCGGGCCCGGTAGCCGACCGCCCGGAACGGCCCGTACGGCAACGGGAGCCGGGTCTCGACCACCTGCTCGACGTCCGTCTCGGTACGCCGCCGGTAGGCGATCAGGTCCGCGATGGTGATCAGCGTGAGGCCGTGCTCGGCGGCGAACTTCTCCAGGTCGGGCAGGCGCATCATGGTGCCGTCGTCGTTGACCAGCTCGCAGAGCACCCCGGCGGGGCGTCCTCCGGCGAGCCGGGCGAGGTCGACGGCCGCCTCGGTGTGCCCGGGGCGGCGCAGTACCCCGCCGGTCTTGGCCCGTAGCGGCACCACGTGCCCCGGCCGGCTCAGGTCGGTGGCGTCGGTGGACGGGTCGGCGAGCAGCCGTATGGTGTGCGCCCGGTCGGCGGCGGAGATGCCGGTGCTGACCCCCTCCCGCGCGTCGACCGTCACCGTGTACGCCGTGCCCCGCTTGTCCTGGTTGGTGTGGTACATCGGCGGCAGTTCGAGGCGGTCGCAGTCCTCCTCGGTCAGCGGCGCGCAGATGTAGCCGGAGGTGTAGCGGACCATGAACGCGACCAGTTCCGGGGTGGCCCGGTCGGCGGCGAAGATCAGATCGCCCTCGTTCTCCCGGTCCTCGTCGTCGACCACGACGACCGGCCGGCCGGCCGCGATCTGGGCCAGCGCCGCCTCGATGGTGCCGAATTCGGTGCTCGTGCCGGCCTCTCCGCTGCGCTCCGGGCCGTCATGGGGCTCATCCGCACTGAACTGGCTGATTCGCTCGCTACGCTCGCTCATGCCACGGCCTCCAGTCCGTCCACCGGCAGTCGCCCGCCGGTCGTCAGCAGTCGTTCGACGTACTTGGCGAGGACGTCAACCTCGAGGTTGACCGGCTCGCCGACACCCTTGCGGCCCAGCGTGGTGGCGGCCAGTGTGGTCGGGATCAGCCCGACCGAGAAGGTCTGCGGGGTCAGCGCGGCGACGGTCAGCGAGACACCGTCGACGGTGATCGAGCCCTTCTCCACCACGTACCGGGCGAGGTCGGCGGGGAGGGCGAAGGTGACCGTCTCCCACTGCTCGGCCGGCTCCCGCCCGACGATCTCGGCGACCCCGTCGACGTGCCCCTGCACCAGGTGGCCGCCGAGCCGGCTGCCGAGGGTGGCGGCCCGCTCCAGGTTGACCGGGTCACCCGGGCGCAGCGCCCCCAGCGCGGTACGCCGGAACGTCTCGCCCATCACGTCGGCGGTGAAGGTGTCGCCGTCGACGGTCACCACGGTCAGACAGACCCCGTTGACGGAGATCGAGTCGCCGTGCCGGGCGTCCGAGGTGACCACCGGGCCGCGGATCGCGACCAGCGCAGAGTCGCCGCCGGTGTCGTCCCGCCGGACCAGTTCGCCCAACTCCTCCACGATGCCGGTGAACATGCTCAGCCCTCCGTCTTCCGGGGAAACGCGGTGACCCGCAGATCGGGGCCGACCGGTGTGACATCGGTGAACTCCAGGTCGATGACCTCGGAGATGGAACGCGCGCCCGCGTCGCCGAGCGCGGCCGGGCCGGCGCCGAGCAGCTTCGGCGCCAGGTAGCCGACCACCTTGTCGACCAGGCCGGCGGCGAGGAACGCGCCGGCCAGGGTCGGGCCGCCCTCCAGCAGCGCCGCCCGGACGCCGCGCCGGTAGAGCTCCGCGAGCAGCCGGGGCAGGTCGACGTGACCGTCCGGCCCGGCGCCGACCTCCTTGGCGGTCGCCACCCAGGTCGGTGCGGCGCCGTCCCGGACCCGGGCGTCCGACGGGGTACGGCCGGCGCTGTCCACCACCACCCGCAGCGGCTGCCGGATCGCCAGGGTGCCGTCGCGCAGGTTCCGGGCGGTCAGTCTCGGGTCGTCGGCGAGCACGGTGCCGACCCCGGCGATCACCGCGTCGACGGTGCCGCGCAGCGCGTGCACGTCGATCCGGGCCGCCTCGGACGTGATCCACATGCTGGTGCCGTCCGCCGCCGCGATCCGGCCGTCCAGGGTCGCCGCGTACTTCCAGATCAGGTACGGCCTCCTCCGGCGTACCGCGGTCAGCCAGGCCAGGTTGCCGGCCTCCGCCTCGGCGGCGCGTACCCCGACCTCGACCTCGACCCCGGCCGCCCGCAGCCGCTCGATCCCGCCCGTGGCGATCGGGTTCGGATCGGGCACCCCGACCACCACCCGGCGGACCCCGGCCGAGATCAGCGCCCCGCTGCACGGCCCGGTACGCCCGGTGTGGTCGCAGGGTTCCAGGGTCACCACGGCGGTACCGCCCCGGGCCCGCTCGCCGGCCTGGGCCAGCGCGACGATCTCGGCGTGCGGACCACCGGCGTACGCGTGGAAGCCCTCGCCGACGATCTCGCCGTTCGGATCGAGCAGCACGCAGCCGACCAGGGGATTGGGACTCGTCGTGCCAAGGCCGCGGGCCGCCAGCGCGATCGCCCGGCGCATCGCCTCGTCGGCGGAGACGCCCCCCATGCCGTTCCCTCTCCCTCGCCCGTCGTCGTAGCGCGCGGGCGGGAGCGGGAGGGGCACCGGCCGGTGGCCGGGCGTGCGGCGGCGGAGCATGGGGGCGACGGCAGGCGCCGACCCCGGCGGACCACGGGTCGGCGCACACGCACCGGCCAGCGGACCCATCCGTCCCGCGCGCTGTCTCCCATCCGGACTGTCTGGGCGCGGAAACTGCCCGCCCCCAACCGTCGGCCCTGGGTTCTCACCAGGTCCACCGGGCGGCCGAGGCCGACCGGGTCGCGGGCTTACCGGGCTTGCGCCCGGATCACCGCCGGTTCGGAATTACACCGAGTCCCGCCAGCGCGTGGTGGGTACGGATCGAGTGTGACACGGAACCGGGGCCGTCGGACCGGTGAGGCGATCCACCTCACAACAACGTGACCGCCGTCACTTCGCCCCGCGGCGCCGCTCCCCCGCGTCGGCGGCCGGTGCCCCCGGGGTACGCCGCCGGTCCATCGCCACGTACGAGCCGGGCTGGCTCTTGGCCACCGTCTTCATCTCGGAGGCGGCGGCGATCACCTCCAGCGGGTCGGTGAACCGGCGCTCCGGCACCGACAGCGACACCCCGATGGAGAGGGTGACCAGGTGGGCCCGCTGGATGTTGCCGCGCCGGTCCTTCAGCTCGACGTAACCGCGCTTGGCGTCCTCCGGGTCGTAGAGCTCGTCGGCGGTCTTCTCGAAGTCGACCACGGCCCGCTCGGTCAGCGGTCGGACCTGCTCGGGGGCGCAGACGATCACGAAGTCGTCGCCGCCGATGTGCCCGAGGAAGGCCGGCGGCAGCCCGACCGAGACCACCGCCCGGTGCAGGCTGCGGGCCAGCGCGCTGATGAACTCGTCGCCGCGGACGAAGCCGTACCGGTCGTTGACGCTCTTGAACCGGTCGATGTCGATGTAGCCGACCGCGTAGTCGACGCCGCTGCGTACCCGGTCGCCGATCTCCCGGCGGACCCGGGTGTTGCCGGGCAGCCCGGTCAGCGGGGAGACCTCGCGGAACTCCTTGTTGCGGCGCAGCGTGGAACTGATCCGGGCGATCAACTCGGCGGTGTCGAAGGGCTTGACCAGGTAGTCGTCGGCACCGGCGGTGAGCCCGTGCACCTTGTCCACGGTCAGGCCCTTGGCGGTGAGCATGATCACCGGCAGCGCCGAGGTCATCGGGTTGGCCCGCAGCCGCCGGGTCAGCTCCAGCCCGTCGATCCGGGGCATCCGCAGGTCGACCACGGCCAGGTCGGGCCGGCGCCGCTCGATCACCTCGAGCGCCTCCTGACCGTCGCCGGCCTGCACCACGTCGAAGCCGTGCAGCTTGAGGTTGAACGAGACGAACCGGACGATGTCCTCGTCGTCGTCGACCACCAGGATCAGGTCGGGCCGCTCCTCGGCGACCCCGTCGACGCTCACGGGGCGGCGACGGCGCGCTCGGCGAGCCGCCGTAGCTGGGTCACCGCCGCGGCCGGGTCGGCCGCGCCGTAGACGGCGGTGCCGGCGACGAAGGCGTCCGCGCCGGCCGCCGCCGCCTGCTCGATGGTGTCGGCCGCGATGCCGCCGTCCACCTCGATCCGCAGTTCGAGGTGGCCCGCGTCGGCGTGCCGGCGGGCGGTCCGGACCTTGTCGAGCAGTTCGGGGATGAACCGCTGCCCCCCGAAACCCGCCTTGATAGTCATGATCAGCAATGTATCGAAGCTGGGCAGCAGGTCAAGGTACGGTTCGATCGGAGTGTCCCGGTCGATCGCCAGCCCGGCCTTCGCCCCCGCCGAGCGGAGGTCCTTGGCCAGCGAGACCGGGTTGTCACAGGCCTCGGCGTGGAACGTCACGTTGTACGCCCCGGCGTCGGCGTAGCTCGGCGCCCAGCGCCGCGGATCGTCGATCATCAGGTGTACGTCGAACGGCAGCGCGGTCGCGGCCAGCAGGCTCTGCACCACCGGCAGCCCGATGGTCAGGTTCGGCACGAAGTGGTTGTCCATCACATCGACGTGCAGCCAGTCCGCCGTGGACTCCACCGCCTGCACCTCGTCGGCGAGCCGGGCGAAGTCTGCGGCGAGGATGCTGGGCGCGACGATCGGCGCTGGTACGGTCACCGCGCCAGTGTACGAATGCCGGGCACACCCCGCGCCCGTCACCCTCGGATCGTGGCGGCACCGGAGAAGAACCGGTCCGGGGTGATCGGCAGGTCGCGTACGCGTACCCCGGTGGCATGGTGCACGGCGTTGGCGATCGCCGCGGCGGTACCGACGATGCCCAGCTCGCCGATGCCCTTCGAGCCCATCGGATTGACGTACGGGTCCTCCTCGACCAGCGTGTGCACCTCCACGCAGCCGACGTCGGCGTTGGTCGCGATGTGGTACTCGGCGAGGTCGTGGTTGACCACGTGACCGAAGCGCGGATCGACCACGCACTGCTCGTGCAGCGCCATCGACAGTCCCATCGTCATCCCGCCGAGCAGTTGGGAACGGCCCGTCTTCGGGTTGATGATCCGGCCGGCGGCGAAGACGCCGAGCATCCGGGGCACGCGTACCTCGCCGGTCGCCTCGTGCACCCGGGCCTCGACGAACTGCGCGCCGAAGGCGTACATCGAGAAGCGTTCCCGGTCCGGGTTCTCCGGCATGTCGGCGCTGGCCTCGATGCCGTGCGGCGGCGGGTCGGCGTGCTCGGCCGCCACCCGGGCCCGGAGCCGGCGTGCGGCCTCGACCACCGTGCTGCCCCACGACGTCATCCCGGACGAGCCACCGGCGGACATCGCCGCCGGCAGGTCCGTGTCACCGATCCGCAGCACGACCCGGTCGACCGGTACGGCCAGCGCGTCGGCCGCGATCTGGGTCAGCGAGGTCCAGGTGCCGGTGCCGAGGTCGGCGGCGCCGATCGAGACGAGGTACCGGCCGTCCGGCTCCATCCGGATCGTCGCCGACGAGCCGGGCAGCTGATAGACCGGGTACATCGAGGAGGCCACCCCGGTGCCGACCAGCCAGCCACCGGCGGCCCGCCGGACCCCGGGAGTCGGGTCCCGGCCGGCCCAGCCGAACCGGCGGGCGCCCTCGCGCAGGCAGGCCACCAGGTTGCGGCTGGAGAACGGCCGGTCCAGCTCGGGATCGCGCGGCGGTTCGTTGGCGATCCGGAACTCGACCGGATCCTGCCCGCAGGCGATCGCCATCTCGTCCATCGCCGACTCCAGCGCGTACATCCCGGGGGTCTTGCCCGGGGCGCGCATGATCGTCGGTACCGGCACGTCGAGCCGGACCATCCGGTGCGTGGTACTGCGGTGCGGCGCCGCGTACATCACCCGGGTCGGCGTGGCGGTCTGCTCGGCGAACTCCTTGTGCCGCGCGGTCTGCTGCACCACCTCGTGGCCGATCGCGACCAGCCGGCCGTCCGGCCCGGCACCGAGCCGGATCCGCTGCACCGACGGGGTCCGGTAGCCGACCTGGGAGAACATCTGCTGCCGGGTGAGTGCGAGCTTCACCGGACGGCCGGGTACGGCGAACGCGGCCAGCACCGCGAGCACCACGTCCGGATGGGTGTGCAGCTTGCCGCCGAACGCGCCGCCGACGTGTGGCGAGATCACCCGGATCCGCTCCAGGTCGAGTCCGAAGAGCGTCGCCAGCGACCTGCGCAGCCCGTGCACCCCCTGGCTGCCGACGTGCAGGGTGAGCCGGTCGTCGACCCACTGGGCGATGGTGGAGTGCGGCTCCAACTGGGCGTGCTGATACCAGGCCGTGGTGTAGGTGGCGTCCAGACGTACCGCCGCCTCGGCCAGCGCCGTCTCCGGGTCGCCGAGCACGCTGTCGGTGGCGAACCCGCCGTTGAGCACCTCCGGGGCGTACCGGTCCGGATGGTCGCCCCGCAGCGCGACGTCGTGCGGGCCGGCCTGGTAGTCCACCCGGACCAGGCCGGCGGCCCGGCGGGCGGCCTCGGAGGTCTCCGCCACCACCCCGGCGACGAACTGCCCCCGGTACGCCACCTCGGGCGTTTGCAGGATCAGCACCTCGGGATCGTCGAACGAGGCGACCCGGGCCGCGTTCTCGTGCGTCAGCACGGCCAGCACGCCCGGCTCGGCCAGCGCCGGCTCGGTCTGCACGGCGGCGACCCGGCCGACCGCCACGGTGGCCTGCACCGGAAACAGATAGGCCGGCCGGTCGACGGGGTGCTCGAAGGCGTACCGGGCGGTCCCGGTGACCTTCGCCGGCCCGTCGAACCTGTCCAGCGGAGTGCCGATGGCCCGGACCGGCAGTGTCTTCCCGTCCACACCTGCAATGTATGTGCGGAAGTGTCCCCACCCACCCGCTTCGGTGGAAGTCGGGCCGGATGCCGACCGGCAGCACCCGCGCCGGTGCCGCTCAGCCCCGGCGCAGCACCGCCAGGAACATCGCGTCGGTGCCGTGCCGGTGCGGCCAGAGCTGCACCGTGGGGCCGTCGCCGAGGCCGGGCATCCCGGCCGGCAGCAGCGGGCGGGCGTCGACGAAGTCGACCGGTACCCCGGAGCGCCGGGCCGCCTCGGTGACCGAGACGTGCGTCTCCACCACGTGCGGCGAGCAGGTCACGTACGCCACCACCCCGCCCGGCCGGACCGCCCGGAGCGCGGCGCCGAGCAGCTCCCGCTGCAACCGGGTCAGCGCCGGCAGGTCGGAGGGCTGACGGCGCCAGCGGGACTCGGGACGCCGCCGCAGCGAGCCGAGACCGGTGCAGGGCGCGTCGACGAGTACCCGGTCGAAGGAGTCCTCCGGCAGGTCCGGGTCCCGCCCGACGGTGCGCCCGTCGACGTTGAGCACGGTCACCGGCAGCCCGCGTACGGCCTGGGAGACCAGCCGGGCCCGGTGCTCGGCCACCTCGACGGCGGTCAGCGAGGCGCCCCGCTGGGCGGCGATGGCGCCGAGCAGGCCGGACTTGCCACCCGGCCCGGCACAGAGGTCGAGCCACCGTTCGTCGGTGCCCTCGACCTCGGCGGCGGTGAGCGCGGCGGCGACCAGTTGGGAGCCCTCGTCCTGGACGTGCGCCCGGCCGTCGGCCAGCACCGCCAGCTCGCCCGGGGCACCCCCGGCCAGATAGACGGCGTACGGCGAGAAGGCGCCCGGCGCGCCGCCCACCTCGTCGGCGACCTCGACCGCGTCTGCCCGGCCCGGACGGGCGCAGAGGTGCACCGGCGGCCGCTGGTTGTCCTCGATCAGCAGCCGGGTGGTCTCCCCCAGGTCTCCGCCGAGCGCCTCGGAGAAGGCCCGCACGATCCACTCGGGATGGCTGTAGGTGAGGGCCAGGTGCCCGATCGGGTCGCTCTCGGCCGACGGGGCGAGCTCGGCCAGCCAGGTGTCGAGGTCCTTGCCGGCGATCTCCCGCAGCACGGCGTTGGCGAACCCGGACGCCCCCGGGGCGACGGAACGGACCAGGTCGACCGTGGAGGAGACGGCGGCGTGCGCCGGGACCCGGGTGTAGAGGATCTGGTAGGCGCCGAGCCGCAGCGCGTCCCGGGGTTGCGGGTCGATCCGCGCGACGTCCCGACCGGCGGCGGCGGTGAGGATCGCGTCCAGGGTGCCCCGGACCCGCAGCGTGCCGTAGGTCAGCTCGGTGGCGAAGGCCGCGTCCCGGCCGTGCAGCCGCCGGTCGCGCAGGATGCCCGGCAGGACGAGGTTCGCGTACGCGTCGTCCCGGTGCACCGCCTCGATCGCCTCGTACGCCGCCTGCCGGGGCAGGTCGACCGCCGGCCGCGCCGCCCGGGGCGGGCGCCCGTCCCGGTCCCGCTGGCCGGCGCCCCGGCCGCCCCGGTCGGCACCACCCTGCCCGGTACGCCCCCGTGGGGCGTCCCGCCGCCGATCGTCACGCCGAGGGTCGTCGCGCCGCTGGTCGTCACGCCGCCGGTCGGTGCCGCCCTGCGCACGGTCGTCGCGGCTCCGGTCGGCTCCGGCCCGTGCGGTGCCGCCGACCTGTCCGGTACCTTCGCTCACCCGAAATGCTCCCCACCGGCGACCCGTACGCCCCGGGCCCAGTCCGGCGCCGGCATGGCGCGCTTGCCCGCCGCGCGTACCTCGCCCAACTCCACCGCAGTGGTGGCGGTACCGGCCAGCACCCGGCCGCGCTCGACCAGCAACTCGCCGGGCTTGAGTTCCGGTGCGTTGCCGACCGGCCGCACCGGGCCGAGCTTGACCCGGTCGCCCCGGAACCGGGTCCAGGCGCCGGGGGCCGGGGTGGCGGCCCGGATCCGCCGGTCCACCGCGAAGGACGGCTCCGACCAGCGCACCTCACCGTCGGCGACGGTCAGCTTCGGCGCCAGCGAGACCCCGTCGGCGGGTTGCGGCACCGCGTGCGCGGTCCCCTGCCCGATCGCGTCCAGCACGGCGACCAGCAGGCCACTGCCGCTGGCGGCGAGGCGTTCCAGCAGGTCACCGGCGGTGTCGGAGGGCCGGATCTCCTCGGTCACGGTGCCGAAGACCGGCCCGGTGTCCAGCCCGGCCTCCAGTTGGAAGACGCTGGCGCCGGTGACCTGGTCGCCGTGCAGCACCGCGTGTTGCACCGGCGCAGCACCGCGCCAGGCGGGCAGCAGCGAGAAGTGCAGGTTGACCCAGCCGTACGCCGGGATCTCCAGCGCCTCCGGTGGCACCAGCGCGCCGTAGGCGACCACCGGTACGCAGTCGGGGGCGAGTTGGCGCAGCCGGTCGAGGAACTCCGGCTCCCGGGGCCTGGCCGGGGTCAGCACCTCGATGCCACGCTCGTCGGCCCAGGCACCCACGGGGGACCGGGCCAGTCCCCTGCCGCGACCGGCCGGGGCGTCCGGCCGGGTCACCACGGCCAGCAGTTCGTGCCCGGAGGCGGCGATGGCGTCCAGGCTGGGCAGGGCGACGGCCGGCGTACCGGCGAAGATCAGGCGCACCGGCCGGGTCACCGACCCAGGCCGAACGGGCTGGCGGGGCGGTCCGAGCCGCCCAGACCCAGCTTGGCGGCCAGGCCCTGGCGCCGGTCGGCCGGCGGGTCGTGCGGGCTGACCTTGATCACCGGCGGGGCGTCCTGGTCGTACCAGTCCGCCTGCCGGATCGCCTTCATCGCCTCCTTGCGCCCCTCGGCGTCGAGGCGGTCGAGGAAGAGCACCCCGTCGAGGTGGTCGGTCTCGTGCTGCACGCAGCGGGCCATCAGGCCGGTGCCGACGATCTGCATCGGGTCGCCGTACTCGTTGAAGCCCTTGGCGATCACGTTGAGCCGGCGCTTGGTGTCGAAGTAGAGCCCGGGGATGGAGAGGCAGCCCTCGGGACCGTCCTGCTCGTCGGAGTCGGGGAACTCAAGTACCGGGTTGACCAGGTGTCCGAGCACGTCGTCGACGTCGAAGGCGAACACCCGCAGGCCCACGCCGAGCTGCGGCGCGGCCAGGCCGGCGCCGTTCTGCTCCCGCATCGTGTCGGTCAGGTCGGCGACCAGTTTGCGCAGCTCGGCGTCGAAGTCGACGACCGGTTCGGCCGGGGTGCGCAGCACCGGGTCCCCGAAGAGACGGATGGGCTGGACGGTCACGCGGGACGGCTCCTTCACGGATGGGATCGGTGGTGCCGTACCCAGTCTACGGGCGGGCGAGGGGGACGACCGGTGCGCCGGGACCGGCGGGTGCGAGGGGCCGGGTACGGTGCGAGCCGGCCGTGACGCCGGTCACGGCGGGAGGGCGGAGCGCGGGGTGGGACGTGGCGGTGCCGAGGGGCGGGCGACGGGTCAGGGTTGGGTGCCCGGCTCGCCGGCCAGTACGGCGTCGGTGCGCTCCAGGATGTGCTCGGGGAGCGGGAGCTGCGTGCCGTGCGCGGCGTCCCAGTCGTAGATCACGCTCAGCCCGACCTCGGCCCGGAAGTACTCGATCGCGCTGAGCCCGCCGACCACCTGCTCGTCGCACTCGGCGACGAGTTCCCCCGGCACCAGCTTGAAGCCGTTGCGCAGCGCCGCGCTGAGCCGGCGGTGCCCGTCGACCACGAAGAACTTCTCGCCGGTGTAGCCGATCCGCAGCGGCTCCAGCGCCTCCTCGCCGGCCTGCCCGACCTGGGCGACGAAGTCCGACTCCCAGAGGCCGCGCAGTCCCTGGACCTCCTGGGTGGGGTAGATCCGGGCCGGGTCGAGCAGCAGCAGCGGCGGGGAGTCCCGAAGGATCTCCTGGCCGAAGGAGCCCTCGTAGGCGGCGATGACGTGCTCGACCACCTCGACCGCCGACGCCTTGGTGGTGTCGCAGATGAGGTCGTAGTTGCGCAGCTTCGCCTTGTCGACGCCGTACCGGACCAGGAAGCGGTTCCGCTCGCTCTCGCTGCGTTCGTGCAGCTTGGCGCGGGCCTCCTCGATCGAGGTGTAGCTCTCCGCCGGCCCGGAGGGCCGGGCGAGCACCCGGCGTGCCGCCTCGGTCGGCTCGGTAATCATATGGATCTTGAGCGCGTTCTTGAAGAAGTGCCAGGCGAGCCGGCTGTCGACGATCAACTGCTCGCCGGAGTCGGCGATGTCCTGCTGGAGCTGGTCGACGTAGCCGTCGACCGCCTGGTCCAGCTCGGCGTGCAGGTTGAGCTGGAGCGCGGTCATCTTGCGCTGCTGGGCCATCTCCCGATAGAGGTCGCCGACGCTGACCCGGCGCAGCCCGAGCCGTTTGGCCAGCTCGATGGAGACGGTGCTCTTACCGCTGCCAAGGTCACCGTTCAGGACGATCGACTGCCGACCGGTCACGACCTACCCACCCCTGATCCCAGGTTGCTCAAGATCAATAGTTTGAACGCCGAACCGGCGCGGTCACTCTCCGTCACGCTTCTCGCGTGGAGCATGAGGGGCGATGGTATCACCCGGATCTCCGATCACAGGTCGGACTCTGAGTGCGTCCGCTCCCGATACCCACTGCGGAGGGTAGTCGAAACAACCCTCCGTGTCGGGTTCTCGGTCAGTACCCGGTCAGATCGGTACCCGTCAGAAGATGTCCTGCGGGTCGACCTGGACCCGGACCGGCTGGCCGGCCTTGCGGGCCGTGCGGAGCGCCGCCGCCTCGTGCAGGGCGGTCGCCAGCGCGGCGGCCTGGGACCGGGGCACCCGGATCAGCATCCGCTCCTGCCCCTCCGGGGCCGGCACCGGGCCGAGCACCTCGGCGGCCGGCGGCAGCCGGGCCTCGTCCAGCAGCTCCGCCACCGCCGTCGCCACCCCGGTCAGGCTGGCCATCCGGGCCGCCGGCGGAAAGCCCAGCTCCCGCCGCTCGGCCAGCTCCCGGCCGGCGAACCAACCGGGATCCCAGCGCAGCAGCGCCTGCACCGGCGCCAGCGACCCGTCCGCGACCACCACCACCCGGCCGCCGGCCGCACCGGGCCGGGCCAGCGCCGCCGCCGCCAGCCAGCGACGCAGCGCCTCCTCCCCGGCCCGCAGGTCCGCCCGGGTCAGCAGCGCCCAGGAGTCCAGCAGCAGCACCGCGCCGTAGCCGCCGTCGGCCACCGGCTCGGCGCCGGGCGTCGCGATCACCAGGCCCGCGTCACCGGGCACCGAACGCAGCACCTCCTCCCGGCCCGAGGTCCGCACCGGCACGCCCGGAAACGCCCGGCCCAGCTCCTCGGCGGTACGCCGGGCACCCACCACCGCCGCCCGGAGCCGGTGCCCGCCGCACTGCGGGCAGGAGTATCCGGCGGTCACCCGGGCGCACCACCGGCAGGCCGGAGTCGCGCTGGCCGAGCGCAGGGCGAGCGGGCCGGAGCAGTGCGGGCACCGGGCCGGCGCCCGGCACTGCGCGCAGGCCACCGCCGGCAGATAGCCGCGCCGGGGCACCTGGACGAGTACCGGCGCGTCGGCCTTCAACGCCGCCCGGGCCGCGTCCCAGGCCAGGCTCGGCAGCCGGGCCGAGGCCGCGGCGGGGTCCCGGGCCAACTGCGGGTCGTCGCCGGTCGGGGTGATCCTCGGGGTACGCGCCCGCAGCGTCGCCCGGTCGGCCACGATCTCCCGTGCCCACCCCGTCTCGACGAGCAGCCGCGACTCGGCGGTGCGGGCGTACCCGCCGACCAGCACCGCGGCGTCACCGAGCCGCGCCCGGGTGAGCAGCACCTCCCGGGCGTGCGGGTACGGCGCCCGGGGCTCGGCGTGCAGGTCGTCGCCGTCGTCCCAGATCGCCACCAGCCCGAGGTCGGCGACCGGGGCGAACATCGCGGCCCGGGTACCGATCACGACCGGTACCCGGCCCCGGCAGGCCGCGAGGAAGGCCCGGTACCGCCGCGCCGGCCCGAGTGCCGCCGAGAGCGCCACGTGCCGCCCGGCGCCGAGCAGCCCGGTCAGCGCGGCGTCGAGTCGTTCGAGGTCCCGGGCGTCGGCCACCACCGCCACCACGCCCCGGCCGCCGCGTACGGTCGCCGCCGCCGCCTCCGCGAACCGGGTCGCCCAGTCCTCGCCGGGCAGCGCCGACCAGACCGCCCGGGGTGCCCGGCCGTCGGCCAGGGCCCGCAGGAACCCGGGTCCGGCCGGATAGCTCCGCCAGCCCGCCTCGACAGGTCCGTCGGCACCGACCAGCCCCTCGGTACCGTTCGTGACCGCTCCGGCCAGCCCTTCGGAGCCCTCGGAAACCGCTCCGGCCGCCCCCTCGCTGACGTCCGGGACCGCTCCGACCGCCCTCTCGGGACCGTCTGCGGCCAGTCCGGCCGGCCCCTCGGGACCCGCCGAAACCGCTCCGGCCAGCGCCTCGGGACCGTCCGGAACGGGTCCGGTCGGTGTCGCCGCGGCCGCTGCGGGTTCCGGTCCGGTCTCGTCCGCCGCCGGTACCGACTCCGTCGCCGGGTGGGTGCCGGTCGGTGGGGGCGGCGCGGTGGGCGGGGCGGCCTCGCGCTCGACCCGGGCGTGCCGGGGCGGGACGGCCAGCCGCAGCACGTCGGCGAGGTTGCCGGCGTACCGGTCGGCGACCGCCCGGGCCAGCCGGGCGATCTCCGGGGTCAGCACCGGCTCGGGCGAGACGACCCGCTCCAGGTAGCTCAGCCGGCCCTCGTGGGCGGAGAGTTCGGCCCGGTCCAGCAACCAGCCGTCGACGAGCTGGCCGGCGAACCGCACCCGCACCCGGGTGCCCGGCCGGGCCTGGTCGGCGAGGTCGGCCGGGACCAGATAGTCGAAGGGCCGGTCCAGGTGCGCCAGCGGCACGTCCACGCAGACGCGAGCGACCGGCAGCCCAGGCGCGGGCTGCCGGTCGCTGCGCTTGCTGGTGGTCAGGCTCCCGCGGCCGACTTGAGGTCGGCGGCGCGGTCCGTGTTCTCCCAGGTCAGGTCGGGCAGCTCACGGCCGAAGTGGCCGTACGCGGCGGTCTGCCGGTAGATCGGGCGGAGCAGGTGCAGGTCCCGGATGATGGCCGCCGGACGGAGGTCGAAGACCTCGCCGACCGCCCGCTCGATCCGGTCCACCGGTACGTTCTCGGTGCCGAAGGTCTCGATGAAGAGGCTCACCGGGTGCGCCTTGCCGATCGCGTACGCGACCTGGACCTCGCAGCGCTCGGCCAGCCCGGCGGCCACCACGTTCTTCGCCACCCAACGGGTCGCGTACGCGGCCGAGCGGTCGACCTTGGACGGGTCCTTGCCGGAGAACGCCCCACCGCCGTGCCGGGCGTACCCGCCGTAGGTGTCGACGATGATCTTGCGTCCGGTCAGTCCGGCGTCGCCCATCGGCCCGCCGATCTCGAACCGGCCGGTCGGGTTGACCAGCAGCCGGTACCCGTCGATGTCGAGGCCCAGTTCCTCCAGCTCCGGCGCGATGACGTGCTCGCGGATGTCCGGGGTGAGCAGCGACTCCAGCGAGATGTCGGCGGCGTGCTGGCTGGAGACGACGACCGTGTCGAGCCGGACCGGGCGCAGCCCGTCGTATTCGATCGTGACCTGGGTCTTGCCGTCCGGCCGTAGGTACGGGATGGTCCCGTCCTTGCGGGTGGCGGAGAGCCGCCGGGCCAGCCGGTGTGCCAGGGCGATCGGCAGCGGCATCAGCTCGGGCGTCTCCGAGCAGGCGAAGCCGAACATCATGCCCTGGTCGCCGGCGCCCTGGGCGTCCAGCGCGCTCTCCGACGAGCCGGAGCGCAGCTCGATGGCGCTGTCCACACCCTGGGCGATGTCCGGCGACTGCGATCCGATCGACACGCTGACGCCGCAGGAGGCGCCGTCGAAGCCCTTCTTCGACGAGTCGTAGCCGATGCCGAGGATCGTCTCGCGGACGATTGCCGGAATGTCGGCGTACGCCTTCGTGGTCACCTCGCCCGCGACGTGCACCTGGCCGGTCGTGATGAGAGTTTCGACCGCGACCCGGCTACGCGGATCCTGGTCCAGCAGCGCGTCGAGGATGCCGTCGCTGATCTGGTCAGCGATCTTGTCGGGGTGGCCTTCCGTGACCGACTCCGAGGTGAACAAGCGACGTACCACGGTGCTCCTAAAGATATCGAATTCAGTTGACGCGGCAGTGTAGTCACGGCCGCCTGGTCCCCTGACCTTGCCCGGTAAGCGTGCTACCCGGTCATGACAGGCCGGTTAAGCGCGTTACTACCAGATCCCAGACGCCGTCGGCGAGATCTTCCTTGGATTGCTCGGGAAACGCTGTCGCCGAACCGTCAGCGCCGAGCACGACGGCGGTGTTGCGGTCGGCACCGAAGACCAAGTCCGGGCCGACCTCGTTCACCACGATCAGGTCGGCGCGCTTGCGGACCAGCTTGGCCCGGGCGTTCGCCTCGGCGTCGCTGGTCTCGGCGGCGAAGGCGACCAGCACCTGCTCCGGCCGGCGGCGCTGGCCCAGCTCGGCGGCGATGTCGGGGTTGGCCACCAGTTCGACGGTGAGGTTGTCGCCCCGGTCCGACTTCTTGATCTTGTTGGGCGCGTACGTCGCCGGCCGGAAGTCCGCCGGTGCCGCCGCCATCACCACGGCGTCGGCCGTCTCGGCCGCCTCCAGGGTGGCCTTGCGCAGCTCCTCGGTGGTGGAGACCCGGACCACGTCCGCGCCGGCCGGGTCCGGCAGCGCCACGTTCGCGGCGACCACCGTCACCTGGGCGCCCCGGGCCACCGCCGTGCGGGCGAAGGCGTAGCCCTGCTTGCCCGACGACCGGTTGCCGAGGAACCGCACCGGGTCCAGCGGCTCGCGGGTGCCACCGGCGGTCACCACCACCCGGCGGCCGGCCAGGTCCCGGGGCTCGGCGACGCCGCGGGCGAGCACCCGGCGGGACACCGCGAAGATCTCGGCCGGGTCGGGCAGCCGGCCCTTGCCGGTGTCGACGCCGGTCAGCCGGCCGCTCGCCGGCTCGATCACCAGGACGCCCCGCTGACGCAGCGTCGCGACGTTCTGCACGGTGGCCGCATGCTCCCACATCTCGGTGTGCATCGCCGGGGCGAGCACCACCGGGCAGCGGGCGGTCAGCAGGGTGTTGGTGAGCAGGTCGTCGGCGAGACCGTGCGCGGCCTTGGCCAGCAGGTCGGCCGTTGCCGGGGCGACGACCACCAGGTCGGCGGCCTGGCCGAGGCGGACGTGCGGCACCTCGTGCACGTCGGCCCAGACGTCGTCGGCGACCGGCTGGCCACTCAGCGCCGCCCAGGTCGGCGCGCCGACGAAGCGCAGCGCGGAGGCGGTCGGCACGACCCGGACCCGGTGCCCCGACTCGGTGAAGAGCCGGAGCAGCTCACAGGCCTTGTAGGCGGCGATGCCACCGCCCACCCCGAGAACGACAGCGGTCATCGCCGACGCCCGGACGACCCTACGGCTGGTCGGTCGGCTCGGCGGTGAGCAGACCGGCGTTGATCTCCCGCATCGCGATCGAGAGCGGCTTCTCCTGCGGAGTGGTCTCCACCAGCGGGCCGACGTACTCCAGCAGGCCCTCGCCGAGCTGGCTGTAGTAGGCGTTCACCTGGCGGGCGCGCTTGGCGGCGAAGATCACCAGAGCGTACTTCGAGGTGGTCTTCTCGAGCAGCTCGTCGATCGGCGGGTTGGTGATGCCTTCGGGACTGGCGATGGATCCCACGGGGATAAACCTCGGTGTCTTCTCGACCGCCGGGCGCGGCGGTCAGGTCGGAGTTGGCTCAGGTCGCTGCCCGCCTCGAATCCGCGTCGACCGCGTCGGCAGCACTCCGGGTTGTTTCCCCCGGGTCGGCGTTGCCTCAGGTCGGCGTCAGAAAGGACGAACCGAGCAAGCTTACCAGTTCGTCCGCAGCACGCCCGAGCACGTCGTTCACGACCGTGGCGTCGAATTCGCGACCGGCGGCGTGCGCGTCCGACCGGGTCGGAGCCAGGTAGACCAGCCGGGCCTGCGGCATCGCCGCCCGTACCTGGTACGCGCCGCGCAGGTCGATCGGGAGCAGCACGGGTTGGCCGGCCGACAGCCGGGTCCGTACCGGCTCGCGGGGCGTGCCGTACCGGTGGACGCCGATCTCCGACCACTCCAGCAACTCTCCGCCGTCGAGCAGCCGGGCGAATTCGGTCCGGTCCAGGAAGCGGTAGTGCACCCCGTCGATCTCGTACCGCCGACGGGGGCGGGTGGTCACCGGGACCGGGAGCCACAACCGGGGCGACCGGGACCGGACAAGTTCCGTCACGCTGTCCTTGCCGGCCCCGGAGGGACCGGCAAGGACCGTGAGACGAGCCGCTGGGCGGACATCGTCATGCGTACCCACTGCTTGTTTCTACACGGCGGGTGGAACTAGTTCGCCGAGAATTCTCCAAGCAGTGCCTTGCGCTGCTGCTCACCGAGGCCACGGAGGCGACGGCTGTCGGCGATCTTGAGCTTCTCCATGATCTGGGTGGCCCGGATCTTGCCGATTCCCGGCATGGCCTGAAGTACGGCCGATACCTTCAGCTTGCCGACGACGTCGTCCGACTCCGCACGGTCGAGGACGGCGGCGAGGTTGGTCTTGCCCTGCTTGAGCTCTTCCTTGAGCTTCGCCCGGGCCTTGCGGATCTCCGCGGCCTTCTCCAGCGCGGCTGCGCGCTGTTCGGGGCTCAGTTGGGGGAGCGGCACCAGTTCTCCTCAGGTCCCTATCGCGACGGGCGGGACGCGCCGTCGCATCTGTGAAACGTGGTGTGCCTGGCAACCAAAGGGGTATGTGGTTCCCAGCGCCGGGAAAACTAGCGGCCAACGGAGGTTTCGGCAACGTGGGCACGCCATGATCATGTCAGCGTAACCGTGAGATCACTGACCGCCGCCGGTCAGCGCGGCCCGGCAATCGGCCAGCGCCCGCTCCGCGGCGGCCCGCAACGCGGCCGGCTCGGGGCCCGCCCCGAGCACCTCCCGGGAGTACGACGGAAGCACCTTCGACAGCTCGCCGCCGAAGACCGTACGCAGGTCGTCGGCGCGTCCGCCCTGCGCGCCGAGGCCCGGGGCGAGCAGCGGTCCGCCCACTCCGGAGAGGTCGTGTCCGGTCTCGCCGATGGTGGCGCCGACGACGAGCCCGAAGCTGCCCAGCGGTTCCGCACCCGCGTTGAGCTGCGAAATCTCTTCAATGATCGTTTGCGCGACGGTTCGTCCGTCCGCGCCGACGGCGCGCTGGACGCTGGCGCCCTCGGGGTTGGAGGTGAGCGCCAGCACGAAGACGCCGCCGCCGTGCTTGCGCGCCGTGTCGAACATCGGGGCGAGCGAGCCGACCCCCAGGAAGGGGCTCGCGGTGATCGCGTCGACATACATCGGGCTGGATGGATCCAGGTACGCGTCGGCGTACGCGGCGACCGTGGAGCCGATGTCGCCGCGCTTGACGTCAAGCAGAACGAGCGCTCCGGCGCCCCGCAACTGTCGGATAATTGACTCAAGTACGCCGACCCCGCGCGACCCGAACCGCTCGAAAAATGCCGACTGCGGCTTGACCACCGCGACCCGGTCGCCGAGCGCCTCGACCACCGTCTCGCCGAACCGGGCCAGCCCGTCGACGTCGTCGCTCAGCCCCCACCGGCTCAGCAGCGCGGGATGGGGATCGATGCCGACGCAGAGCGGCCCGCGCTCCGCCATCGCCCGGTGCAGCCGACTGCCGAAGGTCTCCATTCGCCTCTCCTCTCCGCCGGCGACCTGACCCTCCGTCAGGTCGCCGCGACTAACCGTCATGTCCTCGACCGGCCGCCGCCCCGCCGACGTACCGCGTCGACGGATCCACCGGGGAGCGGCGCGTCCGCCTCAGCCGGCCTGGGCGGCGGCGCCGATCGCCGCGCAGATCAGGGCCAGGTCGTCCTCCCCGGTGACGTACGGCGGCATCGTGTAGATCAGGTCCCGGAACGGGCGCAGCCAGACCCCGTACGTCGCCGCGGCCTCGGTCGCCGCCGACATCTTCACGTCGTGGTCGAGTTGCACCACGCCGATCGCGCCCAGCACCCGCACGTCGGCCACCCCTGCGGCGCCCCGTAACGGCGCCAGGCCGGCCGAGAGCCCCGCGGAGATCCTCGACACGTCCACCGCCCAGTTTCCGGCCTCCAGCAGCCCGATAGAGGCGTTTGCGACCGCACAGGAAAGCGGGTTCCCCATGAAGGTCGGGCCGTGCGCGAGTACCCCGGTCGCGGAGATGCCCTCGGCGACCCCGGGGGTGCAGAGCGTGGCGGCCAGGCTCAGGTAGCCGCCGGTGAGCGCCTTGCCCAGACACATCACGTCCGGGGTCACCCCCGCGTGCTCCGCCGCGAAGAGCGCGCCGGTCCGGCCGAAGCCGGTGGCGATCTCGTCGAAGATCAGCACGATGTCGTGCTCGGTGCAGACCTCGCGGAGCAGCCGCAGGTACTCCGGGTTGTGGAAGCGCATCCCGCCGGCCCCCTGCACCACCGGCTCGACGATCACCGCGGCGAGTTCGCCGGCATGCCGGTGCAGCGCGTCGGCGAGCGCGGTCGCGTACCCGGGGTCGACCGGGGCGGCGAAGCCGGGCGGCGGCTCGGCGGCGAAGACCTGCCGGGGCAGTACGCCGGTCCAGAGCGAGTGCATCCCGCCGACCGGGTCGCAGACGCTCATCGGATGGAAGGTGTCCCCGTGGTAGCCGCCCCGCCAGGTGGCCAGCCGGTGCCGCTGGGGCCGCCCCCGGCCGCGCTGGTACTGCAACGCCATCTTGACCGCCACCTCGACGGAGACCGAGCCGGAGTCGCAGAGGAAGACGTGTTCCAGGCCGGGCGGGGTGATCCCGACCAGGGTGTCGGCCAGCCGGACGGCGGGCTCGTGGGTCAGCCCGCCGAACATCACGTGGCTCATCCGGCCGAGCTGGTCGGTGACGGCGGCGTCCAGCACCGGATGCCGGTACCCGTGGATCGCCGCCCACCACGACGACATGCCGTCGACGAGTTCCCGGCCGTCGGCCAGGCGCAGCCGGACCCCCTCGGCGCTGGAGACCACGAAGGGGTCGGTGCTGGCCGGCATCGGGGCGTACGGGTGCCAGACGTGGGCCCGGTCGGCCGCGACGATCTCCTCCGGGGTCACCGCCGCTCCCCCGGTCCCGCTGTGGCGGCCTCCCCGGGGCTCACCGCCGGCTCGCCCGGGCCACCGCGCGGACCAGTCCCGGCCCGCCGTAGACGAAGCCGGTGTAGAGCTGCACCAGGCTGGCCCCGGCGTCCAGCAGCGCGGTGCCGTCCGCCGGGTCGAGGATGCCGCCCACCCCGACCACCGGCAGCGCCCCGCCGGTCTCGCGGTGCACGAAGGAGACCACCTCGCGGGTACGCGCCGTCAGCGGCCGCCCGGAGAGCCCGCCCGCCTCGCCGGCCCGGTGCGCGTCGGCGGCGGCGATCCCGTCCCGGCCCAGCGTGGTGTTGGTGGCGATCACCCCGGCGGCGCCCCGGTCCAGGCAGACCGCCAGCAGTTCGGCGATGGCCGGCTCGGTCAGGTCCGGGGCGATCTTGACCAGGATCGGCTTCTCCCCGACCAGCGCGGTCAGCAGCGCGTCGAGGTGCGCCCGGTCCTGGAGCGCCCGCAACCCCGGGGTGTTCGGCGAGGAGACGTTGACCGCGAAGTAGTCGCCGTACGGCGCCAGCGCCCGGTACGAGGCGAGGTAGTCGGCGACGGCGTCGTCCAGCGGGGTGACCTTGGACTTGCCCAGCGAGATGCCGAGCGGCACCCCCAGCGGCCGGCGCAGCGCGGCCAGCCGGGCGGCCAGCGCCTCGGCACCGGCGTTGTTGAAGCCCATCCGGTTGATCACGGCCGCGCTCTCCGGCAGCCGGAACAGCCTCGGCCGGGGGTTGCCCGGCTGCGGGTGCGCGGTGACCGTACCCACCTCGACGAAGCCGAAGCCGAGCGCGGGCCAGGCCGGCAGCGCGGCGCCGTCCTTGTCCATCCCGGCGGCCAGCCCGACCGGGTTGGGGAAGCCGATCCCGAAGACGGTGCGCGGGGCGGAGACGGCGTACCGGGCCCGCAGCGCGGCCAGCGCGGCCGGGCTGCGGGAGAGCCCGGCCAGCCGGCGCAGCGTCCACTCGTGCGCGGTCTCGGCGTCGCCGCCGCCGAGCCGGAACAGCGCCGGCCGGACGATCCGGTCGAAGACCGCTCCCCCGCCCGCCGTGCCCCGGCCCGGTTCCGTCGTCGTCGCGCTCACTCGCCGGCCCGCAGCGCCGCGTGCAACTCCTGCAACGGCCGCACCGACATGTCGCCGCGGATCAGCGCCTCGATCCCCATCACCGCCGCCGCCGCGCCGGGCACGGTGGTGATGCACGGGGTGTCGGCGCCGACCGCCGCGCTGCGGATCTCGTACCCGTCGGAGCGCGCGCTCGCCCCGGAACCCTGCGGCGTGTTGATCACCAGGTCCACCTCGCCGGCCGCGATCAGCGAGACCGCGTCCGGCGAGTCGGCGCCCTCCTCGTAGTGCTTGCGGATCAGCGTGCAGGAGATGCCGTGCCGGCGCAGCACCTCACCGGTGCCGGTGGTGGCGACGATCTCGAAGCCGAGGTCGGCGAGGCGCTTGACCGGGAAGATCATGCCGCGCTTGTCCCGGTTGGCCACCGAGACGAAGACCCTGCCCCGGACCGGCAGCGAGCCGTACGCCGCCGCCTGCGACTTGGCGAAGGCGTGCCCGAAGGCGGTGTCGATGCCCATCACCTCGCCGGTGGACTTCATCTCCGGGCCGAGCAGCGAATCGATGCCCTTGCCGGTCGGGGTCCGGAACCGCTTGAACGGCAGCACCGCCTCCTTCACCGCGACCGGCGCGTCGACCGGGGTGGTGGTGCCGTCGCCGGTCGGCGGGAGCAGCCGCTCGGCGCGCAGCTCGGCGATGGTGGCGCCGAGCATGATCCGGGCCGCCGCCTTGGCCAGCGGCACCGCCGTCGCCTTGGAGACGAACGGCACGGTACGGGACGCCCGGGGGTTCGCCTCCAGCACGTAGAGGGTGTCGTCCTTCAGCGCGTACTGCACGTTGAGCAGGCCGCGCACCCCGATCCCCCGGGCGATCTGCACGGTGTAGTGGCGTACCGCCGCCAGGTGCGAGCTGGCCAGCGTGATCGGCGGCAGGGCGCAGGACGAGTCGCCGGAGTGGATCCCGGCCTCCTCGATGTGCTCCATCACCCCGCCGATGTAGACCTCGCCGTCGGCGTCGCAGAGCGCGTCCACGTCGATCTCGATCGCGTCGTCGAGGAAGCGGTCCACCAGTACCGGATGGTCCGGCGAGATGTCGGTGGCCCGGGTGATGTACCCGCGCAGCGTCTCGTCGTCGTAGACGATCTCCATGCCCCGCCCGCCCAGCACGTACGAGGGCCGGACCAGCACCGGATAGCCGATCTCGGCGGCGATCGCCTGCGCCTCGGAGAACGAGGTGGCGGTGCCGTGCGCCGGGGAACGCAGCCCGGCCCGGTCCAGCAGCGCGCCGAACGCGCCCCGCTCCTCGGCCAGGTGGATCGACTCCGGGCTGGTGCCGACGATCGGCACCCCGGCGTCCTTGAGTCGCTGCGCCAGACCCAGCGGGGTCTGCCCGCCGAGCTGCACGACCACGCCGACCACGCCCGGCCCGCCGGCCGCCCTGCCCGAACTGTCCTCGGAGTGCCAGACCTCCAGCACGTCCTCGAAGGTCAGCGGCTCGAAGTAGAGCCGGTCGGCGGTGTCGTAGTCGGTGGAGACGGTCTCCGGGTTGCAGTTGACCATCACGGTCTCGTAGCCGACCGCCCGCAGGGCCATCACCGCGTGCACACAGGAGTAGTCGAACTCGATGCCCTGGCCGATCCGGTTCGGCCCGGAGCCGAGGATCAGCACCTTCGGCCGGTCCGAGGCGGTCACCTCGGTCTCTTCCTCGTAACTGCTGTAGTGGTACGGAGTACCGGCGGCGAACTCGGCGGCGCAGGTGTCCACGGTCTTGTAGACCGGGCGTACCCCGAGCCGGTGCCGGAGCGTGCGTACCCCGTCCTCGGCGGCCAGCTCCGGGCGGAGCGCCGCGAGCTGCCGGTCCGAGATGCCGGCCCGCTTGGCCCGGCGCAACAGCTCCTCGTCGAGTACGGCCGCGGCGACGATCTCGGCGCGCAGCTCGACCAGCCCGGCGATCTGGTCCAGGAACCAGGGGTCCATTCCGCCGGACGCCTCCGACACCTGCGCCACCGAGGCGCCGAGCCGCAGCGCCCGCTCGACGGTGTAGAGCCGCCCGTCGTGCGGGGTGCCCAGCGCGGCGAGGGTGTTCTCGCACGTGGCGCCCGCCGGGTCCGGCACGGTCCAGAAGCCGCCCTCCTTCGTCTCCATCGAGCGCATTGCCTTGTTCAGCGCCTCGGGGAAGTTCCGGCCCAGGCTCATCGCCTCACCGACCGACTTCATCGTGGTGGTGAGTTCCTTGTCGGCGGCCGGGAACTTCTCGAAGGCGAACCGGGGGATCTTCACCACCACGTAGTCGAGGGTCGGCTCGAAGGCGGCGGGAGTCTTCAGGGTGATGTCGTTCGGGATCTCGTCCAGGGTGTAGCCGACGGCCAGCTTCGCGGCGATCTTGGCGATCGGGAAGCCGGTCGCCTTGGAGGCGAGCGCGGACGAGCGGGAGACCCGGGGGTTCATCTCGATCACGACCAGCCGGCCGTCGCGCGGGTTGACCGCGAACTGGATGTTGCAGCCGCCGGTGTCCACCCCGACCTCGCGGAGCACCGCGATGCCGAGGTCACGCAGCCGCTGGTATTCCCGGTCGGTCAGGGTCATCGCCGGTGCGACGGTGACGCTGTCCCCGGTGTGCACCCCCATCGGGTCGACGTTCTCGATCGAGCAGACCACCACGACGTTGTCGTGCCGGTCCCGCATCAGTTCGAGTTCGTACTCCTTCCAGCCGAGCACGCTCTCCTCGATGAGTACCTCGTGCACCGGGCTGGCGGCGAGCCCCGCCCCGGCGATCCGCTCCAGGTCCTCGTCGGTGTGCGCCATCCCGGAGCCGAGCCCGCCCATCGTGAACGACGGCCGGATCACCACCGGCAGGCCGAGTTCGCCGACGGTGGCCCGGACCTCGTCCATGGAGTGGCAGACCCGGCTGCGCGGGGTCTCGCCGCCGGCCTTGGCGACGATCTCCTTGAAGAGCTGCCGGTCCTCGCCGCGCCGGATCGCGTCGATGTCGGCGCCGATCAGCTCGACACCGTACTTGGCGAGCACCCCGGACTCGTGCAGCGCGACCGCGGTGTTCAGCGCGGTCTGGCCGCCCAGGGTGGGCAGCAGCGCGTCGGGTCGCTCCTTGGCGATCACCAGCTCGACGAACTCCGGGGTGATCGGCTCGACGTAGGTGGCGTCGGCGAACTCCGGGTCGGTCATGATGGTCGCCGGGTTGGAGTTGACCAGGCTGACCCGCAGCCCCTCGGCGCGCAGTACCCGGCAGGCCTGGGTACCGGAGTAGTCGAACTCGCAGGCCTGGCCGATCACGATCGGCCCGGAGCCGATCACCAGTACGTGCTTGAGGTCTGTCCGCCTGGGCATCAGGAGCCCTTCTTCTCGATCAACTCGGCGAAGCGGTCGAAGAGGTAGTCCGCGTCGTGCGGGCCGGCCGCCGCCTCCGGGTGGTACTGCACGGTGAACGCGGGCACGTCCCTGGCCCGCAGCCCCTCGACCACGTTGTCGTTCAGGCAGACATGGCTCACCTCGACCCCGCCGAAGTCGGTGTCGATCACCTGGTTCAGCGGCGCGTCGACCGCGAACCCGTGGTTGTGACTGGTCACCTCCACCTTGCCGGTGGACTGGTCCAGCACCGGCTGGTTGATGCCCCGGTGCCCGTACCCCAGCTTGTAGGTGCCGAAGCCGAGCGCCCGGCCGAGGATCTGGCTGCCGAAGCAGATCCCGAAGAGCGGAACCTGCCGGCGCATCACCTCGCGGGCCAGCCCGGCCGGATGGTCGGCGGTCGCCGGGTCACCCGGGCCGGGCGAGAAGAAGACCGCGTCGGCGCCGGTGGCCAGCAGGTCGTCGATGCTCGACGACGCCGGCAGCACGTGCGTGGTGACCCCGCGCGCGGCGAGCCGGCGCGGCACGTTCCGCTTGATCCCCAGGTCGAGCGCGGCCACGGTGAACCGGTGCTCCCCCTCGGCCTGCACCACGTACGGCCGGGGCGTGGTCACCTCGGCGGAGAGGTCGGCCCCCTCCATCCGGGGTGCCTCGCGGACCCGGGCCAGCAGCTCGTTCGGGTCCTCGGTCAGGCTCGACACCCCGACCCGCATCGCGCCGCGCTCCCGCAGGTGCCGGGTGAGCGCCCGGGTGTCCACCCCGGCGATCCCGACCACGCCCTCGGTGGCGAGCCGGTCCTCCAGGGCGCCGGTGGCCCGCCAGTTCGAGCCGATCCGGGCCGGGTCCCGGACGACGTACCCGGCCACCCAGATCCGGCCCGACTCGTCGTCCTCGGGGTTCACCCCGGTGTTGCCGATGTGCGGCGCGGTCTGCACCACCACCTGGCGGTGGTACGACGGGTCGGTCAGGGTCTCCTGGTAGCCGGTCATCCCGGTGTTGAAGACCGCCTCGCCGAAGGTCTCCCCCACGCTGCCGTACGCCTCGCCCCGGAAGCTCCGGCCGTCCTCCAGGACCAGGATCGCCGGTCGACGCCGACTCATCACCGCACCGCCTTTCCGTCCAGCACCGTCGGCTCGCCGCGCAGGAAGGTCGCGACGATCCGGCCGGGCAGGGTGAGCCCGGCGTACGGGGTGTTGCGGCTGCGGCTGGCCTGCTCGCCCGGGTCGATGGTGCGACGGGCCGCCGGATCCACCAGGGTCAGGTTGGCCGGTACCCCGGGTGCCGGGTCGCGGCCGTGCTCGACCAGCCCGGCGATCCGGGCCGGGGTCCGGGACATCCGCTCGGCGATCAGGTCCCACCGTTCGCCGAGTACGTCGAGCAGCACCGAGAGCGCCGTCTCCAGCCCGAGCATGCCCGGCCGGGCGTACGCCCACTCGCACTCCTTGTCCTCCAGCGCGTGCGGGGCGTGGTCGGTGGCGACGATGTCGACGATCCCCTCGACCAGCGCCTCGCGCAGCGCGGTGACGTCGGCGGCGGTCCGCAGCGGCGGGTTCACCTTGAACACCGGGTCGTAGCTGGTGGCCCGTTCGTCGGTGAGCAGCAGATGGTGCGGGGTCACCTCGGCGGTGACCCGTACCCCGCGCTTCTTGGCGTGCCGGAGCACCTCGACGCTGCCGGCGGTGGAGAGGTGGCAGACGTGCAGCCGGCTGCCGACGTGCTCGGCCAGCAGCACGTCCCGGGCGATGATCGCCTCCTCGGCGACCGCCGGCCAACCGGTCAGGCCGAGCCGGGTCGAGACCTCGCCCTCGTGCATCTGGGCGCCCTCGGTCAGCCGGGGCTCCTCGGCGTGCTGCGCGATGACCCCGTCGAACGCCTTGACGTACTCCAGGGCCCGGCGCATCAGCCGGGGGTCGGCGACGCAGTGCCCGTCGTCGGAGAAGATCCGCACCCGGGCGGCGGACTCGGCCATCGCGCCCAGCTCGGCCAGGTGCTCGCCGGCCAGCCCGACGGTGACGGCACCGATCGGCTGCACGTCGACCAGCCCGGCCTCGCGGCCGAGCCGCCAGACCTGCTCGACCACCCCGGCGGTGTCGGCGACCGGCGAGGTGTTCGCCATCGCGCAGACGGCGGTGTAGCCCCCCAGCGCCGCCGCCCGCGAGCCGGACTCGACCGTCTCGGCGTCCTCCCGGCCCGGTTCCCGCAGGTGCGTGTGCAGGTCGACCAGGCCGGGCAGCGCGACCAGCCCGTCCCCGTCGACCACCCGCGCCCCACGGGCGGCCAGGCCCCGGCCCGCCTCGGCCACCACGCCGCCGGTGAGCAGCAGGTCGGTCGGCTCGGCGCCGACCACCCGCACTCCCCGGATCAGGTACGCGGCGCCCGGGTCACCTCCGGCCGTCAACTCGGTCTTCACTTCATTCCCCCCAGCAGCAGGTACAGGACGGCCATCCGGACGGAGACGCCGTTGGCGACCTGTTCGACGATCGTGGAGCGGGGCGAGTCGGCCACCTCGGGCGCGATCTCCATCCCGCGGTTCATCGGACCCGGGTGCATCACGATGGCGTGGTCCGGCAGTCGGGCCATCCGGGGTCCGTCGAGCCCGTACCGCCGGGCGTACTCCCGGGCGGACGGGAAGAAGGAGTCGGCCATCCGCTCCCGCTGCACCCGCAGCATCATCACCACGTCCGAGGTGGGCAGCACCGCGTCGAGGTCGTACGACACCTCGGTGCCGGGCGCGAGCGCCGTGCCGATGTCGACCGGGATCAGCGTCGGCGGGCCGACCAGGGTCACCTTGGCGCCGAGGGTGGCCAGCAGCAGCACGTTGGAGCGGGCGACCCGGCTGTGCAGCACGTCACCGACGACCGCGACGGAGAGCCCGGCGATCCGCCCCAGTCGGGACCGCATCGTGTACGCGTCGAGCAGCGCCTGGGTCGGGTGCTCGTGGGTGCCGTCCCCGGCGTTGAGCACCGAGCCGTCGACCCAGTTGGCGAGCCGGTGCGGCGCACCGGAGGCGGGGTGCCGGATCACCACCGCGTCGGCGCCCATCGCCTGGAGGGTCAGCGCGGTGTCCTTCAGGCTCTCGCCCTTGGAGACGCTGGAGCCCTTGGCGGAAAAGTTGATCACGTCGGCGGAGAGCCGCTTCGCCGCCGCCTCGAAGGAGATCCGGGTCCGGGTGGAGTCCTCGTAGAAGAGGTTGACCACGGTACGGCCGCGCAGCGCGGGCAGCTTCTTCACCTCGCGGCCGGCCACCGTCGCCATCTCGGCGGCGGTGTCCAGGATCAACGTCGCGGTCGCCGCGTCGAGATCCGCACCGGAAAGTAGGTGTTTGAGCACTATGCCGCCCCTCCGATCAGCTTGACCTCGTCGGCGCCGTCGGTCTCCGCGAGTGTCACCTTGACGCTCTCGGCGAGCGCCGTCGGGATGTTCTTCCCCACATAGTCGGCCCGGATCGGCAACTCCCGGTGGCCCCGGTCGACCAGCACGGCGAGCTGTACCGAACTCGGCCGGCCGAGTTCGGTGAGCGCGTCCAGGGCGGCCCGGACGGTCCGGCCGGAGAAGAGGACGTCGTCGACCAGGATCACCCGCTTGCCGTCGATGCCCTCCGGGGGAACCTGGGTCGGCCCGATCGCGCGTACCGCGTGTCGACGGAGATCGTCACGGTAGAGAGTGATATCCAGCACACCCACCGGTACGTCGATGTCCTCGAAGGCGCTGATCCGGGCGGCCAGCCGGCGGGCCAGCGGAGCGCCCCGGGTGGGGATACCGAGCAGTACGGTGTCGGCCGCGCCCTGGGTCTTCTCCAGGATCTGGTGTGCGATTCGGTCCACCACCCGGGCCAGTTCGGCACTGGTCAGGATGACCTTCACGGACGGTGGTGGGACCGGCTGCGGCTGAGCAGCCTGCGGGTACGCCACGGCGGACCCCCTTCCCCGCCTCACGGGACGGGTCGTTAAAGGACGTCGGATTCCGGCGCTTGCCTGAGCAGGCCCGAGCCGGGGCTCTAGCCACGTTACCACTGGCCACAGGGCCGGCTCCGGCGGGCCGCTGACCGTCGGGTCAGCGAGTCGAAACCGCCCGGCTGAACACGATCTTTGTAATAGGTAGGTAACTAGCACTTGACCACGTGTCGTAATCCCCGTACCGTCACGCTCCGTAGCGATCGCTGGGGAGATCCCCGACCAGCACTGGGAGTGCCGAATGCCCTCTGAATACGCCAAGTCGTTGGGCGCGCGCCTGCGCTCTATCCGTCAGCAGCAGGGACTGTCCCTGCAGGGGGTGGAGGAGAAGTCAAACGGGCGGTGGAAAGCCGTCGTGGTCGGCTCGTACGAGCGGGGCGACCGGGCGGTGACGGTCTCCCGTCTCGCCGAACTCGCGGACTTCTACCGGGTGCCCGTCTCGGAGCTGCTGCCGGACGGCAGTGGCGTCCGTCACGAGCCGACGAACAAGATCGTGCTCGACCTCGAGCGGCTGTACGACGAGGCCTCCGAGGACCTGGCCTACGTCGCCCGCTATGCCCGAGCCATCCAGCAGCAGCGCGGTGACTACAACGGACGGGTGCTGTCGATTCGCGCGGACGACCTGCGGGCGCTCGCGATCGTCTACGACTCGTCCCCCTCCGGGCTGATCGAGCGGCTCACCGAGCACGGCGTGCTCGTCGCCGACCCCCGGGCGCTCTTCGCGTCCTGATCCCCCCGACTCGCGGGGTCCGTGCCCAGTGGGCGCGGGCCCCGCGAGCCGTTTCTGCCCTCGGATTCCCGGTTCCGGCCCTCGCCCGGTAACGGCGCCGGACGCCGGCTCCTCGGCCGGTCCCGAGGACCTGGGGCGGCGGACCGGCCGGGTCGATCGCCGCAGCGCGGCGGACCGGGCGGACCGATCGCCGCACCCCGACGCCGCGGCGCGGCGGACCGGGCGGGTCGATCGTCGCGGCGCGGCGGCCGACCAGGACATACCTGTCAACCAGACTGTCGAGCTGCCCCGCCTGCCCTCCCGAAGAGGAAGACCTCCCGAGGAGGAAGACCTCCCGAGCGGCGGTCGAGAGCCGCTTCCGACAGCACCCCCGCCGCCCGGGTCCCCCGGTCACAATCCGCATCGCCGCCGCCCGCCCGGACCCGACTCTCCCGGACGAGATCGCCCACCGAGGCGACCGTCGGCTCCGGTGGGCGCACAAGCGGGGCAGCTCTACAGTCCCGCTCACAGACAATGCCCGGGAGGCCGGCAACCGGCACCGCGACGGGGCCGGCCGCCAGGCGAAGGGACGGGTGATGCGCTGCGCTCAGCGCGTCGCCGCTCAGCGCGTCGCGTACTCGGCGATCCGGCCCAGGAGGCCGTTGAGGAATCGCGGCGAGTCGTCGGTCGACATCTGCCGGGCCAGCTCGACCGCCTCGCTGATCGCCACCGCGTCGTCGATCTCGTCGACGTAGAGCAGCTCGTAGATGGCGATCCGGGCGAGGTTGCGGTCGACGACCGGCATCCGGTCCAGCGTCCAGCCCTCGGCGTAGCTGTCGATCAGCTCGTCGATCCGGGCCTGGTACTCCGCCACGCCCTCGATCAGGCCGATCGCGTAGTCCAGGTGCTCCGGGCGCGGCTGTTCCAGCCGCTGGAGATAGCCGGCCAGCACCTCGGCGACGGGCCGGGTCCGCACGTCCGCCTCGTAGAGGACGTCAAGGGCCCGCTTGCGCGCCTTGCGGCGAGCGGGCATCTGCTGCTTGGGGCCCTCCGCCATCAGGCTCGGCCGAGATAGCGGCCGTCGCGGGTGTCGACCTTGATCTTCTCGCCGGTGGTGATGAAGAGCGGCACCTGGACGGTGGCACCGGTCTCGACCGTCGCCGGCTTGTTGCCACCGGTGGACCGGTCACCCTGTAGGCCCGGCTCGGTGTAGGTGATCTCCAGCACCACGCTGGTCGGCAGCTCGACGTAGAGCGGCACACCCTCGTGGGTGGCGACGATCGCCTCCGCCTCGGGCAGCAGGTAGTTGGCCGCCTCGCCGACCGTCCCGCCGGGCACCGGAATCTGGTCGTACGTCTCCAGATCCATGAAGACGTAGTCCTCGCCGTCGGCGTACAGGTATTGCATGGTGCGCTTGTCGACGGTGGCCGTGTCGACCTTGGTACCCGCGTTGAACGTCTTGTCGACCACCTTGCCGGAGAGCACGTTCTTCAGCGTGGTGCGCACGAAGGCACCGCCCTTGCCGGGCTTGACGTGCTGGAACTCCACGACGGCCCAGAGCTCGCCGTCGAGGTTGAGAACCAGACCATTCTTCAGGTCGTTGGTGGTGGCCATTTCCTGCCTTGATCTTTAATTCGGGCGGACAGACCCGGCAAGTCTACTAGGGGCGTCCAGTTCAGCCGTTGGAGCGGTCCCGCAGCGCGGCCAGGTGCAGCAGGGCGAGCCGGTAGCCGTCGACACCGAGGCCGCAGATCACCCCGGTCGCCACCGCCGAGACCACCGAGTGGTGCCGGAACTCCTCCCGGGCGTGAATGTTCGAGATGTGCACCTCGACCAGCGGGCCACGGAGCATCGCGCAGGCGTCCCGGACCGCATAGGAGTAGTGCGACCAGGCGGCCGGGTTGAGCACCACCGCCGCCTCCTCGTCGGCCGCCTGGTGCAGCCAGCCGAGCAACTCCGACTCGGCGTCGGTCTGCCGGACCCGTACCTCCAGCCCCAGCTCCCGGCCGGTCGCCTCGCAGCTCGCCACCAGGTCGGCGTAGCTGGTGGCGCCGTACACCTCGGGCTGCCGGATGCCGAGCCGGCCCAGGTTTGGCCCGTTGAGCACGTAGACCCTCATCCGGCCACCTCGGCGTACGCGTCGCGCAGCAGCTCGTCGTCCGGACCGTCCAGGATGCCGGGCTCGGCCAGCCCGTCCAGCACCACGAAGCGCAACCGGTTGCCCCGGGCCTTCTTGTCCACCCGCATCGCGGCCAGCAGCTCCGGCCAGGCGTCCGCCCGATAGCTCGTCGGCAGCCCGAGCGTGGTCAGTACGGTCCGGTGCCGGGCCGCCGTCGGCTCGTCGAGCCGCCCGGCCCGCCAGGCCAGCCCGGCGGCGTAGACCTGGCCGACGGAGATCGCGTGCCCGTGCCGCCAGCGGTAGCCCTCGACCTTCTCGATCGCGTGCCCGAGGGTGTGGCCGTAGTTGAGGATCTCCCGCCGGCCCGCCTCGCGCAGGTCGCCGGAGACCACCTCCGCCTTGACCCGGACCGCCCGCTCGACCAGCTCGCGGACCACCTGCCCGGTCGGATCCGTCGCGGCGGTCGGGTCGGACTCGATCAGTTCGAGGATGGCCGGGTCGGCGATGAAACCGCACTTCACCACCTCGGCCAGCCCGGCCGTCAGGTCGACCGCCGGCAGCGAGTCCAGCATCGCGAGGTCGCAGAGCACCCCGACCGGCGGGTGGAAGGCACCGACCAGGTTCTTGCCGGCGGCCGTGTTGACGCCGGTCTTGCCGCCCACCGCCGCGTCGACCATACCGAGCAGCGAGGTCGAGACCGGCACCCAGCGCACCCCGCGCAGCCAGCAGGCGGCGACGAAGCCGGCCAGGTCGGTGACGGCGCCGCCGCCGACCCCGACCACCGCGTCGGTACGCGTGAAGCCCGCCGCGCCCAGCCGCGCCCAGCAGGCGGCGGCGACCTCGATGTCCTTGCCCGCCTCGGCGTCCGGCACCGGCACGGTCAGCGGCTCGGTCCCGGCGGCCCGGAGCCGCTCGGCCAGCTCGTCGGCCTGCGCCTTCAGCGGCGGGGCGTGCAGCACGGCGACGCGCTGGGCACCGTCCAGCAGGGGCGGCAGCGCGGCCAGCAGGTCCCGGCCGACGAGTACGTCGTACGGCCGCTCGCCGCCGACCGGGATTCGGGTCAGCTCGTCCATCGGGCTAGAGCCTAGAGGATCGGGTCCGCCGCCAGTGGTGGCCGGCGAGCCGCGTACCCGGCGAGCGTGCCGGCGTAGCCGGTGACGGCGGTACGCAGCTCGTCCGGGCGGAGCACGGTGAACGGCCAGCCCAGCCCGGCGAGGAGCTGGGCCATCCCGGTCAGGTCCTCGGCCCGGGCCCGCAACAGGATGCCGTCGGCGGTTGCGGTCAGCTCGGCGGCGCTGGGCGGCACCCGTCGCCGGGCCTGTTCCAGGTCGGTCTCCAGCAGCACCTCGACCTCCCAGCGGTACGGCACCTCGGCCAGCGACCGGGTGACGTGCCCGACCGGATCGAAGCCCTCCGGCACCGTGAAGGTCCCGGTCCCGGTGGCGGTGGCGACCGAGGCGATCCGGTCGAGCCGGAAGGTGCGGATCTCGTCGCGTCGGTGGTCGTGGCCGGTGACGTACCAGCGACCGGCGTGGAAGACCAGGCCGTACGGGTCGAGGTCGCGTACCGACGCCTCGCCGCGCCAGGAGCGGTAGTCGATGGTGACCCGGTGCCGGGAGCGGGTCGCCGCGCCGAGCGCGAGCAGGGTCGCGGTGGCCGGACGGGGCGAGGCGGCCGGCCGTCGGAGGCTGAACCCGAGGCTGCGGGTCAACCCGTCGAGCCGGTCGGCGAGCGGTTCGGGCAGTACCCGGCGGATCTTCGCCTCGGCGAGCCCGGTGGCGGGTGCGGCGGTGCCGAGGCCGAGCTGTTCGGCGGCGACCAGTCCGAGCAGTACGGCCACCGCCTCGTCGTCGGTGAGCATCAGCGGCGGCAGCCGGTAGCCGGGCTGGAGCCGGTAGCCGCCGTACCTCCCCCGGGCGGCGGTCACCGGGATGCCGAGTTCGACCAGGGTGTCGGCGTAGCGCCGGACGGTCCGCTCGTCGACACCGAGCCGGGCGGCCAGCTCGGCACCGGTCAGCCGGTGCGAACCCTGCAACAGCTCCAGCATCCCGAGCACCCGGGCGGCGGGATGTGGCACGGGTCACCCTCCTAATCCGGGCGGAAGTCGCCCGGATTCCACCGTACCGTCGTCACCGGATCGTCCGACAGAAGGAGCAGACAGATGGCCACGTACGTCCTCGTCCCCGGTTTCTGGCTCGGCGCCTGGGCCTGGCGGGAGGTGACCGAGGGGCTGCGCGCGGCCGGGCACCGGGCGTACCCGATGACCCTGACCGGGTTGGCCGACCGGGCCCACCTGGCCGGCCCCGACGTGGGTCTGGAAACGCACACCGCCGACATCGTCGGACTGGTCGAGGCGGAGGAGCTGCACGACGTCGTACTCGTCGGGCACTCCGGCGGCGGGATGCCGGTCCAGCAGGCGGCGGACCGGCTCCCCGACCGGATCGCCCGGGTGGTCTACCTCGACAGTGGACCGCTGCCGGAGGGTACGGCGCAGTTCGACACCAACCCGCCGGAGGAGCAGGCGCGGCTCCGGGCGCTGATCGGCGACGGACACCTGCTGCCGCCGCCGGAGTGGGCCCCGGCCACCGACCCGAACCTGGCCGGGCTGGACGACACGGCCCTGGACCTGCTCCGCCGCCGCGCCACCGCCGAGCCGCTGCGCGCCGCCACCGACCCGGTGACGTTGCCGCACGGCGGCACGGTGCCGGCGGCGCTGATCGCCTGCACGTTCCCGGTGGAGACGGTCCGGCAGATGGTCGCGCAGGGGCACCCGTTCTTCGCCGGGCTGGTCGGCGCCGACCTCTACGGCCTGCCGACCGGGCACTGGCCGATGTTCAGCGAGTCGAAGCGCCTGACCGAGCTGCTGGACCGGATCGGCCGAGCGCTCCCGACCAGCGTCGAATAGCCGTCGGCGGCTCGGACGTCCCCCGCTGGGCACGGGTGCCCAGCGGGGCCGGCAGCTGCCCGGTCGGCCCCTGTAGGGGGCCGGCAGCTGTCCGGTGGTGAGACTGTCGAGCTGCCCCGCTTGTGCCCCCACCACGCCAGCCGGCACGTCACGGTCACCGCGTCACCGCGTCACCGCGTCGCCGCTGGAGCGCCGACCGCCGTCCCGACACCGGAGTTCCAGCCCCGTTCGTGCACCCAGCTCGACAGTCTTCGCACCGGCTACCTTCCCGGTGGCCGTCCGGGCCAACGACGGCGGCGCGGGCCCGGCGACCGGCGCGGCGGCCGTCCGGCGTACGGCCTCGGGCAGCGTCTGTCCGGCTACCGCAGCACCGCCGAACGGCCGGGGCCCTAACCGACCCGGTCGCCGGCCAGCCGGGCCAGGATCTCCTCGGCCACCTCTTCCGGGGTCCGCCCGTCGGTGACCACCGTCCAGGTGGCGACCTCGGTGTAGAGCGGTCGCCGCTGGTCGAGCAGGTGCTTGAGGGTGGCCCGGGGGTTGATCGCCAGCAACGGCCGGCCAGCGCCCAGGCCGACCCGCTTGACCGCGTCCGGCAGCTCCACCGAGAGGTAGACGACCCGGTGTCCGGCGAGTGCGGCCCGGTTCTCCTCGGCGAGGATCGCGCCGCCGCCGAGCGCCAGCACCCCGTCGAAGGAGGCCAGCGCGTCCGCCACGGCGGCCCGTTCCAGGGTACGGAAATGTTCCTCGCCGTCGTCGACGAAGATCTCCGGGATCGGCTTGCCGGCCGTCGCCTCGATGTCAACGTCGGTGTCCCGGAAGTCGACCCCGAGACCCTTGGCGACCAGCAGCCCGGTGCTGGTCTTGCCGGCGCCCATCACGCCGACCAGAACACAGACCGGCGCCATCAGTGGATCACCAGGTTGTCGAGGTAGCCGGCGAGGTTGCGGCGGATCTCGGCGACCGAATCGCCGCCGAACTTCTCCAGTGCCGCCTCGGCCAGCACCAGCGCGACCATCGTCTCGGCGACGATCGCGGCGGCGGGCACGGCGCAGACGTCGGAGCGCTGGTTGATCGCGGTCGCCGGCTCGCCGGTCGCCACGTCCACGGTGGAGAGTGCCCGGTTGAGCGAGGAGATCGGCTTCATCGCGGCGCGTACCCGCAGTGGCTCGCCGGTGGTGATCCCGCCCTCCAGGCCACCGGCCCGGTCGGTGACCCGACGTACCCCGGTCGCGGTGGGGACGATCTCGTCGTGCGCCACCGAGCCCCGGGACCGGGCCTGCTGCCAGGCGTCACCGATCTCCACACCCTTGATCGCCTGGATGGACATCAGCGCGGCGGCGAGCCGGGCGTCGAGCTTGCGGTCCCACTGCACGTGGCTGCCCAGCCCCGGCGGTACGCCGTAGCCGAGCACCTCGACGATCCCGCCGAGGGTGTCGGCGTCGGCCTTGGCGGCGTCCACCTCGGCGACCATCCGGGCGCTGGCCTCCGGGTCGAGGCAGCGCAGCGGGTCGGCGTCGATCCGCTCGGCGTCCTCGGGGCGGGGCTGTAGCCCGGGTTTGGCGGCCACCGAGCCGAGTTCGACCACGTGCGAGACGATCTCGATGCCGAGCGCCTGCCGGAGCAGGGCCCGGGCGACGGTGCCGACCGCGACCCGGGCGGCGGTCTCCCGGGCGCTGGCCCGTTCCAGGATCGGTCGGGCGTCGGTGTGGCCGTATTTCTGCATGCCGGCCAGGTCGGCGTGCCCGGGTCGGGGGCGGGTCAGCGGCGCGTTGCGGGCCTGACCGGCGAGCAGCTCCGGGTCGACCGGGTCGGCCGCCATCACCGTCTGCCACTTCGGCCACTCGGAGTTGCCGACCCGGATAGCCACCGGGCTGCCCAGGGTCAGGCCGTGCCGGAGACCGCCGATGATCTCGACCTCGTCCCGCTCGAAGGCCATCCGGGCGCCCCGGCCGTAGCCGAGCCGACGGCGACCCAACTGGCGGACGATCTCCTCGCTGGTCACCTCGACCCCGGCCGGCAACCCTTCCAGCACCGCAACCAGGGCGGGACCATGGGACTCTCCCGCCGTCAACCAGCGCAACACGACCAACCCTCTCCTCGTCGCGACCGGGCCGGCCGCCCGCCGGTCAAGTTTGGCACGGCCCCGGTGCACCGCCGCGCACCGCCCGCGCCGTCCCGTTCTACGGACTGGCGGTCTCCCGCGGCTACGGACTGGCGGTCTCCGGCGGCTACGAACTGGCGATCTCCGGCGGCTACGAACTGGCGATCTCCGGCGGGCCGGGCGGCCGGGCGGCATGTTCCTGGTCGGCGAGCAGGTCGGCGAGGTGCCGCAGGTGGTCGGCGGCCCGCACGACGTCCCGCCGGGCCGGCTCGTCGAGCCGGTGCAGCGCGTCGAGCAGCAGGTCCCGCCGGTGTGCGACGTAGTCGCCGATCCGCAGGTGCGCGGCCGGGGTCAGCCGGAGCCGGACGATCCGCCGGTTCTGCGGGTCCCGGGTGCGCTCCAGCAGGCCGGCACCGGCGAGTTCGCCGACCAGGGTACTGACGGTGTTGGCGGCGGTGTGCAGCCGCTCGGCGGCCTCCTTCACGCTGACCCCGGGGCAGCGTTCGACCAGCCGGAGCACCTCCACCTGGGCGTCCGGCAGCGGTGTCCGGCCGGTACGCCGGCTGGTCGACCGGCGCAGTACCCGGTGCAGGTCGGCCACCGCGCCGCCGAGCGTCTCCGCCGCGCTGACCGTCGCCTCGTCGGTCATCCTCGCCCCCGTCGTCTCCCCGCCCGGCACCGTCCCGGCGTCGGCCACTTCACATCGCAACAACTCTGCATACAGAGCTAAAGTGTCGGCTGTTCCAAGATTAGGGGGACCAGTGAAGAGCGCGCGCTCCGCAGCACCGCCGGGCCGAGCCGCAGCAGTCGGACAACTCCTGCTGCTCAGTACCCTGACCGCGGTCGGCCCGCTCTCCCTCGACATGTACCTGCCGGCCTTCCCCGAGATGACCGACGACCTCTCCGCCACCCCGGCGCAGGTGCAGTACTCGCTCACCACCTTCCTGTTCGGCCTCGCCCTCGGGCAGCTCGTCACCGGGCCGCTCAGCGACCGGTGGGGCCGGCGCCGGCCGGTACTTGTCGGCGTCGTCGCGTACACCGTGACCAGCCTGCTCTGCGCGTTCGCCCCGTCGGCCGAGGCGCTCGCCGCGCTCCGCCTGCTCCAGGGCCTGGCCAGCGGTACCGGCGTCGTCGTCGCCCGGGCCATCGTCCGGGACCTGCACTCCGGCGTGGCGGCGGCGAAGTACTTCTCCCGGCTGACCCTGATCTTCGGAGTCGCCCCGGCCGCCGCGCCGGCCCTCGGCAACCTGGTACTCCAGTTCGGCTCCTGGCGGGCGGTCTTCGTCGTGCTGTCGGCGATCGGGCTGCTGCTCCTCGCCGCCGTCGCCTGGCGGCTGCCGGAGACGCTCCCGCCACAGCAACGGCACACCGGCGGGCCGGCCGCCACCGCCCGGGTGATGTGGGGGCTGCTCACCGACCGGGTCTACCTCGGATACGTACTCGCCCAGGGGCTGGCCTTCGCCGCGCTCTTCGCGTACATCTCCGGGTCCTCGTTCGTGATCCAGGACGTCTTCGCGCTCTCCGCCGGCTGGTTCACCCTGGTCTTCGCGGTGAACGCCGTCGGGATGACCGCGACCGGACAGCTCAACGCCCGGCTGCTCGACCGGTACAGTCCGCGCCGGCTGCTCGGCAGCGGCCTGGTCGCCGGCCTGCTGGCCGCCGGCGCCCTACTCGGCGGAGCGGCCACCGCGAACGTCCCGACCGTACTGGTCGCGCTCTTCGTCTTCGTCTCCTGCCTCGGGATGGTCCTGCCGAACGGGCTGGCCCTGGCCCTGGACCGGCACCCCCGGTACGCCGGCAGCGCCGCCGCGCTGCTCGGTGCGCTCCAGTTCACCATCGCCGCCGCCGTGGCACCGCTGGCCGGGATCGGCCCGGACGACAGCGCGGTGCCGATGGCCGTGTCGGTGCTCGGCAGCGCCGCGCTCTCCGCACTGGTGGTCCTCACCCTTGCCCGGGAAGGGCGGACGGGGACCGGCCGAACCGGCGGCGGAGCGACCGGGGCGCGTGAGCCTGCGAGAACCGAGCTATCGCGTACGTCCGCCGGTCCCGCCCGGGCCGAACGCAGATGAACGACGCCCCGCCGCCCGGGTCGTCCGGACAGCGGGGCGCTGGTCGTGTCTCTGCGGGCTACGGCCGCCGGGCTACCTCACCGACGAACGCCCGCCAGGCGGTCGGGCCGAACGTCAGGGTGCCGCCATCCCGATCCTTGGTGTCCCGGACCAGTACCCGGTCGGGAAGGTTGTCGGCAACCTCGACACAGTTACCCTGGTTGGTGCCGCTGCGGCTGCTCTTGTGCCAGTTCGGCTCAGTCATTGTTGTTGACCGCCTTCATGATCAGGTCTTGCGACAAGCTTACAGGCAGAGCTAGACCCCGGACGATCTCCCACAATCGCTCCAGTTCGTCGACGTCCGCCCCGTCGGTTACCGAACGTCCTCGAAGCTGGTCGTCAAGATAGACGGCCCGGCCTCGGGCCGGAAGGGTCGCCAGCACGAACGCTCCCTGAAGGCCAGGATGCAGGCCAGCGGCCCGGGGCACAATCAGGATCTGCACCTGCGGCCGGCGACCCACCTCGATCAGATGTTCTAGCTGACCCTTCATGACGTCGACAGGCCCATAGCTGAGGGCGACCTCACAAATGACCGCAGACAGCATCGGAGGGTTGGGCCGGTCGATCGTCGCAGCTTGCCGTTCACGTCGGACCTGCGTTGTCCGGTCAATCACCTCCCCGGGCAGCCTGCCGCTGGCCAGCAGCGCCCGGGTGTACGCCTCGGTCTGGAGTAGCCCGGGAATCAGGCTGTGTTCAAAGCAGCGCAACATGGTTGCCCGCTGCTCGTGCTCCGTCCAGGGGCGCAGCCAGGTGGGCCGGGCATCCTCCCGCGCCTCCCTGGTTGCACGCTGGATCTCGTCTCCGGTCTTGAAATGCTCGTCAAGGCGTTCGGCGGTGTCCGGCTGAGGAATCATCCGGCCCTGCTCGAACGCCGCGATCGATGCTCCACTCAGGCCAACAGCCGCCCCCACCTGATCCCGGGTTCGCTTCGCGCGCGTTCGTTGTGTCCTGAGGATCTCGCGTAGGTCATTCATCTAATCCACCCGGCTCCAGATCAACTAGTCAATATCCTTCAATACTCTCGCTCGCTTATCTTCCGCTCCAGGCAGGTCCAGGTCCAGGGTGGAGGGCAGACGATGAAGGACTGGCGCGCCAACCCTGACCATCCAACGCCTCAGGGGGCGTCCCATTGCGTCCCCACGAATGCGCTCCGCCGTCAAGGACGGGACCGATTCGGAAAGGCGCTCCTCGCCCCTTATCTCCGAGACTCTGAGAGGTGACCTAATGACCCTGGGAACCCGGCCCCACCGACGAGACTGGCGGCGACTGTGGCTGTACTGCCGATGTGGCCACCGCTGGGTCTGCCCAGACTCACTCAAAGGGATCCCGTTGCCATTCGGCCCCCCGCTGCGACCAATGACCGAAGCGGAGTACCGGGCCGGCATGGCGGCGTTCTCGCCCAAGGTCACGCGGTCGGAGCCGATCGGTCCGCCGCCGCCGAACACACGGTGGGCGCGGGAGGGCAGGGACGGCCGCTACCGGAAACGAGCGTCGGATGCCGAGCGCGCCGGTCGGGTATAACCGTGATCGGGCCACAGGAGCGCTGGTACCGGCACATGCGACGGCTCGCCCAGCGTCGCTACCCGACTGCAGACACCTCCCGGCGTACTCGTATAGCTGCCAGACCTGTCGCGACCCCTGGCCCTGCGCTCCCGCCCGCCTGGCCCTGCTCATCGGCTTCAGAGGCGACCGGGTCGGACTGATGATGTACCTCGCGGTACACCTCACCCGGGCGCTGCGAGCCATGCCCGACACACACCCCGCGCTGATCGCCGGACAGATCCTCTACTGGGTGCCCCGGCGCCGCCAGTGAGCTGCCCCGTCATCCGACCGACCGGCCCGCCTCGGTTCGCCGCCTTCCCCTCGGCGCTCCGGGGCGGGCCTCTGTGCGCCCGAGTTCCCGACGACCACCACGCGACCTCGCGGCCCGCCGGGCGGCAGGATCTCGTCGAACCGGCCCGGAGCCGGTTCAGTGCCCGGCGCGGGCGGCCGCGAGGGCGGAACGCATCTCGTGCACCGGGGCGGAAACCCCGGTGAACTGCTCGAACTGCCCGACCGCCTGGGCGAGCAGCAGGTCGAGGCCGGAGACGATCCGGCAGCCGGCCGCCGCCGCAGCCGCCGCGAGCGGAGTCGGCCACGGGTCGTAGACGACGTCGAAGAAAACCGTCTCGGGCCGCCAGGACCCGGCCGCCGCCGCGAACCCGTCGGCGGCGCCCTTCGGCACGGTGGAGATCACCAGATCCGCACCGTCCCGCCCGGCCGGAGCCGCCCACTCCGCGACCTCGAAGCGCAGCCCGAGCGCGTCGGCCAGCCGGGCCAGCTCGGCACCGGCGGCGGGACGGCGTACCCGGCAGGTGACCCGGCGGGCGGCCAGTTCGACGGCGGCGGCGAGCGCGGCTCGGGCCGTACCGCCGGCGCCGAGCAACACCACCTCCGCACCGGCCGGCACACCGGCGCCGGTCAGCACGTCGACCATCCCCGGTACGTCGGTGTTGTCGGCGGCCCAGGATCCGTCCTGCCGGCGTACCAGAGTGTTGGCGGCACCGATCGCGGCGGCGACCGGCGAGACCTCGCCGGCCACCGCGAGCGCCGCCTCCTTCAGCGGCATGGTCAGGGAGAGCCCCGCCCACTCCGGGCCGAGCCCGGCGACCAGGTCGGGCAGCTCGGCCTCGGCGCACTCGATCGCCGTGTACGACCACCCGGTCAACCCGGCCGCCGCGTAACCGGCGTTGTGGATCACCGGGGAGAGCGAGTGGGCGATCGGCTTGCCCAGCACCGCCGCCCGACGCTCGGCACTCACCTCGTCGTCATCAAGAGCCGCCCGAAAAACCCCTGGCTTCAGCCAGGGGGAGGAAAGTGCGGTCAGGTGTGCTGTTGGTTGTCGGCATGGCGTCGACTCCTCCGTGTGGGCGGAACTGTCGGATGCGGCTGGGATGCTCGCGGGTGTGGAAGAGGTGGTGCGGTACACCTACCGGTTGCGCCCCGGCGCGACCGCGGAGGCCGCGCTGCTGGCCGAGTGGGGGCGGTGTCGCTGGCTGTGGAACGAGGCCGTCCACCAGTACAAGACCGGCCGCAAACCCACCTTCGGAAAGCTGTCGAAGCTGCTGACCGAGGCACGGGCCCGCTCGTCGTGGCTGCGCGAAGGATCCCAGGTCGCGCAACAACAAACGCTGCGCACCTACGCTCTCGCTCTTCAGCACTCCTTCAAGGTGAAGGGACGGGGCCGGCCGAGACCGAAGCGGCGTAAAGACACCCTGCCTAGCCTCGGATACACGGTGCGTGGGTTCTCGATCCGCGACCAGCGGCTGCGGCTGCCCGGCGGCGTCACCATTCCCGTCGTCTGGTCCCGCGAACTGCCGAGCGCCCCGACCAGCGTCCGGATCTATCAGGACACGATCGGGCACTGGTACGCCTCCTTCGTCGTCCGCCGCGACACCACGCCCGCCCCCGACGTCGAGGGGGCGATCGGTGTCGACTGGGGCGTAACGACGACCGCGACGACCACCGACCCGGCTTACGACCTGCCACACCTCGGCCACCGGAAACGGTGTGCCGCCGAACTGGCCAAACTCCAGCGCCGGATGGCCCGCCGTCGGCGATCGAAGGGTGTCACGCCGTCGAACGGCTACCTGCGGGCCAAGCACCAGGCGGCGAAGCTGGCAAAGAAGGCGGCCCGGCAGAACACCCACGACGCTCGCGTCTGGGCGAAAAAGGTCGTCGACAACCATGCCACCATCGCCGTCGAGGACTTCACACCGACATTCCTCGCCAAATCCCGGATGGCGCGCAAGGCCGCTGACGCGGCGATCGGCGCGGCGAAACGGGAACTGATCAACCGTGGCATGCGGGCGGGCCGGAGGGTGGTGCTGGTACCGCCTGCCTACACCACGATGACCTGCTCGCAGTGCGGTACGAGAGCCAAGCACCGCCTCGGACTGGGTGTCAGAGTCTTCCGGTGCGACACCTGCGGACACACCGCCTGCCGCGACCGGAACGCCGCGAGGACGATCCTCGCCACGGCAGAACGCGGCCGTGCTGGTGCCGACGACGTAAGACATGCGATCACCTCCTCCCGGGATGGTCGTCTCGTGCGGTCCGAGCCAGAAATCCCCCGACTTCCAGCCATGGGGAAGCGTTAACTCAGAGCACGCCGTTCTCGCGGGCCTTCTGGATGTTCCGCTCGTGCTCCTCGTTGGTGGTGGCGAACTCGGAGTGGCCCTCCTTGTCGACCGCCACGAAGAACAGCCAGGTCCCCTTCGGCGGGTTCATCGCCCCTTCCAGGGCCTTCTGACCGGGGTTGTTGATCGGCCCCGGTGGCAGCCCGGCCTTGCCATGCATCCGGTACGGGTTGTTCTTGTCGAAGAGTTCGGCGTCCGTCATGTCCCCGGACCGCTTGGTCTTCTTGCCGGTCAACTCCCAGTAGTAGTTGACCCCGACGTCGAACTCCAGGCACCCGGTCAGGCCGTTGCCGTTCTTGCAGTAGTGGTCGCCGCTGTAGATGCGGTTGTAGGCCACCCGGGCGACCTTGCCGAGGTCGTCGGCGTTGCCCGCCTCGGCCTGGGCGAGCGACGCCACGATCAGCGCCTCGTACGGGCTGATCTCGCGCTCCTTCTGCACCCGGTCGACGAAGTCGATCTCCTCGGCGACCGACATGAACCGCTGCACCATCAGCTTGAGGATCGCCTCGGCACTGGCGTTCGGCGGAAGCTCGTAGGTGTCCGGGAAGAGGAAGCCCTCGATCGACTTACGCGCCGACTGCTTGTCGTCGCGGTTGAACCAGAAGTCGGCGATGCCGAGCCCCTTCAGGTCCTTGGCGGCCGTCTCGAAGTCCTTCACCGGGAGCTTCGTCTCGGCCGCCAGCGCCTTGAAGATCTGCTTGGCCGTCGCGCCCTCCTTGACCAGGAAGCCGTTGACCAGCTTGTTCTTCAGGTCGAGCAGCAGGCCCAGCGCGGCCTTCGCGTTCATCTCCTTGCGGACCTTGTAGGTGCCCGGCTGGATGTTCTGGCTCCGCGAGTTCTCCTGGGCCGCCTCGATGAACGCCTTGGTGCTCTTGACGACGCCGGCCGCGACCAGCGTGTCGGCGATCTCGGCGATGCTCTGGCCCTCTTCGACCTGGACCTGGATCTCACCGCTGCCGGTGCCGTCGTAGTCCGGCGTGACGAAGTAGCCCTGCACCCGGTCGAAGCCGTACCAGCCGGCGCCGCCGAGGACGCCGAGCAGCACGAACGTCATCAACAGTGCGGCGACCGTGCGGCCCCGCCCGCCACGCTTCTTCTTGCCGTCGCGTTTGCGCTGCGCGCCGCGCCGGTGGCGTCCCTTCTCCGCACGCTCGTCGAACGCGAGCTCCAACTCGTCGATCATCCTGTCCGCCTCCGCTGCCTGTCCAGCCAGCTCTGCAGAATCTCCACCGCGGCCGCCTGATCGACCACCGCCCGTTGACGCCGTCCTCGGACGCCCCGCTCGGCTAGCCTACGAGAAGCCACGACGGTCGACATCCTTTCATCCACCAGATCGACCGGCACGGGCGCGATCGCGGCGGCCAGCCGCCGGGCGTACGCCTTCGCCTGGGTCGCCGCCGGGCCGTGCGCCCCGGCGAGGGTCACCGGCAGCCCGACCACCACCGTGACCACCTCGTGGAGTACGACGAGCCGCGCGAGTTCCGAGATATCGGCTGGAACCGCCTCAATACCGGTCTTCAGGTCCCGGGCCAGCGTCACCAGCGGGGTGGCCAGCACCCCGTCCGGGTCGGAGAGCGCCACGCCCACCCGTACCTGGCCGACGTCCACGCCGAGCCGCACGCCACGGACCGGAGTCGTCATCGTGCCGTGCCAGGGGAAGGTCGGTTCATCGTGTTACGCCACCGGAAAACTGGATCATCCGATTCCTGTCGGCCGGCCCGGGGCAACTCGGCCCGGCCGGCGGGCCGTCGTGGCTGGAGATCCAACCACAACGGCCCGCCGGGGAGCAACCAGTGCCGCAGGTCACGCCTCGACTAGCGCCTTCTCGACCGCGGCCAGCAGGCTCGGCGCCTCGCCGGCCGGCAGGCCGCCGCCCTGGGCCAGGTCGGCGTTGCCGCCGCCCCGGCCGGAGAGGGCGGCCTTGACCAGAACCGCCGCCGAGACACCCCGATCCTTCGCAGCGCCGTTCACCGCGACCACCAGCGACGCCTTGCCGTTCGCCCGGGCCGCCACCGCGACCACCGCCGGACGCGCCGCGTCGATCTTGCCCCGGATCTCCTGGGCGAGAGTACGCACGTCGTTGCCGGCCGCGCCCTCCGGCGCCTCGGTGCCGACGAAGGCGACCCCGCGGATGTCCCGGGCCGCCGAGGCGAGCGCCGCCGCACCGCCCAGCACCAGTTGGGCGCGCAGCTTTTCCAACTCCCGCTCGGCGTCCCGGAGTTGGGCGACGGTCTGCTCGACCCGGTCCGCCACCTGGTCACCGGGGACCCGGTACAGCTCGGCCAGCCGGGAGACCAGCAGGTGCTCCTTGGCCAGGAACCGGAACGCGTCGAGCCCGACGAGCGCCTCGACCCGGCGTACCCCGGAGCCGATCGAGGACTCGGAGAGGATCTTGACCAGGCCGAGCTGGGCGCTACGGGCGACGTGGGTACCACCGCACAGCTCGCGGGCGTAGTCGCCGACCTCGACCACCCGCACCTCGTCGCCGTACTTTTCGCCGAAGAGCGCCATCGCGCCGAGCCGGCGGGCCTCCTCCTGCGAGGTGATGAAGGCGTGCACCTCCAGGTCGGCGAGGAGCACCTCGTTGACCTGCTGCTCGACGTCGCGCAGCACGCTCGGCGCCACCCCGGTCGGGGTGTTGAAGTCGAAACGCAGCCGGCCCGGGGCGTTCAGCGAACCGGCCTGGGTCGCCGACTCGCCGAGGAAGTTGCGCATCGTCTGGTGCACGAGGTGCGTCGCGGTGTGCGACCGGGAGATCGCGCGGCGGCGTACCACGTCGATCTCGGCGAGCCCGGCCTCGCCGGTGCGTACCTCGCCCCGAACCACCCGGGCCCGGTGCACGATCAGCCCCGGGATCGGCTGCTGCACGTCGAGCACCTCGACCTGACCGGCGCCGACGGTGACCAGGCCGACGTCCGGCTGCTGACCGCCGCCCTCCGCGTAGAACGGGGTCGCGTCCAGCACCAGTTCGATCGTGTCACCCTCGCCGGCCACCTCGACCGGCACGCCGCCGGCACCGAGCAGCGCCCGCACCGACGACTCCCGGGAGACCTCGGTGTAGCCGGTGAACTGCACCGGCCCGCCGGAGTCGAGCACCGAACGGTACGCCGACAGGTCCACGTGCCCGGTCTTGCGGGCCTGCGCGTCGGCCTTGGCCCGGGCCCGCTGGTCGGCCATCAGCCGGCGGAACCCGTCCTGGTCCACCGACAGCCCCTGCTCGGCGGCGATCTCCAGGGTCAGGTCGATCGGGAAGCCGTACGTGTCGTGCAGCTGGAACGCCTTGTCGCCGGAGAGCTTCGCCCCGCCCGCCGAACGGGTCTCGGCGATCGCGGTGTCCAGGATCGTCGTACCCGCCCGCAGGGTGGCCAGGAACGCGTCCTCCTCGGCGTACGCGTACGACGAGATCCGGTCGAACTCGCCCGCCAGCTCCGGGTAGGACGGGGACATGCAGTCCCGGGCCACCGGCAGCAGCTCCGGCAGCGCCCGGTCCTGCCAGCCGAGCAGCCGCATCGCCCGGATCGCCCGGCGCATGATCCGGCGCAGCACGTAGCCGCGTCCCTCGTTCGCCGGGGTCACCCCGTCACCGATCAGCATCAGCGCGGTCCGCACGTGGTCGGCGACCACCCGCAGCCGTACGTCGTCCGGGTGCGACTCGCTCGCCGCGTGCCCGGAGTTCGCGCCGTACCGCCGGCCGGTCAACTCCGCCGCCCGGTCCAGGATCGGCCGCACCTCGTCGATCTCGTAGAGGTTGTCGACCCCCTGGAGGATCGCGGCCATCCGCTCCAGGCCCATCCCGGTGTCGATGTTCTTCGCCGGCAGGTCGCCGAGGATCGGGAAGTTCTCCTTGTCGGTGCCCGGACCCCGCTCGAACTGCATGAAGACGAGGTTCCAGAACTCCAGGTAGCGATCCTCGTCGACCGCCGGCCCACCGTCCCGGCCGTACGCCGGACCCCGGTCGTAGTAGATCTCCGAACAGGGCCCGCACGGCCCCGGAATCCCCATCGACCAGAAGTTGTCCGCCTTGCCCCGCCGGACGATCCGCTCCGCCGGCACCCCGGTCTTGCGCCAGATCGCCTCGGCCTCGTCGTCGTCGAGATAGACGGTCGGCCAGATCCGCTCCGGGTCCAGCCCGAAACCGCCCTCGGCGACCGGCTTGGTGACCAGCTCCCAGGCGAGCGCGATCGCGCCCTCCTTGAAGTAGTCACCGAACGAGAAGTTCCCGTTCATCTGGAAGAAGGTGCCGTGCCGGCTGGTCTTGCCCACCTCGTCGATGTCCGGGGTACGGATGCACTTCTGCACCGACACCGCCCGCCTAAACGGCGGCGTCTGCTGCCCGAGGAAGTACGGCACGAACTGCACCATGCCGGCGTTGACGAACAACAGGTTCGGGTCGTCGATCGCCGGCAGCGGAGCGGACGGCACCACCGTGTGTCCGTTGGCCTCGAAGTGCGCCAGGTAGCGCCGCTTGACTTCCGCCGTCTTCATCTCGTGCCTTCCTCCGGAAACCTCATCTGGTGCCATCCTCCGGAAGCCTCATCTGGTGCCATCCTCCGGAAACAACTCGCGGTCGCCGATGCGCGGGTCCTCGCGCAGCTCCTCGAACTGGTCGTCGAACGCGACGCCCTCGGCGAACGCCTGGTGGATCTGCTGCTCACGCTCGGCCATGCCGTCCCGGACATCGTCCGCGAAGTCCCGCAGGGACTGCACCAGACCACCCGCCGACTCCGCCAGCGAACTCGCGATGCCACCCGGCGTGTACGCCTGGGCGGTGCGGGTCAGCTTGCGGACCACCAGGGCGCCGACGGCCAGCCCGATGCCCAACCAGAGCAGTCGTTTCATGGCCTCATCCTTCCTCCGTACCGGATCGCCGTGTGCGGCGGGTCAGCGTGCGCTGCGCCGGGCGGCCCGACGCTGCTGCTTGATGGTGGTACGGACCTCGCGCTCCTGTTCGGCGTGCCGCCGGGCCGAGGCGGCCTTGCGCACGCCGTACCCGAAGGCAGCCACCTTGACCAGCGGATTCGCCGCCGCCGCCGAGACCACCGTGCTCAGGTTGGCGATGTTCGCGGTGACGTTCTGGGCGTGACCGGTCATCGTGTCGATCTTGGCGAGCTGGATGTTCACCCCGTCCAGCGAGGTGTGCACCTGCCCGAGCGCGGTGTTCACGTTCTCCACCGTGACGTTCATGTTGGCGAGCAGCGGCGCCGTGCGGTCATTGATGTCGTTGATCGCCTGGGTCGCCGCGTCCACCGTGTTGCCCAGCCGCCAGATCGGCCTGGCCAGCACCAACACCAGCATCAGGAACGCCCCGGCAGCGACGAGCGCAGCGATCTGGCCGATCTCTCCAGCGTCCACCCGTGTCCTCCTCTATGCACCGTCTCGGATATCGCGCGCGACCGTCTCACCCGGACGTCCGGCGCCGTCCCACGACGGTTACCCGGAATGCCCTTCGGAGTACCAACCCCGAACCCTACCGTCGGTGACGACCGACGGCCTCACGACGGGGTGGGTGTGGGCGTCAGCCCGCCGAGCGGATCGTCGGTGAAGAGCGGGTCCGGGTCCACGCCGGTGAGCGACGGATCGGTGGTCGGCTGCGGGCCGATCCGGTCGTCCGCGATCGCGTTACGCACCTTGATCGAGACGAGCGCACCGTCGCAGTTCACCCCCTCCGGCCCGGTCGTGGCCGGCGGCGGCGACGCGCCCGGTACGGAGAGCGCCGGGTCGGGGCAGGCCGGCTTCCGTACCCACATGTCGAGGGTCAACTCGTCCCGGCGCCAGCAGGTGTAGTGCCCCTCCACCGGCTGCTCCGGGCAGAGCGCCACCTTCCACGGCCGCCACCCCTCGCGGGTCAGCGCGGCCTCGTAGACCTGCGCCGTCTCCTCCCACGGCCGGTCCGACTCGACGGTCCGCTCCCGGAAGCGGCACTCGATGAAGCACCACCGGCTGCCGCTCACCCCGTCGACCGTGTCGGTGGCGGCCCAGGCCGGCACCGCCAGCGCGTCGAGGGAGTTGAACACCGGATCCCGGGTCGCGGCCCGGACCCCGAAGTACGTCGGCAGGGCACCGAGCACCAGCAGGCTGGCCAGGAGCAGCGCGATCGTCTTCAACCGACGCTGCTCACGCAGTTGACGCCGCAACTCCGCCCGGGCACCCCGGGCCGGCTCCGCCGACGGCTGCGCCGGATCGTCGAGTTCCGTACCGCCGTCGGGGCGGGCTCCGGCGACCGGCGGCGGGACCGCGGACCGGGCCGTCCCGTCCGGTCGGGGCGGGGCGTCGGGGCGGGCGGCGCCGTCCGGGCGTACCGGCGGGCGGGTCGGTGACTCGGGCCGGACCGGCGGATCGGGCCGGACCGCCTCGTCCCGGGACGGGCCGTCCGGCAGGCCCGATGCGGGCCGGACCGTCGGCACCCGACCGGCCTGGACCGGGGCGGGGCGGGGCAAGGTACCGGCGCCGGGTTCCCGGATCGGTCCGGCCGGCGGGGCGGAACCGGGTCCAGGGTGGACGGGTGCGGCGGGTCCCCGGGCCGCTGCCCGAACGGGGCCGCCGGGCGTCGCGGCGGCACCGGGCCGCCCCGGTACGCCGACGTCCAGACCGGCACCACCCGGTCGACCGGCCGGGCCACCGTCGACGGGCGTACCGGCCCGACCGGCGGCCGGACGACCGCCGGGAACCTCACCCCGGCCCGGTACCGGCGGGCCGCTGCGGTCGGCCGGCACGGCAGGGTACCGGCCGCCCGGCGCGGCGCGCCGCTCCGCCGGTTCCACCGGGGTCCGGCCGAGCCCGGTGACCCGCGCGGATCCCGGCTCGCCACCCGGCTCGACCGGACGGGGGGCACCGCCGCGCGGCGGGACGGTCCGGGAAGCGCCCGGCGCCACCGGGGCACCGGCTCCGGACGGAGCTCCGGCGGCCGGAAGATCGCCGCGGGTACCGGCGCCGGGCGGTGGTGCGACGGCGCCGTGCCGCCCGGGTACGACCGGCGGCAGCCCGCCGTGCCGGCCGCCACCCGTACCGTCGCCCTCGAACGGGGGTCCCGACGGAGTCGTACCGCCGGGGCGGCCCCGGGGGATCCGTCCGCCGTCCCGGGAGTCGTCGGTCGACGGTGCCCCGTGCCGGCCCGGGCCCGGATGCCCGGCGTCGAAGCCGTCCGGCCCGGACGGTGGCCGGTTGACCGCCCTGCCCGGCCTGGCCACCGAGCCCGGCGCGGATGCCGAACCCGGCCCGGCTACCGGCCGGCCGCCCGCGTCGGGGCCGGCCGGACCACCCGGGACCGGACCACCCGGGACCGGCGGAAACCCTGGCGCCCCGGCGCCGGACGCCGGGGCCGGTGGCCCGTATCCGGCGGCCGGGGTGACCGGGCGGACGCCGCCCCGGCCAGCCTTGCGGATCCAGTCGGCGGGCCGTTCCGGGTGGCCGGACGGGCGGGTCTCCCGCTCGCCGGCCGAGTGCGCGCCACCCGGGACGGGATGCGCCGCCGAGCCGGGCGGACCGCTCACCGCGGCGTGCGCACCGCCACCGGCGGCGTGCGCCGCACCAGCGGCGTGCGTACCACCGGGGGCGGAGTGCGTACCGGGGGCGGAGTGCGTTCCACCCGGGGCGGAGTGCGTACCACCCGGGGCGGAGTGCGTACCGGCGTCGGCGGAGTGCGCTCCGGAGGGGGGCGGAGCGGTGCCGGGGCGACGCGCGCCCAGCACCGGGCCGCCGCGTCCCGGCCCGCCCTGGTCACGCTCGGCGGCACCGGGCCGACCCGGTACGGCCGGAGCGGTCGGCACCGGTGGCGCGTTGCCGGAGGCCGGTACCACGAATTCCCCGCTGGTCGGCGGCGCGACCCGCCCGGCGGAGCCGGCCGGGCTGCCCGGACCGGCGAAGTCACCGGAGGCGGAGCCGGCCGACCGGCCGTGCCGACCGTCGCCGGGTTCGCTGGGCGGGGCCGCCCGGCGACCCGGGGACGACTCCTCGGCGCGGCCGCCCGCTGCCCGCCGCCCCGCAGCCGCGTCGACCGGCGCGGCGCCGTGCCGGGGCTGGTGCCCGGCGGGGGGTACCGGCTCACCCGGCCACGGTGCGGCGCCGGGCCGCATCGCCGGCTCGCCCCGGTCGCCGCCGGGACGACGCTCCGACGCCGGCCCGGTCCAGGCCGCCGGAGCGGGCTCGGCCGGGCGGCCGGGTCGACCGAGCGGTGGCGCCGGCACGACCGGCGGGACCACCGGGGTCGGGGTCGGCGGGACCACCGGGGAACGCGGCTCGGCGCGCGGCGGCTGGGGGCCGGAGCCCCGCACGGGCGGGGCCGGCTCGGCGGGCTCGGCTGCCCGCCGGGGCGGTGCCGGCGGCTCCGGCTCGTCGCGGCGCCGGCCTGGCCCGGCCATCGGATCCGTCGGCGGCAACCCGGGCGAGGGCACCGAGCCGGTGTCGTCCGGGCCGGCCTCGGGCAGCCGCTCGTAGGCGGCGGGGACCCGGGCCGGCGGGTCGGCCGGGGTGGTGCCGTCGGCCGGGCCGATGTCGACCTTCTGCTCCTTGGCGGTACGCAGGTCGGTGATCCAGCCGAGCTCCTCGCCGCTGACCTCCGGCTGCTCGGGCGGAGTCTCCTCCGACCTGCCCCGGCCCCAGCGGCGTCCCTTGCCCCGTGGTTCCCGCCGCTCGTCGTGGCCGTCCTCGCCCCGGTCCGAACCGCGCGATCTCACTGGTCTTCCTCCCCCTCGGGCGTCCCGCCGCCGTCTGCTGTCACCCTGCCGCTCACGGCATCCTCCGGTGTCTCGCCGCTCGCGGCGCCCTCCGGCACCCTGCCGCTCGCGGCATCCGCCGGCCCCCTGCCGTTCCCGGCACCCTCCGGGGCGTCGCCGCTCGCGGCACCCTCCGGTGCGTCGCCGTTCGCGGCATCCGCCGCCGGCACCCTGCCGTTCGCGGCATCCGCCGCCGGCACCCTGCCGTTCGCGGCATCCTGCGGTGCCTCGCCGTTCGGGGTCTCCCCCGGTGCCTCGCCGGGCGCTGTCGCCGGGGCCCGCCTGTCGGGGCCGCCCCCACCTCCGGCCTGCCTGGCAGTGCCGCCGGTCGGCGGCGGGCTCTGGCCCCGGACGATCCGGCGCAGCAGCGGCAGCCGGGATTCGACGGCTCGCTCCGCGCCGTGTCCGCTCGGCTGGTAGTAGTCCACCCCGACCAGGTCGTCCGGGACGTACTGCTGGGTGACCACCCCCCGGTGGTCGTCGTGCGGATAGCGGTAGCCGGTGCCGTGCCCCAGCCCCCGCGCCCCGGAATAGTGCGCGTCGCGCAGCGCCCGGGGCACCGAACCGCCCCGACCGGCCCGTACGTCGCCGATCGCCGCGCCGATCGCCATGGTCGCCGAGTTGGACTTCGGCGCGGTGGCCATGTGGATGACGGCATGGGCGAGGTTGAGCTGTGCCTCGGGCAGGCCGACGTACTCCACGGCGTGCGCCGTGGCGGTGGCGACGCCCAGCGCGGTCGGATCGGCCATCCCGACGTCCTCACTCGCGAAGATCACGATCCGCCGGGCGATGAACCGGGCGTCCTCGCCCGCCACCAGCATCCGGGCCAGCCAGTGCAGTGCCGCGTCCACATCGGAACCCCGCATGCTCTTGATGAAGGCGCTCACCACGTCGTAGTGGGCGTCGCCGTCGCGGTCGTAACGGACCGCCGCCACGTCGACGGCCTGCTCGGCGGTGGCCAGGTTGATCACGGTCTCGCCCAGGGCCGTGGCCGAGCCGGCCGCCGCCTCCAGCGCGGTGAGCGCCTTGCGTACGTCCCCGCCGGCCAGCCGGACGAGGTGCTCCTCGGCGTCGGGGGCGAGGGTCAGCGTGCCGGCCAGTCCGCGCTCGTCGGCGACGGCACGGCGGAGCAGTCCGCGTACCGCGTCGTCGTCCAGCGGTTGCAGGGTGAGCAGTACGCACCGGGAGAGCAGTGGCGAGATGACCGAGAAGTACGGGTTCTCCGTGGTGGCCGCCAGCAGGGTGACCGTACGGTCCTCGACGGCCGCCAACAGGGAGTCCTGCTGGGTCTTGCTGAACCGGTGCACCTCGTCGATGAAGAGTACGGTCGGACGCCCGCCGGCCCGCCGCTCGCGACGGGCGGTGTCGATCACCGCGCGAACGTCCTTCACCCCCGCGGAGAGCGCCGACATCGCCACGAAGCGTCGCTCGGTGGCCCGGGCCACCAGGTGCGCGATGGTGGTCTTGCCGCTGCCCGGTGGCCCCCACAGGATCACCGACATCGGTGACGCGCCGGTCACGAGCTGTCGCAGCGGCGCCCCGGGTGCGAGCAGATGGTCCTGCCCGATCAGCTCGTCCAGGCTGGCCGGACGCATCCGGACCGGCAGCGGCGAGTCGGCGGAGGGTACGGTGAAGCCGTCGGCGGCGGTCCCGGCCGGCGCGCTGCGCCCGCCTGCGGGATCGACGAGTGAGAATAGGCCGTCGGACTCCATCACGAAGACATTACCGGCCCGGTTTCCGGTGCCGGAAATGCACCGATAACCGGGCCGGTCGTGGTTCCGACGGAGATCAGCCCCGACCAGGCCGGCGACCCCGGTACCACCGTCCGCCACCGCCACCGCCGGCGGTGCGGGGGCCGCGACCCACTCCGGCGAGGTAGAGGGCGAGGCAGAGCAGTCCGATCAGCACCAGGGTGGAGAAGTTGAACAGGTCGGGCGCGCCCAGGTTCTCGTCGAACAGGTCCAGCAGCAGCGCGAAGGCGAAAACTCCGGCGGCGATGTAGGCAAGCATGAGTTCCTCCCGGCGGGGGTCCCAGTAGGTCGGCCAGGATGTACCCGACGGCGCCCCGGGCCAATCCACCGGCGGCCGCCGGCCGGGGTAGCCGGCGGCGGTGGCGCGGGTAGCGGCCGGTGGCACCGCCGGACATCCTTCGGGGTGCGGGACCGGGAAGCCACCGGGCCGACCGGCGCTAGCCGTGGCTCGACGTCACCGACCCGCTCTCCCCTGGACCTCGACGGCGGTCGGCACCGACCCGGCCGGACCCGACTCGGTCGGAGCCGACCCGCTCGGAGCCGACTGGGTCGGATCTGGCTCGGTCGGATCTGGCTGGGCGGGGACCGGCGCGCGGCGGCTCGCCCACCAGGCCGGCAGGTAGAGCGGTGCGGCGGCGGCCAGTACGACGCCGCCCACCACCATCGCCGTACTCACCGAGGTCGCCGCGGCCAGCGAGGTGAGCACGACGCCGCCGAGCGCGCCGGCCGGCTGGGCCACCATCGAGTTCAGCGAGATGACACTGTTCCGGTACGGCCCGTCGACCTGCCGGTGCAGCAGCCCGGCGTGCAGCGGGTTGGAGGCGCCGTGCACGGCGTAGCAGAGCAGGTAGGCCGCGATGATCCCGACCGGCCCGGCGAGCAGTCCCATCCCGACGACCGTGGCGCCCTGGAGGATCCGGAGCAGCCCGGCGCTGATCGGCACTCCCAGCCACCGGCTTGCGTACGCGATCAGCGCCGCGCCGCCCGCCGAGGCGAGCCAGGCCACCGAGGCGGTCGGACCGAGCAGCGCCGCCGCCCGGTCGGGGTCGCCGAGCACCTCGGCGAGCCGGACCGGCAGCAGCGCCTCGAAGGTGACCATCCCGAAGCCCCAGAACAGCTCCACCGAGATCAGCGCCAGCACGATCCGGGAGCGGCGGGCCAGCCCCAGCGCGCCGCCGATCGCGCCGGGTACCGCCCGGAGCGAGCCGCGCAGCGCGGCGACACCGGCGGCCGGGCGCACCTCCACCAGCAGCAGCAGCATGGTGGCCAGGGCGCCGACCTCCAGGACGATCGCCACCAGCACCGGCAGGGTGAGCGCGCTGATTCCGCCGACCGGATCGAGCGCGACCAGGCCGCCGCTGAGCAGTGCGCCGGCCCCGATGCAGATGCCGAGGACGACCCCACCGGCGCTGAGTCCCCGCTCGATCGGCGCGTCGGGGTCGGCGGCCAGCGCGGCGTCGACGTACCAGGACTCGAGCGGGCCGCTGTCCAGGGCCCGGTAGATGCCCTGGAGCAGGAAGACCAGGAGGAGCAGCGCGAAGGAGTCGGCGGTCAGCAGGAGCAGCAGCGATCCGAGGTTGATCAGCATCGCCCCGACCAGCACCGGTTTGCGTCCCAGCGCGTCGGCGAATCCGCCGGTCGGCAGCTCCAACGCGAGCACCACCAGTCCCTGGGCGGCGGCGACGAACCCGACCTGCGGCAGGCTGAGCCCGCGTTCCAGCAACAGCAGCATGAGCACGGGGATCAGCAGCCCGGTGGGCAGCCAGCGCAGCCCGTGCAGGATCAGGTAACGCCGCCGGACCTGCCGGCCGGTCAGCGCGGTCACGACCGCTCTCCGTCCCCGTCGACTCCGCCGGCCAGGGGTATCCGGGTGCGCACCGGAAAGCTGTGCAGGTAGAGCAGGACCTGCTCGGTGCCGTCCCCGGGCTCCGGCAGGTCGGCAGCCTCGACCGCCGGTACGGCGTGCCGGTAGCGGTCGACCACCGCGTGCAGTTCGTCGTTGAGCTGGCGCAGCTCTGCCGGGGTCAGCCGGAGCAGCACGTCGGAGAAGGTCGCCGCGTCACGCCACTCGACCGGGTATTCGTGCTGCTCAATGATCCAGCGCTCGGTCAGGTCGGCGTGCAGCCGCACCGCGTGCCGGTGCAGCCAGTCGGCGGCGGCCAGCGCGTCCGGGTCGCCGTCGAAGTTGCTCCGGCGCCAACTGCTGAACTGGTGCGCGGCCCGCCACCAGCGCTGCCGCCCGGAACCCCGGTCCGGCTCCTCCACCACCAGCCCGGCGTCGGCGAGCTGCCGCAGGTGGTAGCTGGTGGCGCCGGTGTTGGTGTCGAGTGCCTGGGCCAGCCGGGTCGCGGTGGCCGGACCGTGGGAGCGGAGCGCGATCAGCAGTCGGGCGCGCAGCGGATGGGCGAGGACGCGGATCTGGGTGCCGTCCAGCGCCACCACCGAGGACGAGGGCTGCTCCGGAGGTGTCGGCTCGGGTTCCATGAATGCACAATAACTGTGCACAGGGCCTGTGCACAATAGTTGTGCATAGAATCTGTGGACGTGGTGCGGCATGGTCTTCCGCCGACTGGGCGGGCCGGAAACCGAAGAGGCGTGCCGGCCGGGTCCGTGGACCCGGCCGGCACGCCGTCACCTATGGCACCGCCCCGCCCCCCGACGGGAGGCCGTCATCGCCTCCGGTCAGCGGGAGGCGGTCGTCGCCGCCGGTCAGCCGCCCGGGAACGAGTTCGGGTCGACCTCGCTGGTCTGGGCGTTGCCGCCCGCGACCGGGGTCAGCGTGATCGTCCAGATCGTGTACTGGCTGGAGGTGGTGGTGAACTTGAAGGTGTCCTCGAACCGCTGGAAGTTGCAGTTCCGGCTGAACGCCTTGGCCCGGGCGTCCCAGTCCTTGCCACCGGTCATGTAGATCCGGTAGGTGCCGTCCTTGACCGAGGAGACGGTGTGCTTGCCCTTGGCCCGGACGTAGACGCTGACCGTCGGCGTCTTGGCGCTGCCCAGCACCAGGTTGATGACCGCGTCGCTGCTGCCGCCGTTCTCGATCTTCAGTTGCCCCTGCCCGCTGCGCACCCGCTTGATGTACGCGCCGTTGCTCAGCCGCCGGTTGCTGTCCGCCGTCTTCTTCGGCACGAACTTGCCGACCTGGTACGGCTGCGCCGGGTCCGCCGCCGCCAGCGCCTGCTGCGCGGTGCGTACGTCCTCGGCGGCCGGGTCACGGCTCAGCCGGGCCAGCGCGGACGAACCGAGGCAGACCTCACCGGCCCCGGCGGCCGAACCCGTCTCGGTGATCGAGTCGACCATGCCCTCCAGCCCGCGCAGCAGGTCGGCGTGCGCCGTCGCGGCGTTCTGCGGCGGCACCACGTTGGACAGTGCGCTGATCTGCTGGTCGAGCGTCCGCCCGATGGTGCCGGCGGCGGCGCCCACCGCCTTGGGGTTCTTGGCCGCGCCGAGCTGGGTGAAGCCGGGCGCCAACGCCTTGTCGACCTCGGCCAGCAGCGCCTGGTATTCCTGGACGCTGATCGGCGCCGCGCTCGGCGACGGCTCCCCGTCCTGCCCGGAGGCCGTCCGGTTCGAGGGCGGGTCGTCGGAGCCCCGGTTGCCGGCCCAGATCAGCAGCGGTACCGCCAGGGCGACCAGCAGGACCACGGCGACGGCACCGCCGACGATGGCGATGATCTTGCCGCGCCCCGACTTGGCGGGCGGCGGCGGAAACGCACCGAACTGCGGCGGGCCGCCGAACGGCGGGCCGGGCGGGCCGGCACCGAACGGGGTCGGCGGACCCGAGACCGGCGGGGTGCCGAACGGAGCCGTGGGCGGACCCGAGACCGGCGGGGTGCCGAACGGAGCGGTCGGCGGGGCCGAGACCGGCGGCGGCGCCCCAAACTGAGCCGTCGGCGGGGCCGAGACCGGCGGCGGTGCCCCGAACGGCGTGGTCGGCGGGGCCGACGTCACCGGCGGGACCGGGCCACCGAACGGAGCGGCTCCGAAGCTCGTGGGGACCGCGCCGCCTCCGCCCGGCACGATCCGGATCTGGACGTACGCGTCCCGGGGCGGGCCGCCGGGCACGGTCGCCGGCCCGATGCCGGGCAGCCGCAGTACGGTGCCGTCGCCGAGCCCGGCCGGGATCCGCAATGGGGTGCTCTGGCCCGACCAGGGCAGCACGACGGTCTTGACGACCTCGGTTCCCGCCTCGCTCGGGTCCAGGTCGATGATCAGATCAGGGTTGGGCGCCATGGACCGAGTATGAGCATCCGAAGCAAGTCGATTGCCGCCCACCCCCGGTCGTCCCGGAGCGCGCCCCGGCAGCGCCTCCCGGTACACGGACGTCCCGGGAGGCTTCGCCGCGAATGCCTCAGGAGGGCTCGACCGGGGCGGCCACCCCGGCCGTGCCGCCGTGCGGCGCCGCCGCCGGCTTCGGCTTGGCGTCGATGCCCGCCTCGGCCCGCTGCTGCGCGGTGATCGGAGTCGGCGCGCTGGTCAGCGGGTCGAACCCGCCCCGGGTCTTCGGGAAGGCGATCACCTCACGGATCGAGTCCGCCCCGGCCAGCAGCATGCAGATCCGGTCCCAGCCGAAGGCGATCCCGCCGTGCGGCGGCGGCCCGTACTTGAACGCCTCCAGCAGGAAGCCGAACTTGTCGGCCGCGTCCTCCGGGCTGAGGCCGAGCAGGTCGAAGACCCGACGCTGTACGTCGGCCCGGTGGATACGGATCGAGCCGCCGCCGATCTCGTTGCCGTTGCAGACGATGTCGTACGCGTACGCCAGCGCCCGGTCCGGCGCCTCCTCGAACCGGTCCACCCAGTCGGCGTTCGGCGAGGTGAAGGGGTGGTGCACGGCGGTCCAGCCGCCCTCGTCGGTGCGCTCGAACATCGGCGCGTCGACCACCCAGCAGAACGCCCAGGCGCTCTCGTCGACCAGGCCGGCCCGCTTGGCGATCTCGATCCGGGCCGCGCCGAGCAGCTCCTGCGCATCCCGCCGGTCGGCGCTGGCGGCGAAGAAGACGGCGTCGCCCGGCTTCGCCCCGACCGCGTCGGCCAGCCCGGCCAGGTGCTCGGCCGACAGGTTCTTCGCCACCGGCCCCCGGGCCTCGCCGGACTCGGCGTCCAGCACCACGTACGCCAGGCCACGGGCGCCGCGCGCCTTGGCCCAGTCCTGCCAGCCGTCCAGCTCCTTGCGGCTCTGCCCGGCACCGCCCGGCATCACCACCGCGCCGACGTAGCCACCGGCGTCGATCGCACCGGCGAAGACCCGGAACTCGGTGCCGCGCAGGTAGTCGGTCAGCTCGGTCAGCTCGACCCCGTAGCGCAGGTCGGGCTTGTCGGAGCCGTACCGGTCCATCGCGTCGTGCCAGGTGATCCGGGGGATCGGCCGGCCGATCTCGTGCCCGGCCAGCTCCCGCCAGAGCGTGGCGACGATCTCCTCGCCGAGGTCGATCACGTCGTCCTCGGTGACGAACGACATCTCGACGTCGAGCTGGGTGAACTCCGGCTGCCGGTCGGCCCGGAAGTCCTCGTCCCGGTAGCAGCGGGCGATCTGGTAGTAGCGCTCCATCCCGCCGACCATCAGCAACTGCTTGAAAAGCTGCGGAGACTGCGGCAGGGCGTACCAGGTGCCGGGCTGGAGGCGTACCGGCACCAGGAAGTCGCGGGCACCCTCCGGGGTCGACCGGGTCAGGGTCGGCGTCTCGATCTCCAGGAAGTCGCGGCCGTGCAGCACCTTCCGGGCGAGCTGGTTGGCCGCCGAGCGCAGCCGCAGCGCCCGGGCCGGACCGCTGCGCCGCAGGTCGAGGTAGCGGTATTTGAGGCGTACGTCGTCGCCGGCCTCCACCTGGTCGTCCACCGGCAGCGGCAGCGGCGCCGCCTCGGAGAGGATCTCCAGCCGGTCGACCGTCACCTCGATCTCGCCGGTGGCCAGCTCGGGGTTGTCGTTCCCCTCGGGGCGGCGGGTCACCTCGCCGGTGACCTGGACGCAGTACTCGTTGCGCAGCGCGTGTGCCGAATCCATCCCCTCCCGGAAGACCACCTGCACGACACCGGAGGCGTCCCGCAGGTCGACGAAGATGACTCCGCCGTGGTCCCGCCGGCGGGCGACCCAACCGGCGAGGGTCACCGTGCTGCCGGCGTCCACCGCGCGCAGGGTGCCGGCGTCATGGGTACGGATCACGACAGGTGTCTCCTCACGTCTGTCCGGGCGGTCCGGGCTGCTGCCCGACATTCTGTCAGGACGGCCCGGACCGCCCGGCGCCCCACCCGCCGCGATCGCCGAAACCCTCCTGGTCGTAGGCGCCTCCTGGTCGTACGTGCGTTCGAGCGGGGGTTACCATCGGCGCATGACGTCCGGCGCCTACCAGCCCTCGATGCTGGATCTCGCCACCGGCGCGGGGATCGCCGGTGACGGTGCCGGGCTCGGTCCGCTCGCCGGGGCACTCCGCCGGCACGAGCTGAGCTCGGGTGCCTGGGTCGACCACCTGCCCGGCTGGGTCGAGGGCTCCGACGCGGTGCTGGGTACCCTGCTCGACCGGGTCGACTGGCAGGCCGAACGCCGCCGGATGTACGACGGCGTGGTCGACGTCCCCCGGCTGCTCCGCTGGTACGCCGGCGGCGAGCCGCTCCCGCACCCGGTGCTGGACGCCGCCCGGGAGCGGCTGAGCCGGCACTACTCCGCGGAGTTGGGCGAGCCGTTCGTCACCGCCGGGATGTGTCTCTACCGGGACGGGCGGGACAGCGTCGCCTGGCACGGTGACACCCACGGCCGCTCGGCCCGCGAGGACACCATGGTCGCGATCGTCTCCTTCGGCTCGCCCCGGCCGCTGCTGCTGCGTCCGCGCGGTGGCGGCGGGCCGAGCCTGCGCTTCCCGCTCGGACACGGCGACCTGATCGTGATGGGCGGCTCCTGCCAACGCAGCTGGGAGCACGCGATTCCCAAGACGTCCCGGCCGGTGGGTCCGCGGGTCAGCGTGCAGTTCCGGCCGGCCGGCGTGGCCTGACCGGACCCCGCCCGAGCGGAGTCCGGCGGAGCCCCGGTCGCCCGGGACCCCGCCGGGATGCGCGACGCCGCCGCCGTCAGCCCTGGTGGATGTCGTCGTGCCAGGGCCCGCTGTGTGCCACGAGGGTACGGATCTGCCCGATCGTGGCGTCCGGGGCGAGGATCGCCGTGCGCCACCGCCGGATCATCATGGTCGCCTCCCCGACCACGGTCCGGAGTTCGGAAATCTCCCTGGTCGCCTTCTCCACCTGCTGCCGGGCGACGATCGTCTCCGCCTCCAGCTCGGCGACCCGCAGCTTGAGCGGTTGCACCAGGGTGAGCGCGGTGTCGGTCAGTACGTCGGCGGCGTCCGCCCGGAACCGGCGCCGTTGCAGCAGCACTGCGGCGGCCGAGGCGACTCCGCCGCCGCCACCGAGGATGCCGATGGCGGAGAGCAGGATCTGGACCCAGGGCGGGCCCGACTCAGGGGGCACTGGAGCGGTCACCGAATGCTCCTTCCACGAGTACCGGTACCCCGACCGGACCGCGCCGCTCGTGCGCCCGGGCCAGCCGGTAGAGGTGCCGGGCGATCTGCGCGCACCGCCACCAGGAGGCGACGGCCACCGCGGCGATGAAGAGACCGGCGGCGAGTCCCGGCCGGCCCGAGATGACGAAGACCGCGATGGCGTACATCCCGGTGACGGCGCCGAAGGCCAGCAGCGCACCGAGTTCCACGCCCATGCCGGTGGCGGGTTGCCCCCGCCAGGCGACCCCGCACAGCCCCGCGACCCCGGCCAGGATGAGGCCGACGGCCCAGACCTGCTCCAGCAGGGTGGGCATGGCGACGGCGACCGACCGGGGGCGGCTGTCGAGCACCACCAGGAGCACCCCGCAGACCACGGCGGTGGCCAGCGAGGTCACCTCGAACGGATGCCGACCGGAGACCATCCGGACGGGCCGGGACCGCCAGCGCGGCTGGGGACGCGGGGGTACCTCGCGATCACTCATGCCCGACCGGCCGGCCGTTGTCGAACCAGACATTGGACTTCTCCCAGGTCACTCCCGGGTGGGTGGGGCGGGCGACGATGCCGGTGCGGTGGTGGCGGCCGAAGACGTTGCCCCGGAACAGCACCGCCGAGGCGGCGAGGTCTGGCCGGATCCCGATGGTGTAGTTGCCGCCGTCGCAGTAGTTCTCCTCGAAGCGCAGGTTCTGCACGGCGAGGCCGAGACTGAGGCACGAGTTCATCGCCTCGGCCGTACTCGGCCGGTAGGCGTCCAGCCGGTTGTGCCGGATGAGCACGTCGCCGACGCCGACGACCCGTACGCAGTCGTTGTGCGAGCCGGGCACCCGGACCAGGTCGTGGATCCACGAGTCGACGACGGTGACCCGGGAGCCGATCCACAACCCGTCCTGGACATGGTGCAGGTTCACCCGGCGCAGGGTGTAGTCGTCGAAACAGACGCCGACCGGGGAGCGTCCCCGGCCGTCGATCTCCACGTCCTCGGCGACCAGGTTGACCGCCGAGTCGAAGGTCCGGATCGGAAAGGTGGCGCCGTCGGAGGTGATCCTCGACCGGCGGATCGTGACGTTCCTGGCGTGCACGCTGACCCGCCCGGTGATGTGCAGGTTCGAGATCACCTGACCGTCCCGCCGCAGGTCCAGCGGACCGGATCGGGTCAGGACGGTGTTGGGCGGTACGCCGGTGCTGGCCGGTCCCGGCCAACAGGTCAGTGGTACGAGCGGTGTGGGCATGGTCTCTCCCGAACAGACCTCGTGGGGTGCGGGCTACCGCGACAGATGCACGCCCAACGTCGCTCCGCCCGCCCGCGGGGTCCTTCAGAGGTCTGGCCCTACCGCCGGTCGGGTCGCCAGGTCGATGATCGACGGAACTCGATCACCCCGGATATCACTCATGTTACCGACGTACCGGCCATGGGACATTTGTTCGGACGGACAAATCACGGACAGAGAACGTCGCTGACCTGCGCATACTCCGTCGACGAGGCCGGTCGGGTCGGTGCGCCGGGGTCAGCCGGTCGACTCCCCGTGACTGCGCCGCCGGGTCTCGTTCCACCGCTCGACGAGCGCGGCCATCTCGTCCTGGACGAAGAAGAGGAAGTCGCGCATGTCGGCCAGTCGGGTACCGGCCGGTGACGCGTCGCCGCCGACCGCGACCACGCCCTGGTCCATCAGGTCGCCGAGTTTCTGGTAGACCCCGCTCTGCACCGCCGCCGTGTACCAGATGTCGTCCGGGGCGTGGTAGCGGTCCCGCCGGGAGTTGGGTACCGGCTCCCGCAGCACCAGGTTGACGTGCAGCAGATAGCGCAGCGCGCCGGAGATCGCGGCGGCGCTGACGCCGAGCCGCTGCGCGATCTCCCCGGCGGTGAGCCCCGGCTCGTCGGTCACCATCAGGGCGCCCAGCACCCGGGCCGCCATCCGGGGTACGCCGAGGTCGCTGAAGGACAACGCGAACTGTTCGACGAAGCGGCGTACGGCCTCCTCGTCCCGAGGAACCTCGATTCGCGTCATTCCCGTCCTTCGCTAGCTTCTGAAGATCGTGTAATTGTGCCTCAACACCGCGTGAGCAGGCCAACGGCTCCAGCCGCGCCCGTCGGGGCGCGGCTGGAGGGGTGGTAGGGGCGGCCGGCGGGACGCCTGCCGGTGGCCGGCGGGGCGGTGTCGTTCAGAGTGCCAGGTCACGCCGCCGGAACAGGGCCAGGCCGACGGCACCGAGCGCCACCGCCACCACCGCCAGCAGCACCAGCGGGGTCGCCGAGAGTTCGGCGGAGGGCAGCGCCGGTACGTGGCTGAACGGGGAGACGTCCCGGACCGCCCGGGGCAGGTTCAGCAGCTCGCCGAACTGACCGGCGATCAGGCTGACCGCGAAGCCGAGCCAGCCCAGCCCGACGGCGAGCCGGGGCAGCAGGCCGAAGACCAGCACGACGTACCCGATCATGATCAGCGCCGGCGCGGTCTGCACCAGTGCGGCGGCGCCGAGGTCCGCGAGCCGGTCGGTGAGCCCGCCGGCGCTCAGCCCGGCGACCAGGCCCGCCGAGAGGCCGGCGAGCAGCAGCAGGAAGACCGCGCCCAGGGCGGCGACGAGCAGGTGGCCGCCGAGCCAGCGCAGCCGGCCGGTGGCGGTGGCGAGCAGCGGCTCGGCCCGCCCGCCGGCCTCCTCCGCCCGGACCCGCAGCATCGCCTGCACCACGTAGCCGGCCGCCATCGCGCCGACCATCGCCAGCATCGCGGTGAAGAACGAGTCGGAGAGCGCCCCCTCGCCGCCGAGTTCCCGGATGGTCCGCGCGGCACCCTCGTTGCCGGCGAAGGCGTCCTCGACCGCGCCGGCCAGCGAGCCGATGGTCACCCCGAACAGCCCGATCGCGACGGCCCAGCCGAAGAGCGTGCCGCGCTGGAGCCGCCAGGCCAGGCCGAGCGGGCTGAGCAGCCCGCTCGCCGCCCGGCCCGGACCCGACCGGGCGGAGATCATGCCCATCCCGATGTCCCGGCGGTCGGCCAGCGCGAAGGCCACCGCGAGCAGGACGGCGAAGACCGCCACCGGGAGCGCCAGCACCCACCAGCGGTTCTCGGCGAACGGCCGGACCAGGGTGGCCCAGCCGATCGGGGAGAGCCAGGACGGCCAGGCACTGGTCATGGTGTAGCCGTCCGGCCGGACGTGGCCGAACGCGTCGCCGAGCCCGCGCAGCAGATAGCCGGCGCCGATGGTGGCGGCGGCGATCCCGTTCGCGGCCCGGGCACCCTGGCTCACCTGGGCGGCGACCGCCGCGACGGCGCCGAAGGTCAGGCCGGCGGCGCCGACACCGAGGCCGAAGGCGACCGAACCGGCGGCCGGCAGGCCGTTGCCGATCAGGGTCAGCGCGATCAGCGTGGCCAGCAGCAGGTTCGCCCCGGCGGTGACGATCATGGCCGCGGCGAGGCTGGCGTGCCGGCCGACCACCATCGAGCCGATCATCTCGGTACGGCCGGTCTCCTCGTTCTGCCTGGTGTGCCGGACCACGGCGAGGGTGCTCATGAACCCGGCCAGCACGGCGAGGAAGGTGAGGATCTGGAAGGCCATCATGTCGCCGTCGTCGACCCCGGTCGGCGCGTTGCGCAGCATCAGGATCGCCGGGGTGTCCACGGCGGTACGCAGCGCGGTCAGCCGCGCCGCCTCGGTCGGGAACTGCTCCCGTACGGCGGTGTACGTGAAGGAGGCCAGCACCGTCGTACTAAGGATCCACAGTGGCAGTTGGATCCGGTCGCGGCGCAGTGCCAGCCGGGTGAGCCGGGCGGTACCGGTGAAGGTGCCGGCCATCACACGCCGGCCAGTTCGTCGCGGGCCTCGCGGCCGCCGTAGTGCCGCATGAACAGCTCCTCCAGCGAGGGCGGTGAACTCGTCAGCGCGCGCACCTCGAAGCGGCGCAGGTGTCCGAGTACCGGATCCAGCTCGGTGGAGTCGACGTCGAACCGGGCCTGCGTCCCCTCGACCCGGGCGTCGTGCACCCCGGCCAGCTCGGCCAGCCCGGTGATCGGCCGGGCGGTCTGCACCGAGATGGAGGTACGGGTCAGGTGCCGCAGTTGCGCCAGCGTGCCGGACTCCACGGTCCGGCCCTGCCGGATGATGCTCACCCGGTCGCAGAGCGCCTCCACCTCGGAGAAGATGTGGCTGGAGAGCAGCACGGTCCGGCCCTGCCGCTTCACCTCGCGTACGCACTCCTGGAAGACCGCCTCCATCAGCGGGTCGAGCCCGGAGGTCGGCTCGTCGAGGATGTAGAGCTCGACGTCGGAGGCGAAGGCGGCGACCACGGCGACCTTCTGCCGGTTGCCCTTGGAGTACGTCCGGGCCTTCTTCGTCGGGTCGAGTTCGAAGCGCTCCAGCAGCTCGTCCCGGCGGCGCCGGTCCAGCCCGCCGCGCAACGCCCCGAAGAGGTCGATCGCCTCGCCACCGGTCAGGTTCGGCCAGAGGTTCACGTCACCGGGCACGTACGCCAGCCGCCGGTGCAGCGCCACCGCGTCCCGCCACGGGTGTCCGCCGAGCAGGCTCACCCGGCCGGCGTCGGCCCGGAGCAGCCCCAGCAGGACCCGGATGGTGGTCGACTTCCCGGCGCCGTTCGGGCCGAGGAAGCCGTGCACCTCGCCGACGTCGACGGAGAGGTCCAGCCCGTCCAGCGCGCGGCTCCGGCCGAAGGACTTGACCACGCCGGAGACCGAGATAGCAGTAGTCATGAGGCCGACGGTACGCCCGATTCACAAGTTTGTGAAAACTCGGAAGCGTCAGGATTTCGTCAAGATACGACCTCCTCCCCCAGCCGTTCCGCCGGCCGTTCCGCCGGGCGTTCCGTCGGCCCGGCGGGTCGTCTCCGGCACGCGCCGGCCGTAACCTCATCGAAATCTCTGACTGACACGATCCGCTGAGTCCTCGCCCGCTGCGGAGGTGTCGATGTTCCTCACCCGTCACGAGCAAGAACGGCTGATGGTCCATGTCGCGGCCGATCTGGCGTGGCGCCGGCGTGAGCGCGGGCTGCGGCTCAACCATCCGGAGGCGGTCGCCGTGATCACGGCGTTCCTGCTGGAGAGCGCCCGGGACGGGCGTACCGTCGCCGAACTGATGGAGACCGGGCGGACCGTGCTCGGCCGCGACGACGTACTCGACGGTGTCCCGGAGATGATCGCGGAGGTGCAGGTGGAGGCGACCTTCCCGGACGGTACGAAGCTGGTGACCGTACACGAGCCGATTCCGTGACGGGGGCGGGCGTGATCCCCGGCGAGCTGCTGCCCGGTACGGGCGACGTGACGATCAACCCCGGCCGACCCGTGCGCACCCTCCCGGTGCTCAACACCGGGGACCGGCCGGTCCAGGTCGGCTCGCACTACCACTTCGCCGAGGCGAACCCGGCGCTGGAGTTCGACCGGGCGGCGGCCTGGGGGCACCGGCTCGGGATACCCGCCGGCACCTCGGTGCGGTTCGAGCCGGGCATCGGCCGGGACGTCGACCTGGTGCCGCTCGGCGGCGCCCGGATCGTCCCCGGACTGCGCGGCGAGTGCGCCGGCCCGCTGGACCCGCCCGACCCCGACCCCGATTCCGATCCCGTCCTCGATCCGGTCCCGCCGGAGCCCGCCGGGGAGGGTTCGTGAGCACCCTGGACCGGCGCCGGTACGCCGCCCTCTACGGTCCCACCGTCGGCGACCGGGTCCGGCTCGCCGACACCAACCTGCTGATCGAGGTCGAGCAGGACCACTGCGGGTACGGCGACGAGGCGGTCTTCGGCGGCGGCAAGGTGATCCGCGAGTCGATGGGGCAGTCCCTGGTCACCCGCGCCAACGGCGCCCCGGACACGGTGATCACCGGCGCGCTGGTGCTGGACTACTGGGGCGTGGTCAAGGCCGACGTCGGGATCCGGGACGGCCGGATCGTCGGGCTCGGCAAGGCCGGCAACCCGGACACCATGGACGGGGTGCACCCCGAGCTGGTGATCGGGCCGGGCACCGAGATCATCTCCGGCAACGGCCGGATCCTCACCGCCGGTGCGATCGACAGCCACGTACACCTGATCTGCCCGCAGATCCTGGAGACCGCGCTGGCCAGCGGCATCACCACGATCATCGGCGGCGGTACCGGCCCGGCCGAGGGGACCAAGGCGACCACGGTCACCCCGAACCCCTGGTATCTGGGGCGGATGCTGGAGGCGCTCGACCCCTGGCCGGTCAACGTGCTGCTGCTCGGCAAGGGCAACACGGTCAGCGAGGAGTCGCTCTGGGAGCAGCTCCGCGGCGGGGCCGGCGGCTTCAAGCTGCACGAGGACTGGGGCACCACCCCGGCCGCGATCGACGCCTGCCTGCGGGTCGCCGACGCCTCCGGGGTGCAGGTCGCGATCCACACCGACACGCTCAACGAGGCCGGCTTCGTCGAGGACACCCTGCGGGCGATCGGCGGCCGGTCGATCCACGCGTACCACACCGAGGGGGCGGGCGGCGGGCACGCGCCGGACATCATCCGGGTCGCCGCCGAGCCGAACGTGCTGCCGTCGTCGACCAACCCGACCCGGCCGTACACCCGGAACACCCTCGACGAGCACCTCGACATGCTGATGGTCTGCCACCATCTCAACCCGACCGTGCCGGAGGACCTGGCGTTCGCGGAGAGCCGGATCCGGCCCAGCACCATGGCCGCCGAGGACGTGCTGCACGACCTCGGCGCGATCTCGATGATCGGCTCCGACTCGCAGGCGATGGGGCGGGTCGGCGAGGTGATCCTGCGTACCTGGCAGACCGCGCACGTGATGAAGGCCCGGCGCGGCCCGCTGCCCGGCGACGGCGCCGCCGACAACGCGCGGGCCCGCCGGTACGTCGCCAAGTACACGATCTGTCCGGCCGTCGCGCACGGCATCGACGCCGAGGTGGGCTCGGTCGAGCCGGGCAAGCTCGCCGACCTGGTGCTCTGGGACCCGGCCTTCTTCGGGGTACGCCCGCACCTGGTGCTCAAGGGCGGCATGATCGCGCTCGGCCAGATGGGCGACGCCAACGCCTCGATCCCGACGCCGCAGCCGATGCTGCCCCGGCCGATGTTCGGCTCCTACGGCGCGGCACCCGCCTCGACCAGCCTCGCCTTCGTGGCCCCGGCCGCCATCGACGCGCTGCTCGCCGACCGGATCGGGATCCGCCGGGCGTTGGCCCCGGTCGCCGACACGAGGTCGCGGGGCAAAACCGACCTGCCCGGCAACGACGCCCTGCCGCGCATCGAGGTGGAGCCGGACACCTTCACGGTACGCATCGACGGTGCGGTCGTGGAGCCCGAGCCGGCGGTCGAGCTGCCGATGGCCCAGCGCTACTTCCTCTTCTGAGGACCCGACCGCCATGACCGGACTCGCCACCCTGCTGGTGCTCGCCGACGGCCGGCTGCCCGCCGGCGGCCACGCCCATTCGGGCGGGCTGGAGGCGGCGGTGACCGGTGGCCGGCTCCGCGACCTGACCGGCCTCGCCGGATTCCTCCGGGGCCGGCTCGGCACCACCGGCCGGGTCACCGCCGCCTTCGCCGCCGCCGCCTGCGCCGCCACCACCGGGGACCCCGACGGCCACCGACTCGACGCGCTGGACGCCGGGCTGGACGCCCGTACCCCCTCCCCCGCGCTGCGCCGGGCGTCCCGGGCACAGGGCCGGGCCCTGCTGCGCGCCGGTCGGGCGATCTGGTCGGTCGACCCGGCCCGCCGGGACCGGCACCATCCGGTCGCGCTCGGCATCGTGGCGGCGACGGCCGGACTCGCCCCGGTCGAGGCGGCGCTCGCCGGGGCGTACGGGACGGTCAGCGGCCCGGCCAGTGCCGCCGTACGGCTGCTCGGGCTTGACCCGTACGCCGTGCACGCGCTGCTCGCCGAGTTGGCCGGCCCGTGCGACCGGCTGGCCGCACTCGCCGCCGCCGGGGCGGACGATCCGGTCGACCGGCTGCCCGCCGACTCCGCCCCGCTGCTGGAGATCGGCGCCGAGGTTCACGCGAGCTGGGAGGTGCGTCTCTTTGCATCCTGACCGACCCGACCACGAAACCGGCATCCGCCGACAACCCGACGGCGGAATGCCGCAGCAACACACCGACGGTGGAATGCCGCTGGAACACACCGACAACGGGATCCCGCAGCAACACACCGACGGTGGAATGCCGCACCGGCACGACGATGATGTGGTTCCGCACCGGCACCCGGACCCGGACGTCGACCCCCATCCCCCACTGGGGCGGTCGACGCGGAGCGGAGCGGTCCGGGTCGGCATCGGCGGCCCGGTCGGCTCGGGCAAGACGGCCCTGGTCGCGGCGCTCTGCCGCACCCTCGCCGACGAACTGCGGCTGGCCGTGGTCACCAACGACATCTACACCACCGAGGATGCCGACTTCCTGCTCCGCAACGGCGTACTGCCGGCCGAGCGGATCCGGGCGGTGGAGACCGGCTGCTGCCCGCACACCGCGATCCGGGACGACATCTCGGCCAACCTCGACGCGGTGGAGGAACTGGAGGTACTGCTCGGGCCGCTGGACCTGATCCTGGTGGAGAGCGGTGGGGACAACCTCACCGCCACCTTCAGCCGGGGGCTGGTGGACCGGCAGATCTTCGTGGTCGACGTGGCCGGCGGGGACAAGGTGCCCCGCAAGGGCGGCCCGGGGGTGACCGGCGCGGACCTGCTGGTGGTGAACAAGACCGACCTCGCCCCGCTGGTCGGCGCCGACCTGTCGGTGATGGCCCGGGACGCGTCCGCCCGGCGCGGCCCGCTGCCGACCGTCTTCCTCTCCCTGGTGGAGGATCCGGCCGCCACCCCCGTCGCCGACTGGATCCGCACCCTGCTGCCGGCACCGGCGGTGCCGGTGGACGACCGCCCGGGACACCCGGGCTGATGCGGGCACTGGCCCGGATCGTCGCCGAGGCCGACCCGCCGCGCGGAACCCGGCTGACCGTGCTGCGCGGCGAACCGCCACTGCTGCCGCGCCGGACCGGACCGGTCGGCCCGGCGGACCCGGACCGCGAGGTCGAACTGCACCTCGTCGGCGGGGCGGCCGGACCGCTCGGCGGCGACCGGCTGCGGATCGAGATCGAGGTCGGGCCGGGGGCGCGACTCTGCGTACGGAGTGTCGCCGCCTCGCTGGCGCTGCCGGCGCGGGACGGTGCCGAGTCCCGGCTCGCCGTACGGGCCCGGGTGGCGGCCGGTGGACGACTGCGCTGGCTGCCCGAACCGCTGATCGGGGCGGCCGGCTGTGCGCACCGGACCGACTCCCGGGTCGAACTCGCCGAGGGTGCGGCGCTGTACTGGCGGGAGGAACTGGTCTGCGGCCGGCACGCCGAGCCGGTCGGCGACGTACGGCTGGAGATGACGGCGCGGTACGGCGGCCGTACGCTGCTCCGCAACGATCTCGCGGTCGGACCCGGCGCGGCCGGCTGGTCGGGCCCGGCGGTGCTCGGCGGCGGCCGGGCGGTCGGCTCGGTGCTGCTGGTCGACCCGGCCTGGACCGAAACTCCGCCACCCCGGCCGGCCCCCGACGACCGGCTGGTGCCACCCGGTCCCGGCGCACCGACCCGGGTCGGGCCGTCCGGGGCGGTGCCGTCGGGGGTGGCGGCGGCGGTGCTGCCGCTGGCCGGCGGCCCGGCCGTGCTGGTCAGTGCGGTCGGCGCGGACGCGCGGGCGGTCCGGGCCCGACTCGACCGGGCGCTCGACTGGCCAGCCGGCGCGGTCGAAGCGGGCGGCAGAGCGGCATATCGACACGTACCCGGGCATGCTGTCACGTAGTGTGACGGCATGCCTGCGGTGCCCTGGTGGGCGGTTTTCTCGGCGGCGGCCCTGCCGGTGCTGCTGGTGATCGGATGGACCGTCGCGGCCGTACGGCAACCGCCCGGCTACGACCCCTGGGGTGACACGGTCAGTTCACTCTCCTCCTACGGGATGCTGGACCGGCAGATCCTGATCGGCTGCCTGGCCGGGCTCGGGGTGGCCCACCTGGTCACCGCGATCGGCCTGCGCCCGGTCCGCACCGCCGCCCGGCTGGTGTACGGCCTCGGCGGGGTGGCCACGGTCCTGGTGGCGGCGGTGCCGAAGACCGACGCCCAGACTCCCCGGGCGCACGGCGTCTCCGCGGTGGTCGCCTTCGTGGCCCTGGCCGCCTGGCCGGTGGTGGCCGCCCTGCCGCTACTGCGCCCCGCTCGGACCCGGCGCCGGCAGCTCGGGCCCCGACACGACCGGCCGGGCGAGCCCGGTCACCCCCCGGCGGACCGGACGGCAACCTGGGCGGCGGACCGGACGGCGGACCGGCCATGGGTACTGCGTCCGGCGGTCGGCACCGCCGTCTCGCTGGTGATGCTCGGCCTCGGCCTGTGGCTGGCGCTGCAACTGCCCGACGGCGGTTGGGCGGGGCTGGCCGAACGGCTGACCGCCGGCACGGAGGCGCTCTGGCCGCTGATCGTGGTGCTGACCCTGTTCCGTCGGACCCGTCGGCGACCGGCGACGGCACGCCGATCGGCGTGATCGGGAGGGTGGGTGCCGGCCGTTCGCCGACACCCACCGCAGATCCCGATCACGCCGATGGATCACCGGCCCGAATCAGTCCGGTGGATCAGTAGACCTGTACGCCGTACGCGTTGAGCGCCTCGACGACCGGCTGGAAGTACGTCGTGCCGCCGGTGCTGCAGTTGCCGCTGCCGCCCGAGGTCAGGCCGAGCGCCGTGTTGCCGGCGAAGAGCGGGCCGCCGCTGTCGCCCGGCTGGGCGCAGACGGTGGTCCGGATCAGGCCGGAGACGGTGCCGCTGCCCTGGTAGGTGACGGTCGCGTTGAGCGCGGTCACCCGGCCGCTGCGCAGCCCGGTGGTGCTGCCGCTGCGCTGCACCGACTGGTTGACGGTCGGGTTGGCCGCACCGGTGATGTCCCGGCTGCCGCTGTACAGCCAGACGTCACCCGGCTGCTGCGCGGTGCTGTTGTACCGCACGATCCCGTAGTCGTTGCCGGGGAAGCTGCTGCCGGCCCGGGTGCCGATCACGGAGCCGCCGGAGCTGCTCGACCAGTTCGCCCCGGCGTTGGTGCAGTGGCCGGCGGTGAGGAAGTAGTAGGTGCTGCCGCTGCGGACGTTGAAGCCGAGCGAGCACCGGCTGCCGCTGGTGTAGATCGCCTGGCCGCCGGAGATGGTGGTGCTCAGCGTGCCGGGGATCGACTGGATCCGGACGGCACCGCCGAAGCGCGCCGTGACCGACTTGATCTTGGCGAGCTTGGCACCGGTGACCGTGCTGTCCACGTCGACCGCAACCTGGTTGCTGACCGGGTCGACGTACCACGCGGTGCCCGGGATCCGGGCCGACCTGTCCAACTCGGCGGTGACCTGGGCCAGTTCGGCCGCACCGCGGGTGACGACCTTGGCGGTCGCCCCGGAGGCCCGGACCTGGCGGGCCGCCGCCTCGTCGGTCACGGTGACGACCATCTTGCCGTCGGCGCCGAGGTAGGTGCCGGCGGACCGGGCGCCGAGCCGCTCGGAGAGCGCCGTCGCGGCCTCCGGGCTGGCGACCGGGGCAGCCTGCGCCGGTACGCCGATCAGCATGCCGGCGACGAGTGAGCCCGCCGCGGACGCGATCGCGACAAGGCGGATCGATGACCTTGTGGGTCGCATGTAGAGCCTCCCAAGGGGGGTTTGGAGGTGTCTGCGCCGAGTTGGCACATGTGATACGAGTATTCAGACATCTAAGATCATGAACAAGATGCCTAACATATCGCCTGCAACAGGGCGTTCGCCTTATGGTCAGCTCCGTTGTGGAGACTCAGGCCGCTCTATATGATTCGCCCACCCCCAGCTGGCTCAGGCAACCGCGATCCGGAGGCCGCCCATGTCCGCTCCCCGCCGTACCGCCACCCTCCTCGCCACCCTCCTCGCCACCGTCGTGCTCGTCGGCTCGGTCGGGCTCGTCGCCGGCCCGGCGCAGGCCGACCCCGGCCCACCGCCCGCCTCGATGGCCAGCCTGGGTGACTCGATCACCCGGGGATTCAACGCCTGCGGGTGGTACGTCGACTGCCCGTCCCGCTCCTTCAGCACCGGTGACGACTCCGGGGTGAACAGCCACTACCTGCGGATTCGGGCGGTGAACCCGGCGATCGCCGGCCGCAACCACAACGACGGACGCTCCGGCGCCAAGTCCGCGGACATGGCCGGCCAGGCCGACACCGCCGTCTCGCAGGGCGTCGGCTACGTGACGATGCTGATCGGCGCGAACGACGCCTGCACCAGCTCCGAGTCGGGCATGACCCCGGTGGGCACCTTCCGGAGCAACATCGACGCCGCACTCGGCCGGCTGCGGTCCGGACTGCCGAACGCCCGGGTGTTCGTGATCAGCGTGCCCGACATCCAGCGACTCTGGTCGGTCGGCCGGGGCAGCGCCGCCGCCCGTACGGCGTGGTCGCTCTTCGGCATCTGCCAGTCGATGCTGGCCAGCCCGACCTCCAACGCCCAGGCCGACGTGGACCGGCGCAACCGGGTACGCCAGCGGGTGGTCGACTACAACGGCCAGCTCGCCGCGGCCTGCGCCGCGTACGGGTCGAACTGCGTCTTCGACGGCAACGCGGTGTTCAACTATCCGTTCACGCTCGGCCAGTTGTCCGGCTGGGACTACTTCCACCCGAACGCGTCCGGGCAGCGGGTGCTGGCCGAGATCTCGTACGGCGCCGGGTTCCGCTGGTAGCAGCCGGCCGGCCGGGCTATCCGGCCCGGTCCGGTGGTGGGCGGTAACCGACGAGTCCGTCCCCGGTCGCCACCACCAGCACCCCGGAGAGCGCGACGAGGTCGGTCACCGGTGCGGCCATCTCGATGGTCTGGCCCGGTCGTCCCGGCTCGCCGACGGGCTGCCACCGCAGCACGCTGCCGTCCGCCGCCACCAGCCAGCTGGTCCGGTCCGCCCGGACGACGGCCAGCGAGCGTACCGGCCGGGTGGCGGTCAGCACGACGACGGGCTCCGGCGGCAGCCCGTCGAGGACCGGAGGGGCCGGGCCGGCGGGCCCACCGCCGGCCTCGGCCCCGGCCCCGGCCTCGCCGAGGCGGCCGGCCCGGATCGACCGGACCAGCTCGGTGACGTCGGCGCAGCGGACCTGCCCGTTCCGGCCGGCTCCGAAGACCAGGCCGCGGCCGTGCACCGTCGCGGCCAGCACGGCGTACGCGGCACCGCCGAAACCGTCCAGCACCGGCCACCCGGACGGCTCCCGGGCGTCGAGTTCCCAGAGTCGTACGGTGTCGTCCTCGGCGGCGGTCAATCCGACCGGTACCCCGGCCAGCTCGCCGACCGCCAGCCCTCGGATCCGGCCGGTGTGCCCGGTGGCCGGCCCGTCCAGTCGGCCCGTGGCGACGTCGACCCGGAACAGCGCGGCCCCGTCGGCCACCAGCAGCACCCGACGGCCGTCCAGCAGCGCCACGGCGAGCGGCCCCACCGGCGTGGCGCCGTCGGCCAGCCCCGAGACGCCCACCGCCGCCACCCCGGGCCGGCCCGGGTCACGCCCGATCGGCAGGGCGGCGATCCGCTCCCCGGTGGCCGGGTCCCAGAGCCGGAGATGGTCGGCTCCGGCCTCGGCCAGCAGCGGGTGCTCGCCGGGTACCAGCGTCACCTCCGCCGGAGTCCCGGCAAGCGGCAACTCGACCTCGGCCCCGGTCGTCGGCTCGAATCCCCGGGCCGGGTGCCCGGGCGAGGCCGCGAGGAGTAGCGGACTCGCCACCGACCCGCCGGCCGCGAGGCGGGGCCCGGGGAGATCCGGAGGAGCCGTCGACCCGTCCTCCCGGTCGGCGGGCGGAGGGTCGCGGCGGAACGGGTACGGCCGCTCCGGATCCCAGACCCAGACCAGTCCCGCACCGTCCCCGGTGACCAGCATCGGCCGACCGTCGATCTCGGCCCCGATCGTCCGGGTCGGCGCCGCCTCGTACGGGTAGCGGAACGCCTCGCCGAGTTGCCGGCCGGTCTCCGGCAGCCAGGCCCGTACGGTCGCGTCGTCGCCGCTCCACAGCACGGCACGCCCGCCGAGCCGGCCGGCGAGTACGGAGTTGACCTGGCCGGTGTGCCCGGTGAACGCCGGTCCGAGCGGTCGCCCGGCGCGCAGGTCCCAGCCCTGGGCCACCCGGCCTGCGGCGCCGAGCAGGACCTGCCGGCCGGAGAGCTCCGCGAAGGTCAGCACGGTCACCAGCCCGGCGACCTCGAAGTCGTACCCGCCGAGCGGCTCGACCCGGACGGCGTCGCCGGCCGACGTCGACGCCAGCCGCCACAGCGAGACCCGGCCGGTGCTGGTGCCGACCGCCAGCACGGCGCCCTCGCCCGCCTCGGTCGCGGCCAGGACGCTGATCCGGTCGCTGCCGGTCCGCAGCGTGCGCACCCGGGCGCCCCGGTCGGCACCGAGCGACCAGATCTCCAGGTGCGGCGAGCCGCCGGTCAGCACCGCGAACGGGCGGCCGGCCAGCGCGACGGTCGCCAGGGAGCGCACGTCGCCGCACCACTGCCGCCACCGGTTCCGGCCGGTGTCGAGGTCGCTCACCTGGAGATAGCCGGCCCCGGCGCCCGAGACGACCAACTGCTCGCCGTCGATCCGGGTCGTCGCGGACGACCGCGCGTGCGCCCGTTCGTCCACCGCGCCGACGAGCGCACCGTCGGGCAGGTCGAGCACCACCCGGGCCCCGGCATAGCTGGTGACGAGGGCGCGGGGGCGCCCGGTCCGGTCGTCGGTGAAGCCGACCAGCGCGGTGACCCAGGCCGGCACCGGCTGGTACGGCCCGGGTCGCGCCGGCAGTGGTCGTGGTCGCCGACCGGCGGCGCCCCAGCTCCAGAGCGGTACGCCGGTCCAGGGTGGTGGACCGGTCCGGGCCGGTTCGGCGACCCCGGGCCGGACGGACCGCTGCGGGGTACGCCCCGCTGTCCCGTCGGTCATCGGCGGCGCGCCGTCCCGGGATGCCGCCCGTCCGGCTGGGCGATGGCCGGAGAAAACGGAAACACGATCGTGGCGATCTCTCGTGGCGGCTAGGCCGGCGTCAGATCCACGTCAGCGGGATCGGATGGCGAGCCGACCGGAGGGAGGGGCGGAGAAGTGACCGGGCGACGCCAGCGCATCGACGATCATTACCGCATCTTAGTCCGGTCGGCAGGGCGGTCCGGGCCCCGCGAAAGGAGGGGCATGCCCGACACGGGTGGCATGCCGGACACGGGCGGCAGCTCCGGACCGACCGGAGATCCCGCTGCTCCGCCCCGCGCCGGCTAGACCGAGAGCAGCGAGTGCACCGACGGATCCCGCAGGTCGCTCCGGTCACCGGATCGGACCACCTCACCGGCGTCCAGGATCACGAACCGGTCGGCGAGCCGCAGCGCCAGGTCCAGGTACTGCTCGACCAGCAGGATGGCGAGCCCGAGTTCGTTGTGCAGCCGCTGTACCGCCTCCTCGATCTCCAGGATGATCGACGGCTGGATGCCCTCGGTCGGCTCGTCCAGCAGCAGCATCTTCGGCCGGCTGACCAGGGCACGGGCGATGGCGAGTTGCTGCTGCTGCCCGCCGGAGAGGAAGCCGGCCCGGCGCTTCAGCAGCCCCGGCAGCGCCGGGAAGAGGTCGAGGGCCTCGTCCACCGCCCCCCGGCTGACCTGACCGGCCGCCTCCGCCGCCACCTGGAGGTTCTCCCCGACGGTGAGCTGCGGGAAGGTCTCGTGGCCGGGCGGTACGTAGCCGAGTCCCCGGCGTACCCGCTCGTGGGTCTTCAGCCCGGTGATCTCCTCTCCGGCGAAGTGCACCCGGCCGGCCCGGACCGGCAGTACGCCCATGATCGCCTTGAGCAGGGTCGTCTTGCCGACCCCGTTGCGCCCCATCACGCAGACCAGGGAGCCGGCCGGCGCCGCCAGGTCCACCCCGAAGAGCACCTGCGCCCGCCCGTACGCCACGTCCAGGCCCTGCACGGTCAGCATCACGACGCCTCCCTGACCAGCTCGGCGCTCTCCTTGCGGGTCCGGCCGAGATAGACCTCCTGCACCCGGGGATCGGCCTGCACCTGCGCCACCGTCCCCTCGCAGAGCAGCCGGCCCTCGTGCAGCACCGTCACCGTGCTGGCGAACCGGCGCAGGAAGTCCATGTCGTGTTCCACCACGATCACCGTGTGCTCCTTCGCGACCTGCCGGAGCAGCTCGCCGGTCCGGGCCCGCTCGTCCCGGCTCATCCCGGCCACCGGCTCGTCCAGCAGCAGCAGGCTGGGCCGCTGGGCGAGCAGCATGCCGATCTCCAGCCACTGCCGCTGCCCGTGCGAGAGCACCCCGGCCGGGCGGTCGGCCAACTCGGCCAGCCCGGTGGTCTCCAGCGCCGCCGCCACCTGGTCGGCGACGCCCCGGCGACGCCGCAGCAGGGTGCCGAGCGGGCGCCGGAACGTCGCGGCCAGGTCCAGGTTCTCCAGTACGGTCAACTGCTCGAAGACGACCGACGTCTGGAAGGTACGGCCGATGCCGAGCCGGACGATCTGGTGCTCCCGCCGCCCCAGCAGCTCCGTACCGGCGAAGCGGACCGAGCCGGCGGCGGGTCTGGTCAGCCCGGTGATCACGTCGATCAGGGTGGTCTTGCCGGCCCCGTTCGGCCCGATCAGGAAGCGCAGCTCGCCGGCGCCGACCGTGAAGTCGAGATCGGTGATCGCCCGGAAGCCGGAGAAGAGCACGTTCAGCCCGCGTACCCGGAGCAGCTCGGTCATGCCGGCTCCTCCGCCCGGTTGGCGGCCGCCACCGACACCCCGGCCGGGGAGCGCTCGACCGGTGCGACCGGGACGACGGAGTCGACGGGGCCGCGTCCGTTCGCCGCCGGGGTACCCGACGGGACCGGAGCCGCGACGGCCCGGCCCGGGCGGCGGCGCCGGTGCCGGACGGCGGCCCGGAGGTCGGCGGCGAGCCCGGCGAGCCCACGCGGCGCCCAGAGCATCACCACCACGAACATCGCGCCCTGGAGATAGATCCAGTTGTCCGCCGACTCCTCGCTGAAGACGGTCTTGGCGTAGTTGACCAGCAGGGCGCCGCCGACCGCGCCGGCCAGCGAGAACCGGCCGCCGATCGCCACCCCGATCAGCAGCTCGAGCGAGGCGACGATGCCCAGGTTGGCCGGGCTGAGCAGGCCGACCATCGGCACGAAGAGCGCACCGGCGATCCCGGCCATCCCGGCGGAGACGGCGAAGGCGATGGTCTTCACCACGGCCGGCTCGTAGCCGAGGAAGCGCACCCGGTCCTCACCGTCGCGCACGGCGAGGAGCAACTGCCCGAAGCGGCTGCGGCTCAACTGCCAGGCGAGCAGGAACATCCCCCCGAGCACACCCACCACGACCAGGTAGAGGATCCGCTTGTCGCCCGGCTGGTAGAGGTCCAGCCCGTAGAACATCTGGAAGTTGGTCAGCCCGTTCGTGCCGCCGGTCAGCCCCTGCTGGCCGACCAACAGGATCACGAACGCGGCGGCCAGCGCCTGGGAGAGCACGGCGAAGTAGGCGCCCCGGACCCGCTGCCGGAACACCAGCAGGCCGAGCAGCACCGCGACGGTGACCGGCAGCAGCACCACCATGGCGAGCGCGAAGGCCGGGTTGGCGAAGGGCCGCCAGAGCGCCGGCAGGCTCTCCACCCCGCTCCAGACCATGAAGTCCGGCAGCCCGCCGGGACCGGCCTCGCGCAGCTTCAGGTGCATGCCCATGGCGTAGCCGCCGAGGCCGAAGAAGACGCCCTGGCCGAGGGTGAGCATCCCGCCCCGGCCCCAGGCCAGGCCGATCCCGACCGCGACGATGGCGTAGCAGAGGTACTTGCCGAGCAGGTCCAGCCGGAACGGCGAGAGCACCGCCGGGGCGACCAGTACCAGCAGCAGGCCGACCGCGACGAAGAGCGCCGGGCCGGTCAGCCGGCGCCGCAGCGGGCCGCCCCGCCGGTCCTGTGCGGCCGCGACCGTCCCGGTCACGACAGTGCCCGGGTACGCACGACGAACATCCCCTGCGGGCGGAGCTGGAGGAAACCGATGATCACGGCGAACACCACCACCTTGGCGAAGCTGGCCCCGTTGTCGACCCAGAATTCGACGAAGCTGTTCAGGATGCCGAGGGCGAAGGCGGCGATGACCGCGCCCCGGAGTTGTCCGAGGCCGCCGGCGACGACCACCAGGAACGCGTCCACGATGTAATTGGTGCCGAGGGTGGGCCCGACCGGGCCGATCAGGGTGAGCGCCACCCCGGCGACCCCGGCCAGGCCGGAGCCGATGAAGAAGGTGAGCTGGTCGACCCGTTCGGTGGCCACCCCGCTGACCGCGGCGAGCTGCCGGTTCTGCATCACCGCGCGCATCCGCCGGCCGTGCCGCAGCCGGGTCAGGTAGAGCCAGATCGCCAGCACGCAGCCGACCGCGAGCACCATGATGAAGACCCGGTTGTACGGCAGGCGTACGCCGCCGAGGTCGAGACCGCCGGTGAGCCAGCCCGGTGCGCGTACCTGCACGTTCGGCGCGCCGAAGATGTCCCGGGCGACCTGTTGCAGGACCAGGCTGATCCCCCAGGTGAGCAGCAGGGTGTCCAGCGGTCTGCCGTAGAAGTGCCGGATCGCCAGCCGTTCGAGGATCAGCCCGAGCACCCCGGCGACGGCGAACGCCAACGGCAGGGCGACCAGCACCGACTGGGTGCCGACCAGCGGTTGCAGCAGGTACGCCGTGTAGGCGCCGGCCATGATGAACTCGCCGTGGGCCATGTTGATCACGCCCATCTGGCCGAACGTGAAGGTCAGACCGAGGGCGATCAGGAGCAGCACCGCTCCGATGCTCGCCCCGATCACCAGTTGGTTGAGTGTCGCCATGGCGCCGGCGCCTCCGTCCCGGTTTCGCGGCCGTCAGTCGGGGATCTGTCCGGTGTTCAGGAGAGGCCGGCCGCCCACGGGTAGCCCTTCAGGTAGGGGTCGGGCTTGATCGGCTTGCCGGAGTTCCAGACCTCGCGGATCTGGCCGTCCGGCTGGACCAGCCCGATCCGGGCGGTCTTGAAGACGTGCTGGTTCTCGCCGTCGATGGTGACGGTCCCCTCCGGGGTCTCCAGCGAGATCCCGGCCGACGCCTTCTTCACCGCCTCGACGTCGACGCTGCCCGCCTTCTTCACCGCCTCCGCCCAGAGGTGCACGGCGTTGTAGCCGGCCTCCATCGGGTCGGAGGTGACCTTGGCGGCGCCGTACTTGGCCTTGAACGCCTTCACGAAGGTCTCGTTCCGGGCCCCGGCCGTGGTCTGGTAGTAGTTCCAGGCCACCAGGTGGCCGGCGACGTTCTCCGGGCCGATGCCGACGACCTCCTCCTCGGCGACGCTGACCGAGACGGTCGGCATCGCCTCGGCGGTGATGCCGCTGCTGCGCAGCTGCTTGAAGAAGGCGACGTTGCTGTCCCCGTTCAGGGTGTTGAAGACCGCGTCCGGCCTGGCCTGCTGGAGCTTGTTCACCACCGTGCTGTATTCGGTGTGACCGAGCGGGGTGTACTCCTCGCCGAGCACCGTCATCCCGTTCGCCGCCGCGTACGCCTTGATGATCTTGTTCGCGGTACGCGGGAAGACGTAGTCGCTGCCGACCAGGAAGACGGTCTTCTTCCCCTGCTCCCTGAGGTAGTCCAGGCCGGGCACGATCTGCTGGTTGGTGGTCGCCCCGGTGTAGAAGATGTACGGCGAACTCTCCAGCCCCTCGTACTGGACCGGATACCAGAGCAGCGCCCTGTTGCGCTCGAAGACCGGCAGCATCGCCTTGCGACTGGCCGAGGTCCAGCCGCCGAAGACGGTGGCGACCCGGTCGGCGGAGATCAGCTTCTGCGCCTTCTCGGCGAAGGTGGGCCAGTCCGAGGCGCCGTCCTCGACGACCGGTTCGAGCTTCTTCCCGAGCAACCCACCGGCGGCGTTGATCTCCTCGATGGCGAGCAGTTCGGCATCCCGTACGGTCACCTCGCTGATCGCCATGGTGCCGCTCAACGAGTGCAGGATGCCGACCTTGATGGTGCTTCCACTGCCAGCACCCGACGCCGTCGTCGGATCTTCGGCACATCCGCCCGCGGCCAGCAACACCGCCGCCGCGACCAGCATGACCAGCCGGTTCCGCACGCCTCGTGGCATCCGCCTCTCCCCTTTCGCCGCAGGACTGCTGCGTAGTGCCACGAACCGTAGGAATGCTGGATTTCATGAATCTGAGTGCATCGATGTCTGTCGTGTTAACGAACCCTCACAACGCAGTTCGATCACCGGAGTCACGCAGACGGTACGCACCCCGGCTATACATCCGGTGTATACCCGTGGTGTAGAGTCCCCCGCATGTCGATCGGACAGACTTTCCTGGGCCTGCTGGAGGCCAGCCCACGGCACGGCTACGAGCTGAAACGGGTCTACGACGAACGCTTCGGCCAGGGCCGACCGCTGCACTACGGGCAGGTCTACTCGACGCTGGCCCGGCTGCTGAAAAGCGGTCTGGTCACCGTCGACGGCGTGGAGCCCGGCGCCGGCCCGGAGCGCAAGCGCTACGCCATCACCGCCGCCGGGGTCACCGACGTGCAGCACTGGCTGGCCCGGCCGGAGAAGCCCGACACCTACCTGCAGAACACCCTCTACGCCAAGGTCGTGCTCGGGCTGCTCACCGGCCGCGACGCCGCCGACATCCTGGACGTGCAGCGCGCCGAGCACCTGCGGCTGATGCGTACCCTCACCAGGCGCAAGGCCGACGGCGACCTCGCCGACCAGCTCATCTGCGACTTCGCGCTCTTCCACCTGGAGGCCGACCTGCGGTGGCTGGAGCTGACCGCCGCCCGCCTCGACCAGCTCGCCGCCACCCTCTCCGCCGACCCACCCGCCGCACGCTCCGGTTCGGCACAGCGGGACGGCGACCCGACCGGATCCGAGGTGTCGGCATGACCGCCGAGGAACAGCCGCTGCTGGCCGCGGTCGCGCTGCACAAGGCGTACGGGACGACCCCGGCGCTGGACGGGGCGAGCCTGGCGATCCGGGCCGGCGAGGTGGTGGCCGTGATGGGTCCCTCCGGCTCCGGCAAGTCGACCCTGCTGCACTGCCTGGCCGGGATCGTCCGGCCGGACGCCGGTGCGGTGCGCTACCGCGACCGGGAACTCTCCGCCATGTCCGACGCCGAACGCAGCGCACTGCGCCGCAGCGAGTTCGGCTTCGTGTTCCAGTTCGGCCAACTGGTGCCCGAACTGAGCTGCCTGGAGAACGTCGCGTTGCCGCTGCGGCTGGCCGGGGTACGCCGCCGCGAGGCCGAGCGCCGGGCGGCGCAGTGGCTGGACCGGCTGGAGGTCACCGACGTGGCCGGACAGCGTCCCGGCGAGGTCTCCGGCGGGCAGGGGCAGCGGGTCGCGGTGGCCCGGGCCCTGGTCAGCGCGCCCCGGGTCGTCTTCGCCGACGAGCCGACCGGTGCGTTGGACTCGCTCAACGGCGAGCAGGTGATGCGGCTGCTCACCGGGGCGGCCCGGGAGGCCGCAGCCGCCGTCGTGCTGGTCACGCACGAGCCACGGGTCGCCGCGTACGCCGACCGGGAGGTCGTGGTGCGCGACGGTCGTACCCGCGAAACCGTGCTGGCGGACCGATGAGCCGGCACCGCAGCACCGGGTGGGCGGCGGACCTCGCCCTCGGCGCCCGGCTGGTCTTCGCCGGTGGCCGCAACGGGCTGCTGCGCACCCTGATGACCGCCGTCGGGGTGGGCCTCGGGGTGGCCCTGCTGCTGACCAGCACCTCCGTCTCCACCATGCTCGACGGGCGGTCGGAGCGGAACGCCGCCCGCGACGACCAGTTCTTCGGCTCCGCGCAGCCACCGCCCGGCGACCGGACCCTGCTCGTCACGGCGGCCGACACCGTCTACCGCAACGAGGTGATCCGGGGCCGCCTGCTCCAGCCCGACGGCGCGCATCCGCCGGTGCCACCCGGGCTGACCCGGCTCCCGGGCCCCGGTGAGCTGGTCGTCTCTCCCGCGCTGGCCCGGCTCCTCGACTCGCCGGACGGGGCGCTGCTCCGGCCCCGGCTGGACCATCCCGTCGTCGGTACCATCGCCGACGAGGGCCTCTCCGGGCCCAACGAGTACGCCTACTACCTCGGCACCGACCAGCTCCGGCCGGGCGGCCCAACGATGCGGATCGACCACTTCGGTTCCGAGTCGAGCAGCGAGGGGCTGGACCCCGTGCTGATGCTGCTCGTCCTGATCATCTTCGTGGTGCTGCTGCTGCCGATCGCGGTCTTCATCGCCGCCGCCGTACGCTTCGGCGGCGAGGCCCGGGACCGGCGGCTCGCGGCGCTCCGGCTGGTCGGCGCGGACGCGGTGACGACCCGCCGGGTCGCGGCCGGGGAGGCACTGGTCGGCGCGCTCTTCGGACTCCTGGCCGGTGCGGCCTTCTTCCTGCTCGGCCGGCAACTCGTCGAACAGGTCACCCTGGAGGGGATCAGCGTCTTCGCCGGGGACGTCCGGCCGAGCCCGGCGCTGGCCGTCCTGATCGTCCTGGCGGTGCCCGCCGTCGCCGTCGCGGTCGCCCAGCTCGCGCTGCGCCGGATCGTCGTCGAACCGCTCGGCGTGGTACGCCGCTCCGCGAGTCGCCGACGCCGGCTCTGGTGGCGGTTGACCGTGCCGATCGTCGGCGTCGCGCTGCTCGCCCCGCTGCACGGCGGGATCGACCAGACCGGTGGCCCGGTCAACCAGGTCCAGGTGATCACCGGAGTCGCCCTGCTGCTGGTCGGCGTCGCCGCGCTGCTGCCCTGGCTGGTCGAGTCCGTGGTCGGTCGGCTCCGCGGCGGCACCGTCTCCTGGCAGCTCGCCATCCGCCGGCTGCAACTCGACAGCGAGTCCTCGGCCCGGATGGTCAGCGGCGTCGCGGTCGCGGTGGCCGGCGGGATCGCGCTACAGATGCTCTTCGCCGGGGTCCAGCACGAATACGTCCGGGCCACCGGGCACGACGTCAGCCGGGCCCAGACGATCGTGGTGATCGACGACGGCCTGGCCGGGGCCCACCCCGGCTCGCTGGCCGAGCGGTTCCGGACCATCCCCGGGGTCGACGCGGCGGTCGGCGTCCTCGACACCACCGTGTCGCCGGTCGGCTGGACCCCCGACGAGTACGGCGAGCGACCGGCGACCCTGCTGCGGATCGCGGACTGCGCGGCGCTGCGCGAACTCGCCGTACCGGATCGCTGTGTGGACGGCGACGTCTTCCGGATCACCGACGAGCGGCCGTTGGACCGGGCGAACATCCCGGCACCCGGCCGGGAGTTGGAGATCGGCTTCCGTGACCCGGCGACGACCACCCGGTGGACCGTGCCGGCCGGTCTGCGGACCGTCCCCGGCCGCACCGACCCGGCCGGCAACCAGTTCACCGGCCTGCTCGTCACCCCCGGCGCGCTCGACCCGGGCACGCTGCGCGGGCTCGGCGGCAGGGTCTACCTCAGCATGGACCTGACCCGGCCCGACACCATCGAACTGGTCCGCAACGCGGCGGCCGGATTCGGCCCGGTGACGCAGGTGCAGACGTTGCGGGCCACCGAGGAGGTCACCCGGTTCGCCCAGCTCCGCCGTGGGCTCTACGTCGGGGTGGTGGCCACGCTGCTGCTGCTCGGGGCCAGCCTGCTGGTCGGCATCCTGGAGCAGTTGCGGGAACGCCGCCGCGCGCTGGCCGTACTGGTGGCGTTCGGCACCCGGCGCGGCACCCTGAGCACCTCGGTGCTCTGGCAGACCGCCGTACCGGTGCTGCTCGGGCTCGTCCTGGCGATCGGGTTGGGTACGGCGCTCGGCGGCATCCTGCTGGTCCTGGTCGGCCAGCCCGTACGCCTCGACTGGCCCAGCATCGCCAGCATGTCCGGGATCGCCGGGGCCGTCGTCCTGCTGGTGACCGCGCTCAGCCTGCCCGCGCTGTGGCGGCTGCTCCGCCCGACCGGACTGCGCACGGAATGATGCTCCGCCCGGCCGGACGGCGCACGGAGTGAGCCGTCGTCCCCGGCCCTCCGGTGGACCGATCGACAGTCGTCGCGATCGCCCACCGGTGGGGCCGGGGACGACGCCCGGCGGGCGGTCCACAGCGGAGACCGCGTTTTCGGCCCGGCCGCTCTTGCCCCGGTCTGCTAGACAGGTGACCCAGTCCGGCGCGCATTTCGAGCGGAGTGGATATGGGCAGTCGAATTCCAGCAGCAGAGAGCCCCCGATTCGGGCGGTGGTCACGACGAGGCGTCCTCGGCGCCGGGCTGGCGGTCGGTGGCGCCGTCCTGCTCGGCGATCCGGCCCGGGCCCGGCCGGTCGGGGTGCCGGGCGGGCAGCCGCCGGCGCCCGGCAAGGAACGACTCCGGCCGGGGGCGGCGTTCCTCGGTTCGCCCGGCCCGCTCATCGACCCGGCGCGGGAGATCTCGCCGCCGCTGAATCCGGAGGCCCTCTGGGACGTGCCCCGGCTCTCCGCCGAGGACGCCCGCCGGCTCGCCCCCTCCGCCGAGTCGACCGCGGGCGTCGCGTCGCTCTCCTCGTCGAGTTCCGTGCCCGGAGTCCCGTTCGACTTCCAATACCACCCGTTCGAGATCCGGGACCTCCCCGACGAGATCCGGCCGTACTACCTGCGGCTCGCGGTGCCGCTGGAGGACACCGAGCCGCACGACTCGACCGGGGTCCGGATGTCCATCCGCAACGGACGGATGTACGACCACCCGGTGGCCCAGGCGCAGTACGGGCTGGCGCTGATCGAGGCGCACCGGATCACCGGCAACGCCGAATACCTGGAACGGGCGAAGAAGCAGGCCCAGCGCCTGGTCGACCGGCGGGTGGAGCACGGCGGCGGATGGTTCTTCCCGTACCCGTTCGAGTTCGTCCTGCACGGCACCAACGAGCTCTACGACCCACCGTGGTATTCGATGATGGCCCAGGGGCAGGCGGTCAGCCTCTTCTGCCGGCTCTACAAGCTGACCGGGGCCGGCATCTGGCTGGCCGCCCTCAACGGCACCTTCGCCTCCTACCTGGTCACCCCGGTCGCCGGCCGCCCCTGGGGCGTCTACGTGGTGGACGGCCGCCTCTGGCTGGAGGAGTACGCGCACCCGCAGCGGATCTCCGGCGACCTCACCTACAACGGGCACAACTTCTCGCTCTTCGGCCTCTGGGACTTCTTCGTGCTGACCGGGGACGAGCGGGCGAAGGTGCTGTTGCAGGGCGCGCTGACCACCATGCGCGACGTCTACGCCGACATCCGCAACCGGCACTGGCGCAGCAAGTACTGCCTGCGGCACGGCTCGGACGCCAACACCTACCACACCATCCACATGACCCAGCACATCTGCTGCTACGCGATCACCGGCGACACGATCTTCGCGCAGATCGCCGAGCTCTACTACACCGACTTCCCGCCGCACGGCGTCGCCGGCCCGGTCACCTTCCAGCCCGGCCAGCACACCGGCTACCGGTTCGACAGCGCCGGTGCGGTCACCGCGAGCAAGACGATCAGCCTGAGCCGGCGCAGCAGCGCGCCCTCCGCCGACCGGCTGAAGATCCTCCGCCAGGAGGGGATCTGGTACGAGATCACCGCCGGCTCGCTGGCCGGCTACTACCTCGAGGAGCTCCGGCAGCACTCGTACATGACCGGCGAGGCCGCTCCGATGGGCTACCGGATCCTGCGCCCGGCGACGGTGGCGCAGGAACCGCTGACCCTCTACACCATCACCTCGGGCGACTCGATGAGCTCGCTGGTCAGCGACTACCGGTTGAACGATCCGATCAACCTAGACCGGCGGACCGTGGTGAACGGGGTGGCACACGTCCGGCTCGCCGACGGCGACCACGCCGGCTGGTTCGCCGGTTACACCGCCGTCAACCGGATCTGAGCACCCGGCCCGGCCCCGGGGCGGATGCTCCCGGGACCGGGCCGCCCCCTCCCCCGGTGTCAGGCCCGGGCCAGCCGGGCCAGTCGGGCGTCCCGCTTCTCCTCGAAGCGGGCCGCCGCCCGGTCCAGCCCGTCGAGCTGCGCCGCCAACTCTTCGCGGGCAGCCTCGCCGTCGGCGTCCAGGCCGGTGACGTTCCAGACGTCCCACTGCCGGAGTACCGGCATCAGTACGTCGTCGCGGTGCTGGCGCAGGTCGTAGATGCCGGCCAGGGCGATCGCCACCGACTTGCGGGCGAAGCCCTCGATGCCGTTGCCGGGCATCTGGAAGTCGGCCACCACGTCGGCGACCGCCCGCATCGCCTGGCTCGGTGCCAGTTCGAAGGCGGCGCCGAGCAGGTTGCGGTAGAAGACCATGTGCAGGTTCTCGTCGGCGGCGATCCGGGCGAGCAGCTGCTCGCAGCGCGGGTCGCCGGTGACCCGGCCGGTGTTGCGGTGCGAGATCCGGGTGGCGAGTTCCTGGAACGAGACGTACGCCAGCGAGTGCAGTACCTCGTCGTCGTGCGGGTTGTCGTAGCCGGCGGACATGTGCGTCATCCGGGCCCGCTCCAGCGCCACCGGGTCGACCGCCCGGGTCACGGTCAGGTAGTCGCGGATCGCCGTGCCGTGCCGCCCCTCCTCGGCGGTCCACCGGTGCACCCAGGTCCCCCAGGCGCCGTCCCGGCCGAAGAGGGTCGCGATCTGGTGGTGGTACGACGGCAGGTTGTCCTCGGTCAGCAGGTTGACCACCAGCGCGGTCCGGGCCACCTCGGGGACGATGCTGTCCTCGGGCTGCCACGCCTCGCCGTCGAGGATCCCGTCGAAGGTCCGTCCCTCGCCCCACGGCACGTACTCGTGCGGAAACCACTCCTTGGCCGCCCGGAGGTGCCGGTCGAGGTTGCCCGCGACGACCGGCTCCAACTCGATCAGCAGGGCGGTCTGGCCGAGCGGTGCGGTGGGGGTGACGGTCACGGGCTCTCCCTACGCTGGCGTAAGTTACGTTAGCGTAGGTTACGGCCGTCACCCCCGGTGATGCAAGATCAGCCCACCGTCGGCCAGAGGTCCGCGGCCGGTGGCGACCAGGCATCCGGCGCCGCCGCCACCTGCTCGCCGGAGCGGATGTCCTTCACCTCGTCGCCGATCCCGTCCGCCCCGGGGAACCAGACGTACGGGATGCCGCGCCGCTCCGCGTACCGGATCTGCTTGCCGAACTTCGCCGCCGACGGCGACACCTCGGTCGGGATGCCCCGGCGGCGCAGCGCCTCGGCGATCCGGTTGCTCTCCGGCCGGCGCTCCTCGGCGGCCAGCGCCACCAGCACACAGGTCGGCACGCTGCGGGAGATCGTCAGCGCCTCCGCGCCGAAGAGCAGCCCGAGCAGCCGGGTGACCCCGATCGAGATGCCCACCCCCGGGAACCGGGCGTTGCCGTCGCTGGCCAGGTTGTCGTACCGGCCGCCGGAGCTGACCGAGCCGAACCGCTCGTACCCGCGCAGCTGGGTCTCGTAGACCGTACCCGTGTAGTAGTCCAGGCCCCGGGCGATGCGCAGGTCGGCGACGCAGAGCCCGGGGGCGTGCGCCACCGCGTTCTCCATCACCGCGACCAGTTCGGTCAGCCCCTCGTCCAGCAGCGGATCGGTCACCCCGAGCCCGCGCACCGCGTCGGCGAAGGACGGATCCGGGCTGGCGATCTCGGTCAGCGCCAGGCACGCCTTGGCCTGCGCCTCGGTCGCCCCGGCGGTCTCGGCCAGCAGCGCCGCCACCCGGTCCGGCCCGACCCGGTCCAGCCGGTCCACCGCACGCAGCGCCGCCAGCGGATCGGCCAGCCCGAGCCCCCGGTAGAAGCCTTCGAGGATCTTGCGGTTGTTGACCTGGACGGTGATCGGCAGCCGTCCGTCGGTGCCACGGATCGGCAGGCCGCCGAGCGCGTCGCCGAGCACCAGCGGGATCTCGGCCTCGTGGTGCGGCGGCAGGGTGTCCCGGTCCACGATGTCGATGTCGGCCTGGAGGAACTCGCGGTAGCGCCCCTCCTGCGGGCGTTCGCCCCGCCAGACCTTCTGGATCTGGTAGCGCCGGAACGGGAACTGGAGCTTGCCGGCGTTCTCCAGCACGTACCGGGCGAACGGCACCGTCAGGTCGAAGTGCAGCCCCAGGGTGCCCTCGCCGGTGCTGGCCGGCCCCTCCTCCTGGAGGCGACTGATCAGGTAGACCTCCTTGGAGGTCTCGCCCTTGCGCAGGAGCTGCTCCAGCGGCTCGACGGCGCGGGTCTCCAGCGGCGCGAAGCCGTACAGCTCGAAGGTGCGGCGGATCCGGTCGAGCACGTACTGCTCGATCATCCGCTGCGGCGGCGCCCACTCGGGGAAGCCGGAGATGGGTGTTGGCTTGCTCATGACGCTCCTGTCGGATCTCGCGCAGCCGCGCGAGCGGGGATTACCAGCCTCGGGTGGACGCGACCCGCGGCCCGTCCGGGCCGGCGACCTCGATCAGGTACGGGTTGCTGGCCCGCTCGCGGCCGATGCTGGTCGCGGGGCCGTGGCCGGGCAGCACGACGGTGTCGTCGGCGAGCGGGAGGATCTTCTCCCGCAGGCTGCGTACCATCGTCGACGAGCTGCCGCCCGGCAGGTCGGTGCGGCCGATCGACCCGGCGAAGAGCACGTCGCCCGCCAGGCAGATCTGCTCCGCCGCCCAGTCCACACCCGGTGGAAGGGGCAGGTCGGACCGGACCGCCGAGCCCGTGCCCGGCAGCCGGAACAGCACCGACCCGCCGGTATGGCCCGGGGCGTGGTCGACGGTGATCTCCAACCCGGCCAGCGCCAGGGTCGCCCCGTCGGTCAGCTCGGCCACGTCCTCCGGCTCGGTGTACGGCAGCCGCCCGCCGAAGAGCCGGGTCAGGTCCGCCGAGAGCCCCTTGGCCGGGTCGGCGAGCAGCTCGCGGTCGCCCGGATGCACGTACGCCGGAATGCCCCGGGCGCCGCAGACCGGCGCGACCGAGAAGGTGTGGTCGAGATGGCCGTGGGTCAGCAGCACGGCGGCCGGCCGCAGCCGATGCTCGGCCAGCAGGTCGTCGAGCCGGTCCAGCACCCCGATGCCGGGGTCGACGACGACACACTGTTCCCCGGGCGCGGTGGCCACCACGTAGCAGTTGGTGCCGAACGCGTCCGCGGGGAAGCCGGCGACGAGCACGTCCGCTCCTCCCATCCGACGGTCTCAGGGGCGGTACGGCCCCTGGGTCTCGGTAGCGATTCGACCCCACCATATCGGGCGGCCATCGGGACCGACCGCCCATATACACCTGCCCCGGGAGGCATCAGGGGACACAGTGATAATCTCCGATGGTTTCGGAGTGACCTCGTACAACACTTTCCCAGCGGTTACCCGTACACTCTGGCGGGCGTGTGGCGTGGCGCACTTGACGCCGGGGCGGCGGATCGTGCCGTTGGCCAGGACGACCGTCGGCGCGGCAACCAGAGGCAAGACGACGACCAGGGCACATGGAAAGGGGAGCTCGGGTGGCTTCCAGCAGGGACCGGCAGCGCAAACTCGCGCGGGCGAAGCTCGACCGGCAGATGGCCCGGCGGGCGGCCACTGCCCGGCGCAAGCGACAGATCCGCGCCGGGATCGGCTCCGCCCTCGCGCTGCTGCTGATCGTGCTGGGCTCGTTCTGGGCGCTCGGCGGTTTCGACCGCGAGCCGGCCGACGACACCGCCGCCGCCGAGACCTGCGCCTGGAGCAGCCAGGACGCCCAGGCGAACACGAACCTCAAGGACGTCGGCACCCCGCCCACCCGGGACCTCCCCACCACCGGCACCCGGCCGATGACGATCACCACGAACCAGGGCGCCCCGGTCACCGTCGAGCTGGACCTGGCCACCGCGCCCTGCGCGGCGGCCAGCTTCACCCACCTGGCCGGCAAGTCGTTCTTCGACAACACCAAGTGCCACGAGCTGACCAGCGAGGGGGCGCTGCGCTGCGGCGACCCGAGCGGCACCGGCCAGGGCGGCCCGACCTACACCTTCCTGAGCGAGAACACCCCGGAGGCCCCGGCGGCGAGCCCGTCCGCCGACCCGTCGGCCAGCGCCAGCCCGGCGGCGAGCCCGTCCGCCAGCCCGGCGGCGACCACTCCGGCCGCACCGCTCTACCCGGTCGGCACCGTCGCCATGATCGGAAACGCGCCCGGCGCCAACGGCAGCCAGTTCCTGATCTTCTTCAAGGACTTCAGCCCGACCCAGCCCAGCTATCCGATCGTCGGCCGGGTGACCAGCGGACTCGACGTGATCAAAAAGATCGGCGCCATGGAAACCGTGGACAATGGTTCTGGCGTCAAAATCAAGCCGAAGACCGACGTGGTGATCCAGAGCCTCACCGTTGGTGAGCCGGCGTCGGCCGACCCGACGGCCGTGCCGTCGGCGGCGACCCCGACGCCGCCGGTGCCGTCGGCCAGCCCGACGGTTGCCGGACAGTCCTGAGAACCGCAGAGACCAGCACAGCCGCGGACCCGGCCGCGCTGCACATAGTCCAGGAGGAGCCACCGTGACGTCCACCAGAGAGCGGCAGCGCGCCGCGGCGCGGGCCAAGCTGGAACGGGAGATGGCCGAGCGCGCCGCTGCCGCCCGCAAGCGCCGGCAAGTGCAGGCCAGCATCGGCGCCGGGGTGGCGTTGCTGCTGGTGGTCGCGGGCACGGTGTGGCTGGTGATGAGCGTCGGTGACGACAAGGACGGCTCGACCCAGGCGGGCACGGCCACCTGCGCCTGGACCGACATCCCGGCCGACCAGCGCAACGCGGCGACCAAGGACGTCGGGCTGCCGCCGACCTCGGTGAAGAACACCGGCAGTCAGGTGATGACGATCGACACCAACCTCGGGCCGATCACCGCCAAGCTCAACCTCGCCGACGTGCCCTGCACCGCCGCCAGCTTCACGCACCTGGCCGAGAAGAAGTTCTTCGACAACACCAAGTGCCACCGGCTGGTCACCCAGGGCCTCCAGGTCCTCCAGTGCGGCGACCCGAGCGTCACCGGTGACAAGTGGAAGGAAACCGACGGCACGGGCGGCCCGGCGTACCGGTTCGCCGAGGAGAACCTGCCGACGGACAAGCGGCCGCCGTACCCGGCCGGGGTGATCGCGATGGCGAACTCGGGGCAGCCGGGCAGCACCGGCAGCCAGTTCTTCATCGTGTACGGCGACTCGCAGCTCCCCTCCCAGTACACCGTGCTCGGCACCGTCACCAGCGGCCTGGACCTGGTCGCCCAGGTCGGCGCGGCCGGCGACGACGGCGCCTTCGCGCAGCAGGCCGGTGGCGGCCACCCGAAGAAGGAAGTTCTGATCAAGTCGCTGACCATGGCTTCCCCGGTCGGCTGAGACTTCCGACCGCGGTCGACAACGGCGCCGCGCCACCCCGTCGGGGGTGGCGCGGCGCCGTTTCTGTCATCCGTGCCGGGTGCCGCCCCTATTGAGGAGCCGGCCCCGGGCGGCCCTCAGGCGCCCGAGGTGACTCGGTAGGCGTCGAAGACGCCGTCCACCTTGCGTACGGCGGCCAGCAGGTGCCCCAGGTGCTTCGGGTCGGCCATCTCGAAGCTGAACCGGCTCACCGCCACCCGGTCCCGGGTGGTGGTGACGGTCGCCGAGAGGATGTTGACCCGCTCGTCGGAGAGCACCCGGGTCACGTCCGCGAGCAGCTTGTGCCGGTCCAGCGCCTCGACCTGGATCGCGACCAGGAACGTCGAGGCCGAGGTGAGCCGCCAGCTCACCTCGACGATGCGCTCGGTCTGCACCTTGAGTTCCTCGGCGTTCGCGCAGTCGTCCCGGTGCACGCTCACCCCGCCGGAGCGGGTCACGAACCCGAAGACGGTGTCCGGCGGCACCGGCGTGCAGCAGCGGGCCAGCTTGATCCAGACGTCGCTGACCCCCCGGACCACCACGCCCGGGTCGTTGCTGTTGCCCCGGCGCTGCGGCCGGGTCGCTACGGCGGTCTCGGCGAGGTCCTCGGCGGCCCCCTCCTCGCCGCCGTAGCCGGCCATCAGCTTCTGCACCACCGACTGGGCGGAGACCTGGCTGTCGCCGACCGCGGCGTAGAGCGAGGCGACGTCGGCCAGGTGCAGGTCCCGGGCAATGGTCATCAGGTTGTCCGTGGTCAGCATCCGCTGCAACGGCATGCCCTGCTTGCGCATCGCCTTGACGATCGCGTCCTTGCCGGCCTCGATCGCCTCCTCGCGGCGCTCCTTGTTGAAGTATTGTCGGATCTTCGTCCGCGCCCGGGGGCTCTTGACGAAGCCCAGCCAGTCCTGGGTCGGACCGGCGGTGTCGGACTTCGAGGTGAAGATCTCGATCACGTCGCCGTTGGAGAGCGTCGACTCCAACGGCACCAGCTTGCCGTTCACCCGCGCGCCGATGCACTTGTGCCCCACCTCGGTGTGCACCGCGTAGGCGAAGTCGACCGGGGTCGAGGCGGTCGGCAGCGGGATCACGTCGCCCTTGGGCGTGAAGACGTAGACCTCCTGGCTGGAGAGGTCGAAGCGGAGCGCGTCGAGGAACTCGCTCGGGTCGGCCGCCTCGCGCTGCCAGTCCAGCAGCTGCCGCAGCCACGTCATCTCGTCGATGTGGGCCGGCGGGCCGACGACCGTCTCGCCCTTCTTCTCCTTGTACTTCCAGTGCGCGGCGATGCCGAACTCGGCCGTACGGTGCATCGCGTACGTGCGGATCTGCATCTCGACCGGCTTGCCGCTCGGCCCGATCACCGTGGTGTGCAGCGACTGGTACATGTTGAACTTCGGCATCGCGATGTAGTCCTTGAACCGGCCCGGCACGGGCTGCCAGTTCGCGTGGATCACACCGAGGGCCGCGTAGCAGTCCCGCACCGTGTCGACCAGGATGCGCACGCCGACCAGGTCGTAGATGTCGTTGAAGTCCCGACCCCGGACGATCATCTTCTGGTAGATCGAGTAGAGGTGCTTGGGTCGACCGGTGGTCTCCGCCTTGATCTTGGCGGACCTCAGGTCGACCTGCACCTTCTGGGTCACCTGCCGCAGCAGCGCCTCACGCTGCGGCTGGTGCTCCCCGATCAGCCGGTTGATCTCCTCGTAGCGCTTCGGGAAGAGGTTGGCGAAGGCCAGGTCCTCCAGCTCCCACTTGATGGTGTTCATACCGAGCCGGTGCGCCAGCGGAGCCAGGATCTCCAGCGTCTCCTTGGCCTTCTGCTCCCGCTTGGCAGGCGGCAGGAAGGTCAGGGTACGCATGTTGTGCAGCCGGTCGGCCAGCTTGATGACCAGCACCCGGGGGTCCTTGGCCATCGCCACGACCATCTTGCGGATCGTCTCCGCCTTGGCCGCGTCGCCCAGCTTGACCTTGTCCAGCTTGGTGACGCCGTCGACCAGCAGCGCGACCTCGGCGCCGAAGTCGGCGCGCATCTGGTCGAGCCCGTAGTCGGTGTCCTCGATGGTGTCGTGCAGCAGCGCGGCGACCAGGGTGGTGGTGTCCATCCCGAGGTTGGCCAGGATGGTGGCTACCGCCAGCGGGTGGGTGATGTAGGGGTCGCCGGACTTGCGGTACTGCCCGGAGTGCCACCGGGCGGCCATGTCGAAGGCGCGTTGCAGCAACCGCGCGTCCGCCTTGGGGTGCGCGGCGCGGTGCGTCGCGATCAGCGGCTCCAACACCTCGCTCACCTGCGGGGTCTGCCAGGGCGCGTTGAACCGGGCCAGCCGGGCCCGGACCCGGCGCCCGGTGGGCGCGTTGGCCAGGGCGAAGCTCGTCGCGGGCGGCGGTGCGACCCCGGCGGCCATTCCGGCGAACTCGGCGGCCGCGCCGGCCCCCACGGTGGCGCCGACACCGGCCGGCACCGCCCCGCCGTCGACGACGGGACCGACCGGCGACCCGGCGACCGGTGCACCGGCCCCGGCCTGGCTGCCGGCGGCCGGCTGGACCGCGCCGAGCGGTCGGTTCGGCGTGGCCGCCCGTCCGGAGTCAGGCTGGGCCTGCTCGGCGGCGACCACCGGCTCCACCGGCCCACCGGCTCGGACGGACCCGTTGACCTGGGGCTGGCCACCACCGGCGCCGGTCGTGCCGTCGGCAGGGGTATCAGCTTCGTTGGTGGGATGCACCATGCCCTCCGCCGGAGGGGCGACATCGGAAGACACCGGCCTCCTCAACACTTCGCCGGGAATGACCCGACCGTAGCCGGTCGAGCCGGTCCTACGCCAGTCGCGGGCATGTCACCCGGGCCGGCCACGAAGGGCAATCGTACCCGCACCGGCGACCTGGTGACCGTCCTCCGGCGTACGGGCCGGTCGTGGCGGTCAAGCGGGACTAAACAGTCAACAGGGCATGAACCGGACGAGGCGCCAGCCGGTCACGGCCGTTCAGGAAGCTCAGTTCCAGCAGCACGCTGAACCCGGCCACCGTGCCACCGGCCCGCTCCACGAGATCCAGGGTGGCCCGCGCCGTCCCGCCGGTGGCGAGTACGTCGTCGACCACCAGCACCCGGTGTCCGGCCGTGAACGCGTCCTGGTGCACCTCCAGGGTGGCCTCGCCGTACTCCAGGGCGTACGAGGCGGCGTACGCGGCCCGGGGCAGCTTGCCGGCCTTGCGTACCGGCACCACCCCGACCCCGGTGGCGTACGCGATCGCGGCGGCCACCACGAAGCCGCGCGCCTCGATCCCGACCACCACGTCGAACGAGTCCCGGCCGTGGTGGTCGACGATGTCGTCGATCACCTCCCGGAACGCGGCGCCGTCGGCGAACAACGGCATCAGGTCCTTGAACACGACGCCCGGCTTCGGGAAGTCGGGCACGTCCAGTACCCGGCTGGCCACCAGCTGGGCCGTCACCGGGCCGCTGTCGCCGCGTACCTCGGTCGGGGTCTCCGTCACACTGCGTCCTCTCCGGGCAAAGGCGCCCGACCCGCCGCCTGGGCGGCGCGTCGGGCGCCTTTCGATCCGTTCGTCCGGCTCAGCGCCGCTTGCCACCGGGCCGGTTGCCACCGGAGCGGCCGCCCCGGGCGCCACCGGACCGCTTGCCCGACGGCCGGGAGCCGACCTTCGGCGCGGCCCCGGCCAGCGCGGTCGCCTCGGTGGCCGGCGCCGGAGCCTCCTCGCCCGCCGGCTGGTCGGCCGGCGCCTCGGCGGCGGTCGACCGGGCCTGGCCGGGCTGCCGGTTGGGGCGACGCACGGCGGAGGCGTCCCGGCCGCCGCCGGCCCGGCGGGTCAGCACCCGCTGGGTGTGCTGCCGGATCCGCGGCTCGCGGTTCTTCAGCGCCACCAGCAGCGGCGTCGAGAAGAAGATCGACGAGAAGAACGCGGCGCCCATACCGACGAAGAGCACCAGGCCGAGGTCCTTCAGCGTGCCGGCGCCGAGCAGCCCGGCGCCGATGAAGAGCAGACCACCGACCGGCAGCAGGGCGACCACCGAGGTGTTGATCGACCGCATCAGCGTCTGGTTCAGGGCCAGGTTGGCCGCCTCGGCGTACGTCTGGCTGCTGCCCCCGGTGATGCCCCGGGTGTTCTCTTGGATCTTGTCGAAGACCACCACGCTGTCGTACAGGGCGAAGCCGAGGATGGTGAGGAAGCCGACGACGGTCGACGGGGTCACCTCGAAGCCGACCGCCGAGTAGACGCCGGCGGTGAGCAGCAGGTCCAGCAGGAGGCCGGCGACGGCGGCGATCGCCATCCGCAACTCGAACCGGAGCACCAGGTAGCCGGTGACCAGCACCACGAAGATCACCAGACCGAGCAGTGCCCGCTGGGTGATCTGGGCACCCCAGGCCGCGCTGACCCGGTTGTCGCTGATCTCGTCGACCGCGATGCCCAGATCGGCGGCGACCGCCGTGCGGACCTCGGTGGCCTGCTGCTGCTCCAGCGGCGAGGTCCGGAACAGATAGGTGGCGTCGCCGACCCGCTGGCTGGAGACCACCTCGGCCGGCCCCTCCGGGGTCGACTCCTCGGCGAGCGCCGAGTCCAGCGCCTCCTCGGCCCGCTGCATCGTGCCGACGCTGGTCGGCACCTGGAACTCGTTGCCGCCCCGGAACTCGATGCCGAGGTGGAAACCCTGGATCAGGAAGCTGAGGATGGTCAGCAGCACCAACCCACCGGCGATGCCGAACCACAGCTTGCGGCGGGGGACGATGTCGAGACCGGCCTCGCCGCGGTACAAGCGGCTGGCGAGCCCACTCCTGCTCATCTCAGGCCTCCTTCACGCGGGTCTTGCCGGTCGTCGGCGCCTCGTCGTCGTCCTGAGTGTGCAACGCCCGACCGAGACCGCTGACCCGTGGCGACAGGAACGCCGGGGTACGCGCGAACATCGTCATGATCGGATGCCGGAACAGGAAGACGACCACCAGGTCGAGGATGGTGGCCAGACCCAGCGCGAAGGCGAAGCCCTGCACCGTGCCGACCGAGACGAGGTAGAGCACCACGGCGGCCATGATCGAGATCGCGTTCGCCGAGATGATCGTCCGGCGGGCCCGGGCCCAGGCGCGGGGCACCGCGCTGCGCGGGCTGCGCCCCTCCCGGATCTCGTCTTTCAGACGTTCGAAGTAGATGACGAAGGAGTCGGCGGCGACACCCAACGAGACGATGAAGCCGGCGATTCCGGCCAGGGTCAGGGTGAAGCCGATCTGCCGGCCGAGTACCACCAGCGCGCCGAAGACCAGGATCGCGGAGAGGACCAGGCTGAGGAAGATCACCGAGCCGAGCAGCCGGTAGTAGAAGAAGGCGTAGATGATCACCAGGAGCATCCCGATGCCGGCGGCGAGCAGGCCGGCCCGCAGGTGCTCGGTGCCGAGCGTGGCGGTGATGTTCTGCGCCTCCTGCGGCTGGAAGGTCAGCGGCAGGGCGCCGTAGCGGAGCTGGCTGGCCAGCTCGCTGGCGGTGGCGTTGGTGAAGCTGCCGGTGATCTGCGAGTCACCGGTCAGTACGCCCTGGATCTCCGGGGAGGAGATGATCTGGTTGTCGAGTACCACCGCCACCCGGCACCGGCCCTCGTCGCCCAGGGCCGCCTGGTCGCACTGGCTGTCGGTGTTGTTGTACGCCTCGCGGGTCAGGTTGGTCCACTTGCTCTGACCGCTGCCGGTGAAGTCCAGGCTGACCACCCACTGGCTGGTGGTCTGGTCGAGCACCCCGTCGGCGTCCTCGACGTCGGTCCCCTCCACCTTGGCGACGTCCAGCAGGTTCTTCTGCTGGCCGCTCTCGCAGGCGACCACCTGCTGGTCCGACTCCTTGATCGAGCCGGGCGGCCGCTGGTCGAGCTTCTCGCAGGTGATGGTCGGTACGTTGAACTGGATGTTGGCGGGCAGGACCCGGATCTCCTGCGGGGTCAGCTCGGCGAAGGGCTTGAGCTTCTCGGCGAGGGCCGGGTCCGCGCTGAAGTCCGCCGGCGCCTGGAGCGCGGTGGCGGCGGCCCAGGCCTCGGCGCCGACCTTCTGCTCCACCGCCGCGCGCTGGGCCTCCAGGGTCTGGTCGCCCGGAGCCGCCGGGGCGGCGCTGGCCGAGGCGCTCGGTGCCGGCGAGGCGCTGCCGCTCGGGGTCGGCGTCGGGGCCGGAGCACCACCGCCCTGACCGCCGCCGGCACCCGGCGACGAGGTCACGTCCGGAGCCGGGCTGCCGGACGGGCTGGCGCTGCCGGACGGGGCCGGGCTGCCGGAGGGCGCCGGGCTGGCCGAGGCACCGGGCGACGGCGCGGCGTTGACCGGCCCGCCACCGTCGACGGTCTTGAGCACCTTGCGGAACCGCAGCTCGGCCGGGGTGCCGACGTCGTCGAGGTCGGCGTTCTGCCCGGGTACCGAGATCACGATGTTGCGGTTGCCCTCGGTGACCACCTCGGCCTCGGCGACACCTCGGCCGTCCACCCGGGCCTGGATGATCTGCCGGGCCTCCTCGAGGGAGCTGGCGGGGGGCGCCTGGCCGGCCTCGGTGGCCGCCTCCAGGGTCATCCGGGTGCCGCCGATGAGATCCAGGCCGAGCTTCGGCTCAAGCCGCTCCGTCCAGCTTCCCTTGGCCCCGGCGGCGAAGAACACCAGAAGGTAGAGGACGGTGAAGATCAACCCGAGGACGGCCAGCTGCCGCCCGGGTCGCATCTGTCCCTGAGGTGGTGCCACGGCTTTCCTGTCTCCCTGCGCGGTTCGGCCGCTAGTGGTGGGCGGCGGGTCGGACGCCGGTGGAGTCCGGCGACATACGTACCGCACCGGTGGGGGTCCCACCGGCCCGTCGATCTATTATCTTCGATGCCGAACCCGTCCCGTCGGCCGGGTGGGTCATCGAGCGTTTCTCAACCCGGAGAGCGCGGAGCGCACGCCCCGACCTCCACCCACGGCGACCACGGACCGCGAGGGAGGTTGAGCAGGGGGCTCACTCCTTCGCGTCGACCTCTTCGGGTACCGACTCGACCCGCTCCACCTTCTTGACGACCCGGGCGATCGCCGGCCGCGCGTACCGCGTCTGCACGCCGGGCGCCACCTCGAGCATCACGGTCTCGTCGTCCATACCGGTGACGGTGCCGTAGAGCCCGCCGATCGTGACCACCTCGTCGCCGGGGCCGATCGAGGACTGCATCTGCTCGGCCTCGCGACGCCGCTTCTGCTGCGGCCGGATCATCATGAAGTACATGACGACGAAAAGCAGGACAATCATGAGGAGCGGCATGAAACTCCCGGCTCCGCCGCCGCTCTGTGCTGCCAAAGGCACTGTTACGACCTTCCCATCGGCCTCGTCACGGCACGGGTATGCCGGAGCGGAGGCAGGAACTCACGTCCTGTACAAACCGCGGCGAGTCTAGTCCCTGCACCTGAGAACACCGAATGCGGCACAGATCACGAACGGATCACACCTCCTGGGACCCCGCGGAGAAGAGGTCGGGCCCTCCGGGCCCACTCACGCCGAATGTACCATTTGGCGGAGTACGCCCCAAGTGTCGCCAAGCGGCCTCGGTCGCCACCCGCCCCCGGGGCGTCCGGGCCAGCAGACCGGCCCGGACCAGGAACGGCTCGCAGACCTCCTCCACGGTGTCCGGCTGCTCCCCCACCGCCACCGCCAGGGTCGACAACCCCACCGGACCGCCCCGGAACGAGTCCACCAACGCGGTCAGCACCGCCCGGTCCAGCCGGTCCAACCCCAGCTCGTCCACGTCGTAGACCCGCAGCGCGGCCCGGGCGGTCTCCAGGGTCACCGTCCCGTCGGCCCGGACCTCGGCGAAGTCGCGTACCCGGCGGAGCAGCCGGTTGGCGATCCGGGGCGTACCCCGGGACCGGCCGGCGATCTCCGCCGAACCGTCGGAGGTGATCGGCACCCCCAGGATCCGCGCCGAGCGCTGGAGCAGCACGTCCAGCTCGTCCGGGGAGTAGAAGTCGAGATGCGCGACGAAACCGAACCGGTCCCGCATCGGACCGGTCAACAACCCGGACCGGGTGGTCGCGCCGACCAGGGTGAACGGCTCGACGTCCAGCGGGATCGCGGTGGCCCCCGGCCCCTTGCCGACCACCACGTCGACCCGGAAGTCCTCCATCGCGCTGTAGAGCAGCTCCTCGGCCGGCTTGGCGATCCGGTGGATCTCGTCGATGAAGAGCACGTCGCCCTCGGCGAGGCTGGTCAGGATCGCCGCCAGGTCACCGGAGCGCTCGATCGCCGGGCCGCTGGTCACCCGGATCCCGGCACCCAGCTCGGCGGCGACGATGTTCGCCAGGGTCGTCTTCCCCAGGCCGGGCGGGCCGGAGAGCAGGATGTGGTCCGGCGGGGTGCCCCGGCCCATGGCGCCGCGCAGCAGCAGGTCGAGCTGGTCGCGTACCCGGTGCTGGGCGATGAAGTCGGCGAGCCGCTTCGGGCGTACGGTGACCTCCGCGTCCCGCTCGGCGTCGTCCGCGTACGCCGAGACGAGCCCCTCGGGATCGGTCACCGGGTCCTGCCCAGCAGTCGGATCGCCTGCTTCAGCAGCACCGGCACCGGCGGGACCTCACCGTCGACGGTCTCGGCCACCGCCGCCACCGCCTGGTCCGCCTGGGACGCCGTCCAGCCGAGCCCGACCAGCGCCTGGCGCACCTGCTCCGGCCAGGCACCGGCGGTGACCCCGGCCGCGCCGTCCGGGCCGACCGGCACCGGGCCGATCCGGTCCCGCAACTCCAGCACCAGCCGCTCGGCGCCCTTCTTGCCGATCCCCGGCACCCGGGTCAGGGTGCCGGTGTCGGCGTTCGCGATCGCCTTGCGCACCACGTCGGGCGCGTGCACGGCGAGGACGGCCTGGGCGAGCCGGGGGCCGACCCCGCTGGCGGTCTGGAGCAGTTCGAAGAGGTGCTTCTCGTCGTCGTCGGCGAAGCCGTAGAGGGTCAGCGAGTCCTCCCGGACCACCAGGCTGGTGGCGAGCCGGGCCGGCGAGCCGACCCGCAGCCCGGCCAGGGTGCCGGGCGCGCACTGCACCGCCAGCCCCACCCCGCCGACCTCGATCACCGCGCCGTCCGGGGACAGCCCGGCGACCACGCCCCGGACACTCGCGATCATCCTGTACCTCCCTGTCGTTCCGGACCCGGCCGGGCGGCCCGCCGGGGCGTACCCGATCGGGCGCCGGCCCGGGACGCGGCCGACGTCGCCGCCCGCTGCCGGACCGCGTCGGCCGCCGCCGCGATCCGGGACCGGGTGCCGCCGCGCCAGATGTGGCAGATCGCCAGCGCCAGCGCGTCGGCGGCGTCGGCCGGCCGGGGCGGCTCGGCCAGCCGCAGCAGCCGGGTCACCATCGACATCATCTGCGCCTTGTCCGCCTGGCCGGAACCGGTGACCGCCGCCTTGACCTCGCTCGGGGTGTACGTCTGCACCGGCAGCCCGGCCCGGGCCCCGGCCAGCACCGCCACCGCGCTGGCCTGCGCGGTCCCCATCACCGTCCGGACGTTGTGCTGGCTGAAGACCCGCTCCACCGCGACACTCTGCGGCTGGTGCTCGGCGACCAGCCGGGTCAGCTCGGTGTCCAGGTGCAGCAGCCGCAGCGGCAGCTCGTCACCCGGGTCGGTGTAGACGACGTAGTAGGCCACCAGGGTGCACGGCCGGCCGGGCACCCCCTCGACCACGCCGACCCCGCACCGGGTCAACCCCGGGTCGACGCCCAGCACCCGCACGCCGCCCCCTCCCCGTGCCGCAGCACGTACGTGTGTTCGACACCCTACTGGCCTGCGCCGGAGCCGGAAACGCCGACACGCCCGTACCCGATCATCAGAGCCGGGCCGGCGGGCCCGCCGAAGGTCGCCACATAGGCCGGTGCCGGAGTATGTGGCCGACGCCCATGTGCCGCCGCCCGGTTGGCTCGTAGCTTTTTCGGCCATGACGGTAGAACCCGGTCGGGACGACCAGGCCGCGCGACGGCGGCGCCAGCAGGTCGGATCCCCGGCCTCGGCCGACGACCCGCCCCGGGCCGGCCGGGCCGCCCCGCCGGTCGTCCGGCTCGACCTGTCCGGGCGGACCGCCCTGGTCACCGGCGGTGCCAGCGGGATCGGGCGGGCCTGCGCGGCACGGCTGGCCGAGGCCGGCGCGACCGTCACCGTGCTGGACCGGGACGCCGACCGGGCCGAGGCGGTCGCCGCCGAGATCGGCGGTCGGGCGCTCGGGCTGGACCTCGCCGATCCGCACGCCACCGACCGGATCGACCCCGAGCTGGACATCGTGGTCAACAATGCCGGGCTGCAACACGTGGCGCCGCTGCACGAGTTTCCGCCGGACCGCTTCGACCACCTGCACCGGGTGATGGTGACCGCCCCGTTCCTGATCGTCCGGCGGGCGCTGCCGCACATGTACGCCGGCAACTGGGGCCGCATCGTCAACATCTCCTCGGTACACGGGCTGCGCGCCTCGGCGTTCAAGTCGGCGTACGTCTCGGCCAAGCACGCCCTGGAGGGGCTGTCGAAGGTGGTCGCCCTGGAGGGGGCGGCGCACGGGGTGACGGCCAACTGCGTGAATCCGGCGTACGTGCGCACGCCGCTGGTCGAGGGACAGATCACCGCGCAGGCGAACGCACACGGCATCGCCGAGACCGAGGTGATCGAGCAGATCATGCTGGCCCGGGCGGCGATCAAACGACTGATCGAGCCGGAGGAGGTCGCCGAACTCGTCGCCTACCTCTGCACCCCGGCCGCCTCCTTCCTCACCGGCGCCTCGATCCCCCTCGACGGGGGCTGGACGGCGAACTGAGTGGGCGCCTCCCGCAGAATGGACCCCGTGTCCACGCCGATCGAGTTCCTGGAGCTGCTGGCCCGGGAGGCCGCTCCGGTCGAGTTCGAGGGGCCGCTGGTGGCTGCCCGGGCGGCCGGGGTACCAGCCGACCGGCTCGCCGAGCTGGAGGCGGCCAAGGTGGTGGCGCTGCGGGTACGCGCCCTGCTGGAACGGCGGCGGCGCCGCGAGGCGGAACTCTCCGGCCTGTACGACACCGCCAGCGACCTCGCCGGGCTGCGCGACTCCGACGACGTACTGCGGGCGATCGTGCACCGGGCCCGGCACCTGCTCGGCACCGACGTGGCGTACATGACGCTGGTCGACGACGACCTGGGCGACACGTACATGCGGGTCACCGACGGTTCGATCTCGGCCCGGTTCCAGGGACTGCGGCTGCCGATGGGGGCCGGACTCGGCGGCCTGGTGGCGCAGACCGGCAGCCCGTACGCGACCGCGAACTATCCGGAGGACGCGAGGTTCCACCACACCGGCGAGATCGACGCCGGGGTCGGCGAGGAGGGGCTGGTCGCCATCCTCGGGGTGCCGCTGCGGCTCGGCTCCCGGGTGATCGGGGTCCTCTACGCCGCCAACCGGTCGGCCCGGCCGTTCGCCCGGGAGGAGGTGTCGCTGCTGCTCTCGCTGGCCGCGCACGCGGCGGTCGCGATCGACACGGCGCGGCTGCTCGCCGAGACCCGGGCCGCGCTGGCGGAACTCTCGGCGGCCAACTCGACGATCCAGGCGCACAGCGCGTCGGTGGAGCGGGCCGCCGCCGCGCACGACCGGATGACCTCGCTGGTGCTGCGCGGCGGCGGGGTGGAGGACGTGGCGGCGGCGGTGACCGAGGTGCTCGGCGGTGCGCTGCTGGCGCTCGACGCCGAGGGGCGGACACTGGCCCGGGTCGGCGAGATCGACGAGCCGGAGCGGGCGGCGCTGGACGAGGCGGTGGTGGCGTCGCGTACCGAGGGGCGCAGCGTGCGCCGGGGCGACCTCTGGTACGCCGCCGTGGTCGCCGGTACCGAGAACCTCGGCGCCCTGGTCTCCCGCCCCGAGGAAGAGCTGGTCGACGCCGACCAGCGGATCCTGGAGCGGGCGGCGCTGGTCACCGCGCTGCTGCTGCTCTTCCGGCAGAGCGTCGCCGAGGCGGAGGGGCGGGTCCGGGGCGAACTGCTCGACGACCTGATCGCCCGGCCGGTACTCGACGCCGCCGCGCTGCGCGGCCGGGCCCGCCGGCTCGGCGTGGACCTGGACGCCCCGCACGTACTCGTGGCGGTCGGCGACGACGCGATGGTCGGGAGTACCTCGGTACGGCAGCGGGTCACCTCCTGGGCCAGCACGTACGCCTCGGCGCAGGGTGGGCTGGCGGCGGCCCGGGACGGCCGGGCGGTGCTGATGCTGCCGGGCGGCGACGCCGGTTCGGCGGCCCGGACCGTGGTCCGGGACCTGTCCCGGGCACTGGGCCGGCCGGTCACCGCCGGAGCGGGCGGGCCGGCGACCGGCCCGGCGTCGCTGGCCGGGGCGGCCCGGGAGGCGGACCGCTGCCTCACCGCGCTGCGTGCGCTCGGTCGGGCCGGCGAGGGTGCCAGCAGCGCCGAACTCGGTTTCGTCGGGCTGCTGCTCGGCGCGGTCGGGTCCGGCGGCGACCGGGAGGTGGCCCGGTTCCTGGTCGACACCGTCGGCCCGGTGGTCGACTACGACGCCCGCCGGGGCACCGCGCTGGTGAAGACCCTGGAGGCGTACTTCGGGGTCGGCGGCAGCCTGGCCCGGGCCGCCGAGCTGCTGCACGTGCACGTCAACACGGTGACCCAGCGGCTGGACCGGGTGGGGCAACTGCTCGGGCCGCAGTGGCAGAAGCCGGAGCGGGCGCTGGAGGTGCAGCTCGCACTCCGGCTGCACCGGCTGCGCGCCGCGGCCGGCCAGAGCGGGGCGGGTGTCGGCGGCACCGAGCTGCCCTGAGCGCATGCCTGCTCTGATCGCGTTCACCCGGCCTGCCCTGAGGGCGTGCCTGCAACTGAGCGCGTTGGCCCGGCCTGCCCTGTGCGCATGCCTGCTCTGCTTGCGTTCACCCGGCCTGCGCTGAGCGCATCGCCGCGGCACGGCGCCGCGACCGGTCAGCGGGCGGGGATGCCGGCAGGTCAGCGGGCGGCGATGCCGGCGATCACCGCGTCGACGACCCGGGCCGGCAGGTCCCGCTCGTCCAGGTTGGGCTGGGCGCGGAGCAACCGCTGCATCAGCAGCGGGGCCGTGAGCAGCGAAAGCGTCAGCTCGACGTCGAGGTCCGCCCGCAGCTCGCCGAGGTCGATTCCCCGGCGCAGCACCTCGCGGATCATCCGCCGCCGGGGCTCGACCAGCTCCTGGTAGAGCCGGTACTGCTCGGGGCTGCGGCTGATCGCGGGCATCAGGCAGGGCATGATCTGCCGCATCCTGGGGTCCGGGTTGTGCCCGGTGTTGCCGACCAGCGCGATCAGGTCTTCGCGTACGGACCGCCCGGGCGGTGGCGGCGGTGGCGGCTTCAGCCGGCGCAGGGCGTCCTGGAGCAACGCCTCCTTGCCGGACCAGCGTCGGTAGATGGTCGCCTTGCCCACGCCGGCCCGGGTGGCGATCGCCTCGATCGAGAGCGTCTCGATGCTGCTGCCCTCGGCGAGCAGGTCGAGGGCGGCCTCCAGGATCGCCTCGTCCGCGCGGATGCTCCGCGGGCGTCCTGGCGCCCGCGGAGCATCCATCGTTTCGGTCACGTTAACCATTGTCCCCTGTCGCTCAGGCGGCGACCAGTTCGGGATCACCCACCGGCTCCGGCGGCAGCAGCTGCTCCTCGGCGTTGCGGCCGGGCAGCCAGCGGAGCACCACCACGATGCCGAGGGCGGCGACCACCGCCGAGATCCCGCTCGCCCAGTGCATGGCGGAGACGAAGGCGTCGTTGGCGGCGCTGGTCACCGCCGAGCCGGCCGGGCCGCCGAGCCGCTCCGCGACCGCGTACGCCCCGGAGACCGACTCGGACGCGGCGTCCCGGACCGGTGCCGGCAGCGCGCGGGCCGCCGGCTCGATCTGGTCCCGGTAGACCCCGGAGAGCACCGAGCCGAGTACCGCGACGCCGAGCGCGCCGGCCACCTGGCGGACGGTGTTGCTGACCGCCGAACCCACCCCGGCCTTCTCCCGGGGCAGCGCTGACATGATCGACTCGGTCGCCGGCGGCATGATGTTGGCCATCCCGACGCCCTGGACGAAGAAGATCAGCCCGATGATCCAGATCGGCGTGGTCGCGGTGGCGAAGGCGAACGCCACCAGCGCCGCCGAGGTCAACGCCAGCCCGGTCACCGCGACGGCCCGACCGCCGTACCGCTTGACCATGGTGGCGCTGCGCGGTGCGAAGACCAGCTGGGCGACGGCGAACGGCAGCATCAGCAGGCCGGTCTCCAGCGGGCTGTAGCCGCGGACGAGCTGGAGGTAGAAGGCGCTGAAGAACATCACGCCCATGGCGGCGAAGAAGACCAGGCCGATCACCGCGACCGGAGCGGCGAAGCGGGGTACCCGGAACAGCCGTACGTCCAGCGACGGGAACTCGACCCGGCGCTCCCAGGCCACGAAGGCGGCCAGTACGGCCAGCCCGCCGACGATCGACGCCCAGATGAGCGGCCGACCGAAGCCGTGCTCGCCACCGTCGATGATCCCGTACGAGAGCGCGACCAGACCGACCACCGAGAGCAGTACGCCGATCACGTCGATCCGGCCCGGCTTCGGGTCCCGCGAGTCCGGCACCAGCAGCGCGACCGCGACCAGCCCGATCAGCACCACCGGCACGTTGATCAGGAAGACCGAGCCCCACCAGTAGTTCTCCAGCAGCAGACCGCCCAGCACCGGGCCGATCGCCACACCGAGGCCGATCGCGCCGGCCCAGACCCCGATGGCGCGACCGCGCTCCCGGGGGTCGAAGACGTTGGAGATGATCGACAGGGTCACCGGCATCACGGCGGCGGCCCCGAAGCCCATCAGCGCGCGGGCGCCGATCAGTTGACCGGGGCTCTGCGCGTACGCCGACAGCAGCGAGGCCAGGCCGAAGAGGGCGAGCCCGACCAGCAGGAACCACTTGCGCCCGTACCGGTCGCCGAGCACGCCGAAGGTGAAGAGCAGCCCGGCGAAGACCAGCGTGTACGAGTTGATCGACCATTCCAGTTCGCCCTGGCTGGCGCCGAGGCCGTGCACCGGGTCGGCCAGGGTACGCAGTGCGACGTTCAGGACCGTGTTGTCCAGCACGATCACCAGCAGGCTGACCACGAGCACGCCGAGAATGGCCCAGCGCCTCGGGTGCCCGGTGTTTTCGGTTAACTCCATGCGGTGTTTTGTCCCCCCGAGACCCCGCTTCGCCCGATTCGGCGGCGGGGAAGTTTCTTGACCGCACTGACGATAGTCAGCCGGAAACCGAAACGGAACCGTTCCGTATCGTAATGTGAGCCGGCTCACCCCCGCCCGGGCGGCTCGCGGCGGACGAGGCGGGCCGTGCCCTCGGACGACCGCGTGCCGGCTCTCGGACGCAGCACGCCGGCTCTCGTTCGAGGCGCGCGGTGCCCTGAAACGAGGCGCGCGGTGCCCTCGGACGAGGCGTGCCGGGGCTCGAACGAGGCGTCCGATCACCGCCAGACGACGGCCCGCCCGTTGATCAGGATTGTGGGCATGAGCGAGGTTATTGCGGCGGAAAGCCGTGTTCTAGAGGGAAAGGTCGCGTTCGTCACCGGAGGCAGCCGGGGCATCGGCGCGGCGGTGGCGGTCCGGCTGGCCGAGGATGGTGCCGACGTGGCGCTGACCTACCAGCAGGACGTCGAGGCGGCCGATGCGGTACTGGACCGGATCAAGGCGATCGGCCGGCGCGGGCTGGCGATCCAGGCCGACAGTGCCGATCCGGCGGCCGTCGTCTCGGCGGTTGACCGGGCGGCCGGTGAGTTCGGCCGACTCGACGTACTGGTCAACAACGCCGGGGCGTTCCTGGTCGGGCCGATGGAGGAGTTGGGGCTCGCGGAGTTCGAGCGGACCGTGGCGGTGAACGTCCGGGCCCCGTTCGTCGCCGCCCAGGCGGCGGCCCGACACATGGTCGAGGGTGGACGGATCATCTCGATCGGCAGCAACATGGCCGAACGGGCGGCGTTTCCGGGCTTCGCGCTCTATTCGATGAGCAAGACCGCGTTGACCGGGCTGACCAAGGGGCTCGGCCGGGACCTCGGTCCCCGGGGCATCACCGTGAACCTGGTGAACCCCGGCCCGACCGACACCGACTCGAACCCGGCCGACAGCCCGATGGCGGAGACCATCCGCGGCTTCACCGCCGTCGCTCGGTACGCCGTACCGGCCGAGATCGCGGCGATGGTCGCCTGGGTGGCCAGCGCCGACAGCTCGTACGTCACCGGGACGACGATCAACGTCGACGGCGGCTTCACCATCTGATCCAGTCCCCGGGCCGCCTGATCCACCTTTGCGGCGACGGAGGCGGTCGGGCCGGCGACCAGCGTGCCGGCCATGGCCAGGCCGGCCGCCACCATCACCGCACCCAGCCCCTCCGGGCGAGACGTCCGCACCACCGGCCCCCTTCGATCGTCCGAAGGCAAGCCTGCGCACCACCACTGGACAGACACTGAACAACCACTGGAACCCACGCCGACACCGGCGGGGACCGTCATGATCCCGGAGAGTCCGGCACGCCTGGACCGGCCGGACGCTCCGGGATCACGCGGCCCGGCCTGATCGATCCTGGACGTCAAGCCGTCCCCACCAGTTCGTACCATTTTCGGCGATTCATCCGATCGCGCATCATGCTCGCTCGACCACATGGCTGCCGCTGCCGTCGGGCTGGCGCGGTCGAGCCAGTCGCTGAAGGACCGGTCCGACGGCCCTACCCCGATCATCCTGGGCGGGTCAGGCCGGAACACCGTCAGATCCACAGACCCTCTGCTCTACGTCCCCAAAGGTCGGAGGCGCGGGTAGGTGAGCAATTCGCGGACCTGCCCCCGGTGTGCGGTCTCCTGCAGAAAGCGGCATTTCTCCTTCAGATTTCGTTCTGGGCCCTAGTCTGCGATTCCGTACACGCCGGCAACTTATTGTTTGCCCGAGTCACGCTTGGTGAGCTACGTCCCGTGGCTACCGATCTCGCGATGGTCGTTGTCTTGTCGCCCTCAACCGTCCTCCGGAAACCGGGCGGTTGATGAGGCCGATGCACTAGCGTGAGCTTCGGATGATGCGGGTGCAATGCCTGGTCTCTTCGCCAGTGCCGAGTGCTTGCCGCGCGATCGAGAGGATTAGATTTCATGGTCAAGAAGTTCATTAAGGACGCGGTGTCGCGCAGTTCGGAGTCCGACGATGACCAGCGGAAGCTTTCGTCAATGGTCGGCCAGGGGGACGTTGCCGCCCAGTCGCAGGATGGGTCCGGCCCGAGCGACGCGACAATCCTGAACTTCGCACTCAATCTCGAGTACCTCGAAGCCGAGTTCTACCTTCGCGCCACGACCGGCGAGGGCCTTCCCGACGAAATGACGACCGGCACGGGCACTCGTGGTGAGGTCACGGGCGGGGGAGCCGTCAGCTTCAGCAATTCGGTGGTGCGGAAGCTCGCTCATGAGATCGCGTCGGACGAGCAGCAGCATGTGGCGTTCCTCCGGTCCGCCCTCGGCGAAAACGCCGTCTCGCGCCCCGCGATTTCTCTCGATACGAGTTTCACCGCCGCAGCCACGGCGGCCGGGCTCATCAAGTCCGGCGAGGTCTTCGATCCATACGCCAACGACCTTAATTTCCTGTTTGCCGCGTTCCTGTTCGAGGATGTCGGTGTCTCCGCGTTCAAAGGAGCGGCGCCGCTGCTGTCCAACAAGACCTATCTTGACGCCGCCGCAGGCATGCTCGCCACGGAGGCATACCATGCCGGAATCGTTCGTTTTGCACTCTACAACGAGGGAATGATCAACGACGCGGTGTTCACGGGCGTGCAGAAGCTCTCCGACGCGCGCAACAGTCTCGACGGTCCGGTTGATGACGACCAGGGGATCGGCGCCAGCACCGAGGCGAACTTCATCCCTACGGATGCCGACGGCATCGCCTACGGCCGCACAGCCCAGTCGGTCCTGAACATCGTCTACCTGAACCCCGACGCAGTGACCTCTGGCGGCTTCTATCCGTCCGGCCTCAACGGCGAAATCGTGATGAGCGCTGCCGCGTAGCCGTTGAGGCGTCCATCATCCGGTGCGCTTCTCCGTGCAGAGGGTTATCGAAGGCGGGCGGCGCGCAGTGAGTCGGCAGTAGTCAGGAGCGCGGCACCGAGGAGCACGGTGTCCTTCAACAGGAATTGGCCTAGCTGAGAAAGGCTCAACGCCCCCTGCCCTTCTTGCCGAGCCTCGGCCGTTGTGGCCAGGAAACTGAGCGTGGTGAGGAACATCCCGACCGCTCCGGCGCTACCGATCGCCGATGCTCTGGGCGCAAGTGGCTTCGCGGCTATCAGGCTGCCGAGGGTGATCTCCGTGATCCCGATGAGTCGGTTGAGCTTCTGTGCGCCCAGCGTTTTGCGGAACCGCGAGAACAGCGGACTCGACGTGAGCAGGGGTTCGTTGTTCTCGACCTCGTACTGCGTGAACTTGAGCATGCCGATCCACAAGATGTTCGTCGCCAGTGCGGAGCGCAGGACGAGGGAGGCTACCGAGGCGAGGTCATCGGCCGGGTCGTGTCGTATGCGCATCGCTCACTCCAAGTCGCTGTGGCCATCGGCGTGCGCGCGACCATTACCCGTTACGGCCCACCTCACGCGAGTCGGACGAATTTCGGAGTGAGCAGCGTCAGCTCCAGCAACGGTCGTCGTCGTAGACGATCGTCAGCGTGCTGCGGTACGCCCTCGACGCGTCCCCGTCCGGCACCCGGTCCGGCGGCTCCACCGGTCCGTCGCTCCAGACCTTCGTGGCCCGGTACGGGTAACCGTCCTGCCCGGGCGCCTCGGCCCGGAAGAAGACCCGCTGCCCCGCCGTCAGAGCACGGTAACCGGGGGCAGCGATGGCGGAGAAGTGCACCCAGCAGCCGCCCGGGGTCTCGGCCGCGTCGAGCACTCCCCAGCCCCGGTCGGCGTCGAACTCGCGTACCACCCCGACGAGGGTCACCTGCGCCGCCGGCTCAGCCGACCGCCGCCATGACCTCGTCGGAGACGTCGAAGTTGCCGTAGACGTTCTGCACGTCGTCGGAGTCCTCCAGCGCGTCGATCAGCTTGAAGACCTTGCGGGCGCCCTCCTCGTCCAGCGGGACGGTGACGCTGGGCACCAGGGACGACTCGGCCGACTCGTAGTCAATGCCGGCGTCTTGCAACGCGGTCCGCACCGCGATCAGGTCACCGGGCTCGGAGACCACCTCGAACGCCTCGTCCAGGTCGTTGACCTCCTCGGCCCCGGCGTCGAGTACGGCGAGCAGCACGTCGTCCTCGGAGAGCCCCGCCTTCGGCACGATCACGACGCCCTTGCGGGAGAACATGTACGACACCGAGCCGGCGTCCGCCAGCGAACCGCCGTTGCGGGTCAGCGCGGTGCGTACCTCGGTCGCGGCGCGGTTGCGGTTGTCGGTCAGGCACTCGATCAGCAGCGCGACGCCGCCGGGGCCGTACCCCTCGTACATCACCGTCTGCCAGTCGGCGCCGCCGGCCTCCAGGCCGGAGCCGCGCTTGACGGCGCGGTCGATGTTGTCGTTCGGGACCGAGTTCTTCTTCGCCTTCTGGATGGCGTCGAAGAGGGTCGGGTTGCCGGCCGGGTCACCACCACCGGTGCGCGCGGCGACCTCGACGTTCTTGATCAGCTTGGCGAACATCTTGCCGCGCTTGGCGTCGATGACCGCCTTCTTGTGCTTCGTCGTCGCCCACTTTGAGTGGCCGGACATCTGTTACCTCCGTTGCTAGCCGCCGCCTGCTTCGACCGCACCGCGCACGCCTCGCTCCGCACCCGACGCACACGGTGGTGCCGGTCAACTCCGCTGGAAGCCGTGGCGGCCAGATGGCCCTGCCGAATCTCGACAATCCTACCGACGCGCGGCGGGCGGCCGTCACCCGCCGCACACCGGCAGCCACGAAATCGTACAGATCACCACATAACAAACGGAGCGTCTATCTGCTCACGACGTCGCGACCGGGGCCCGGAGCGGGTCGAGGAGTTCGGTGAGCAGCGCCGTGACCGCCACCGCCCGATCCTCGCCCGGCGCGATCCGCCCCGCGGCGGTTGGATCGGACGGGTCCTCGCCGGACCAGTCGAAGTCGGCGAAGAGGCCCAACCCGACGTGGGTCGGCACGACCACCATCCCCACCTCGGTGAGGATGTCCCGCAAATGCCCGGCCGCCTGCCCGCCGCCACTCACGCCGTAGCTGAGCAGGCCGGCGGGCTTGCCCCGCCACTCCGCATCCAGATAGTCGATGCCGTTCTTCAGCACGGCGGGAATCGAATGGTTGTACTCGGGCGTGACGAAGACGAAGGCGTCGCACCCGGCCACCACCGCCGACCAGCGGCGGGTGTGATCGTTCCGGTAGTCGCCGAACCTGGCCGGCACCGGCTCGTCGAGCAGCGGCAGCCGCTGCTCCGCGAGATCGATCAGTTCGACGGCCGCCACGTCGGCCCGTACCGCCGGGTGCCCGGCCGCCACCTCGGCCACCCACCGGGCCACCGCCGGTCCTCGACGGCCCGGCCGGCTGCTTCCCACGACCACGCCGATGACGCGAGGTCCGGTCCGCTCCGTACTGTCCGAGAGTGCTCTGCGTTCCGTACTGTCCATGACTCGATCCCATCGGCGATCCCGCACCGCCGGGAGACCGGCGCGAGGGTAGCCCTGGCAGGGATACCCTTCCGACCTCCGACAGCGGCAGACTGGACCGGTGATGGACGGAGAACTGGGCGCGTTCCTCCGCAGCCGGCGCGAGGCGTTGCGGCCCGAACAGGTGGGACTGCCGGCCGGGATCCGACGCCGCGCGCCGGGGCTGCGCCGGGCCGAACTCGCGACGCTCGCGCAGGTCAGCGTGGAATACCTGACCCGGCTCGAACAGGGCCGCGACACCCGACCCTCGCCGGAGATCCTCGCCGCGCTGGCAGACGCGCTCCGGCTCGACGAGGACGACCGGCAACACCTGCGGCAGCTCGCAGCGGTCAACCACCACCGACAGCTGTGCGCGGGACGTCGCCCGTCGGTGTCGCGCACCGTCCGCCCGGAGGCTCGGCTGCTCCTGGACGCGCTACGGGACCGGCCGGCGTACCTGGTGAACCGGATCGGCGAATTGCTTGCCTGGAACGATCTGTTCGACCGGCTGTCCCGTCCGCTCGGGCTGCTCGACGGCGACCGACCCAACCTGGTGTGGTACGTCTTCGCCGACGAACGCGCCCGGGAGCACTTCCCCGACTGGGCGGAGTTGGCCGACCAACAGGTCGCCGAGTTGCACCGGCTTCGCCAGGGCGACCCGGCTACCGACGAGTTCGCCGAGCGCCTCGGCCGTACGGTGGGGACGCCGTTCACCTCGCGGTGGCGGCGCCGTCCGGTCAGCGCCAGCTCCAGCGGCGTGCGCTGGTTGCGGCATCCGGAGGTCGGGCCGGTGCGGCTCGGGTACGAGACGTTGGCACTCACCGACGACCAGCAGCGGTTGGTGGTACAGCTGCCCGCCGACGCCGCCAGCGCGGAGGCCCTGGACCGCCTGCTGGGCCGGCGTCCGGGTCAGCTGCGCTCGGTGGCCGGCTGAGGCTGCCGCGGACACCGGTCCGCTCAGGTCGCGCTGCCGACCAGGTCGACGAAGTAGCGGTGCAGCCGTGCGTCGCCGGTGAGTTCCGGGTGGAACGAGGTGGCCAGCAGGTTGCCCTGCCGTACCGCCACGATCCGGCCGGCGGCAGGGCTGCCGGTGACGGTGCCCGGTACGCTGCCGGTGACGGTGCCCAGCACCTCGACACCGGCGCCGACCCGCTCGACCCAGGGCGCCCGGATGAAGACCGCGTGCAGCGGTCCACCGTCGATGCCGGAGATCTCCACCGGCGCCTCGAACGAGTCGACCTGCCGGCCGAAGGCGTTGCGCCGGACCGTCATCGCGATGCCGTCGAAGCCGCGCTGGTCCGGCCGGCCGTCGAGCACCTCGGCAGCCAGCATGATCATCCCGGCGCAGGAGCCGTAGACCGGCATCCCCTCGGCGATCCGCTTGTCGACCGGTTCGCGCAGCTCGAAGATGTCGACCAGTTTGCTGATCGTGGTGGACTCCCCGCCGGGGATGACCAGGCCGTCGACCGCGTCCAGTTCCGCCGGCCGGCGTACCGGACGGGCCTGCGCGCCCGCACTGGTCAGGGCGGCGAGATGCTCGCGGACGTCACCCTGCACCGCGAGCACCCCGATCACGGGTGCGCTCACGTCACCTCACCAGCCGCGGTCGGCCAGCCGGTGCGGGACCGGAATGTCGTCCACGTTGATCCCGACCATCGCCTCGCCGAGCCCGCGCGACACCTTGGCCAGCACGTCCGGGTCGTCGTAGAAGGTGGTGGCCTTGACGATCGCGGCCGCTCGCTGGGCCGGGTTGCCGGACTTGAAGATCCCGGAGCCGACGAAGACCCCCTCCGCGCCGAGCTGCATCATCATCGCCGCGTCGGCCGGGGTGGCGATGCCGCCCGCGGTGAAGAGCACCACCGGCAGCTTCCCGGTCTCGGCCACCTCCCGGACCAGCTCGTACGGCGCCTGCAACTCCTTGGCGGCCACGTACAGCTCGTCGGTGGGCAGCGAGCCGAGGCGGCGGATCTCGTCACGGATCTTCCGCATGTGCGTGGTGGCGTTCGAGACGTCACCGGTACCGGCCTCGCCCTTGGAGCGGATCATCGCCGCCCCCTCGGTGATCCGACGCAGCGCCTCGCCCAGGTTGGTGGCGCCGCAGACGAAGGGCACGGTGAAGGCCCACTTGTCGATGTGGTTGGCGTAGTCGGCCGGGGTCAGCACCTCGGACTCGTCGACGTAGTCCACGCCCAGCGCCTGGAGCACCTGGGCCTCGACGAAGTGCCCGATCCGGGCCTTGGCCATCACTGGGATCGAGACGGCGTTGATGATGCCGTCGATCATGTCCGGGTCGCTCATCCGGGAGACACCGCCCTGGGCCCGGATGTCGGCCGGTACCCGCTCCAGCGCCATCACCGCGACCGCACCGGCGTCCTCGGCGATCTTCGCCTGCTCGGGGGTGACCACGTCCATGATCACGCCACCCTTGAGCATCTCGGCCATACCCCGCTTGACCCGCGCGGTGCCGACCACTCCGGCGGCGCTGACGGTCTGCCCCCCGGCCGAGGTCGACTGGTCGGAACCGGACTGGGCGGTGGATTCGGACACGGCGTTTTCGCTCCTCGGAAGTGTTTTCGGGGGTGGAATCGCACTCGATGCTACGCGGGGTGCAACGCCGGACCGACAGCCAATCAGACCCCGGGTGGCCTGCACTGTGGCCGGGCTCACGCCCGGCGGGCGCGGTTGCCGGTCAGCCGACCGACAGCTCCGGACGGCTGCTCACGGTCGGGTCGTCGATGTCGAAATAGCGCGGCTGCTCGTGCTTGCGGGACATCCGGAACAGGCGTACGAGACGGCGGCGCCGCAGCGAGAGCGCGTCGCGTACCAGGTCGGTGTGCACCTGACGGGCCAGCGCGAGCCGCCGGCTGGCGCCGATCACCGCCGCCGCGGTCGGATCCTCCGGGTCCAGCGGACTGGACCGAAGCTGCCGGGTCAGGTCGTTCTCGGCGGCCTCCCGCTCGTCGCCCTCGGCGTCCAGCGCGATCCGGGACGCCGCGTACAGCTCCACCGCGTAGCGCTCCTCGGCCAGCACCGCGGCGGCCGCCGCCCGGCGCAGCAGGTGCGCGTCGAGCGCGCGGGTCGCCGAGCGTACCCGCGCGTGCATCCGGTCGACCCGGGCCGCGATCCAGATCAGGTACGCCGTCACCAGGACGACCGCCGCGACGCCGCCCACCACCCACCACATGCCCGGCATCGTAGTGCGGCCCCCACTTCCGTCTCCTGGCACGTCACCGGCACCCCCGGGGGACGATCCCGCCTACCGGCCCCGGCGACGGCGAAACCGTGCCGGTCGGGACGATCCGGCTCAGGCCGGCCCGATCCACTCCTGGTCCAGCACCCGACCGTCGGTTGCCTCGATCGCGGTGGCGTACACCTCCAGGACCCGGCGGGCCACCGTCGGCCAGTCGAAGGTCTCGACCACCTCCCGGGCACAGGCCGACAGTTCGGCGCGGCGCACCGGGTCGTCGAGCAGGCCGGCCAGGGTACGCCGCAGCGCCGCCGAGTCCCCGGTGGGAAAGAGTTCCCCGGCCCGGCCCCCGTCCAACACCCGACGGAAGGCGTCCAGATCGCTCGCCACCACCGTCGCCCCGGCGGCCATCGCCTCGGTCAGGATCATGCCGAAGGACTCGCCCCCGGTGTTCGGCGCGACGTAGAGGTGCACGCTGCGCAGCATGCGCGCCTTGTCCGGTTCCGAGACCCGGCCGAGGAAGGTGATCCGGTCCCGCAACTCCTCCGGTACGCCCTCGTGCAGCTCGGCCTCGTCACCCGGGCCGGCGACCAGCAGCCGCAGCCCCGGACGTGCCGCGGCGAGCCCGACGAACGCCTCCCGGAGCACCCCGAAACCCTTGCGGGGCTCGGTGAACCGGCCGAGGAAGCCGAGCGTGCCGCCCTCGCCCTGGCCGCACCGGCCGGGCCAGCCGGGCAGCGGTTCGGCGTCGGCGAACTTCGCCACCGCCACCCCGTTGGGGATCTCCACCGCCCCGCCGCCGAGATGCTCGACCTGGACCTTGCGGGCCAGCGCGCTCACCGCGATCCGGGCGGTGATCCGCTCCACGGCGAACTGCAACACCCCCTGCGCGGCGGCGAGCGCCCGGGACCGGGTCATCGCGGTGTGGAAGGTGGCGACCACCGGCCCCCGGGCGGAGAGCACGGCGAGCAGCGAGAGGCTGAGCGTGAACGGCTCGTGCACGTGCAGCACGTCGAAGTTGCCCCGGGCCAGCCAGCGCCGGACCCGGGCGGTGGAGACCGGCCCGAAGGTGATCCGGGCGACCGAGCCGTTGTACGGCAGCGGCACCGACCGGCCGGCCGACACCACGTACGGCGGCAGCGGCGAGTCCTCGTCCGCCGGCGCCAGCACGCTCACCTCGTGCCCGAGCCCGATCAGCGCCTCGGCGAGGTCGAGTACGTGGTTCTGCACGCCGCCGGGGACGTCGAAGGAGTACGGACACACGATGCCGATCCGCACTGCGCCTCCCCCTTCAGGCCGGCTCGGAGATCGACGGGGTGCCAGGTGTCTCCGGCGCCACCACCCCGGCCGGACCGGTCACTGTGGCGGTCCGGGCGGGCTCGTCGACCCAGACCCGTTGCAGCATGTGCCAGTCCTCCGGGCGCTGCGCGATGCCCTCGGCCAGATGGTCGGCGATCCGCTGGGTCAGCGCCCGGACGCGCTGGTCCAGCGGGCCGGAATCCGGCGACGGCACCTCCAGCGGCCCGATCAGCCGGCCCCGGGGCCCGGCCGGGTCGTACCAGAGGGCGGCCACGTAGAGCGGGGCGCCGGTCCGGAGGGCCAGCAGTGCCGGGCCGGCCGGCATCCGCGCCCGGCCGCCGAAGAACCGCACCTCGACACCGCGCGCCGACAGGTCCCGATCGGCGAGCAGCGGCACCAGGTAGCCGGCGGCGACCCGCTCGGCCAGTATCTCGAACGGGGCCCGGGGGCCGCCGTGGGTCGGCAGGATCTCCATGCCGAGCCGGCGCCGGAAGTCGAGGAAGCGCTCGTAGACGCCCTCCGGCTTGAGTCGCTCCATGACGGTGGCGATCGGCCAGCCCTTGGCGGCCACCCAGGCGCCGGCGGCGTCCCAGTTGCCGGAGTGCGGCAGTGCCACCACGACACCCCGGCCGGCCGCCATCTCGGCGGCGAGCCGCTTCTCGCCGTCGAGCCGGAAGTCGTCGCGGATCTGCTCCCGGCTGCGCGACGGCAGCCGGAACACGTCGAGCCAGTAGCGGGCGTACGAGCGCATGCCCCGGCGGACGAGCTCCTCCAGGGCGTCCGGCGGCAGTTCGGGACCGACCACCCGGCGCAGGTTGGCGGCGAGCCGGCGGGTCCCCCGGCCACGCCTGCGGTACGCCTGGTCGGCGGCGGCCCGGAACAGCGCCGCCGCCACCGGCTTGGGCAGTGCGCGTACGGCCCGCCAGCCGGCCAGGTAGCCGAACTCGACCGGGGTCACCGGCTGGCCTGCGGCACTGTCACGCGTCCACGCCCAACTCGGCGCGCTGCGCCTGCCGCCAGACGTGCGTCATCCGCTGCCCGACGGTGAAGACCGAGATCGCGGCGAGCAGCCAGAGCGCGGTGACCAGCGCCCAGTCCAGCCCGAGGCCGGTGAGCAGCCCGCCGACCCCGACGATCAGCAGCCGCTCGGTCCGCTCGGCGATGCCGACGTTGCAGGTCATCCCGAGCCCCTCGGCCCGGGCCTTGACGTACGAGACGAGGCCACCGGCGACCAGGCAGATCAGCGCGGCGGCGACCCCGACGTGGTCGTCCTGGGTGGCCAGCCAGTATGCGACGGCGCCGAAGACCGCGCCGTCGGAGACCCGGTCCATGCTCGAGTCGAGGAACGCGCCGAACCGGCTCGACCCGCCCCGCATCCGGGCCATCGTGCCGTCGAGCAGGTCGGTGAGGGCGAAGAAGGTCACCACGAGCGCACCGGCGACCAGGTAACCCCGGGCGCCGAGCACGATCGATCCGACCACCACCCCGAGCGTCCCGGTCACGGTGACGGCGTTGGGCGTCACCCCGACCCGCAGCAGGGTCCGGGCGATCGGTTCGACGACTCGGGTCATGCCGGCCCGGGCCGACACCTGGAAGATCTTCGCCATGGCCGTCCCACCATAACGGGCCGCGAACGGCGACGGTACGCCCGGTGGCGCCTACTTCGCGCCGCAGGCTTGTGTCACGACTTGTACGGGTGTGAGATCGGTGCAGGGGACGTGACGTCGCTCACCTGTCACCCGGCACGTCTCCGGCAGCACGGCAGGCCACCCGAGGATATCGCCGCGGAGTCGCCAGGGCAGCTCCCCCGTCGCACGCGGCGGTCGCCACCAACCACCGGCTTAGGGAGGTGCGCCCCGATGGCGCAGAAGAGTCAGGAGAAGGGGGTCACCGGCCCGGCGCCGGTGGTGGACGAGCCCGGCAGGGTTCGCAACGTGGTGCTCGTCGGCCACTCCGGTGCCGGAAAGACGACCCTGGTCGACGCGCTGCTGGCGGCGACCGGCACGATCTCGCGGCCCGGTGCGGTGACCGAGGGCACCACGGTGTGCGACCACGACCCGGCGGCGGTACGCCAGCAGCGCTCGATCAGCCTGGCCTGCGCGCCGCTGCAACACGGCGGCATCAAGGTCAACCTGTTGGACACCCCCGGCTACGCGGACTTCGTCGGCGAACTCCGGGCCGGGCTGCGCGCGGCGGACGCGGCGCTCTTCGTCGTCTCGGCGGTGGACGGGATGGACGGGGCGACCGCCGCGCTCTGGCAGGAGTGTGCCGCCGTCGGGATGCCCCGGGCCGTCGCGGTCACCCGGCTGGACCACCAGCGGGCCGACCTCGACGAGACGGTGGCGCTCTGCCAGCGGGTCTTCGGCGACAACGTACTCCCGCTCTACCTGCCGATGCTCGACGACGAGGGTGTGGACGTGGTCGGCCTGATGGGCCTGATCACCCGCCGGGTCTTCGACTACTCCGCCGGGCTGCCGGCGGCGGTCCGCGACCCCGACCCCGAGCACCTGCCGGCGATCGGCGACGCCCGGAACGAGTTGATCGAGGGCATCATCGCGGAGAGCGAGGACGAGACGCTGCTGGACCGCTACCTCGGCGGCGAGGAGATCGAGGTCGAGGTCCTGATCGACGACCTGGAGAAGGCCGTCGCCCGGGGGCACTTCTATCCGGTGGTGCCGGTCTGTGCCGAGACCGGGCTCGGCATCGACGTCCTGCTGGAGCTGCTGACCTCGGCGTTCCCGACCCCGCTGGAGCACGACCTGCCCACCGTCACCGGGGTCGACGGCTCGCCGCAGCCGCCGCTGCACTGCGACCCGGACGGCCCGCTGGTGGCCGAGGTGGTCAAGACCACCATCGACCGGCACGTCGGCCGGGTCTCCCTGGTCCGGGTCTTCTCCGGCACGCTCCGCCCCGACCAGGTGGTGCACGTCTCCGGGCACGGCATGGCCGAGCGCGGCCATCCGGACCACGACGCCGACGAGCGGATCGCGCACATCTACTCCCCGCTCGGCGCCGCGCTGCGCGAGGTGCCGTACTGCGTGGCCGGCGACATCTGCGCGATCACCAAGTCGGGTACGGCGGAGACCGGCGACACCATCTCGGCCAGGGAGCACCCGCTGCTGATCGAGCCCTGGGAGATGCCCGAGCCGCTGCTGCCGGTGGCGATCGTGGCGAAGAGCCGGGCCGACGAGGACGCGCTGGCCAAGAACCTGGCCCGGCTGGTCGCGGGTGACCCGACGATGCGGCTGGAGCGCAACCCGGAGACCCATCAGCTGGTGCTCTGGTGCATGGGCGAGGCGCACGCCGAGGTGGTGCTCGACCGGCTCCGCGGCGGCGGGGTGGACCTGGAGACCGAGCCGGTCCGGGTGGCGCTGCGGGAGACCTTCGCGGTGGCCTCGAAGGGGCACGGCCGGCACGTGAAGCAGTCCGGCGGGCACGGCCAGTACGCGGTCTGCGACATCGAGGTGGAGCCGCTACCCCGGGGTGCGGGCTTCGAGTTCGCCGACCGGGTGGTCGGCGGCGCCGTGCCGCACAACTACATCCCGTCGGTGGAGAAGGGTGTACGCACCCAGATGGGCCGGGGCATCGTCGCCGGCTATCCGGTGGTGGACCTGAGGGTGACCCTGGTGGACGGCAAGGCGCACAGCGTCGACTCGTCCGACGCCGCCTTCCAGACCGCCGGTTCGCTGGCGCTGCGCGACGCGGCGGAGAAGGGGCAGGTCACGCTCCTGGAGCCGGTCGACGAGGTCATGGTCCGGGTGCCGGACGGATATGTCGGCGCCGTGATGAGCGACATGTCCGGGCGGCGCGGCCGGGTGCTCGGCACCGAGCCGGACCCGGCCGGCACCGAACACACGCTGGTCCGGGCCGAGGTGCCGGCGACCGAACTGATCCGGTACGCCGTCGAGCTGCGCTCGATGACCGCCGGTGGTGGCACCTTCCGGCGCTCCTTCGCCCGTTACGAGCCGATGCCGACGCACCTGGCCGACCAGATCCGCAAGGAGCACAACTCGTCCGGCCGGTGACCGCCCGAGGTGCCCGCCCCGGGGCGGGCACCTCCGCGTCACGCCTTGCCGAGCAGGCGCTCCACCTCGGCGACCTGGTCGGCCGGGAGCGGCCCGTGCGCCAGCGCGCCGACGTTCTCCTCCACCTGGGCGACGGTCCGGAAGCCGGGGATCGGCACCGTACGGCCGCTGCGCGCCCAGAGCCAGCCCAGCGCGCCCTGGGCGAGGGTACGGCCGTCGGAGGCGAGCACGTCCCGGACGGCGGCCACCCGGGCCAGGAACTCCGGGGCGGGCCGCCCGTCCCGGAACCAGTCCAGCCAGGCCGGGGCGATCCCGCGTACGTCGTCGGCGGCCAGCGTGGACGACTCGGTGAACTTGCCGGAGAGCAGCCCCATCGCCAGCGGCCCCCGGTTGACGCTGGCCAGGTCGTGGCGCTCGCAGACGGCGAGCATCTCCGGCGCGTCCTGTAGCACCGAGAAGGAGTGCTGCACGGCGGTGCAGTGCGGGCCGTCGGCGCCCCAGGAGGCGGCCCGGTCGGGCAGGTCGGTGCTCCAGCCGTACGACCGGATCCGGCCCTCGGCGACGAGTTCCTCCAGGGTGCCGAGGAGTTCCGCCGCCTCGTCGACCGGCAGGTCGCCGAGGTGCAGTTGGTAGAGGTCGATCCGGTCGGTCTCCAGCCGGCGCAGCGAGGCGGCCACCGCCCGGCGCAGGTGGTCGGCCGACCCGTCCGCGCCGGTCATCTGCCGGGTCGCCTCGTCGTAGGTGTAGCCCCACTTGGTGGCGAGCACCACCTCGTCCCGGTGTCCGGCCAGGGCGCGGGCCAGGATCCGTTCGCTGTGTCCGGTGCCGTAGACGTCGGCGGTGTCGAAGAGGGTGACGCCGAGGTCGAGGCCGCGCCGGATCGCGCGGATCGACTCGTCGTCGTCCACCTGTCCCCAGCCGAACGGCTGGTCACCCTGGTGCCAGACGCCGCCGATGGCCCAGCAGCCGAGGCCGAGCGCGCTCACCTCGATGCCGCTGCGCCCCAACACCCGCGTGTTCGCATTCATGTCGGTAAGGCTTTCACATCGGGCCGGCCGGGCGGAGCCGGCGACAATCCGCTGGACGGCGGTGAACGGGTCGAACGGCGTACCCGGGTGTCGATCAGACAGGTGTTCGAATATCCTGAGCGTGGGTATCCGGCCGGCGAGGAGGTCGGGATGACACCGCTGCTGCGCGCCGCCCTGGAATACGCCGCTGCCGGCGTACCCGTGTTGCCGTTGCACTCTCCGACCGCGACCGGCTGCACCTGCCGCCGGCCCGACTGCGACCGCCCGGGCAAGCATCCCCGCTGGCACCGCAGCCTGCTCCGGCACGGTCTGCACGACGCCAGCACCCGGCCGGAGGTGATCCGGCGGTGGTGGACCCGCTGGCCGGAGGCGAACCTGGCACTGCGTACCGGTGACCGGTTCGACGTCTGTGACGTCGACCCGCCGGACGGGGTCGCCGCGCTGCGTGCCGTGGTCCGCGAGCGCCGGATCACCGGGCCGGTGGTCCGGACCGGTTCCGGCGGCTGGCATCTCTACCTGCGGCCGACCGGCGCCGGCAACCGCAGCGGACTGCTGCCCGGGGTGGACTGGCGCGGAGCCGGCGGCTACGTCGTCGCCCCGCCGTCCCGGCACGCCAGTGGCCGGGACTACCGCTGGATCCGCCGGCCGGACGTCCCGCTCGCCGACTGCCCGCCGGAGCTGACCGCGCTGCTCTTCCCGCCGGCACCGCCGGCCCGGCCGGGAATTCCCGGGTCGGGCGGCGCCGACCGGCTGCGGCATCCCGACCGGTACGCCAGCGCCGCGCTCGCCGCCGAGGCCAGCAGCGTGGCCGGCGCGGTGACCGGCACCCGGAACACCACGCTCTACCGGGCGGCGTACCACCTCGGTCAGCTCGCCGCGGTGGAGCTGCTGGACGAGCGGGACATCACCGTGGTGCTGGCCGACGCCGCCCGGCGCAGCGGGCTGGGCCGGTACGAGATCGCCCGGACGATCCGCTCCGGGCTGCGCACCGGTCGCCGGCATCCCCGGTACGGTCTCGCCGCCTAGCTGGGTCGCCGACCGCGTCTGATTACATCTCGCGCCGCCGGTCACCTCGACCGGCGACACCCGGGTGGGGAGACTGTCGAGCTGCCCCACCGGTGCACCCGCACCCGAGCCTCCGCACTCAGGCCCGCGCCCCGCCGGCCGCCGTGCGGACAACCGGGTGGGGTGCCCCACCCGTGCACCCAGCTCGACAGCGCGCGCCAGGCACTCTCCCGCCCCGGCCGGGCCGCTCCGGCGCCGGTGGTCGGCTCGGTCGGGAAGAAGAACCCCGCCGAGCCGGGGAGCCACGGGGCCGCAGGCGGTTCGTCGCTCAGCCGGCCGTGGTCGCCCAGGCGGTGGCGAGCAGGGTACGGGTGTCGGCGAGCAACTGCGGCAGCACCTTGGTCCGGGCGATCACCGGCATGAAGTTGGCGTCCCCGCCCCACCTCGGCACCACGTGCTGGTGCAGGTGGGCGGCGATGCCGGCGCCGGCCACCCCGCCCTGGTTCATCCCGATGTTGAAGCCGTGCGCGTTGCTGACCCGCCGGACCACCCGCATCGCCGCCTGGGTGCAGTCGGCCAGCTCGGCCGTCTCCGCGACGTCCAGCTCGGTGTAGTCGGCGACGTGCCGGTACGGGCAGACCAGCAGGTGCCCGGGGTTGTACGGGTAGAGGTTGAGCACCACGAAGACCCGCTCGCCCCGGTGCACCACGAGGTTCTCCTCGCCCTCCCGCTCGGGTGCGAGGCAGAACGGGCAGCCGGCCGGCTTCTCGTGCCCCTCCCCCGGCCGGTCCGGACCGGAGATGTAGGTCATCCGGTGCGGGGTCCAGAGCCGATCGAGCCCGTCGGGCATGCCGAGTTCCGCGTGGGGCGCCGCGCCTGTCACGCCGACGATCCTACGACCCGGCCTCGCCACCGGTCGGTCCGGCGGTCGGACCGGTGTTGACCCGGGACCGGACCACCTCCACCACGTGCGCCACCGCGTCGGCGAGCGGTACCCCGTTGCGCTGCGACCCGTCCCGGTAGCGGAACGAGACCGCCCCGGCCTCCACGTCGGCGTCCCCGGCGATCGCCATGAACGGGATCTTCTGCTGCTGGGCGGTACGGATCTTCTTCTGCATCCGGTCGTCCGAGGTGTCCACCTCGGCGCGGATCCCCTCGGCGCGCAGCGCGGCGACGAAGCCGTGCAGGTGGGTGGCGTGCTCCTCGCGGATCGGGATGCCGACCACCTGCACCGGGGCGAGCCAGGCCGGGAAGGCTCCGGCGTAGTGCTCGGTGAGCACCCCGAAGAAGCGCTCGATCGAGCCGAAGAGCGCCCGGTGGATCATCACCGGCCGCTGCCGGGTGCCGTCCGCGGCCTGGTATTCCAGACCGAACCGCTCCGGCTGGTTGAAGTCGACCTGGATGGTGGACATCTGCCAGGTACGCCCGATGGCGTCCTTGGCCTGCACGCTGATCTTCGGCCCGTAGAAGGCCGCCCCGCCCGGGTCCGGCACCAGGTCGAGCCCGGACGCCTCGGCGGCGGTCTTCAGTGCCTCGGTCGCCTCCGCCCAGTCCTCGGCCGAGCCGATGAACTTCGGCGAGTCGTCCCGGGTCGACAGCTCCAGGTAGAAGTCGTCGAGGCCGTAGTCGCGGAGCAGGTCGAGGACGAAGGCGAGCAGGGTGGTCAGCTCGCCCGGCATCTGCTCCCGGGTGCAGTAGATGTGCGAGTCGTCCTGGGTCAGCCCGCGTACCCGGGTGAGCCCGTGCACCACGCCGGACTTCTCGTACCGGTAGACGGTGCCGAACTCGAAGAGCCGCAGCGGCAGCTCCCGGTACGACCGCCCGCGCGCCCGGAAGATCAGGTTGTGCATCGGGCAGTTCATCGCCTTGAGGTAATATTCCGCGCCCTCGAACCGCATCGGCGGGAACATCGTGTCGGCGTAGTACGGCAGGTGGCCGGAGGTCTCGAAGAGCTGCGCCTTGGTGATGTGCGGGCTGTTCACGAACTCGTAGCCGGCCGCCTCGTGCCGCCGTCGCGAGTAGTCCTCCAGCTCGCGCCGGATGATCCCGCCCTTGGGGTGGAAGACCGCCAGGCCGGAGCCGATCTCGTCGGGGAAGCTGAAGAGGTCCAGCTGGGCGCCGAGCTTGCGGTGGTCGCGCCGGGCCGCCTCCTCCAGCACCTTCAGGTACGCCTTGAGCGCGTCCCGGGTCGGCCAGGCGGTGCCGTAGACCCGCTGGAGCTGCGGGTTGCGCTCGTTGCCCCGCCAGTAGGCGGCGGCCGAGCGCATCAGCTTGAACGCGCCGATCAGCCGGGTGCTGGGCAGGTGCGGTCCCCGGCACAGGTCGGACCAGCAGACCTTGCCGCTCTCGGCGTCCAGGTTGTCGTAGATGGTGAGGTCACCGGCGCCGACCTCCATCACCTCACCGGCGTCGAAGCCCGTCCCGCCACCCTCGGTGCCCGCGCCCTTGACCTCGATCAGCTCAAGTTTGAACGGCTCGTCGGCGAGTTCGGTGCGGGCCGCGTCCAGGCTGTCGAAGCGGCGCCGCCGGAACCGCTGCCCGGACTTGACGATCTCCTGCATCCGCTTCTCCAGCCGGTCGAGGTCCTCCGGCTGGAACGGGCGGTCGACGTCGAAGTCGTAGTAGAAGCCGTTGTCGATCGGGGGGCCGATCCCGAGCTTCGCCTCGGGGAAGGTGTCCTGGACGGCCTGGGCCAGCACGTGCGCGGTCGAGTGGCGCAGCACGTTGAGCCCGTCCGGCGAGTCCAGCCGTACCGGCTCGACCACGGTCTCCACCTCGGGCGCCCAGTCCAGGTCGCGGAGCTGGCCGCCCGGGTCGCGGACCACCACGATCGCCCCGGGGCCGGCGTGCGGCAGATTCGCCGCCGCCACCGCCTCGGCCGCCGTCGTCCCGGCCGGGACGACGACGGGGTCGGCACCGACGGGGGTACGGGGTTGGGACACGGTGGCTCCTTACGATCTTGGACGAATCGGGCATCACCGAGGGGATCGGCTTGCCCAGATGCTATCGGTCCTGCGTTTTCCTCCTGCCGGCGCCGCTGCCACGGCGTTAGATTGACGCCGTGGCACCCGTCGACGCCGTGAGCGCACTACAGCGTAGATACCAGACCTTCTTCGGCACCGGGCCGGGCGTACCGTTCGCGGTGGCGCCGGCCGGTGGGCCGGTGCGGACCTTCGGCACCGGAGCACCGCAGTTCACCATCGTGGTCAAGGACGAGCGGGGCGCCAAGGCACTTGCCGCGCTCGACCAGTTCGCCGTCGCCGTCGCCTACCTCCAGGGGTCGCTGGACGTCGAGGGCGACCTGGCAGCGGCGCTGCGGATGCGCTCGTTCTTCACCGACCGGCATCCGATCGCCTTCGTCGGCCGGTTCCTGCCGACGCTGCTGCGCGGGCGGCGCGAGGACGACCGGCGGGCCATCTCGCACCACTACGACGAGGACTCCGAGTTCTTCCTGACCTTCCTCGACCACCGGCACCGCTGCTACACCGAGGGGGTCTTCGCCTCCGACGACGAGCCGTTGGAAGACGCGATGACCCGCAAGATGGACCTGGCGCTGGAGGCGATCGGGGTCGGCCCCGGCGACCACGTGCTGGAGGTCGGCGGCGGCTGGGGCGCGTTCAGCGAGCACGCCGCCCGCCGGGGCGTACGGGTCACCACCACGACGTTGTCGGTGGAGTCGGAGCGCTTCCTCACCGAGCTGTTCGACCGCGAGCGGCTGCCGGTGCGGGTGGTCCGGGAGCACATCTTCGGCTACTCCCCCGGCGAGCGCTACGACGCGATCGTGAACATGGGGGTCACCGAGCACCTGCCCGACTACCGCACCACGCTGCGCAAGTACGCCGAACTGCTCCGGCCCGGCGGCCGGGTCTACCTGGACGCGCTGGCGATGCGCCGCAAGCACGTCGTCTCGACCTTCATGAAGCGGTACGTCTATCCGGGCGGCTCGGCCCCGCTGCTGCTGCACCAGTACCTGCGGCACGTGGCGCACTCGCCGTTCGAGCTGCTCAATCTCGTCGACGACCGGCACAACTACTACCTGACCTGCCGGGAGTGGGCGCGTCGGCTGGACGACGCCCGGGACGAGATCGTGCGGCGCTGGGGCGAGCCGCTGTACCGGCGATTCCGGCTCTTCCTCTGGGGCTCGGCGGCCGGCTTCGACACCGGGATGGTCCAGGCGTACCGCTGGGTGCTGCAACTGCCGCCGGCCCGCTGAGGCCGCAGGGCCCGGCGACACACGGACGCCCGTTATCGGATCGTTATTGCCCGGCGGATGTCCATGGGAGCGCTCCCGAATAGGGTCGGGCAGGAGCCGAGAACGACGATCGTCGATCGCAGCGGTCACCGTACGGCGGGGAGCGGCGCCGGACGTGCGGGAACCTGCCGCCGGAAGGACGTCCCGTGCCCACCCGACCTCCCGCCGCACTGCTCACCGCCGCCCTGCTGCTGACCCTGGTCGGCATCGGTGTCGGCGCCCCCGCCCCGCCGGCCGCCAGCGCCCCCGCCGCCAGCGTCGCCGCGCTGCCCTACCAGGACCCGGCGCTGCCGGTCGCCAGCCGGGTCGACGACCTGCTCGGCCGGATGAGCCTGGACGAGAAGATCGGCCAGATGACCCAGGGCGAGCGCGCCTCGGTCACCCCCGCCGACATCACCAGCTACCGGCTCGGCTCGGTGCTCTCCGGCGGCGGCTCCGCGCCCACCCCGAACAACGCCACGAGCTGGGCCGACATGTACGACCGGTTCCAGAACGCCGCCCTCGGCACACCGCTGGGCATCCCGATGATCTACGGCTCGGACGCCGTACACGGGCACAACAACGTGGTCGGCGCGACGATCTTCCCGCACAACATCGGCCTCGGCGCCACCCGCGACCCGGAACTGGTCCGGCGGATCGGCCGGGCCACCGCCGAGGAGGTCGCCGGCACCGGGGTGAACTGGACCTTCGCCCCCTGCCTCTGCGTGGCCCGCAACGACCGCTGGGGCCGTACCTACGAGTCGTTCGGCGAGGACCCCGCCCTGGTCAGCTCGATGACCACCGTGATCGACGGACTCCAGGGCGACTCGCTGGCCGGGCCCGCGTCGGTGCTGGCCACCGCCAAGCACTACCTGGGCGACGGCGGCACCACGAACGGCACCGACCAGGGCAACACCCAGCTCTCCGAGGCCGAGCTGCGGGCCGTACACCTGCCGCCGTTCGCCGAGGCGGTCCGCCGGGGCGTCGGCTCGGTGATGATCTCGTACAGCAGTTGGAACGGGCAGAAGCTGCACGGGCACGACTACCTGATCAACGGTCTGCTCAAGGGCGAACTCGGCTTCGACGGCTTCGTGGTCTCCGACTGGAACGGCATCGACCAGCTCGACGGCGCCACCGGATTCACCGCCGCCGAGGTGCGGCAGGCGGTGAACGCCGGCATCGACATGGTGATGGCGCCGACCGGCTGGCGACAGTTCATCACCCACCTGCGCGCCGAGGTGCAGGCCGGCCGGGTGAGCCAGGCCCGGATCGACGACGCCAACCGGCGGATCCTGACCAAGAAGTTCGAGCTGGGCCTCTTCGAACGGCCGCTGGCCGACCGGTCGTACACCTCGACGGTGGGCAGCGCGGCGCACCGGGCGCTGGCCCGGGAGGCGGTGGCGGCCTCCCAGGTGCTGCTGAAGAACGACGGCGGCATCCTGCCGCTGGCCGCCGCGAACAACCGGATCTTCGTGGCCGGCAAGAGCGCCGACAACATCGGGTACGCCAGCGGCGGCTGGACGGTCTCCTGGCAGGGCGGCAGCGGGGCGATCACCCCCGGTACCAGCATCCTGCAGGGGATCCGGAACGCGGTCGCCTCCTCCAGCACGGTCACCTACAACGCCAGCGGTACCGGCATCGACAGCTCCTACCGGGCCGCGATCGCGGTGGTCGGCGAGACGCCGTACGCCGAGGGGCGCGGGGACCGGCCGAGCGGGATGGGACTGGACGCCACCGACCTGGCCACCCTGGACCGGCTGCGCGCCTCCGGGGTACCCGTGATCGTGGTGCTGGTCTCCGGCCGGCCGCTGGACATCGCCGGCCAGTTGCCGAACTGGCGTGCCCTGCTCGCCGCCTGGCTGCCCGGCACCGAGGGCGCCGGGGTGGCCGACGTGCTCTTCGGGGTACGCCCGGCCACCGGCAAGCTGCCGGTGAGCTGGATGAGCAGCGCGAGCCAGCAGCCGATCAACGACGGCGACGGCAAGACGCCGCTCTTCCCGTACGGCCACGGTCTCGGCTACGCCGGCCAGCCGCCCGGCACCCCGCCGCCGAGCACCCCGCCGCCGAGCACCCCGCCGACGGGTGCCGCCTGCCAGGTGACGTACGCGGTCGACGAGTGGGGCGGCGGATTCTCCGCGAACCTCACCATCCGCAACACCGGTACCGCCGCACTGACCGGCTGGACCCTCGGCTTCGGCTTCCCCGCCAGCGGGCAGCGGGTGGTGCAGGGCTGGTCGGCCCGGTGGACCCAGTCCGGCAGCGACGTCACCGCGACGAACGAGAGCTGGAACGGCACCCTCGCGGCGGGCGCCTCCGTCGGGATCGGCTTCACCGGCAGCCACACCGGCAGCAACCCCCGGCCGACGGCGTTCACCCTGAACGGACAGTCCTGCGGCACCGGCTGAATGATGCCCGGTCCGCCCGGAGTCGCGCTGGTGGCACAATCCGGGCGGACCGCCGCACCAGCCACCGATTCACCCGACTTGCCATGGGCAGTACGGTCATCAGGTGGCCACCGTCCTCCTGGTCGAAGACGACCATGTCGTACGCGGCGCCATGCTGCGCTCCCTGGCCGACCGCGGGCACGCGGTGCACGCGGTCGGTACGGCGCTCGACGCGCTGCGCCGGGTCGCCGCCGAAACCCCCGACCTGGTCGTACTCGACCTCGGGCTGCCCGATCTGGACGGCGCCGACGCGCTGCGGATGCTGCGCGGCATCACCGACGTACCGATCATCATCGCCACCGCCCGGGACGACGAGCAGGCGATCGTCCGGCTGCTCCGGGCCGGTGCCGACGACTACATGGTGAAGCCGTTCACCGGCGCCCACCTGGACGCCCGGATCACCACGGTGCTCCGCCGGGTCGGCCGGGCGAGCCGGACGGTCGAGCCGGCCGTACACTCCGTCGGCGGGCTGCGGATCGACGTCGGCGAACGGAGCGCCCTGCTCGACGGGGTGCCCCTGGCGCTGACCCGCAAGGAGTTCGACCTGCTGGCCTATCTCGCGGCGCGGCCCGGCCGGGTAGTGTCCCGCCGGGAACTGTTGGAGGAGGTATGGCGGCAGCCATCGGTCGGCGAGGATCAGACCATCGACGTACATCTGTATTGGCTCCGCCGCAAAATGGGCGAGTCCGCGGCGAAGCCCCGCTACCTGCGCACCGTGCGGGGGGTCGGATTCCGGTTGGTGGTACCGGACTGAGGCTTGCGCTGGCCTACCTCGGGGCCGGCATGACCACCATCGTCGCGCTCGCCTTCCTGATTCCGCTCGGCACGGCGCTGCAACGCGACGCCCGGGAGGACGCGCTCGGCGACGCGGCCCGGCGCAGCGCGGTGGTCACCGGCGCGCTCGCGGTCAGCGCTGACCCGGCGGCGATCCGCCGGGTCGTCGAGTCGACCGCCGGCAACACCGGCAGTCCACCGGTCGTGCACGGCCTGTCGCTCGGCGGCAACCCCCGGGCCGCCGCCGGTGACGTCGACCGGGCGATCCGGACCGGCACCCCGGTCGTCGCCGAGGTCGCGGGCGGCGTCGTCCGGCTCGAACCGGTACCGGTCGCCGGCCGGGTGCTGGTGGTCGAGGTCTTCGTCTCCGAGGCGGCGCTGACCGCCGGTACCGGCGGCACCTGGCTGATGCTGATCCTGGTCGCGATCGGGCTGGTGATCGCCTCGGTGATCGTGGTGGACCGGCTCGCCGGCAAGGCGGTCGCCTCGGCCCGGGGGCTGGTGCAGGCGGCGCTGGCCGTCGGCGACGGCGACCTGGACGTACGCATCCAGCCGAGCGGGCCCCGCGAGCTGGCCGAGGCCGGGTACGCCTTCAACCGGATGGCGGACCGGCTCGTCACCTCGCGCACCGACGAACGGGAACTCGTCGCCGACCTGTCACACCGGCTGCGTACCCCGCTGACCGTGCTGCGGCTCGACGCCGACGCGCTCGACTCCGACGACACCAGCGTCGGGAACTTCAGCGCCGCCGAACTGGACCGGCGCCGGACGATCCGCCGGATCCGGCAGGCGATCGTGACGCTGGAGGGCGAGATCGACGTACTGATCAACACCACCCGGAAGACGGTCGCCCAGGAGGCCGCGCCGGGCAGCTGTGACGTCAGCGAGGTGGTCCGGGACCGGATGGTCTTCTGGTCGGCGCTGGCCGGCGACCAGAACCGGTCGCACCGGGTCATCGGTGCGCACACCCGGATCCCGGTGCCGGTGCCCCGGGCGGAGCTGGCCGCCGCGCTGGACGCGGTGCTCGGCAACGTCTTCCGGTACACCCCGCAGGGCACCGCGTTCGAGGTCGCGGTCACCCGCCGGGACGGCTACATCGCGGTACGGGTGGACGACGCCGGCCCCGGCATCGCCGACCCGGACCGGGCGCTGCGCCGGGGGGCCAGCGACCGTGGCTCCACCGGGCTCGGCCTGGACATCGCCCGCCGGGTGGCCCAGCAGGCGAACGGCTCGGTCAGCATCGACCGGGCCCGCCTCGGCGGGGCGAGCGTGGTCATGCTGCTGGCCGACCCGGACGCGGCGCCCCGACAGGTCAGCCGGTTCGGGCTGGTCGGTCGGCTGGCCCGGGAGAAGGACGCGGTCACCCGCCGCCGCTGGTCCCGGCCGCGCTCCTCCGGCGACTGACCCGATCCTCCGACGACTCCGGCGACTGACCCGATCCTCCGGCGACCGAGCCCCCTCTCCCGGCCGGATCGGGCGTCCTGGCAAGGAGTTTCTGGTTCCGCGCAAGTCTTCCTTAGGTCTGGATTAACGCGCGTCCGAGCGGCCCGCCCCGGTGGCAACATCGAACCCGATCCCATCCCGCTCCACCGGGCCAACCACCCACAGATGTTTGCCCCGATCCGGCCCGTGGAGCCTGGCGCGCGGCGGAAGCACGGTCCCCCACACCTGGCTTCCGTCGCGCGCCGACACCAACGGCAGAGGTCGGGCCGGCGTACCGCGGCGACACGCGCGGGGCGTACCGGTCGATCTCGGCCCCGTGATCGCTGACCCGGCGCGGCCGCCCGCAGCACCCCGCGCCGGGTCAGCCTGTCTTCACCGGTCGGCGCTCGGTCCGGACCGGTACCCGGCCAGGTAGGCGTCGATCTCGGCGATCAGCTTGTCCCGCTCCGGTGCCGCCAGGAACGAGGCGGTGACGGCGTTGCGGGCCAGTCCGGCCAGCCCGGCGGCGTCGAGGTCGAGCAGCCGGGCGGCGACCGCGTACTCGTCGTTGAGGGTGGTGCCGAACATCGGCGGATCGTCGGAGTTGATCGTCACCAGCAGGCCGGCCTCGACGAGCCGGGGCAGCGGGTGCTCCTCGATCGAGCCGACCGCCCGGGTCCGGACGTTGGAGGTCGGGCAGACCTCCATCGGGATCTGCCGCTGCGCGAGGTGTTCCAGCAGCGCCGGGTCCTGGGCCGCCGAGATGCCGTGCCCGATCCGCTCCGCGCCCAGCTCGCGCAACGCGTCCCAGATGGTCCCCGGCCCGGTGGTCTCGCCGGCGTGCGGCACGGAACGCAGCCCGGCCGCCCTCGCCTGGTCGAAGTACGGCTTGAACTGCGGCCGGGGCACGCCCACCTCCGGGCCGCCGAGCCCGAAGCTGACCAGGCCGTCCGGCCGCTCGTCGAGGGCGATCCGCAGGGTCTGCTCGGCCGCCGGCAGCCCCGCCTCGCCGGGAATGTCGAAGCACCAGCGCAGCGAGATGCCGAGTTCGCTCTCGGCGGCCCGCCGGGCGTCCTCGATCGCCTCGCAGAACGCGGGTGCCGGGATCCCCCGGTGCACGTGCGAGTACGGCGTGACCGTCAGCTCCGCGTACCGGACCTGCTGGCGGGCCAGTTCCCGGGCCACCTCGAAGGTGAGCAGCCGGACGTCGGACTCGTCGCGGATCAGGTCGACCACGCTGAGGTAGATCTCGACGAAGTGGGCGAAGTCGCGGAACTCGAAGTAGCTGGCGAGGGCCTCGGGGTCTGCCGGTACCCGGGTCCGGCCCTCGTGCCGGGCGGCCAGCTCCGCCACGATGCGCGGCAGCGCGGAGCCGACGTGGTGCACGTGCAGCTCCACCTTGGGCAGTCCGGCGATGAAGGCCGAGAGGTCGGTCACGGAAACTCCCTACTGACGTGCGCCGGTACGGGCGACGAAGAAGACGCGGCGGAACGGAAACTGCACCAGCCCGTGCCGGACGGGGTACGCCTCGACCAGTCGCTCGGTCAGCGCGGCCCGGAAGTCGTCCCAGGCCGTACCCGCGCCGCCCAGCGCGGCCCGGACCGGACGAAGCGCCGTCCCCTCCATCCAGCCCAGCACCGGATGGTCGGTGGCGCCGGAGGCGGGGAGCAGGTGCACGTAGGTAGTTTCCCAGGCGTCGACGGCGCAGTGCGCACCGGTCAGCAGGGTGGCGTAGCCGGCCACGTCGGAGACCGGGTCGGCCCGGAGCAGGTCGGCGACCAGGTGTCGCCAGCGCGGGGTGTCGGCCACCTCCCGCAGCGCCCGGTGCGAGGCGGCGTCGAAGTTGCCCGGCACCTGGACCGCCAGCCAGCGGCCGGGGCCCAGTTCGCGGGCCCAGCGCAGCAGCAGCTCCTGGTGTCCGGGCACCCATTGCAGCACGGCGTTGCAGACCAGCACGTCGACCTCGGGGTCGGGTGTCCAGGTCCGGGCGTCCGCCAGGGCGAACTCGACCCGACCGCCGGACGGGGCGCCGGACGGGGCCGGCGGGGCGGCGCGGGTGGCGGCGGCGATCATCTCGGCCGAGGAGTCGAGCCCGACGATCCGGGCGGCCGGCCAGCGGGCGGCCAGGGTCGCGGTCAGGTGGCCGGGACCGCAGCCCAGGTCGACCACCGTCCGGGGCCGCTGCGCGGCGACCCGGCCGAGCAGGTCGTGGAAGGGCCGGGAGCGCTCGTCGCCGTACCGGAGATAGCTGGCCGGATCCCACATGACTCTCCTCCAAACCGTACGTACGTCTTGCTTACCATACCGGCACCGTCCCGCCCCGGCAGGCCGGAATCCGTCCCGGGATAGGCTCGCCGACGTGGAAAAGCGGAGATTCCCGCGGTTGAACCGCGAGGTCGGCGTCGTCGGGCTCGGCGCCTGGCAGCTCGGCGCCGACTGGGGCCAGGTCAGCGAGTCCGAGGCGCTGTCGGTGCTGACCGCCGCCGTCGAGGGCGGAGTCACCTTTCTGGACACCGCCGACGTCTACGGCGACGGACGCAGCGAACAACTGATCGGCCGGTTCCTGCGCGAGCGGCCCGACGCCGGGCTCACCGTCGCCACCAAGATGGGCCGCCGGGTGCCGCAGACCCCCGACGCGTACGTCCTGGAGAACTTCCGGGCCTGGACCGACCGGTCCCGGACGAACCTCGGCGTCGACGTGCTCGACCTGGTGCAGTTGCACTGCCCGCCCACCCCGGTCTTCTCCACCGACGCCGTCTACGACGCCCTGGACACCCTGGTCGCGGAGGAACGCATCGCCGCGTACGGAGTCAGCGTGGAAACCTCCGACGAGGCGCTCGCCGCGATCGCCCGCCCCGGAGTGGCCAGCGTGCAGATCATCCTCAACGCGCTGCGGCACAAGCCGGTCGAGCGGGTACTCCCGGCCGCCCTCGCCGCCGGGGTCGGCATCATCGCCCGGGTACCGCTCGCCAGCGGCCTGCTCTCCGGCCGCTACGACGAGCACACCACCTTCCCGAGCGACGACCACCGCAACTACAACCGGCACGGTGAGTCGTTCGACGTCGGCGAGACGTTCTCCGGGGTGGACTACGAAACCGGACTGGAGGCCGTACGGCGACTGCGTCCGGCGGTGCCGGAGGGGGCCACGATGGCGCAGTTCGCGCTCCGCTGGATCCTCGACCGGCCCGGCGTCACGGTGGTCATCCCCGGTGCCCGCAACGCCGAACAGGCTCGCGCCAACGTCGCCGCCGCCGCGCTCGCGCCACTGTCGGCCGAGGCGACCGAGACGGTGGACGCGGTCTACACCGAACTCGTCCGACCGCAGGTGCACGACCGCTGGTAGGCCGATCGACCGGAGCGCACGGCCGCACCGCGCGGCGACGTGCGCTCCGGCGTACCGCGCGGTTGACTGGGCGCAACGGGTTCGTCGCCGAACGGAGGCGACCGGTCGGGGCCGGAGCAGATGCGACCGGTTCGTCGCGGCGGCGACCCGACGTCGTCCCGGAAAGGACCGACGTCGTCCCGGAAAGGAGCAGCGAGACAGATGAAGGGATGGCTCCCGCTCACGCTCGGGCTGCTGGCCGTCGTCATCGGCGCCGTCTGGACGCTACAGGGGTTGGGCCGGCTCGGCGGCAGCGTGATGACCGGCGAACCGCTCTGGGCGGTGATCGGCCCGGTGGTGGTGGTCGCCGGGCTGGTACTCGTGGTGCTGGGCCTGCGCGCCCGGAACCGGGGTACACCGCCGCCGCCCTGACCGGCACCGCCCTGACCGGCGCCGCAGGCAGGCCGACAGACCGCCGGCAGGGCCGACAGACCGGATACGCGTCGAGCCCCGCGGGGCCGCGGGGCTCGACGTGGATCCCAAAGCAATCGAAACTCGGGCCGGCGGGGGCCGGCCGTCACGGAATCAGATGGGGCGAACCTGCTCCGCCTGCGGCCCCTTCTGGCCCTGAGCGATCTCGAACTCCACCCGCTGGTTCTCCTCCAGCGTGCGGTAGCCGCTGGTCTGGATGGCCGAGAAGTGGACGAACACGTCAGCACCCCCGCCGTCGACGGTGATGAAGCCGAAGCCCTTGTCTGCGTTGAACCACTTCACGGTTCCCTGCGCCATGTGTATCTCCTTCTAAAACTGGCGGCCGAGCACGCCGTGCGGCCGGTTGGCCGTTTTCGAGCAGCGGCGCCTCGAGTCGGCCCCCACGAAGGAGGACTTCCCCTCGACCCACGCCATCTCTCAACAGCGTGGAACAGCAAACCACGTACGCAAAAACTTCGCATAGCCTACCCGACGAAATTCTCCGACATGTGACCTGAGAGCGCACCCCGTGGCCCTCCAGCCATCGACGACAGGGCACGGCGACGGCACCGCTATCCGGACGAAACAGGATCAGCCCGGGAACTCCGCCCGGCCTCGGCACCGGCCGGCACAACCGGTGCGGCAGCGCTCTCCCGGCCGCCGAGCGCGATCGCTGCAACCGCGCCGAGCAGGCAGAACAGCGCCGCACCGGTGAACATCTCGGCGTACTCGACCCGGAGCGCCGCGCGTACCCCGGCGGTGTACTCGGCGACCTGCTGTTGGTAGACGGCACGGTCCACACCGAACGGCAGCGGGGTCACCAGGTCTGCGGTGAGTTGCTGGAACCGGTGCAGCCCCCAGGCGGTGACGGCGGCGACCCCGAGCAGCATGCCCACCATCCGGGCCACCACCAGTGCGGCGGCGGCGACGCCGTGCTGCACCGACGGCACCGCACGGAGTACGACGGAACTCAGTGGTGCGATGACCAGCCCGAGACCGAAACCGGCCAGTGCCAGGTCGGTGTCGACCCGGGGCAGCCCCACCGGCCCGATCGAATACCGGGCCGCCATCGCCTCGACCGGCCAGCCGGCGATCAGCAGATAGCCGAGGGTCGCCAGCGCCAACCCGCCGACGGTGAGGACCCGGTCGCCGAGTCGACGGGCGAGCAGCCCGCCGAGCACCGCACCGACCGGCAGCGCCACCAGGAAGCGGGTGAGCAGCAGCGCCCCCTGCACGGCGTCCCGGCCGAGTACGGTCTGCGCGAAGAGTTGCACGTCGACCAGGGTCACCAGCAGCGCGGCGCCGGCCAGTGCGCTCACCCCGAGAGCGACCAGGAAGGGCCGCATCCGAACGCCGGTCGGATCCAGCAGCCGGGTCCGGGACCGGGCCTGCCAGAGCAGGAAACCGCCGAGGACCACCACCCCGGCCCCGACGGTGACCGGACCCCAGGGCGGCAGCAGCGAACGCGCCGGATCGGGGTTGTAGAGGCCGACCACCAGCAGCCCGAGTGCGACCGCCAGCAGCAGCCCGCCGACCACGTCCACCCGCTGCCGGACGGCATCCGGCCGGTCCTGACGGGCCGGCAGCGTCAACCGGACCACCACGATCGCCAACACCGCCAGCGGCAGGTTCACCCAGAAGACACCGCGCCAGCCGACCAGCGCGGCGAGCCCGGCACCGTAGAGCGGGCCGAGCACGCTGCCCAGCTCCTGCGCCGCGCCGACCAGCCCCAGGGTCAGCGCCCGGCGCCGGGCCGAGCCGAGGTCGGAGACGAGCGCCATCGTCACCGGCAGCAGCGCACCGCCGGCCAGTCCCTGAAGGCCCCGACCGGCGACCAGCAGCGGCAGGCTGTCGGCGAGCGCGGCCAGCACCGAACCGGCGGCGAAGCCGGCCAGGCAGACCTCGATGACGACGCGCCGGCCGTACCGGTCGGAGAGCCGGGCGAGCAGCGGCATCCCGGCGACGTAGCCGAGCAGGTAGCCGGTGACCACCGGGGTGGCCCGTTCCAGCCGGTTGACCGGCACCCGCAGGTCGCCGAGGATCTCGACCAGCAGGGTTACCACGACGTACGCGTCGAGCGCGGCGAGCAGCACGGCCGCGCCGCCCACCCCGATCGCGAGCCGGCGACCGGCCCGCGGCACGGGATCAGGGGACACGGATGGTGACCGGAGCGTCGTACTCCGAGAAGGTCACCGTCACCGTCCCGGTCTGGCCGGGCACCGGGAACCGGGCCCGGTGCAGCAGCCGCCGGTCGGCACCGATCCAGAGCGTGCCGGTGACGTCCGCGCTGACGCCGGGCACCAGGTTGCCGAGCGCGGTGCCGGGCAGCGTCCCGTCGATCCGGTACGTGTCGACGCCGTCGACCTCCTCCCGGCCCGTGGTGGTGCCGGTGGCCCTACCGACGAGGTTGGCGACGCCACGGTCCGGGGAGAGGATCGCGGTCGGGTCGTAGATCGCCGCGGCAGTCGCCAGCGGCAACCTCTGCCAGCCGCCGGTCAGCCCGTTGACGTGCAGGGTCTCGTCCTTGACCACGAAGGACAGCTCCAGCGGCAGCCCGCCCTGCTCGATCCGGGCGGTCCCCTGTGCCTCGCCGGTCGCGGTGATCACGCCCTCGGCGGCGCTGATGCCGAGGCTCTCGGCCGCCCCCTCGGTGGCGATCGCGAACCGGGCGGTCTTCACCGTGCCCAACTCGGTCGCCGCGCCCGTGAGGAGTTCGGCCGCCTCGGGCAGGGCGGTGGAATCCGCCCCGGCCGGGTCATCGGCGCCCCGGTCGGTGCAGCCTGCGGAGACGGCCAGCAGCAGGCTCAGCGCACCGGCGAGCGCGAGGGATCGACGCATGAACCGAAGCGTACTCACGACCGGCTGCCCGGCGGCGGTGATCCCGCCCCCGGGCACCCGAAACGGTCGGTTCTAGTCGGGCCAGCGGCCGGTGAGCCGGCGTACGCCGATCGCACCGCCCCGGTCCACGGCGGCCCGGACCACCGAGAAGATGGCCCCCTGCAACGCGGCGGCGGCCAGGATCTCACCCCAGTGCCGGTCCTCGTCGATCGCGTCGGGCGCCTCGCCGTCGCCCGCCGTCAACTTCCAGACCTGCCGGAACACCGCACCCGCGGCAACACCGGCGGCCATGCCCAGAAGAATGCCCACCGGCCGGTAGGCCATCTTGCTGACTGTCCTGCTCACCCACGTCTCCCTCGTGCCATCAGCACCACGACCGCCAGCGCCAGCGCCCCGGCCGCGAACACGGCCCAGGACACCGGATGGCGCAACGCTATCGAACCGGCGTCGTGCACGGAGGACCGGACGTTCGCCGTGGTCTGTCCGGCCCGCTGCACCATCCGGTCCCTGGTCTGCACCGCCGAGCCCTTGATCCGGGCCTTGACGTCCGCCTTGGCCGCCAGCGCCTGCACCGTCTCGCCCAACTCGGCCCGGGTCCGCCGGATCTCCGCCCGGAGCGCCTCCGGGTTGCCGTAGCCGTTGCTGCGACTCATCCCTGTCCCCTGTCCCGGACCGCCGAGGCCACCGTACGCACGTCCGCACGCAGGCTCTCCGCCGTCGCCTTCGGCACCGGCGGCACCGCCCGGCGTACCTGGCGTCGGCCGAGCAGCGCGAAGATCCCGGCGACGACGAAGAGCGCCCCGGCCACCACCAGCGCGGCGGCCCAGGCCGGAATCACCAGGGCCAGTCCCAGCACCGCGGCGGCCACCAGGACGCCGAGTCCGCAGAGCGCCAGCAGAGCGCCGCCGCCGAAGAGACCCGCGCCGATCCCGGCGTGCCGACCCTTCTCGGCCAGCTCGATCCGGGCGAGCGCCAGTTCGTCACGCACCAGCCGCGACAGCTGCTCGGTGGCGCGCTGGACCAGCTCGGCGGTGGACTGCTCCCCGACCGGTCGAGCGGAGTCGCGTACGACGTCGGCCATGCTGCCCTCCTATCCCGGCTCCTGGGCTGTATGCCCCGGTCGCCGGTGGTTCAATCCTGCCGACCGCTGCTGGCGCCGGATGTCCGTTTCGTCGGCGCGGAATCCTCGTTCGTCGCGCCCGTCCCCGGAGCCGCGCGGACGGCCCGTCGGTGCGGCGGAGGAGGAGAGAGGTCCCGCCCCGCTGTGGTTAGTGTCCGCCACCGGACGCTCCGATGGCGGCCGATCCGGCAGGTCAGCGGCTCCGGTCGCGGCCGTGTTCAGCCGGCGGGCCGGTCGCGCGGCCACGCGCCGCACGGGCGGGCGGGGCATCGGCGCTGCGGCCGCCTCGACCGGCTCGTCGGGGGCTCAGCGTGACGGCGCCTCGACCGGCTCTGGCGGGGCTCAGCGTGACGGCGCCTCGACCGGCTCCGGCGGGGCTCAGCGTGACGGCGCCTCGACCGGCTCCGGCGGGGCTCAGCGTGACGGCGCCTCGGCCGGCTCGTCGGGGCCGACGAAGGCGCTGCTGCGGGCCTCGCCGTCGTCGGTACCGCCGAAGAGCCGGGCGTCGTCCGGCGGCTCGTGTTCGGCCGGCCGGTTGTCGGCGGTGCCGCCGTGCACCGGCCGGCGCGGCCCGGCCGACTGCCAGGGCGGCCGGACGGAGGTGTCGCCGAGTTCGGCGCGCAGCCTGGGCAGCGCGCTCGGCCGCTGGTCCCGCAGCCAGCCGACCAGATGCTCGCGGACCAGGCAGCGCAGGTCCCAGAGCCTCGGTGCGTCGGCCGCGCTGACCAGGGCACGCAACCGGACCATCCCGCCGACCGCGTCGGTGACCTGGAGTACGCAGGTACGCCCGTCCCACAGCTCGGTACCCTCCACCAGCCGGCGCAGCTCCTCGCGCATCGCCTGCACCGGTACCGACCAGTCGACCTCGAACTCGGCGGTGCCGAGCACGGCGGCCTGGGTGCGGGTCCAGTTCTGGAACGGCTTGGTGGTGAAGTACGACGTCGGCAGGATCAGCCGCCGGTCGTCCCAGATCTGCACCACCACGTAGCTGAGGGTCAGCTCCTCGATCCGGCCCCACTCCCCCTCGACCACCACCACGTCGTCGAGCCGGACCGCGTCGCTGAACGCCAGTTGCAGCCCGGCGAAGACGTTGCCGAGCACGCTCTGCGCGGCCAGCGCGGCGACCACGCCGATCACCCCGGCCGAGGCGAGCACACTGGCGCCGACACCGCGCACGCTGGGGAAGGTCATCAGCATCACCCCGGCGGCCAGCACCACGATGACCGCGATGGTGACCCGGCGGAGCATGACGATCTGCGTCTTGATCCGCCGCGCCTGCCGGTTGTCCGGCACGTCGACCCGGAACCGGGCCAGCGCGGTGTCCTCGCTGACCAGCAGCAGCGAGGCGACCAGCCAGGCGGTGGTGGCGATGACCGCCAGGACGAGCAGGTGCAGCAGGGTCTGCCGCCACGGGGTACCGACGCCGTAGCCGGTGCTGAACCGCACCCCGAACTGGATCGCCAGCACGGTCGCCGCCACCTGGAAGGGTCGGTGCGAGTGCTCGGAGAGTTCGTCGAGCAGCACCGACCGGCGGCCGAGCCGGCGTACGGTCCGGTGCACCACCTCCACCACGGCGAGGGCGAGCAGTGCCGCGCCCGCCGTCGCGATGACCGTCCACAGATAGCTGTCCACCAATGTTCTTCCTTCCACGCCAAAGCCGGGTGCCGCTGCGGGATGTCTCCCGAGCCGCACCCGGCGAGGGCTGCGAAGCGTTGTGAGGTTGTAAAACGCGGGACGCCGGTGCGTCCGACGCAGTCGGGTCAGACCTTGCGGTACCTCGCCTGCACCACGCAGAAGAGGGCGAAGGCGGCGATGCCGAGCGCCACCAGCGTGAGCAGGATCGAGCCGTACGACTGCTCCCGCAGGGTGTGCAGGGCGGCGTCCAGCCCCCGCGCCCGGTCCGGGTCGTAGTTCACCGCGGCCGTCAGCACGAGCAGCCCGGCGATGCCGTACGCGACGCCCTTGGCGACGTAGCCGGCGACGCCGAGCCGGCGGGCGAGCTTGCGGGTCTGCGGGCTCATCTCACCGGTCTTCAGGTGCCGCTCGAACTTCTTGACCGCGCCGTACCAGATCAGCCCGGCACCGAGGGCGGCCAGGGCGAGACCGGCCAGCCCGACCAGCAGCCGGCCCCCGGTCGAGGCCATGAGTTCCTCGGTGAGCGCCTGCTGCTTGTCCGCACTGGACGAGTTCGCGTGCTGCACCACCTGATAGGCCGTCCAGGCGAAGTAGAGGTAGACGAGGGTCCGGCCCGCCGAGGTGAGCCGCTCGACGACCCGCTCCCGGCCCCGGTACTCCCGGTGCCCGGTCGCCGCCTCGAATGCCTGCCAGATCGCCATCGCGAGCAGGCCGACCCCGATCGCGCCGACCAGGAACCCGCCGAGCGGCTGGGCGGCCAGGGTACGCAGCGCGCCGGACTGGTCGCCGTCGTCGGCCGGCCGGCCGAAGGCGATCTGCAGGGCCAGCCAGGCGAAGAGCAGGTGGACGAGCCCGTAGCCGACGAAGCCGGCCCGGGCGAGGATTTCCAGGGGCTTGCTGTTGGCGGCGCGGGCCGCACTCGCTCCTGCGGTCGAAGTCGCTGACATGGGCCTGTCAATGACCGATCGGGAAGATTTCCAAACGTCCGGGCGGCGGAGGGGCACCCCCGGCCCGGTGGCCGGCGGTGGCGGGTCGACCGCCACCGCCGCCCCGTGTCGCGGTTCAGCCGGCGTTGCGGCCGATCCGGACCACCACCTGCTCCTGGTCGGCGCTCTGCACGGTGGCGTACAGGCCGCCGACCTCGGTGGCCTGCTGGCCGACGGTCAGCGACAACTGCTCACCGGCGACCTCGATCGTCACCTTGTCGCCGTCGACGCCGATCAGCTTGGCCTCGACCCCGAGAATGCTGGTCTGGGCGTCGACGCCCCGGTCGAAGGTGACGGTGCAGGCGTCCAGCCCGCAGTCGGTGCTGGCGCCCTCGGAACTACAGCCGGCCATTACGGCCACACCGAGGGCCAGGCCGGCGAGGAGACCGGCGGCACGACGGACGGTGGTCATTTGGCGGTACGGGGGATTCGTCACCCCACCAACGGTACCCGGAGTGATCCAGGCAACGGCCCGGCCGCGTTCGTCGGTGTCGGCCGATATCGTGCCTGCCATGCCGTTCGAGATCGCCCGGGTCCGGGCCGCCTACCCCGCCCTCGTCGAGGGATACGCGCACTTCGACGGGGCCGCCGGCACCCAGGTCGCCGCTCCGGTCGCCGAGGCGGTGGCCGGCACCATGCGGACGGCGGTGGCGAACCTGAGCAGCGCACACATCCCCGGGCAGCGCTCCGGTGACCTGGTGGCAGCGGCCCGGGCGGCGGTCGCCGACCTGCTCGGGGCGACCCCGGACGGGGTGGTGTTCGGCCCGAGCGCGACCGCGCTGACCTATCACGTGGCCCGGACCCTCGCCCAGGCGTGGCGCCCCGGCGACGAGGTGGTGGTCTCCCGGCTCGACCACGACTCCAACGTCCGGCCCTGGGTGCAGGCCGCCGAGGCGACCGGCGCGGTCGTCCGGTGGGCCGAGTTCGACCCGGAGACCGGTGAACTGCCGGCCGGGCAGTACGCCGACCTGATCGGGCCGCGCACCCGGCTGGTGGCGCTCACCGCCGGCAGCAACGCCATCGGCACCGTGCCGGACGTGGCCGGGATCGCCGCCGTCGCGCACGCGGCCGGCGCGCTGGTCTACGTCGACGGGGTGCACGCCACCCCGCACGGCCCCACCGACGTCGCCGCGCTCGGCGCCGACTTCTACGTGACCAGCGCCTACAAGTGGTCCGGCCCGCACGTGGCCGCCGTCGTCGCCGACCCGGCCCGCTGGGCGGAGCTGCGCCCGGCGAAGCTGCTCCCCTCCCCCGACCGGGCACCGGACCGGTTCGAACTCGGCACGCCGAGCTTTCCGCTGCTGGCCGGGATCCGGGCCGCCGTCGACCACCTGGCCGGGCTGGACCCGGACGCCACCGGCGACCGCCGCGCCCGGCTCCGGGCCGGGCTCGCCGCCGCACTCGGCCACGAGGAGCGGCTCTTCGACCGCCTCCTCCAGGGCCTTCGCGGCCTGCCCGGGGTGACCGTCTACGGTTCGCCCCGGCACCGCTGCCCGACCGTGTCGTTCCGGCTCGCCGGCCAACTCCCGGGGCAGACCGCCGCCGCGCTCGGCGAGCGCGGGGTCTGCGTCTCGGCCGGCGACTACTACGCGTACGAGTACTTCTCGGCGCTGGGGCTGCGGGACAGTGGCGGGGCGGTCCGGGCCAGCGTCTACCACTACAACACCGTGGAGGACGTCGACCGGCTGCTCGCCGAACTCGACCGACTCGCGGTGAGCGGGGTCACCGACGCCACCGGGCTGGTTGGGGGAGAATTGCTCCGGTGAGCTTCCTCGTCGAAGAAAATCCCGCCCGCCGCCGCTTCGAGATCCTGGTCGACGACGCCCTGGCCGGCTTCATCGGCTACCAGGTCGAGTCCGGGACCATGGTGCTGGCGCACACCGAGGTCGACAAGCAGTTCGAGGGGAAGGGGGTCGGCAGCGCGCTGGCCCGGGGCACCCTCGACCAGCTCCGCGACCGGGGCGAGCGGGTCCGGGTCACCTGCCCGTTCCTGGTCGCCTACCTCGAGCGGCATCCCGAATACTCGTCGGTGCTGGTCGACGGCTGAGCCGCCGGGGCGCGGCGGCCGGCTTCGCTGAACGGGCTACCGTCGTACCGTGGCGGAGCCGGGAGTGCGCACGACGGGCCGGGCGGGTCGGTGGATCATCGTGCTGGTCGTGGTGGTGGCGCTGGTCGCCGCCGGGATCGGCGTCGGGCTGTGGCGCGGCTGGTTCGCCGACCCGTCGGTCTCGGACGCGCCCCGGGCCCGGGCCGGCACCGTGCAGACCCTGGTGGCCGACCTCGAAGCACCCTGGGGGCTGGCCTTCCTCCCCGACGGGTCGGCGCTGGTGACCGAGCGGGACAGCCGGCGGCTGCTCCAGGTGACCGGCGGCGAGGCCCGGGAGGTGGCCCGGATCGAGGAGGCGGCACCGGCCGGCGAGGGCGGCCTGCTCGGCGTCGCCGTCTCCGCCGACCACGCCACCGACCGCTGGGTGTACGTCTACTACACCGCCGCCGACGACAACCGGGTCGCCCGGCTGCGCCTCGACGGGGGCAGCCCGGAGATCGTGCTGAGCGGGATCCCGCGCGGCTCGCGGACCCACAACGGCGGGCGGATCGCCTTCGGCCCCGACGGGATGCTCTACGTCGGCACCGGGGACGCCGGTGACCGGGACGCCGCACAGGACCGGAACAGCCTGGCCGGCAAGATCCTGCGGATGACCCCGGACGGCCGGCCCGCCCCGGGCAACCCGTTCGGCGACACCCTGGTCTACAGCTACGGCCACCGCAACGTGCAGGGTTTCGGCTGGCACGCCGACGGGACGATGTACGCGGCCGAGTTCGGCCAGAACCACTACGACGAACTCAACCGGATCACGCCGGGCGGGAACTACGGCTGGCCGGAGGTCGAGGGCGACTCCGACGACTCCCGGTTCGTCGCACCGGTCGCCACCTGGGGTACCGCCGAGGCGTCCCCGAGTGGGCTGGCGGTGGTCGGCGACCGGGTCTGGCTCGCCTGCCTGCGCGGGCAGCGGCTCTATCGGATCGGCACCGACGGTCAGGGCGCGGAGGCGCTGCTGACCGGCGAGTACGGCCGGCTCCGGCACGTCGCCCCGGCGCCGGACGGCTCGCTGTGGGTGCTCACCTCCAACCGGGACGGGCGCGGCTCGCCCTCCGGCGACGACGACCGGATCCTGCGCCTGGTCCCCTGACGCACCCTGTTGACCCGGTGGTCTAGATGGCGTGTTCCGGTGCGGGTAGTTCGGTGAACGGGAAGCGGAGCCGGAAGTCCGGCCACGGCACGCTGAGCCGCAGCCAGTCGCCGCCACGGCCGGCGTCGATGCCCAGCTCGGCGATCTGACCGAGGTCGGCGAGGGAGCGGCGGGCCTGTTCCTCGGTGACCCCGGCCGCGCCGGCCAGGCTGGTCAGGCTGGTGCTGACCACCCGGCGCCGCCACCGCCGACGGGTCCGCTGGGCCAGCCGGCGGATCGCGATCGCCACCAGTACGGCCTGGTCGTCGCGCTGTGCCCGGGCCTCCAGCTCCCGCTCCGACTCGGAGAGCGGCAGCACCTCCAGCGGGTCGCGGTCCAGCCGGGGGATGACCCACGGGTCGTCGCCGTCGCCCTCGGTCACCTCGAAGAGGCCGAACTCCGCCAGGCAGAGCAGCAGCTCGCCGACGGTGTGCGGCACCGGCAGGTCACGTCGCCGACACATCTCGGCGAACAGCTCGATCCGGGTGGCGCGAATCCGGACCATCCAGGCGTAGTGCTGCCGGGCGTGCAGCTCGGCGTCGTCGGCGTCCCGGCCGGCGCGGCGCCGCCGGGCCCGGTCCACCCACTCGTCGACGCTGCCGGGATCGCACCACGCCGAACCCTCCCACGGGACGATCGCCGACCAGGCCGACCGGCGGAACCGGGGTTCCCCGGGTACGACGGTGAGGTAGACGAAGGCGCAGGGTAGCCACCGGATCCAGGACGGGGTGAGGGCGGCCCGCTGCCAGCGAGGGGTCACCGGACGAACGATACAGCGACTCGCCGTAAACGTGGGGGCACCCTTCGTGACAGCCGTGGTACTGATCGGGTGTCGACCCGACCTCGCCGCGACGGTCACCGGACCGGGCCGGCCGAGGGTCCGATCAGGACCCTCCGGTGAGCACCTCGGCGACGGCCGCTCAGGACCCTCCCGTCAGCACCTCGGCGACGGCCCGGCCGGCGGCCCGGGTGGCGCCGTAGGTGGCCAGGTGCACCCGGCCGGTGACGATCGAGGGCACCCCGAGTTCCACCACCACCGCGTCCGGGCGGTCGGCCAGGATCCGGCGTACCGCCGCCGCCATCCAGGGGTGCCGGTGCAGGTCACGGACGACCAGCACCAGCGGTCGCCCGGCCGCCCCGGCCAGGGCACCGGCCGGCGGGGCGTGCTCGGCGGCCAGGTCACCGGCGGCCAGCCGTACGGTCGTGGTGCCGGGCAGCAGCGCGGCCAGCGGGGCACCCACTCCCCACGGCGTCTCGGCGCCGATCGCGATGTTCCGGGGCGGCTCGAACTCCAGCACGTGGGCCGGGCCGGTCAGCGGCAGCACGGCCGGGCCGGCGGTACCGTCGGTGACCCGGATCGCCCGGCGCGCGGCGGCCAGCCCCAGCGCGGAACCGTCCGGTCCGGCCGGGCTCCACTCGGCGCGCTGGGCCCGGGCGGCACCGCTCCAGGCGGCCAGCAGGCCGACCCGCTTGGCGGCCTCGACCAGGCGCTCCTCCGGCAGCACCCCGGCGAGTACCGCGTCGACGATCGCGTCCCGCAGCCGCAGCGCGTCCACCTCGTCGGCGTGCTCACCGCCGACACAGATCGCGTCCGCCCCGGCGACCAGGGCCCGGACGGTCGCCCCGGCGAAGCCGTACCGGTCGGCGACGGCGCGCATCTCCATGGCGTCGGTCACCACCACACCCTGGAAGCCCAACTCCTCGCGCAGCAGGTCGGTCAGGACCCGTCGGCTCAGCGTCGCCGGCCACTCCTCGTCGATCGCCGGTACCAGCAGGTGACCGGTCATCACCGCCTGCACCCCGGCGTCGATCGCCGCCCGGAACGGCGGCAGCTCGCAGGCGTCGAGGCGGGCCCGGGAGACCGCGATCCGGGGTACGTCGAGGTGCGAGTCGACGCTGGTGTCCCCGTGCCCAGGGAAGTGCTTGGCGCAGGCGGCGACCCCGGCCGACTGGAGGCCGCGTACCCAGGCGGCGGTGTGCCGGGCGACGAGCCCCGGCTCGGCCCCGAAGGAGCGTACGCCGATTACCGGGTTGTCGGGGTTGGCGTTGACGTCCGCGTCCGGGGCGTAGTTCAGGGCGATGCCGGCGGCGGCCAGTTCGGCGCCGAGGTCCCGGGCGACGGCCTCGGTCAGCTCGGGGTCGTCGACCGCGCCGAGCGCCAGGTTGCCGGGGCGGGAGCTGCCCAGCCGGGATTCCAGTCGGGTGACGTCACCGGCCTCCTCGTCGATCGCCACCAGCACGTCCGGCCGTTCCGCCCGCATCGCGTCGGTCAGCGCGGTGACCTGCTCGGCGTCGACCACGTTGCGGGCGAACAGCACCACCCCGCCGAGCCCTTCACCGAGCCACCGGCGCAGCCAGTCCGGCGGTCGGGTGGTGCCGACGAACCCTGGTTGGAGCACCGCCGCCGCCAGGCTGGACAGGTTGTCCGTCGTTCCGCTCATCCCGCCGGTTCCCCCCGTATCTACAGTGGACAGCCGCCGCCCTGGTAGCGGCGGGTGCTGTCATGGTCACACCACCTCCGCAAATAGTCAATAAACCTTCCTATTAGCCGGAACGGCCCCGGACATGCGACACGGCGCCGATGACGTGCGAGAGTGCTGGAATGCAGTCCAGCATCGCGGAGACCGCGTCGCGCCTCGCCGAGCTGCCGCAGCACCTGCTCGCCGCCGAGGAGACGAGCTGGTTCGACATCCCCGGCGTCAAGATCGTGGGCGCCATCCTCGGCACCGTGCTGCTGCTCGCCGCGCTGCGCTCGATGTTCGGCCGCCGGTGAGCCGATCTCGGGCCACCGGTCAGCCGGACCTCACGCCACCGGTGAGCCGGACCTCACGCCACCGGTGAGCCGGATCTTTCGCGGCCGGTGAGCCGGACTTTCGCGGCCGGTGAGCCGGATCTTTCGCGGCCGGTAGCGCAGCCGGCCGCCGGGCAGGCCGGGTAGCGGCCACCGTTTCAGGCAGGTGCCCCCGGGGTACCTCCGGCGACCGATGAAGCTGCCACCCCTGAACGCCACCCGGCTCCGCCGTGCCGCCCGGCACCGGTTCGGCTGGCGATCGTTGCGCCCCGACCAGCTCACGGCGATGCGTGCGGTGATGCGCCGCCGGGACGCTCTCGTCGTACTCCCGACCGGGGCCGGAAAATCGGCCGTCTACCAGGTACCGGCGACGCTGCTCACCGGGCCGACGGTGGTGATCTCGCCCCTGCTGGCCCTCCAGCAGGACCAGATCGCCGCGCTCAACGACCGTGGCCAGCCGGAGCTGCGGGCGGTGCGGATCAGTTCGGCGGAGACCGCCGCACAGCAGGCCGCCGCGCTGGAGGAGGTCCGGACCGGCAAGGCCCGATTCCTCTTCACCACCCCCGAACAGCTCAGCAACCCGGATCGGCTCGCCGAGGTACGCGCGCTGCGCCCGGCCCTGGTCGCGGTCGACGAGGCACACTGCATCTCCGCCTGGGGACACGACTTCCGCCCCGACTACCTGGCGCTGGGACACCTGATCCGGGAGCTGGGCCGCCCGCCGGTGGTCGCGCTGACCGCCACCGCCTCCCCGCCGGTCCGGGACGACATCATCGACCGGCTCGGCCTGCACAAGCCCCGGGTGGTGGTCTCCGGGCTGGACCGGGCCAACCTCTTCCTGGAGGTGGCGAACTGCGCCACCGAGGACTACCGGTGGCGGCGGCTGCTCGCGCTGCTCCGTGCCGAGTCCCGTCCCGGGATCGTCTACGTGCCGACCCGGCGGGCCGCCGAGGAGCTGGCCGAGCGGCTGACCGAGGCCGACTTCCCGGCGAAGTACTACCACGGCGGGATGCCGGCCGGCGCCCGCGAGGAACTGCACGAGGACTTCCTCGCCGACCGGGTACCGATCATGGTCGCCACGTCGGCGTTCGGGATGGGCATCGACAAGCCCAACATCCGCTGGGTGGCGCACATGGCACTGCCGGACGCGCCGGACAGCTATCTCCAGGAGATCGGCCGGGCCGGTCGGGACAACGAACCGGCCCGCGCGCTGCTGCTCTGGCGGGCCGAGGACGTCGGTCTGCGCCGCTACTTCACCGGCGGCGCCCCGGACTCCGACGAGCTGCGCGACCTCGCCGCGCTGCTGCGGGACGGACCAACCACCCGGACCGCGCTGCGCGAACGGACCGGTCTCGGCGCCCGCAAGCTCGGCCAACTCCTCGCCCTGCTGGAGCAGGTCGGTGCCGCCGACACCCGACCGGACAACCGGCTCGGCAGCCCCCGCTACGCCCCGAAGCCCGTCGACGCGGCCAGCGCCGCACTCGCCGAGGCGGAACGGCAGCAGACGGTGCAGCGGTCGCGTACCGACATGATGCGGGCCTTCGCCGAGACCCGGAGCTGCCGGGGGCAGTTCCTGCTGGCGTACTTCGGTGAGCGGCTACCGAAACCCTGCGGGCACTGCGACAACTGCCACGCCGGGTTGCCCGAGACCACACCGGCCGGCAGCGCCGCGACTGCGGGCGGTCGCGGCCGGCAGGGCGGGCGGGGCGCCAAGACCGAAGAGCCCTTTCCGGTACACAGTGCGGTCCGGCACACCGAGTGGGGCTCGGGGATGGTGCTCAGCTACGAGGAGGACCGGATGACCGTGCTCTTCGACGAGGTGGGCTACAAGACGCTCTCGGTACCGGTGGTCAGCGAGCAGGGTCTGCTGGAGCCGGCCGACGACTGATCCACGGCGCCCCGGGGTACGGCTACAGGAGCGCCGCCGGAACACCGACCGCTCCGTACGGCGATTCGGTTTGCCCTCGGCCACGGCGTGCCGTGGAATGTGATGGTTTGTTCTGGAGTGGAGGGAGGTTGCCGTGACCGAGCAACCGCTATACGCGAGTGAGTTCGGATTCTCCGACGACGAGTGGGGACTGCTCGTCGGCCTGCCGCAGTCGGTGCTGACCGCGGCCAGCGCGGCGGAGTCGGACGGCGGCCGCCGGACCCGGTCGGAGAACGCCGCCGGGCTGGAGAGCATCGCCGCCGGACGGGAGTCGGCCAGCCCACTGGTCGCCGCCGTCGCCGGAGAGCTGATCACCCGGATCGGCGACCCGGAGGTGGGCGAGGAACTGCCGGTGATCGAGCCGGACGACCCGAAGGCGATGATCGCCGACGTGCTGAGCCGGGCGCAGAGCGCCTCGAAGCTGCTCGCCGGCAGGGTCTCCGAGGGCGATGCCGGTGCGTACCGGCACTGGCTGCTGACCATCGCCGAGCAGGTGGTGACCGCCGCGTCGACCGGCGGGGTACTCGGCCTCGGCGGCGACGAGGTGACCGAGAAGGAGCGGCGGTTCCGGGACGAACTGTCGCACGTACTCAACGACTGAGCGCCGGACACGACAGCGCCGGACACGACACAGCGCCCCCGCAACCGACCCGGTGCGGGGGCGCGCTGCCCCCACCCGTCCAGGGCCGTAGCCGTAACGAGCGCCGTGGGCGCCGTGCCCGGCAGACCGAGCGGGCGTGACCCGCGCTCACCTGTACGTCAGAGGCGTTATGAAGCAGCGGTAGCGCCCACCAGGTACAGGTGAGCGACTCTGCCCGCGCCGCACGCCGGGCGCTGGCGCTGGACGCTGGACGCCGGGCGCCGGGCGCTGCGCGCCGGGCGCTGCGCGCTGGGCGCGATCAGCGGGCCAGCAGGGCCAGGACGGCGCGTTCGGCGTCGGCGTCGGTGCTCTCCGGGCCCACCTCGGCGACCGTCCCGTTCTGGTAGAGGTCGATCAGCCGGGGGTCCACATAGGATGCCCGGGCCACCGCCGGGGTGTTGCCGAGCCGGCCGGAGACCCGACGCATCGCCTCGGCGATCACCCGACGGCGGGCCGTCACCGACCGCTGCGGCCCCGCCTCGGCGAGCGCCCGGGACGCCCAGAGCGTCGCGTGCCAGGTGCGGAAGTCCTTCGCCGTCATCTCGCCCCCGCTGGCCGTCCGCAGGTAGTCGTTCACCTCGTCGCTGCGCACGTCCCGCCAGCTCCGGCCGTCCCAGTAGCCGAATAGCCGCTGGGCGGCACGCCGCCGTCGACGCAGTTCCCGCAGCACCCGGCACGCCTCGGTGTCGTCGACCCGGCACACCTGGTCGATGCCGCCCTTGGCCGGAAACTCGAAGACCACCGCGCCGTGCCGGGTACGGGTGTGCTCCGGCCGGAGCGTGGCGACCCCGAACGTCGGGTCGTCGCCGGCCGCGTACTGGTCGCTGCCGATCCGGAAGGTGCCCATGTCGAGCAGCCGGGCCACGGTCGCCAACACCCGGGGCCGGCGCAGGCCCCGCCCGGCCAGGTCGGCGCAGACCTGTTCCCGCAACACCGGCAGCCGGCCGGCGACCTCCAGTACGTGGTCGAACTTCGCCTGGTCCCGCCGGGCCCGCCAGGTCGGGTGGTAGAGGTACTGGCGGCGTCCGGCCGCGTCCGTGCCGACCGCCTGGATGTGCCCGGCCGGATGCGGGCAGATCCAGACGTCCTTCCAGGCGGGCGGGATCACGAGTTCGCGGAGTCGGGTCAGCTCGTCCCGGTCCCGGATCGGCCGCCCCTGCGTGTCCAGGAAGACCACGCCGCGACCGTGTCGGCGCCGCCCGTACCCGGGGGCGGAGAGGTCGCTACGCCGCAACCGCACGGCTGCCCCGCCCCACCCGGTCGACCTCGCCGGCCGCGCCCAGCACCTCGTCCACCCCGATCGCGGCGAGCGCCGGATGGATCCGGGTGCCCTCGTCCGGCTGCCAGGCCCGGCCGGGACCCGCCGCCCGGTGCAGGGCCCGGTGCCAGGGCCGGTCCGGCGGCGGGCCCCAGAGCTGCGGCCGGATCGGTCCGAACAGCACCACCGACGGTGTCCGGTACGCGGTGGCCAGGTGCGCGACCCCGGTGTCCGTACTCAGCACCAGCCGGGCATGCGCGACCACGGCGGCCAGCTCGACCAGGGTGAGCCGGCCGGCGAGTACCGCCGGGTTCGGCAGTCCGGCGCCGGCCGCCACCCGCCGGGCCAGCTCCCGCTCGTCCGGTGAACCGGTCACCACCACCCGGTGCCCGGCCCGGGTCAGCTCCCGGGCCAGCGTGCCGAACCGTTCTGCCGACCAGCGCCGCGCGCTCCCCTTGCCGCCGGGGTGCACCACGGTCACCCCGACCGGCACCCGCCGGGGCGCCGGACGGCGCAGGTCCAGGTCGTCCGGGTCGCACTCGACGCCGTACCAGTCGAGCAGCCGGCACCAGCGGCGTACCTCGTGCTCCTCCGCCCGCCAGGCGGGACCGTCGAGGTGGCCGGCCTCGGCGCAGTGGTAGCCGCAGAGCCGCTCCGGGCCGGCGGAGGCGAGCAGCCGGTGCGACTGCGGCCCCCGGCCGTGCAGGTTGACCGCCCAGTACGGTGCCGGCCCGGCCCAGTCGACCGGGTCCAGCCCGTCGGTCGGCAGGACGTTGTCCACGTCGCCGACCAGCTCCACCAGCGGGGTGAGCCAGTCCGGGGCGGCCACCGTCAGGGTGTGCTCCGGAAACGCGGCGCGCAGCCCGCGCAGCGCCGGCACCGCCGTCGCCAGATCTCCCACCCCGAGCGCCCGCAGCACCAGGATCACGGATAGGACGTTTCCCGGTCGGCGCAGACCACCATCTCCCGGATCGCGCATCCGGGCGGCTGGCGCAGGGCGAAGAGTACGGCGTCGGCGACGTGCGCCGGGTCGTTGAGTACCGCGTCGGCGCCCGGCCGGTACTGCGGGTCGCGCTCGTCGAAGAAGGCCGTACGCATCCCGCCCGGCACCAGCAGCGTGACCCCGACCGTCCCGGCCAGTTCGGCCGCGAGTGCCCGGGTGAAGCCGACCACTCCGAACTTGGCCGCGCAGTACGCGGTCGCGTCCCCGACCGCCTTGACGCCGAGGGTCGAGGCGACGGTGACCACGGTGCCGCGCGAGCGTTCCAGGTAGGGCAGGGCGGCCCGGATCACCGCCGCGGTGGCCAGCAGGTCGACCGTCACCACCCGTTCCCAGGTCTCCGCCGGTACCTCGCCGAGCCGGCCCGGTACGTCGACTCCGGCGGCGGTGACCACCCCGGCCAGCCCGCCGGCCTGCTCGGCGAGTTCCCGGGTGGCCGCCTCGGCGGCCCGGGTGTCGGCGAGGTCGCAGTGCAGCCACGGGGTGGGGGCGACCGGCGGCTGCCGGTCGAGCACCAGCGGCCGCCCGCCGGAGTTGGCGATGGCGGCCACCACCGCCGCGCCGAGCCCGCTCGACCCGCCGCTGACCAGCACCGCCCCGCCGAGGGCACCGGCAGCGGCGGCGGCACCGGTGGCCGACGAGACGTCACCGGGCCGGGCGGAGAGGGCGCCACCGGCCCCGTCGAGACCGCCGCTCACCGGGTCCGTCCCACCGGTCGGCGGCCGGCCCGGGCCGCGGCGATCATCCCGGTGGTGGAGCGGCCGTCCAGATAGGGCACCACCACGGTGTGGCCGCCCCAGCGGTGCATGATCTCGGCCTCCGGCAGGTCCGGGCCGTCGGCACCGGTGCCGTAGTCGCCGCCCTTGACCCAGATGTCCGGCCGCAGCCAGGCCAGCGCCGCGTGCGGGGTCGACTCGTCGAAGACGACCACCGCGTCCACGCAGCCGAGCGCGGCCAGCAGCCGGGCCCGGTCGGCGTGCCGGACCAGCGGCCGGTCGGGGCCCTTGAGCCCGGCGACGCTGTCGTCGGAGTTGACGCAGACCACCAGGCAGTCGCCGAGCTGGCGGGCCGCCTCCAGGGTGGCGACGTGCCCCGCGTGCAGCAGGTCGAAGCAGCCGCCGGTGGCCACCACCGTGCCGCCGGCCGCCCGGACCCGGGCGACCACCTCGCCGGCGGCCCGGGGACCGATCCGGTCGCTCCAGTCCACCGCCGTGATCGGCACGGTGTCGAGTTGCTGGGCAGCGCCGGGCCGGTTCCGCCCCACCGCACCGGTCCGGCCGACCGCGCCGGCACCGCCGCCGGGAGCCGCCGGGACCGGCCCGTCGGGTGCGGGCCGGGCGGGCGTCGGACCCGCCGTCAAACCCGCCGTCGGAGCGGTCGTCGGAGCGGTCGTCGGCCGAGGGTCGCCGGGTGCCGCGCCGGGCCCGCCGGAGGCCGGTCCCGCTCCGGTACGCGCCGTCGCGCCCCGGGCCGGAGCCGCCGGTACGGCACCCGCCACCCCGCCGTTCGCCACGTACCCGGACGCCTCCGTCACCGCCTGCTGCACCGCCTCGGAGACCAGCGCCCCGTCGGCCAGCGCCACGGTGGCGGCGGCGGCGAACCGGTCACCGGCACCGCAGGTGTCGCCGTCGGCGCAGGTCGGCGGCGGCACCACCAGCGGCGTCGACCCGGCGTGGCAGAGCAGCGCGCCCTCACCGCCCATCGTCACCACCACCGCGCCGACCCGCCAGCGCTGCCTCAGCGTCTGCGCGGACCGTGCCGCGCCGACCAGCCGGGAGCCGCCGGTCGCCACCCCGGCGAGTTCCCGGGCCTCCACCTCGTTCGGGGTGGCCAGCCGGACACCGGGTACCGCCGCAGGGCCACGCGGGTGCGGGTCCCAGACGATCGGGGCGGCGGTACCGGCCAGTGCCGTACGCAGGGCCGGCAGCCGGGCCACGCCCCGGCCGTAGTCGCTGACCAGGATCCCGGCCGCCCCGGCCAGCAGGTCGAGTACGGCCTCGCTCGGCTCGCCCGGCGGTCCGGCCGGCCCACCCCGGTCGTGCCGGAGCAGCACCCGGCCCCGGGTCCGCAGCCGGATCTTCTCCGGCGTCGCCCCGGGCAGCGGCAGCCCGTAGACCTGCACCCCGGCGGCGGTGAGCAGGTGGCTGAGCCGGGCGCCCCCCTCGTCGTCGGCGAGCGCGGTGACCAGGGCGACCTCGTAGCCGCGCCCGACGGCGAAGAGCGCGGCCAGCCCGGCACCACCCGGCCGGTCGACGCTGTTGTTCTCGTCCAGCACCGGGACGGGCGAGTCCGGGCAGAGCCGGTTCACCACGCCCTCCACGTCCCGGTCGAGCAGCGTGTCGCCGACGACCACGATTCGCCCGGTCACGGCGCCTCCTCGGGCCCGGCCGGCCGGAGTGTGCCGGGCACCCGCAGCACCAGCTCGTCCTCGACCCCGGAGGGGCGTACCGGATCGGGGCTGGCCGGGCGTGCCGGACCGGCAGCGGACGCGGCCGCCGCCCGCGCGACCGCCGGTGCCGGGCCGACATGGCTGGCCGGGCCGAACGGCACCGGCAGGTACGCGTCGACGTAGGCGCAGAGCACGTGCGCCGAGACCAGGTGGAGTTCCTGCACCACCTGGCTGTCCGGGCAGGGTACGGCGAGCACCTCGGTGCAGGCGTCGGCGAGCGGGTTCGGCGTCGGGCCGGTCAGCGCCCAGCAGCGCATCCCCAGCTCCCGGCCGGCGCGGGCCGCCCGGACCAGGTTGGCGCTGCGCCCGCTGGTGGAGAGGAGCAGCAGGACGTCGTCGGGGCGGCCGTGCGCGCGTACCTGCCGGGCGAAGACCTCGTCGAAGCCGTAGTCGTTGCCGATCGCGGTCAGCGAGGAGGTCTCGGCGCAGAGCGCGATCGCCGACAGCGGGGCCCGGTCGTCGCGCAACTTGCCGACCAGCTCGGCGGCGAGGTGCTGCGCCTCGGCGGCACTGCCCCCGTTGCCGGCGACCAGGACCCGGCCACCGCCGGCGAGCAGCCGGGCCAGCTCCTCGCCCCAGCGGGCCAGCCGGGCGGCCTCGGTCCGGTACGGCAGCAGCGCGGAGGCGAGTCCGGCCAGGTGGCTGTCCAGCACCTCCATCGACGCGGTCATCCGGCGACCACCCCGCTCGGCCGGCGCACCTCGCTGACCGCCGTGTAGACGGCGGCGATCTGGTCGGCCGTCCGGGTCCAGGAGTACCAGCGGCGGGCCCGGTCCAGCGCGGCGGCCGCGTACCCGTACCGGCGTACCCGGTCGGCGAGCAGGTCCCGGATGGCGGTGCCGAGCGCCTCGGGGTCACGGGGCGGCACCAGGTCGCCGGTACGCCCGTCCGCGACCGTGTCGGTGAGCCCGCCGACGGCGGTACCGACGACCGGCACCCCGCAGGCCATCGCCTCCAGCGGGGTCAACCCGAACGGCTCGTACCAGGGGGCGGCGACCAGCACGTCCGCCGACCGGTACCAGTAGGGCATCTCCTCGCGCGGGACGGCGCCGATCAGGCGTACCCGATCGGCGACCCCGACCTCGTCGGCGAGCGAGCGCAGCCGGCGGACCTGGGGGTCGTCGTCGACCTCGCCGGCCGGCGGCCCGCCGACCACCACGCACTCGGCGTCCGGGACCATCGGCATCGCCCGGATCACGTCCTGGTAGCCCTTCCGCTCCACCAGCCGGCCGACGGTGAGGATCCGGGGCCGACCCGGCACCCGGGGCACGGACGGGCCGTCGGGCGAGAAGGTCGTGTCGTTGACCCCGGACGGGATCACCGTCACCCGGGCCTGCGGCACGCCCATCCGGACCAGTTCGCGGACCTCGTCCTGGCTCTGCGCGATGACCCGGTCGACCGCCCGGCCCAGCGCCCGTTCGTAGCCGACCCGGCGGGCCGGGCTGGTGTCGGCGGCGCCCTGGTGGCGTCGCTTCACCGTGCCGAGCGCGTGGTAGGTCTGCACCACCGGGATCCCGGTCTGCCGGCCGGCGGCGATCCCGGCCAGCCCGCTCATCCAGAAGTGCGCGTGCGCGACGTCCGGCACCCAGTCGTCGCCGCGCCAGCGGGCCACCAGCCACCGGCTGAAATCCTTCATGTACGGCAGCAGCTCGTCCTTGGCGATCGGGTGCGGAGGCCCGGCCGGTACGTGCACCACCTCCACCCCGTCACGCAGCCGTACCGCCTCCGGCGCGTCGGGGCTGTCCCGCCGGGTGTAGACCCGCACCTCGTGGCCGGCGTCGGCGAGCGCGGCGGAGAGTTCGGCGACGTGCGTGTTCTGCCCGCCGGCGTCCTCGCCGCCGAGTACCGCGAGCGGGCTGGCGTGCTCGGAGATCATCGCGACGCGCATAGTTCCTCCTCCAGCAACCGGTCCCAGTCGGTCAGGAACCGGTCCAGGCCGTACCGGGCCTGCGCGACCTCGCGGGCCTGTCCCCCGAGCTGGCGGGCGGTGTCGGGCTCCTGCACGAGCTGCCGGGTGGCCGCCAGCAGGGTGTCCAGCCGGGTGGAGAGCACACCCGCCTCCGGCGGTACCGCCTCGACCGCCTCGGTGGCGGCGAGTACCACCACCGGCATGCCCATGGTCATCGCCTCGATCAGGCTCAGCCCCAGCGACGTCCACCGGCACAGGTGCAGGTACGCCCGCCGCCGGGCGATCTCGGCCTGCATCCGGCCCTGCGGCAGGTCGTCGTAGACGGCGAGCCGGTCGGCGGGGAGTCCCAACCGGTCCGGCAGCCCGGCCACGCCCATGCCGAAGACGTCCAGCGGGGCGATCTGGGCGAAGAGCGGCAGCAGGTCGGTGCCGGTGACCCGCCAGCGGCGTACCGGCTCGTTGACCACCACGGCGAGCCGGTCGAGTTCGCCGGTGTACTGCGCGGTGGGTGCGACGATGCCGTGCTCGACCACGGTCGTCCGGGTGCCGCCGGTGTCCCAGTAGAGCGCGTTGAAGTGCGTGACGTGTGCGATCAGCAGGTCGTCCCGGTCGGCCAGCGGGTGCCGGCTGTTCGGCACGTCCCCCTGTTTCGGGGTGTTGTGCTCGACGAAGATCGCCGGCAGGTCCCGGCCGACCCGGCGGCCCGTCCACTCGGCGACCAGGTCGATCTCCTCCGGGCGTTGCAGGATCACCAGGTCGACGTCGGCGCCGGCCAACTCCTCCGGGGTGACCTCGTCGACGGTGTCCGGCCACTGGTAGGTGCGGGCCCGGCCCAGGCCGTAGGGGCCGCGGTCCGGAGTGACCGGGACGAGGTAGCGGTGCTTGCCGTGCACGAAGGCGGTGGTCCAGGAGCCGTGCACGTGCCAGAGCAGGATGTTCACCGCCGCACCTCCTCGACGCCGGCCAGCGCCGGGGCCAGCGGCAGCAGCGCGGCCACCGGCGGCGGTGCGGTCGGCGCCGCGCCGAGCAGCCGGACCGCCTCGACCACCTCGGCCGGCTCGATGCCGGACAGACACGGGTGCCCGGGTACCGGACAGGTGGTGGCCCGGGTGTGCCGGCAGCCGGCGACGGCGGCACCGAGACGTACCGTCGGCACCCGGTACGGCCCCCACTGTCCGAACGGGACGGTCGGGGCGAAGAGGCTCACCACCGGTACGCCGAGCGCGGCGGCCAGGTGTGCCGGGCCGGTGTTGCCGACGACCAGGCAACCCGCCCGGGCGATGATCGCGGCCAGCCCGGTCAGCGAGGTCTGTCCGCCCAGGTCGATCCCGGTACCCCCGGCGACCCGGGCGGTCAGGCTCCGCTCACCGGGGCCGCCGGTCACCACCACCCGGTGTCCGGCACCGGTCAGCGCCGCGACGATCTCGGCACAGAGGTCGGGTGGACAGGCCCGGGCCTGCACCGACGACCCGGGGTGCAGCACCACGTACCCCGGGTCGGGCAGCGCACCGTCGGCGGCGGGCGCGTCGGCCCCGGCGCGCAGCCGCAGTACCGGCTCGTCCCCGGCCGGGAGCACGAAGCCGGCCGCCGCCGCCAGCGAGAGCGCCCGCTCGGCCTCGGGGATCCCCGGCGACACCCGGTGCCGCACGTCGAGCAGCGAGCCCGGATAGTCCGGGCTGATCGCCGCGATCCGGCCCACCCCGGCCATCCGCAGCACCAGGGCGAGCGGCAGCGCGGACTGGTGGAAGGAGGTGAACAGCACCGCCTCCTCGGCACCGGTCGCGGCGAGCCGGGCGGTCAGCCGGTCCACCTCGGCCCGGTCGACCGGACCGGGTTCCGGGTCGATCCAGGGCAGCCGCCACTCGACCAGCTCGTCGACCCCGGGCAGCAGTTCGGCGGCGGCCCGGCCGCGCGGCCCGCAGAGCAGTACCACCCGGTCGGCCCCGGCCGCGACGGCCCGGATCGCCGGGCCGGTCACGAGTACGTCCCCGGCCGAGTCCGGTCGGGCCACCAGCACGCAGCGGGGGCGCCGACCCGGGACGCCGGGAGCCGGGCCGGCCAGGGCGGAGCGGTGCCGGCGCAGGATCAGGTCGACCGCGCCGCGCAGGTCACCGGCGACCGCCGGCGCGGCGGCCACCTCGTCCGGCCGGGTCGCCGGAGTGGGTACCAGTACCGCGCTCGCCCCGGCCGCACCGGCCGCGGTCATGTCGGCACCGATGTCGCCGACCAGTACGCAGCGGGTCGGTTCGGTACCGAGCGCCCGCGCCGCGTCCCAGACCATTCCCGGTGCGGGCTTGCGGCAGCGGCAGCCCGGCTCACCCGGCGCCGCTTCGGCGTGTGGACAGACCTGCCAGGTGTCGAAGGGGCCCAGAAGCTCGTCGACTCGGGCGTTGACCCGGGCCAGATCGGCGGAACTGAACCGGCCGCGGGCCACCCCGGACTGGTTCGTCACCACCCCCAACCGCAGCCCCGCGGCGCGCAGCCGGTCGAGCGCCTCCCGGGCGCCCGGCATCGGTCGGACCAGCCTCGGATCCCCGTTGTACGGCACGTCGTGGACCAGCGTGCCGTCCCGGTCGAAGAGCACCGCGTCGAACAGGCCGGCCGTGGCCCACACCCCGGCCGGGCCACCGTGCGGTGCCCCTGACCTGCACTGATGCGGGTCGACCTGGTCGTTGCGCACGGCCGGCGGGTTCCCGGGGGCAGGAGGAGTAAACATCAATTCGCCCCGGTCGGACGGGCGCACCGACCCGTCCGACGTCCCCGTCGGGCCTGCGGTGAAGCCCGGTCGCCGTCACCGGTCGGCATACCCCGGGCGGCTCGCCGCTATCCAGAGCCCGAACCGTTACCCAGCCCCGGACCCCCGTTTTTCCGGCCACCCGTACGGTGTTCACCGAGGTACGGGCCGGTTTTCCCCTTCCCGGCCCGTGTTGTGGCCCGCGCGCTACGTCAAGTTAGGCTTTGCCCCTGACCGCTGTCGGCCAACCGAGGATGCCCCGATGATCGAACCCGTACAGCTGCCCTCTCCCTGGCGGGACGTTCGCGTGACCGTCGTCGTCCCCACCTACAACGAGGCGGGAAACCTTCCCGTGCTGGTCGAGCGACTGCTCGCCCTGCCGCTGCCCGGGCTGCAGATCCTCGTCGCCGACGACAACTCCCCGGACGGCACCGGCGAGGTGGCGGACAAGCTCGCGATCGAGCACCCGGAGCGGATCCAGGTGGTGCACCGGGCGGGCAAGGAGGGGCTCGGACGGGCGTACGTCGACGGGATGACCCGGGCCCTGGAGGCCGGTGCGGAGTACGTGGCGCAGATGGACGCCGACCTGTCCCATCCGCCGGAGGCGCTGCCCGGGATGCTCGGTTCGCTGCTCTCCACCCGGGCCGGTGTGGTGATCGGCTCCCGGTACGTCCCCGGCGGGCAGCTCGACGAGGCGTGGCCGCTGTACCGCCGAGCGCTCAGCGGTTGGGCCAACTTCTACGTGCACACCCTGCTCCAGGTGCGGATCCGGGACCTGACCGCCGGCTTCAAGATCTGGCGGGCGGACGCGCTGCGCGACATCGGCCTGCACCGGGTGCAGTCCAACGGCTACAGCTTCCAGGTCGAGATGCACTACCTGGCCACCAAGCTCGGCCACACCATCCTCGAGGTGCCGATCCGGTTCCAGGAGCGCCTGGACGGCGACTCGAAGATGACCACCGCGACCAAGATCGAAAGCGCGCTGATGCCGTTCAAGCTGCGCGGCCGGCACCGCAACATCACCCGGTTGCCGGGGACTTCCCGCAGGGACCGGCTCCCGGTGTCGAACGAGGTCCCGGAGCCGAGCGAGGTTCCGGAGTTGGACGAGGTCCGGGAGCCGGACGGAGTCCGGGAGCCGAACGGGGTTCCGGCGTCTGGCGGGTTCCCGGTGTCGGACGAGGTCCGGGAGGCGGTGGAGGTTCCGTCGTCGGACCAGGTGCGGGCGCCGGAGCCGGTGAAGGTGCCGGTGTCGAGCGAGGTTCCCGAGTCGGTGAAGGTTCCCGAGTCGGTGAAGGTCCCGGAGCCGAGTGCAGCCCCCGAGGCGGTGAAGGTCCCCGAGGCGGTGCTGGTGCCGGAGCCGAGCGAGGTGTTTGAGTCGCCGGAGGCTCCGAAGCCGATTGAAGCTCCAGAGCTGGCCGAGGCCCCGAAGCCGACCGAAGCCGCCCAACTGGTCGAAGCCTCGCAGCCGACCGAAGCCGCGGAACTGGTCGAGGCTCCCAAGCCGACAAAGGCCAGGAGGCCGGCGAAAGCTACGAAGGCAGTGAAGGCCACCAAGGCGGTGAAGGCTACCAAGGCGGTGAAGGCCACCAAGGCCACGAAGGCGGCTGCGGCGACGAAGGCCACGAAGCCGGCTGCGGCCAGGGAGGCCACCCAGGGGACGGGGGCCGCCGAATCGGTGCAGGTCACCGAGGCGACCAAGCTCGCCGGATCCGACGAATCCGGCCCCGCCGACAAGGTGCCGGCACCGACGACCCCGGCCAAGCGCAGCCGACCCCGGCCAAGCGCGAACGGCGCGGGTCAGGCGAGCGGCGCGGGTCAGGCGTAGACGGCGCGCTGCGCCCGGGCGAGCACGGCGGCGTACGCCCGGCCGGTCAGGGCGCGGTCCCTGGCGAGTGCCGCCCGGGCCGCGTTCGCGCCGGGGCCGCCGTGCACCCCGGCGCCCGGATGCGCCGACGCGCCGGCCAGGAAGAGCCGGTCGACCGGGGTGTCCGCCCGGCCCAGTCCGGGCACCGGGCGGAGGAAGAGTTGCTGGTAGGCGGCGGCCGTACCGCCGCCCACGGCGCCACCGACCAGGCTCGGATTGCCGGTCGCCAAATCGGCCGGCCCGGCCACGTGCCGTGCCCTGACCAGCCGACCGAAGCCGGGTGCGGCCCGCTCCAGCACCGCCTCGATCCGCTCGACGTGCGCCCCGATCTCCTCCGCCCGCCAGTTCCGCCGGAACGGCAGGTGGGTGTAGGCCCAGAGCGACTCGGTGCAGGCCGGCGAGCGGCTCGGGTCCGCCACCGTCATCTGCCCAACCAGTAGGAACGGCTCGGCCGGCAACTCGTCCCGGTGCAGCGCGGCCGCGTACCGTCGCAGGTCGGCGAGGTCGCCGCCGAGATGCACGGTACCCGCACCGGCGACGGCCGGATCCCGCCACGGCACCGGCCCGGTCAGCGCCCAGTCCACTTTGACCGTGGAGCCGTCCCAGCGGAAGTGCGCCAGATCCGCCACCAGCCGGGGCGGCAGCCGCTCGGCGCCGACCAGGTCGAGGAAGAGCGCCGGGGCCGGCACGTCGGCCAGTACGGCACGGCGGGCCCGCCACAGCAGACCGTCGGCCGAGCGGACCCCGACGGCCCGGTTCCGGGCCACCAGTACCCGGTCGACCGGGGTGCCGGTACGCACCCGGCCGCCCCGCTCGCGCAGTCGGGCCAGCAGGGCGTCGGTGATCCGCCCCGCCCCGCCGACCGGTACCGGCCAGCCCACCTGCTGGCCGAGCATGGCCAGGAGCCAGCCGTACACCCCGGAGCCGGGCTCGTCGGGAGCGAGATCGGTGTGCAGTGCGCAGCCGGTGAGCAGGGCCGGGCCGCCCGAGCCGGCGAAGAGTTCCGCCCCGAGCCGGGAACTGGGCAGCACCAGCCGGCGGGCCAGCCGCAGCATCCCGGCGGTACGCAGCCGGCGGGCGAGCGCCACGCCACCGCGTACCGGTGGGAAGGGGCTGAAGAGGGCGTCGAGCAGGGGCGCGGAGATCTGCCGCCACTGCGCGTACGCGTCGAGCCACCGCTCGCCGTCACCGTCGCCGAACCGCGCCACGGAGGCGGCGGTGACCTCGGGGTCGCGGTTGAGCAGCACGGCACCGTCGTCCGGGAAGAGGTGCGCCAGCACGTCCGGCGCGTGCCGCCAGGCCAGACCGTGCTCGTCGAGCCGGAGCCGGCGCAGCACCGGCGAGGCGTAGCCGAGCGGATAGAAGGCGCTGTAGAGGTCGCTCAGATAGCCCGGGGCGGTCACCTCGGCCGACCGGACCGCTCCGCCCGGCTCGCCGGTCGCCTCCAGCACCAGCACGTCCCACCCGGCGTCCGCGAGCAGGTTCGCCGCGACCAGGCCGTTGTGCCCCGCTCCGACGACGACCGCGTCGGCGGTGTCCCCGAGCACCGTCACCCGAGCACCCTACCCCGGCCCACCCCGGCCGCCCCGCTACCGGCCCCGGCCGACGAGGCGCCCGGTCACAGGTTCACTGGCGTCCCCGGTCACCGGTTCAGCGGAATAGTTTGGACCGCCCGGACCGGGGCAAACTGCGCTCCATGTATCAGGTGCAGCAACTCATCGCCGGAGTGTGGGACGGCAGCGGCGACGCTGGATGGTTGACCGTGGTCGACCCGGCCGACGGCACCCCGGTCAGCCGGGTACCGGTGGCGACCGCGGCCGAGGTCGAGGCGACGGTCAAGGCGGCCCGGGCGATGGCTCCCCGGTGGGCCCGGACCGCACCCGCCGACCGGGCGGCCGCGCTGCGCCTGGCCGCCGACGCGATCGAGGCCTCCGCCGACCGGCTCGCCGAGGCGGAGACCGCCGAGATGGGCCGGCCGCTGGCCGCCGCCCGCGCCGGGGTCCAGGCGGGGGTGTCGACGCTGCGCCAGTACGCCGAACTCGCCCCCGTGCGCGGCGGTCGCACCCTCGGCGGCGACGCCGAGGCGATCGACCTGATGGTGCCGCAGCCGCGCGGCGTGGTCGCCGTCGTCACGCCGTGGAACGACCCGGTCGCGGTCTCCTGCGGCCTGCTCGGCGCCGCGCTGGCCACCGGGAACACCGTCGTCTACAAGCCGAGCGAGCGGAGCACGGCCAGCGGCTGGCTGCTCGCCCGACTGCTCGACCAGCACCTGCCGTCCGGGGTGCTGTCGCTGCTGACCGGCGGCGCCGAGGTGGGTGCCGCGCTCGCCGCGCAGGAGGTCGACGTGGTCGCGCACGTCGGTTCGACCGCCACCGGCCGGTCGATCGCCGCCGCGTGTGCCCGGTCCGGCGCCAAGGCCCTGCTGGAGAACGGCGGCAGCGACCCGCTGATCGTCGACGGTGACGTCGACCCGCTCTGGGCGGCCGAACAGGCCGCGACCGGTGCCTTCGCCAACGCCGGGCAGCTCTGCGTCGCGGTGGAGCGGATCTATGTGCTCCGGCCGGTGTCGACCCGGTTCCTCGCCGCCCTGGTGGAGCGGGCCGAGGCGCTGCGGTCGGGGCCGGGGCGGGACCCGATGAGCGAACTCGGGCCGCTGGTCGACCGGCGACACCGCGACCTGGTGCACGGGCAGGTCCAGGCGGCGGTCGCGGACGGCGCCACCGTGCTGACCGGCGGTACCGTCCCGGACGGACCTGGTTCCTTCTACCCGCCGACCGTACTGGCCGAGTGCACCGACCAGATGGCGGTGATGCGGGAGGAGACGTTCGGCCCGGTCGCCCCGGTGATGGTGGTCGACTCGTTCGACGAGGCGCTGTCCAGGGCGTCCTACTCGCCGTACGGGCTGGCGGCGACGGTGCTCACCGGGTCGATGAACCACGCGCAGCGGGCCTGGCGGGAACTCCCGGTCGGCACCGTCAAGATCAACGCCGTCTTCGGCGGGGCACCGGGCGGCGCCGCGGAGCCCCGGGGCGGCAGCGGCCAGGGCTTCGGGTACGGTCCGGAGCTGCTCGACGAGCTGACCGTCACCAAGGTGGTGCACATCGAGGGGCCGGGCGGGGACGGCGGCCGGTGGTGAACCGGCCGCACGCCTCCACCCCACCCCTACCCCGCTGACCTCCGTGTCCGGGCTGAAGCGGGCTGCCGAGCGCCCGGGGTCAGCGACGGTTGCGTGCCTTCTCCCGGCCCCGGGAGGAGGTGGTCTTGCGGTTGTTCGCCTTCTGGATCGCGTCGACCAGTTCGGCCTTGGTCATCCGGGACCGACCCTTGACGTCGAGCCGCTTGGCCAGGTCCATCAGGTGTTCCTTCGGGGCGTTGGCGTCCACGCCACCGGCGGTCGGTGCACGCCGGGCCGGCCCACCGCCGGCCGCCTGCGCGTCGCTCGGGCCCTTGCGTCCCTTCGGCTCCCAGTGGTCGCCGACCTTCTCGAACGAGTGCTTGAGCGCGGCGAACGCGGTCCGGTGCGACCGCTGCCCCTCGCCGTACGTCTCGACCGCCGAGTCGTGGGTCTTCGCCCAGGTGTCCTGGGCCTTCTGCGGCGAGCGTCGCAGGGTGCTGGGCAGAACCTCGCGTCCGGGCATGATCTTCCTCCTCCGGATCGTTGCTCGTCTTCGTCTCCCTGATTCGGTTTCCCGAGCCACCGTCGGCAAACCCGGGCCACGGGCGGCAACCCACGGCCGCCGTCGGGGGCAGACCCGGGCCGGTCCGCGGCGCCCGGAGTTTGTCCATTTCCCGCCCGGGGTACCGGGCAGCGCAACCCGCCCGGGGTATCCGGGCAGCGCACCCGGCCGGGGGCGCGACCGCGGGCCCGGCCGGCCCCGCCGACTAGGGGGCGAGCATGGCGTCGACCACCGAACCGGTCCCCGTGGCACCCGGGCGGGACCGCCGCCTCCCGGGTCAACTGCGCCAGTTGCGCTGGTCGACCTGGCGGGGCGTACTGTTCCGCAGCGTCCGGAACTTCGTCACGGACAACTGCGCCGACTGGGCCGCCGCGCTGACCTACTACGGGGTACTCGCGCTCTTCCCCTCCGCGATCGTGATCGTCGCGCTGGTCGGCCTGGTCTCCAGCGGCGAGCAGACCATCGACACCATCGCCGGGCTCGCCAGGGACGTCGGTGCCGGCTCGGTGGTCGCCAACGACGGGGTACTGAACGTGCTGCGCGACGTCGTGGAGAGCCAGGGTTCGGCGAAGGTACTGCTCGGCTTCGGCGTACTGGCCGCGCTCTGGTCGGCCTCGGGCTACGTCGGCGCGTTCACCCGGGCCTCCAACGCCATCTACGGCGTCGCCGAGGGTCGGCCGTTCTACCTGCTACGCCCGCTGCAACTCGGGCTGACCGCGATCGCGCTGGTACTGCTCGCGGTGGTGGCCACCGGGCTGATCGTGAGCGGCCCGGTCACCGACGCGGTCGGCGACGCGCTGGGTCTCGGTGACGCGCCCCGGACCGCCTGGACGGTCGCCAAGTGGCCGGTGCTGGTCGCCATCATGATGCTGCTGCTCTCGCTGCTGTTCTGGATCGCCCCGAACGTGCGGCAGCCCCGGTTCCGCTGGCTCACCGTCGGCGGCACCGTCGCGCTCGCCTCCTGGGCCGTCGTCTCGGCCGGCTTCGGCTTCTACGTCTCCCGCTTCGACTCCTACAACGTCACCTACGGCAGCCTCGGCGCGATCATCGCCTTCCTGGTCTGGCTCTACCTCTCCAACTGCGCGGTGATGCTCGGCGTGGAGATCAACGCCGAGGTGCAGCGCGGCCGGGCCCGCCAGGGCGGCGCCGAGGACCCGGTGGAGCCCGCGCTGCCGCCCAGGTCGCCGGCGGACGACGGTTGACGTACGACGGTTGACGTACCCGGATCCCGTTTAGCGCGATTCCCCTCGGGTAGCGCATCAGACATGGAACGTGGGAACAGCAAGCACGGCCCCCGCCTGGACGAGCAGATGGACCGGGAGGTGCAGGGCGCGGTGCAGGGCTCGGTCGGCGGACGCGCGGAGGAGTGGCGCGACCCCGAGCCGGCCGGCGAGGACCAGCCCGGCCTGACCAGGGCACCGGGCAACGACACCCGCACCGGGGTACCGCAGGGGATGACCTCGGAGGAGGTCGAGGCGCGCAGCCGGCTGGGCCGGTTCATCCCGCTCTCCGCGCTGCCCGGCGACCGCGACGGACTTCGCCGCAGCGCCGAGGAGAACGAGGCGCCGGACGACATCCTCGCCCAACTGGACCAGCTGCCCGCCGGCACCCAGTTCCAGACCGTCTCCGAGGTGTGGGCCGCACTCGGCCACCCGAACGAGACCCGCCGCTGGTAACGGCCCCCGGGCCCAGCGGCGCAACGGCCAGACCTAGACCGACCGACAAGGAGGAGGCCAGATGAGTGGCGTGACCAAGTCCGTCGACGTGGCGGTGCCGATCAGGACCGCGTACGACCAGTGGACCCAGTTCGAGGACTTTCCGCAGTTCATGGAGGGCGTCCAGGAGGTCCGGCAGATCTCGGACACGATGACGCACTGGAAGGTCGAGATCGGCGGGGTCAACCGGGAGTTCGACGCCCGGATCACCGAGCAGCTACCCGACGAGCGGGTCGCCTGGACCTCGACCGACGGGACCCGGCAGGCCGGTGTGGTGACCTTCCACCGGATCGACGAGAACCACACCCGGGTCACCGCGCAGATGGAGTTCGAGCCGCAGGGGATCGCCGAGAAGGCCGGCGACAAGCTCGGCGTGGTGGACCGGCGGGTCGCGGGTGACCTGAACCGCTTCAAGGAGTTCATCGAGCGGCGCGGCACCGAGACCGGTGCCTGGCGCGGGGCGGTCGCCCGGCCGCAGCCGTAGCTCCGGTCCGGGTACGACGACAACCGGTGGCCGCCGGAAGGGGTACGTCCCTTTCCGGCGGCCACCGCCGTGCTGTCCCCGGATCGGCGGGTACGGGAGGGATCGGCGGTGTTTGCCCGCCGAGTGGGCCGGGTAGGGCGACAGGCATGACGGACAGGGACAGGCACGTCTGGCGTGACGAGGAGCAGTTGCCACTGCGCGATCTGGAGAGGGCGATGGGCACGTCGACGCCCGACGGGCAGGTCGACGACGTGACCGGCAACGACGCGGGTGCGGAGTCGACGTTCGGCCACGGCGACGCGGCGGACGACACCGACCGGCCGTACGACGAGGAGCAGGCCGACCAGCGCACCGACGAGCAGCGCCGGTACCGGCCGTCGACCACCGGACGCAACGGGCCGCACTGAGCCCGGTTCAGCCGGCCGGGACGGGATGGCGGGCCGCCCGGCGGCTGGACGCCCAGTACAGCGCGATCATGGCCAGCGAGAGTACGACCAGCGCCGGCCCGAGCACCGCGACCGAGGTACGCCCGATCAGCACGCCGATCGCGCCCGGGATGATCGCCCCGCCCAGCCCGGAGGCTCCGATCTGCAATCCGATGGTCCGGTCCGCGTGCTGCCGCCCCACCCGTTCGGCGGTGCTGAGGGTGAGCAGCGGGAAGACCGCCGCCGCGCCGAAGCCGATGACGGCGAGACCGGCCACCGCCAGCCAGCCCGGTCCGGGTATCGCGACGAGCGCCGAGCCGAACGCCATCGCGTACATGCTGCCGAGCAGCACCCTCCGGGTGCCCAGCCGCTCGGCGACGAACCCCTGCACGACCCGGCCGAGGAAGAGGCTGCCCCAGTAGAGCGAGACGCAGAGGCCGGCGACGGTCGGGCTGATCCCCCGGTCCTCGGTGAGCAGCAGGAAGGCCCAGAGCCCGGCACCGACCTCGATCGCCACGTACACCGCGAAGGTCAGGACGCCGAACCAGACCGCCGGCAGCGCCAGGGTGGCGCCGATCCGTACCGGCCCGGCCGGGGCCGCCGGGGCGGGGTCGGGGCCTTCGGCGGCGTCGGCGCCGCGTCGACGCTCCCAGGTCCGGACGGTGAGCACGAAGGCCAGCGCCAGCCCGGCCTGGGCGGCGGCCAGGATGCCGTACCCCCAGCGCCAGCCGAGCCCGGCGCCGAGCACGGTGGTCATCACCAGCGGCCCGATGGCGACGCCGAGCCCGAAGAAGGCGTGCAGCCAGTTCATCTGGCGCGGCCCGAACGCGTCGGCGGCGTACGCGTTCAGCCCCGCGTCGATCGCACCCGAGCCGAGGCCGAGCAGCAGCGCGCAGCCGATCACGATCGACAACGCCGGCGCGGCGGCGTAGCCGGCGAGCGCGAGGCTGGCCAGCACGGTACTGCCGGCCAGCAGCCAGCCGACGCCGAGCCGGGCGATGCTGAACCCGGCCACCACGCTGGAGACGAGGTAGCCGACCGTGGCCGAGGTGAGCAGCAGTCCGACGGCCTCGGTCGGCGCCTCCAGCTCGGCGCTGATCGACGGCCAGCCGACGCCGAGCAGGCCGTCGGGGAGGCCGAGGCTGACGAAGGCCAGATAGGCCAGGACGAGCACGGCGAGACCCGGGCCGCGGCGGGAGGGAGTGGACACGCTCGCCGATCATGCCGGACGGTTGGACGTCTGGCCATCGGGCCCGGCGGCGCGGGTCCCGGCGCGTCGACCCGGGCGGCAGAGCCGGATCAAGTGGACAGGTACCCTGAATTCGTCCGAACGGACGACCGGCGATCGGCGTCCGGCGAGGCAGAATTTCGGGATGCGTCAGGCTCCTGGTTTCCTTTCCGCCCGTCAGCGTCGCCTCGCGTGGCTCGCCTTCCTGCTCACCGCGATGCAGGCGCCGGTCTCCGCCCGCCTGGTCGACGACAGCTCGTGGCTGTTCAGCCTCTGCGTCTCGCTGATGGTCGCCACCGTGATCCTGGCCGACGACGCGATGCGGCGTCGTCCGGTGGACGCCAGCTAGGTCGACCACCTTCTCCCCCGCCCTCCCCGGCTGCCCGAAGCGGGCGGGATCACAGCACAACGGGCGTACCGACCAGGTCGGCGAGCGGATTCGGCGGCTCCGGTTAGGCTGCTGACATGCCAGGCACGGTCGGGCGGGTACCCGCTCCCCCCTCCACCGTCGCCGGCGCGCCGCCGACCCCGGATGCCACGGCCGGCCCGCCGGCCGAGCGTCGCTGGTCGGAGACGCCGCTGGGTCCGCCCGGCCGCTGGGATCCCGCGCTGCGGGCGGTCGTCGAGCTGGTGCTCTCGGCCCCGGTGCCGATGGCCCTGGCGTACGGTCCGCAGCTCGCGCTGGTCTACAACGACAGCTTCGCCGAACTGATCCCGGCCAAGCATCCGCAGGCGTTCGGCCGGCCGGCGGCGGAGGTCTTCGCCGAGGTGTGGCAGCTGCCGGGGGTCGGCGACGTGATCGAGCGGGTCTATCGGACCGGCGAGCCGTTCCTGGAGCGGGACGCCCCGCTGCCGCTCTTCCGCGACGAACCCGGGTTCCGGGAACAGCCCCTCTTCACCCGTGGCTATTCACCGGTGCGGGACTCCACGGGCGGCACGGTCGGGGTGCTCACGGTCGCCGCCGAGGCTCCCCAGGTCACCCAGCGGTTGCAGAACCTCAGCGAGCTGGCCTCGGCGCTGGCCGGGACGCTCACCCTCGACGACGTCGCCCGGGTCACGCTGCGCAACGCCCTCTCGACGTTCGCGGCCGACCAGGTCGAGTTCGGGGTCGACGACGGCAGCGGCTGGCGGCTGGTCCGGCGGATCCGGGGCGAGGTGCTGGACGAGGCCGACGAGCGGCTCCCCCCGCTCTGGCGCCGGCACGGGGCCACCTCCCCGGCCCCGCTGGTCCGGAGCGCCGACAGCGGTACGCCGAGCTTCGCCACCGACGGTCAGCCGCTGCTGCTCAGCGCCGTCGACCGGCACGACGAGAAGATCCGGGCGCTGGCCGCGCTGCCGCTGCGTACGCCGACGCTGCGTGGCGGGCTGACCGTCGGCTACCGGCAGCCACACCGCTGGCCACCGGCCGAGCGGGCCCTGCTGGCCGCCTCGGCGGAGCTGGTGGCCCAGGCCGCCGAGCGGGCCCGCCGGTTCGAGACCCAGCACGGGACGGCGCAACTGCTCCAGCGCAGCATGCTGCCGGAGCACCTGCCCGACCTGCCGCTGCTGCGGATCGCCGCCCGCTACGACGCCGGGGTCGACGGCAACGCGGCCGGCGGCGACTTCTACGACGCCTTCGCGCTGCCGGACGGCAGGCTGGCGGTGGTCCTCGGCGACGTGGCCGGGCACGACGTGCAGGCCGCCGCGCTGATGGGGCAGGTACGCGCCGCGCTGCGGGCGCTGGCCCTGAGCGATCCCGACCCGGTCGGGGTGCTCGCCGGGCTGGACCGGCTGGTGACGAGCCTGAGCGCGGAGGCGCACAGCGACGAACTCTTCGTCACCGTGGTCTACGGGGTGATCGAGCCGGCGACCGACCGGTTGACCATCGCCAGTGCCGGCCATCCGCCCCCGCTGGTCCGGCGTGCCTCCCCCGGCCAGCCCGGCGTTGCCCGATATGTAGAGGTGCCCCCCGGGGTGCCGCTGGGGCTGCACGGGCGGCGGACGGCGGTGACAGTGGACTTTCCGCCCGGCGACACGCTGCTGCTCTTCAGCGACGGCGTGGTGGAGCGGCGGCAGCGCAGCCTCAGCGACGGGTTCCAGGCGCTGGCCGGCACGGTGGCCGGGTCGGCGACCGGCGACCCGCGTACGCTCTGCGCGCTGGCCAGCAGCGCGGTGCCGGGCAGCACCGAGGACGACGTCGCCGTCCTCGCCGTCGAGCACGCGAGCACGCCCAGCCGGTCGGCGAGCATGGAGGTGCCGGCGGAGCCGACCGCCCCGGGCCGGGTACGGCACTGGATGGCCGGTCAACTGAACCAGTGGGGGGTGCCGGAGCAGGTGGTCGGCGCGGCGGTGCTCTGCACCAGCGAGCTGACCACCAACGCGCTGCTGCACGCCGGCACCGCCGCCCGGGTGGAGATCGACCTCAGTCCGGAGCGGTTGCTGGTCTCGGTCGCCGACAGCGGCACCCGGGGCGCGGTGACCCGGGCCCGGACCGAGAAGCTGAGCAGCCGGGGCCGGGGGCTCGGGCTGATCGAGCAGCTCAGCGACGCCTGGGGGACCGATCCGACGGTACGCGGTTCGACGGTCTGGTTCGAGATGATGATCCCCGCCACGGGCGGCACCGAGGAGCGGCCGGGCGGCTGACCGTTTTGCGCAGGCGTGCGGAGCACCCCGGCGGGGAAAGGGTGCCGGGGTGGATCTCTCGGCTACCTCGTACGCGTTGATCGGCCTCGGGGCGCTGCTCGCCGGCATCCTGCCCAGGGTGCTGGAGCGGCGCCCGCTCTCCATGCCGATCGCCTTCCTCGGCCTCGGCATGCTGGTGTTCCTGCTCCCGCTCGGGCTGCCCGAGCCGGATCCGCTGGCCCACGCCGAGATCACCACCCAGCTCACCGAGATCGGCGTGATCGTGGCGCTGATGGGCGCCGGTCTGAAGATCGACCGTCCGTTCGGCCGCCGCCGCTGGTCGTCGACGTGGCGACTGCTCGCCGTCGCGATGCCGCTCTGCATCGCCGCCGTCGCGCTGCTGGGCTGGTGGTGGCTGGGGCTGGTGCCGGCCGCCGCGCTGCTGCTGGCCGCCGCGCTGGCACCCACCGACCCGGTGCTCGCCTCCGACGTGCAGGTCGGCGAGCCGACCGACGTCGAGGACAACGAGGACGAGGTGCGGTTCGCGCTGACCGCGGAGGCCGGGTTGAACGACGGCCTCGCCTTTCCGTTCGTCTACGCCGCCATCACGATCGCCACGGTCGGGCTCGCTCCCGGCGACTGGCTGGCGCGCTGGCTGACCCTGGACGTCGGCTACCGGGTCCTGCTCGGGGTGGCCGGCGGACTGCTGGTGGGCTGGCTGCTCGGCAAGCTCTTCTTCCGGGCCCCCTCCGAGCGGCTGCGGCTGGCCCGGCACTCGGAGGGCTTCCTCGCGCTGGCCGCCACCTTCCTCTCGTACGGCCTGGTCGAACTCGTCGGCGGGTACGGCTTCCTCGCGGTCTTCGTCACCGCGCGGGCGATCCGGGCGGCGGAGCGGTCGCACGAGTACCACCAGGTGCTGCACAACTTCGCCGAGCAGGTGGAGCGGCTGCTCACCGTGCTGTTGCTGCTGCTCCTCGGCGGTGCGGTGGTCACCGGGCTGTTCGCCCCGCTGACCTGGCCGGCGGTGGCGCTGGCGCTGGCGCTGGTCTTCGTCGTACGCCCGCTGACCGGCCGGCTCTCGCTGCTCGGCGCGCCGGGCCGGCCCGCCGAGCACTGGGTGATCGCGTTCTTCGGCATCCGTGGCGTCGGCACGTTCTACTACCTCGGGTACGCCAGCACGCACGCGCACTTCCCCGGTGCCGACCTGCTCTGGGCGACGGCCGGGCTGGTGGTGGTCGTGTCGGTGGTGGTGCACGGGGTGGCGGCCACCCCGGTCATGCAACTGCTGGACCGTCGCCTGGACCGGACCGGCGACCCGTCCTCCGGCGGGACTGCGGACGACGGGTCAGGGGGCGGAGCGGAGGACCGGCCGGGCGTACCGGCGCAACGGGTGCCCGGCCCGGCCGGGACCGACAGTCCGGCCCGGGGCTGACCGGGATCACGGCGCGGTCAGGTGCCGCCCGCCGGGGCGGGGCCGGTCGCGGACCCGGCCCGGCGGTGCATGTGCAGCCGGACGGTGGTCGAGGTGCTGTCGGTGTGCACCTGGACCAGGTCGCAGAGGTAGTTGACCAGCAGCAGGCCGCGCCCGGTGTCGCTGACCGGTGACGGCGGGAGGCGGCCGGCGAGCCGGTCGGTGAGCACGCTGGAGCCGGTGATCTCGCAGGTCAGTCCCTCGTCGTCGAGCCAGACCCGGGCCACCGCCGGGCGTCCGGAGTGCACCACCGCGTTGGTGGCGATCTCGTTGGCCGCCACCCGCAGGTCCTCGACCTGGTCGCGGTCGAGCCCGGCCTCCCGGGCCAGCGCGGCGACCATGGCACGCATCCCGGAGAGGCCGGCGGCCTCGAAGAACAACGTGGACGCCGACGGCGGCGCGGGCGGAAAGGGGAGGTTGAACGAGTCGACCACGCTCTCCGGGCGGCCGTACCCGGCACTGGCCTGCCGGTCTCCGTCGCGGATCAGGAACGGGTGGGTGCTGGCCGCGTCGGCGATGACGTCCACGTCCAGCCGCGCCGCGTCGTACGGGCAGAGCAGGCTGACCGGCCGGCCGGCGAGGGCGATGTTGATCAGAGCCTCGTGCTGTACACAGCGGGGGTAGGCGAGCACCGAGCGGCCCGGCCAGACCGGCTCGCCGACAACACGTACCCGCAGTGGCGCGTGCTCCTCGACGAAGGCGTGCAGCACTCCCGGGATGATCCACCCCGGGTTGCGCCCCTCCCGGGCCATGTCGACGAAGCGCAGCTCGGTGCCGGTGCCGAGCGCCGCCCGGAGCAGGTCGAGCCGGATTCCGGGGACCGCGATCAGCACCGGCTCACCGGCGTCGAGCCCGCCCGCCACAAAGGAGCCGATGCCGTCGACGTAGTCGTCGTCGCTGCGATAGAAGAGGGCGTCGTGCCGCAACGTTCCGGCCTCCGGCCGGGCGGCTGGTTCGAATGTCATCGTCCGCCGGTCGTACGCGACGCGTTCACCGCCCACCTCCGTCTGGCAGCGTACGCGGCAGCGGCAACATCTGGCCACGCAGAGTCAACGGGCGGGTCCTCGACGGTGCCGGCGCCCGGGTCGCCGGCCGGGGTGGCCGTCCCGCAACGGCAGCGTGGCGGTACCGCGTTCAAGCCGCTGACCTGCGGTGATGAGGTACGGCGGAAACCGGGGCTTCACACGGACGCAACATGGCCTTACCGTAATCGATGTCTGTGGGAGCGCTTCCAGCGATGCCCCTCGATCTCCCACCGTCCCGAAGGGAGTACCGCATGCACCTCAGACCCGCGCTCGCCGCGGCCGGTGCCGTCGCCGTCACGGCACTCGCCGCGACGACAGCGGTCGGTGTCGGCCTGTTCAACCCCACCCCGGCCAAGGCCGCCGACTCGGCGTTCTACGTCGATCCGGACACCAGCGCCGCACGCTGGGTCGCCGCCAACCCCAACGACTCCCGCGCCGCCGTCATCCGGGACCGGATCGCCAGTGTCCCGCAGGGCCGGTGGTTCACCCAGAACAACCCCAGCACCGTACGCGGTCAGGTCGACGCCTTCGTCGGCGCCGCCGCCTCGGCCGGGAAGATCCCGATCCTGGTGGTCTACAACATCCCCAACCGGGACTGTAGCGGCGCCAGCAGCGGCGGGCTGCCCAACCACACCGCCTACCGGCAGTGGATCGACCAGGTGGCCAGCGGCCTGAACGGGCGACCGGCCAGCATCATCCTCGAACCCGACGTGCTCGCGCTGATGTCGGACTGCATGAACTCCTCGCAACAGGCCGAGACCCAGGCGTCGATGGCGTACGCCGGCAAGCGGTTCAAGGCCGCCTCCAGCCAGGCCCGGGTCTACTTCGACGCGGCGCACTCGGCCTGGCTCACCCCGTCGGCGATGGCCTCCCGGCTGGTCGCGGCGGACATCGCCAACAGCGCCGACGGCATCTCGGTGAACGTCTCCAACTACCGCACCACGACCGAGTCGGTCAACTACGCCAAGGCGGTCGTCGCGGCGACCGGCGCACCGAACCTCAAGATCGTTGTCGACACCAGCCGGAACGGGAACGGCCCCGATCCCCGGGGCGAGTGGTGCGACCCGGCCGGCCGGGCGATCGGCACCGCCAGCACCACCGAGACCGGTGACCCGGCGGTCGACGCGCTGTTCTGGATCAAACTGCCGGGCGAGGCCGACGGCTGCATCGCCGGTGCCGGCCAGTTCGTTCCGCAGCGCGCCTACGACCTGGCGATCGCCGCCCCCAACCCGCCCACCGTGCCGCCGACCACCCGGCCGCCGACGACGGCACCGCCCACGGTGCCGCCGACGACCCAGCCACCCACCACCCCACCGACCACCCCACCGGCCGGTACGAGCTGCCGGGTGACCTGGACCGCCAACTCCTGGAGCGGCGGCTTCACCGCCGAGATCCGGGTGACGAACGACGGGCCGGCGGTCAACGGCTGGACCCTGACCTTCAACGTCGGCGCCAACGTCCGCTACAGCAACGGCTGGAACGGCGTCTGGAGCCAGTCCGGAAGCCAGATCAGCGTCGGCAACGTGGCCTGGAACGGCTCGCTGCCGACCGGCGGCACCACCAGCGTCGGCTTCCAGGGCACCTACAGCGGAACCCTCGCCACGCCGACCGGCTACACCCTGAACGGCAACGCCTGCACGAGCTGACCTTCCCCTCCGGCCCGGGTCGCCGCCCGCCACGCACGGGCGGCGACCCGGCCACCCGGGCATACCGCCCCTGACCAGGCCGGGCGGGCCGCAGCCGCCAGCGACCCGGCCGTACGATCGGAATGGTGATGACGAGATGACGGTCGCCGGACAGCGGCAGCGACCGGTCGGCCAACTGCTGCGCGAGTGGCGTGAGCGGCGCCGGCTCAGCCAACTCGAACTCGCCATCCAGGCGGACATCTCCACCCGGCACCTCAGTTTCGTGGAGACCGGCCGGGCGATGCCGAGCCGTGACATGGTGCTCCGGCTCGCCGAGCAGCTCGACGTGCCGCTGCGCGAGCGCAACCACCTGCTGCTGGCCGCCGGGTACGCGCCGATCTACCCGCGTACGCCGCTGGACTCCCCGGCCCTGGCCGCCGTACGCGGCGCGGTCCGCCAGGTGCTCACCGCCCAGCAGCCCTATCCGGCGATCGCCGTCGACCGGGGCTGGTATCTGGTCGAGGCGAACGCCAGCATCGGCCTCTTCACCGCCGGGGCGGCGGCGCCGCTGCTCACCCCGCCGGTCAACGCGCTCCGGCTGGCCCTGCACCCGGCCGGGCTGGCGCCCCGGATCGCCAACCTCGGCGAGTGGCGGGCACACCTGCTCGGGCGGCTCCGCCGGCAGGTCGCGCTCAGCGGCGACGCCGAGCTGACCGACCTCTACGCCGAGCTGCGGGCGTACCCCTGCGACCAGCCGGAGCCCGAGGTCGAGATCCCGGGGCCGGGTGAGGTCGTGGTGCCGCTGCGGATCCGGGACGGCGACCGGGAACTCGCCTTCTTCAGTACCGTCTTCACCTTCGGCACCCCGCTGGACGTCACGGTGTCGGAACTCTCGGTCGAGTCGTTCTTCCCGCTCGACGACTACACGGCGGCGGCGGTGCGCTCGGCCGCCGAGCAGGAGGAGCGACGGGTCGGCACCGCGACCGTCCGCTGACCGCCTCCGCTGCCCGCCACCGCCCCGGGCCGAGGCGGACATTCCGCCCAATGGGTCCCTTCCGTTTACCGTGCGCGAACGGGGTTACCAGGTAGGGGAAGGCGGGGAATCGAGCCGTGACGAAGGAGGCTGATTCATGATGTCCAGGAACCCGACGGCGGCGTGGCGGTCCGGTATGCCTGGTATGCCGGGTGTTGCCGGTGGCAACGACCTACCTGCCGGACCGTCCGGCGACCAGTTCAGGGCGCCGAGCAGCGAGGGTGGGATCGCGCCGGAGCAGCAGTCCACGGTGACCGTCGCCTCGTACCCGGACTACCCATCGGCGCAGTACACGGTGGACTTCCTCTCCGACAACGAGTTCCCGGTCGAACGGGCCGCCATCGTCGGTACCGACCTCAGGCTGGTCGAAACGGTGCTGGGCCGGATGACGACCGGCCGGGCCGCGCTGGCCGGCGCCGCCACCGGCGCCTGGTTCGGGCTCTTCATCGGCCTCCTCTTCGGCATCTTCACGGTCGGCAACTGGTGGGCCGTGATCCTCGTGGGCCTGGCCATCGGTGCGGTCTGGGGCGCGATCTTCGGCGCCATCGCGCACGCCATGACCGGGGGCCGGCGCGACTTCACCTCGGCGAGCAGCCTACGGGCCAACCAGTACGCGGTGACCGTCGACGCGACCTTCGCCGACCAGGCGCGGCAGCTCATCGGCCGGATGAACTGGCAGGGTCAGCGGCAGGCCGGCGCCACCGGTTGACCGCGCCGCCTCCTCGGCGACACGGGTCGGCGGGTCAGTGGTAGACGCGCTCGCCGGCCCGGATCGGCGCCGTGATCCGGTTCTCCTCCGGCGCCAGCGGGCAGGCCCACCTGTCGTCGTAGGCGCAGGAGGCGTTGTAGGCGTAGTTGAAGTCCAGCCGTAGCCGGCCACCGGGCAGCACCGTCACGCCCCGGCCGTAGGTCCCCTTGACCGTGTCGGTGAGATAGCGCCCGCCGCCGTAGCTCTCCCGGCCGGCGGTGCCGTCCCGGAACGGCAGGAAGAGCCCGCCGCCGTACGCCTCGATCCACCAGAGCGTCAGCGGTCCCCACGGAGTCTCGGCGACGCCCGAACGGCGGTAGTGCACGGTTCCGTCCGGTCCGCCGGTGTCGATGCTCAGCATCCCGCTGGCCGGTCGCACCGGCACGTCGACCACGGCCGACGGCTCGGGTGGGAAGTAGCGCAGGCCGGTGAAGCCGGCCCGCTCGGCCAGCGGGATCGGCGACTGCGGATGCCCGGCGAAGAGGGCGTCCCGGGCCGCCCGGAATCCGGCCAGGTCGAGGTCGGACAGGTAGAGCCTCGTCACCTGCTCGCGCCAGTCCGCCAGCTCCAGTTCCTCCACCCGTCCGAGCCTAGCGGCGCCGATCCGGCACCGACGGCGCGCATCTACCGTCCCGGCTGACGGAGGTTCCAGGAAGTCACCATGGTGACTTCCTGGAACCTCTGCCGCGAGAGGGGGCGCCGGAGCCGAGTTGCCGAAGCGTGTGTCAACTGATCGTTGACATGCCCGGGGCCAGCCGGACATCATGCGTGGATGCCACCGGAGAGAACGGACCGACCCGAGGAGACCTCGGCGCGGCCACCTGCCAGCCCGCCGTCGGACGAGGTGGGGCGACGACTCGCCGCGTACGCGGCCGTGCTCGGTGCCGCATGCGACGGCGGTAGCGGGCAGCTCCCGCCGCTGGCCGCGCTACGGCTGCTGGACGGGGTACGGGCCGGGCTGGACGAGGCGGAACGCCGGCTCGTCGAGGCGGCCCGGGAAGAGCGGGTGAGCTGGGCACAGATCGCCACGGCGCTGGGACTGGCCAGCCGGCAGGCGGCCGAGCAGCGCTGGGTACGACTCTCGGGCGCGGCCACCCGGGACCCGGCCCGGGTACGCGCCGAGCGCAAACGTCAACAGTCTGTTGACACACTGTATGGGACGGCGATCACCCGGCTCCGGGCGGCGGTGGTGGCCGTACACCGGCAACTGAGCACGGAACCCGACGGGGCCGACTGGCACCCCCGGGCCCGACTCGCGCGTACCACCCTCGCACTGGCCCGCTCGGCCGAGCCCGGCGGGCTGTACGCGCTCGCCGTGCAGGCGGTCGCCGATCTCGACCAGATCCCGGCAGAGCGGTTGGAGGGCGCGCTGCCGGAGGCGCTGGACCGGCTCCGCCGGGCGGTGGACCAGGCCGTCCCCGCTTCCGGCCGCCGAGCCGCCGACGACGCGACGGAGTCGAGTTGAGCCGATCCGACGCAAGTTCTGGTTGACACGGGGCGACAGGTGATCCGAGGATGTGAGTCTCCATGACTCAACCCCCTCGGAGGTCGAAACGTGCCCGCTGCACCCTGGCGCAGCCCGGAGAAGCGCAACATCCTGATCTTCGTCGGCATCTCGCTCGTCTCCGGATTCGGCGGTACCGCACTCAACGTGGCCTCCGGGGTCTGGGTACTCGACCTCACCGGCTCCAGCAGCCTGGCCGCGCTCACCGGCCTCTGCCTCTTCGCCCCGACGCTCCTCGGCCCGGTCCTCGGCGCACTCGTGGACCGGCTCCCCCGCAGGCGACTGATCGTCTGGACCCACCTGCTCACCGCCGTGGCCGTGCTCTCGCTGCTGGGGGTCCGTACCGACGCCCAGGTCTGGCTCGTCTACCTCGTGATGGTCGGCTACGGCACCAGCCTCGTCCTGGTCGACGCCGCCGAGAACGCCGTACTGCCGGCCGCTCTGCCACCGGCCGCCCTCGGCGGGGTCAACGGGCTGCGGACCAGCGCACAGGAGGGCGTGAAGCTGGTCGCCCCGCTGGCCGGGGCCGGACTCTTCGTCTGGCAGGGCGGACATCCGGTGGCCGCGCTCACCGCGGCGGCGTTGACCGTGGCCGCCGTCCTCTGCACGCTGCTCACGCTCCGCCCGCAGGGGGCGGAGTCCGCCGCCGCACGGCGCCAGGGCGGGCGAGGTCGGATCCGGGCCGGTGCCGCCTTCCTCTGGCGGCACTCCGAACTGCGCACACCCGTGCTGGTCGGCTCCGTCACCATCGCGATGTCCGGGCTCACCACCGCCGCCGTCTACGCCGTCGTCACCGAGGACCTGCACCAGCCCGCCGCGTTCGTCGGGGTGCTCTCCTCGGGGCAGGGCGCCGGATCGCTGCTCGGCGGCCTGCTGGTCGGCCGGCTGCTGCGTACCCGGGGAAGCCTCGCCGTCGGCGCACTCGGCGCCGCCCTCTTCGCCCTCGGTACCCTCGGCCGGCTCGTCCCGTGGTCCCCGGCGGCCGTCGCCTGCTCGGTGGTGGTCGGGATCGGCCTGCCCTGGACCCTGGTGGCGGCCGTGACGGCGGTGCAGTCCCGGACCCCCGAGGCGTTGCTCGGGCGGGTGTCCGGCAGCGCCAACACCCTGCTCTTCGCGCCCGTCGCGCTCGCCACGCCGGTCGGCGCGGCCCTGGTCCTGCCGGATCACCGCCTGCCGCTGGTCGTCGCCGCCCTGCTCTGCCTCGGCACCGGGCTCGTCGCGCTCCGCTCGGCCCGGCGCGCCGCGGACGGGGACGCCGTGCTCCACACCTGACCGGACGCGGAGTCGGACCCGCTAGCCGTGCTGCCGGCCAGCGGGTCCCGTCAGGCTGAGATCGGAGATCGTCACGTGGAGACGGCGAAGATGCCGGCCACCCCGAGCACCACCATCACCAACACCGCGACGAGGGCTCCGCGCTCGTTCTCCACCGCCGCCTGGTCCGGTCCATCCGGCTCGGCGTCCATGATCTCGCTGGACATGCTGTCCTCCCCTGGTCGTCGCCTGCTCTCCCACACGGGCAGGACGACCACCGCCGTACCGGCTCCGACGTCTGCCGCCGACCGACCGGTCACCCGGCGCCTCCGCTGGTACGCGCCGGTCGTCCTCCCCTGGGCACCCGCCCCGGGTGCCTGGGCCGCCCGGAGGCCGTGTACGAGCACGGCCCCACCGTCCTGCGCGATCGGGGCAACCCGACATCGGAGTTGCCGCTCTGGGCGATCGGAAACCCGGCAGCGCCGCCCGATTCCGGGGTAGCCTGCCCGTCCGGACCGTCGGTGGAACCGGGGGCGGAATCGCGCCGAAGCTCCGCCGCGTCCCGCCGCGACCGGATCCCGGCCGAACGAGGGGTTCCTGCGGGTTCCGGTGTTCCGCCCGGATCCGGCGCCGAATCGTGGGATCCGAACGCCGGACGGTTTCAGCGCTGGACCCAGCCGGTCGGTACCAGGATCGGCTGGTCGGGGTCGCCGGCCGGCACCAACCCGGCCGACCAGTCGCAGATCGTCGGCTCGCCCCGGGCCACCCAGCGGTCCCGCAGGGCGAGCGCGTCGGCGGCGTACCGGGCGGCGGACGGTCCGGCCGCCTGCACCGAACCGTCGGGGAGCAGCCCCGCCCCGCCGCCGTGCACCTCGTCCAGGAGCAGGCAGCCGCCGGGGCCGCCCCACCCGCCCGGCGGACCGGCGGAGAAGGTGGTCCGCCGGTCCCAGGCCCCGACCGCGAACCACAGGTCGTGGTAGCGGAAGACGTCCAGCGGCGGATGCCAGCAGGGCGGATGGCGCACCGTCGGCGGCGGCAGTGTGTCGGTGCGCTGCGGCGCCGGATGTCCTCCCGGATAGCGGGCCGCCAGCGGTCCGGCCGCCGACATGAACCCGGCGCGCAGCTCGCCGCGCGCCTCGCCCGTCCCCGGCCCGCCCGGCCGGATCCGCAGCACCGGATGGTTTCCGGCGTGTTCGACCGGTGCAAGCAGGTAGCCGTCCGCCGCGAGCTGGTCCAGCCAGCGCGGTGACACCCCGGTCACCCCGACCGTGACCACCACCCGGTCGTACCCGGCGTCGGCCGGCACGCCGAGGTAACCGTCGCCGAGGCGTACGTCGACGGCGTCGGCCAGCCCGACCCGGCGCAGCGCCGCCCCGGCCCGCTCGACGACGTCCGGGGCGATGTCCACCGTGGTCACCCGGGCACCCATGGTCGCCATCAGGGCCGCGTTGTAACCGGTACCGACGCCGATCTCCAGTACCCGGATGCCGGGGCGCAGCTCCAACGACTCGATCATCGCCGCCATCAGCGACGGCTGGCTCGACGAGCTGACCGGCACACCGTCGACGACCTTGGTGACCAGCGGATGGTTCCGATAGACGAGAGGGAGGAAGTCCGGATCGGCCGGCCCGACCCAGCGCCCGTCGCCGCCGTCGAAACCGGCCGCGACGAACTCCTCCCGGGGCACCGTGCCGAACGCCCGGAGCAGGTCGGCACCGTCGAGCAGACCGTCGCGGCGCAGTTGGTCGACGTACCGGGAGCGCAGCTCGGCCGCCGACGTCATGGCCGGCCCGCCGGACCGGCCGGGCCGGACCGCCTCAGTGTCCGACCCAGCTCTCGCTGCCCGGCAGCGCGAACGACGAGCGTGGCGAGTAGAAGCCCCACAGCAACTCCAACGGGTTGGCCGGACGGAGCGCGTAGACGGGATGGTCCGGCGCGAGGAACTCCACCGACTCGATCTCGAACGGCGCGACCGGCTCGAAGATGTACGGGCAGGTGGCGCCGACGAGCTGGCTGCCGAGCCGGCTCAGGTAGCGGACGTGGCCCCGGTAGACCCGGGAGACGTTGCGGCCGACCCGGGCGGTGGTGCGGATCAGTGCCACACCGTCCACTTCGGTCACCGCCACCAGCGCCTGGCCGATGATCTCGATCGTGGTCCGGCCGGCGCCGGCCGGCACGCCGCGTACCGCCGCCTGGGTCTGGGCCAGCGGACTCGAACTCAGGTGGTGGGTGTACCACCGGCCCCGGCCCGCGTCGGCCAGGTCGAGGTCCGGGCCGAGTCCCGCCGCCGAGTAGCTGTCCAGCCCGGAGGTCTGGGCCGGGTCGTCCACCACGTACTGCTGGAGGAAGACCTGCCGGTTGGCCGGCAGTCGCAGGCCCGGCGGCACCATCGCCGCCACCGCCTCGGGGTCCGCCGGCACCCAGCCGAAGTGGAGCATCCGGCAGTGCACGACGAGTTGCGGCGGAACAGGCTGGCTCAACAGGGCTCCTGTCGCGTCGGGATAGCCGCGACGCTACGACCGGCCCCGGGCGCAGACAAGCGCAGGCGAGACGGAAAGTCGACAGTCACCTCCGCCGGCTCAGCCCGTTCGGGCCGCCCGGTGCAGATAGCCGGGCACGTCGGCGGCGTGGAACACCCGCTCGCTCGGCTCGATCCGGGCCAGGAAGTCGGCGTACCCCGCCGCCATCCGCAACGCCGCCACCGGGCGGAGCAGCTCCACCGCCCGGCCCGGGTCGCTGCCCGGGACGCTCGACCGCCAGCGCCGGACCCAGGACCGCAACAGCTCGCCGGCCGGCTCCGCATCGATCGCCTCGGTCAGCCGCAGAATGTCGAAGGCGGGATGGCCGACGAAGCCGTCCCCCCAGTCGATGATCACCCGGCGGTCGCCGTCGATCCGGACGTTGCCCGGATGCAGGTCGCCGTGGACCAGCACGTCCGGCAGGCCGCAGCGGCCCACCTCGGCCATCCGGTCCGGCAGGCCGTCCAGCAGCGACCGCACCGGCGCCAGGTCGGCGCCGTGCGCGGTCAGCTGGTCGCGTACGGTCCGGGCCAGTGCCGCGCCGCGCCGGTCCGGTACGCCGGCGGCGACCAGCCGCTCGACCTGCCCCACCGAGGCGAGCTGGATCCGGTGCTGGTCGGCGGCGACCGCGTCCCGCCCAGCCGGGTGCAGCCGGTAGCCGTCCTCGCCCGGCACGTGCTCCAGCAGCATCCGTCCGCAGCCGTCGGCGGCCAGCAGCACCGGCACCAGGTCGGGTACCGCCGTGCCGAGCCAGCGCAGCAGCACCGCCTCGTGCGCGAAGAACCCGGGTACCTGCTTGAGCCAGACCGGGCCACCGGCCTCGCCGGCCGACCCCGCCGCGTCGAGTCGCCAGATCGCCGACAGGTTCCAGGCCCGCTGCGGCACGGCCAGGTGTGGACCCCGGCCGGCCCGGTGCAGTTCGGCGGCGGCCCAGCGCAGGCTCGCGGCCGGTCCACCCGGCTCGGCCCAGGGCGCCCGCAGCGGCTCTGCCGACAGGTCCACCTCGGACGGTGCCAGCGGCACGCCGGGCGGCACCCGTGCGCCCGGGTCGAGTTGGGCCAGGTAGCCGACTGTGCCGCCGTGCGGCTCGGGCCGGTCGGTGTGCAGCAGCCGCAGTACCGAGACGTCGATGCCGTACCGGGCCCGGGCACCGGCCACCACGTCGCCGACCTCCTGCCACCAGGGCGCCGGTACGTCGTACGCGGGCAGCACGCCGAGCGGCCGGCCGGTGCCGTCGAGCAGGTGCAGCAGTACGGTCCGGGTCACGGCCACCAGGCTCTCGCCGGTCGGCTCCCGACCTGCCCCACCTGGCGGGCCTGGGCCGGCGGCAACGACTCCGACCAGCGGCGGCGCAGCCGGTCGAGGTCGGCCGGGGCGATCCGGCCGGGCAGACGCAGCCGGGCCATGCCGCCGTCCGGGAAGACGTCCAGCCGGACCTCGGTGGCGGTCGGCACGGCGTCGACCGGGAACCGGTGCCGGGTGTCCGGCTGCAACCGGGTGCGCGGCAGAATCTCGAACCAGGCCGCCTCGTCCGCCGGGTCGGCGATCCGGGTGTCCACGCCGCGCAGCCTCGCCGCCGCCGGTGCGTTCCCCTTGAAGTGGCTGGTGTCCAGCTCGACCTGGCGGATCTGCCCGGGTGCGGCCAGCCGGACCCGTACCCAGTCGTTGCCGTCGTCGCGGCGCCGGGCGGTCTCCCAGCCCTCGCCCATGCTCCGGGCCAGCCCGGGCGCGATCAACTGCCGGGGCGAACCGTAGAACATGTCGCTGCACCCGACCACCAGGCCGCCGTGTTCCAGCGCCGCGAGGTCGAGCTGCCCGTCGGGGAAGAGCGCCGGATCGGGTACGACCACACCGTGCACGCGCAGCCGGGCCACCCCGCCGTCGGGGTAGATCCGCAGCCGTACGTGCGTGTAGCGGCGTGGGTCGTCCACCTCGAAGAGGTTACGACCGTCCCCGCGCAACGCCGCCCTCGGCACCAGGGTGGCCCAGTCGGCGTCGGCCAGCTCGGCCGGATCGGGATATCCGGCCATCCCGCACGCCTCCACCGAGGCGTACGGCGGATAGTTGCCGACGAAGTGCGAGGTGTCCACCACCACCCCGGTGACCACGCCGGGGGCGCCGAGCCGGACGACCGCCCAGTCGTGTCCGGGCTCCCGGCGGCGGCGGGTCTCCCAGCCGTCGTACACCTGGCCCTTGGCCCCGAAGGTGCCGGCGGCGAAGGCCGGCGGCTCGTCGGTGACCAGGTTGTCCCGGGCGGCGAAGAACTCGTCGTTGGCCGCCACCACCCCACCGCCGAGGGACCGTGCCGCCAGGTCGGGCAGTTCGGTGAAGGCGCTCATCCGGGCCCCTTTCCGGCCGGCAGGCCCCGGTCATTCGCTCGACGGTCGTCCCGGGACAGCAGACGTCCCCGGGGCGGGTCCGTCGCGGCGACCGGTTCGCCGCGCAGCCAGGTGGCCCGGACCACCCCGGTCAACCGACGCCCGGCGTACGGGGTAACGGGGTGCCGGTGCAGCAGCCGGGCCGGCTCGACGGTCCACTCCGCGTCCGGGTCCAGCGCCACCAGGTCGGCGTCGGCGCCGGCCCGCAGCACCCCCTTGCCGGGCAGCCCGGCGATCTCGGCGGGCCGCCGCGCCATCCAGCGCACCAGGTCGGTGAGCCCGTGCCCGCGCCGCCGCGCCTCGGTCCAGACCACCGGCAGGCCGAGCTGCACCGAGGCGATCCCGCCCCAGGCGGCGCCGAAGTCGCCGCTGTCGAGCCGCTTCAGGGCGGGAGGGCACGGCGAGTGGTCCGAGACGACACAGTCGACCAGCCCGTCGGCCAGGCCGGCCCAGAGCGCCGCCCGGTTCGCCGCGTCCCGGATCGGCGGACAGCACTTGAACTCGGTCGCCCCGTCCGGGACCTCGGCGGCGTCCAGGGTCAGGTAGTGCGGGCAGGTCTCCACGGTCACCCGTACCCCGTCGGCGCGGGCGGCGGCGATCGCCGGCAGTGCGTCGGCGGCGGACAGGTGCAGGACGTGCACCCGCCGGCCGGTCCGCCGGGCCGCGTCCAGCACCACTTCGACCGCGCGCCGCTCGGCGACCGGCGGCCGGGAGCCGAGGAAGTCCGCGTACCGGGCCGAGGCGGGCGCGACGGCGATCCGGGCCGGATCCTCGGCGTGCACCACGAAGAGCGCGTCGACGGCGGTCAGCGCCTCGTGCAGCCCGGCCGGATCCAGCGGCGGGAACTCCGGCACCCCCGAGTCGACCAGGAACGCCTTGAACCCGAGCACCCCGGCGGCGTACAGCGCCGGCAGCTCGGCCAGGTGCTCCGGGACGGCGCCGCCCCAGAAGCCGACGTCGACGTGGCACCGGCCCCGGGCCGCGTCCCGCTTGCGGCGCAGCGCCGGCACGGTGACCGTCGGCGGTACCGAGTTGAGCGGCATGTCGACGATCGTGGTCACCCCGCCGGCCAGTGCGGCCCGGGTGGCCGAGGCGAAGCCCTCCCACTCGGTGCGCCCCGGCTCGTTGACGTGCACGTGTGTGTCCACCAGCCCCGGCAGCAGGGCCAGGTCACCGAGGTCGGTGCCGGGCACCTCGTCGTATCCGGCCACCCGGACGATCCGACCGTCGCGTACGCAGATCGCCGCCGGCCGCTCACCGTCGGGCAGTACCGCCCGGCGGGACCGCAGCACCAGGTCGTACCCGCTCATCGCTCCCCTCCCCCGCACGCCCGGCAGTGGTCACACCGCCGACAGCGTGGCCCGGTCGTAGCCGGTCTCCTCCTCGGTCAGCGCGCCGCAGTCGAGCCCGCGCAGCAGGAAGCCGGCGAGTGCCCGCGCCGTCGCCGGCTCGTCCAGGATCCCGCCGGAGCGCCCCGCAAGGTACGCCCGCAGCCGCGCCACCGCCGCCGCCCGCCCCTCCCGGAAGAACGCGTACGTGCCGGCGAACCGGGTCGGCAACTGGGCCGGATGCAGGTCCCAGCCCTGGTAGAAGCCGCGTTCCAACCCGCGCCGGACCAGCGCGGCATGCTCCGCCCAGCCGGCCTGCACGGCGGCGGTGTCGCCGACCGGGAGCAGGTTGGTCGAGCCGTCGGCCAGCCGTACCCCGGTCTCGGCGGCGGCGACCTGCATCACCGCCTTGGCGAAGTCGGCGACCGGATGCGCCAGGCTCTGCTGCGCGGCGGCGATCCCGCAGGCGGCGCTGTAGTCGTAGGTGCCGTAGTGCAGTCCGGTGCACCGGCCGGCGGCCGCCCCGATCAACCGGCCCGGCGTCGCCAGCCCGTCCGGGCCGAGGATCGCGGCCGGCGTCTCGATCTGCACCTCGAAGCGCAGCCAGCCGGCCGGCAGCCCGTACGCCGCCTCCAGCCGCTCGCAGAGCAGCACCATCGCCTCGACCTGGGCGGGCACGCTCACCTTCGGCAGCGTCACCACGAACCGGTCGGCCGGGGGCAGCTCGGCACCGCCGTCGCGCAGCGCGTCGAGGAAGAGGTCCAGGGTACGGACCGCCCGGCGCCGTACCGGCCCGGTCAGGCTCTTGATCCGCAGCCCGGCGAACGGCACCCCGAGCCCGTCGCCGACCAGCCGCCCCGCCTCCCGGGCCGCCGCGTCCTCGACCTCGTCGTCGGGTGTCCCGTAGCCGTCCTCGAAGTCGATCCGCAGGTCCTCGATCGGCTCCCGGCGCAGCTTGTCGACCACCCGGTCGTGCAGCTCGGCCGGGTACGGCAGCGGCGGGTGCTCGCGCAACGCCGTCAGTGCGGCCGCACCCCAGCGCGCCGCCAGCCCCGGGCCGCAGCGGTCGGCCGGCACGTAGACGGTGTGCACCGGCTGCCGCCCGGACGGCTGGCCGGGATAGCGGCGCCGCAGCTCGGCGTCGACCGGCGCCAGCCGTCCGTCCAGTTCGACCAGGACGTCCGGGGGGAGCCGGCCCATCAGCCGGTCCCGGTCAGGTGCTCGGGTCGGACCGGTACCCGGGCCAGCGGCAGCCCGGTCGCCGCCCGGATCGCGGCCACGATCGCCGGGGTGGCCGAGATGGCCGGCGGCTCCCCCACCCCGCGCAGCCCGTACGGGGCGTGCGGGTCCGCCAGCTCCAGCACGTCGACCGTCATCGGCGGCACGTCGGCGATGGTCGGGATCAGATAGTCGGTGAAGGACGGATTCCTGATCACCCCGTCGACGACCTGGAGTTCCTCCATCAGCGCCAGCCCGAGTCCCTGGGCCGTGCCGCCGTGGATCTGGCCCAGCACCGCCTCCGGGTTCATCGCCCGGCCGACGTCCTGGGCGGTGGCGATCTCCACCACCCGGACCAGCCCGAGTTCGGGGTCCACGTCCACGGTGGCCCGGTGCGCCGCGAAGGCGTACTGCACGTGCGCTTCGCCCTGCCCGGTCACCGGGTCCAGCGGCCGGGTCGGGCGGTGCCGCCAGCGGGCGGTCTCCTCGACCGGGCCGGCGGCGAGCAGTTCGACCAGGGTGCCGAGGGTGCGGCCGGCGGGATCCCGTACCGCACCGTCGGCGAACTCCAGCCCGTCGGCGAACTCCAGCCCGTCCGCGTCCGGCCGGCCGGCGGAGTCGGCCAGTCGCGCCGCCAGCGCCGCCCGGACCGCCCGGCAGGCCGCCCGCACCGCACCCCCGGTCATGTACGTCTGCCGGGACGCCGACGACGACCCCGCGCTCCCCACCGAGGTGTCCGCGGTCGCCACCACCACCCGCTCGACCCCCAGCTCGGTCCGGGCGATCTGGGCCTGCACCGTCACCAGCCCCTGCCCCACCTCGGCCGCGGCGGTGTGCACCAGCACGGTCGGCTCGCCGCCGAGCAGCTCCAGCCGGACCCGCGCCGTCGAGTAGTCGTCGAACCCCTCGGAGAAGCAGACGTTCTTGATCCCGATCGCGTAGCCGACCCCCCGGACCACCTGCTCCGGCGCGGTCGTGTTCGCCACCCCGCCCGGCAGCCGCCGCGGGTCGTCGCCGGCCGGCGGCGGTGCCGGCCGGTCCCGGACCAGCTCCAGCAACCGGGCCACCGGCGCCGGCCCCTCCACCCGCTGCCCGGTCGGCATCACCCCGCCCTCGGCCAGCGCGTTGCGGACCCGCAGTTGCACCGGATCCAGCCCGACCGCCTCGGCGAGCCGGTCCATCTGCGACTCGTACCCGAAGCACGCCTGCACCGCCCCGAACCCGCGCATCGCCCCGCACGGCGGGTTGTTGGTGTGCACCCCGTACGCGTCGACGGTCACGTTCGGCACCCGGTACGGCCCCACCCCGAGGGTGGCCGCGTTCGCCACCACCGCCGGGGTGGTCGACGTGTACGCCCCACCGTCGAGCAGGATCCGGGCCCGTACGTAGACCAGCTCGCCGTCCCGGGTCGCGCCGTGCTCGTAGCGGAGGATCGCCGGGTGCCGGTGCACGTGCCCGACGAACGACTCCTCCCGGCCGTAGACCATCTTCACCGGCCGCCCGGTACGCAGGGCCAGCAGGCTGGCGTGCACCTGCATCGACAGGTCCTCCCGGGCACCGAACGCGCCACCGACCCCGGCCAGGCTCAGCCGGACCGACTCGACCGGCAGCCCGAGCGCGGCGGCGACCTGCCGCTGGTCGGCGTGCAGCCACTGGGTGGCGACGTACAGCTCGATCCCGCCGTCGTCGGCCGGCACCGCCAGCCCCGACTCCGGCCCGAGAAACGCCTGGTCCTGCATGCCGACCCGGTATTCCCCGGTCACCACCACCTCGGCGGTGACGTCCGGGTCGCCCCGGCGGATCGGCACGTGCCGCACCAGCCGGCCAGCGACGAGCGCCGCCTCCGGGTCCGTCACCGGCTCCCGCACCAGGTAGTCGACCATGATCCGCTCGGCCGCCCGCCGCGCCGTCTCCGGATGGTCGGCGGCCACGATCGCCACCGGCTCGCCCCGGTAGCAGACCTCGTCGACGGCGAGCACCGGTTGGTCCGCCACCTCCAGCCCGTAGTGCCGGTCGCCCGGCACGTCGTCGGCGGTCAGTACCGCGTACACGCCCGGCACGGCGAGTGCGGGGCCGATGTCGATGCCCCGGATCGTCGCCGACGGGTGCGGGCTGCGCAGGGTGGCGCCCCACAGCATGTCGTCGACCCACAGGTCCGACGAGAACGCGAACTCGCCGCGCACCTTCAGCGCGCCGTCCGGTCGTACCGGACTGGCCCCGATCCCCTGGGAGGCCGGCGCCGCCGCATCCGGGCGCGGCCCGGCCCCGCCTCCCGCGCGCCGCACCTCGCCCGGCGGGCCGGTCATCGCCGCGCCCGCCTGACCAGGGTCCGGTGCGCCCGGCGAAGCCCCCGGGCCAGCCCGGCCGGGTCGGCCGTGCGCAGCTCGCCGTTGTCGACCACCGGCTCACCCCCGACCAGCGACAGCTCCACCGGGGCCGGCGGCCCGAAGACCAGCGCCGCCACCGGGTCGTCGATGCCGACGTGGCCGAGCCCGTCCAGCCGCCACAGCACCACGTCGGCGAGCTTGCCGACCTCCAGCGAGCCGAGCTGGTCGGCCCGGCCGAGGCAGCGCGCCCCGCCGACGGTGCCGAGCGCGAGCGCGTCCCGGGCGGTCAGCGCCGCCGCGCCGCCGCGCAGCCGGGCCGTGTAGAGGGCCTGGCGCAGCTCCGCGCCGAGCTGGCCGGCCTCCTGCGAGGCCGGTCCGTCGACGCCGAGCCCGACCGGTACGCCCCGGTCCAGCAGTTCCCGGACCCGCGCCGCACCGGCACCGAGCCGGGCGTTCGAGCTGGGACAGTGCGCGACCGAGGTACCGGTACGGGCCAGCGCGTCCAGCCCGGCGTCGTCCAGGTGTACGCCGTGCGCGAGCCAGACGTCCGGGCCGAGCCAGCCGAGCCGTTCGGCGTACTCGACCGGGGTGCAGCCGTGGGTCTGCCGGCAGTACTCCTCCTCGTCGACGGTCTCGGCGAGATGGGTGTGCAGCCGTACGCCCCGGCGCCGGGCCAGCGCCGCCGACTCGGCCATCAGCTTCGCGGTGACGCTGAACGGCGAGCAGGGTGCCACCGCCACCCGCAGCATCGCGTCGTCGGCCGGGTCGTGGTAGCGGTCGATCGCCTCCTCGGTGCCGATCAGCGCCGCCTCGGTCTCCTCGACGATCTCGTCCGGCGGCAGCCCGCCCGCCGACGCACCGAGATCCATCGAGCCCCGGCAGGGGTGGAACCGCAAGCCCACCCCACGGGCCGCCTCGACCTGTGCGGCCATCAGGTCACCGGCGCCGGCCGGATGGACGTAGTGGTGGTCGGTGCTGGTGGTGCAGCCGTGCAGCGCCAGCCAGCCGAGCCCGGCGGCGGTGGTCGCGGCCACCACCTCGGCGTCCAGCCCGGCCCAGACCGGATAGAGCGCCCTCAGCCAGCCGAACAGCTCCTCCTGCTGCGCCATCCCCCGGGTCGCCCACTGGTAGAGGTGGTGGTGGGTGTTCACCAGGCCGGGGGTGGCGAGGCAGCCGGTGCCGTCGATCCGGCGTACCGAGCGGTGGTAGCGGGGGGCGTGCCCGGGGCCGACCGCGACGATCCGGCCCTCGTCGAGCACCAGGTGCCCGTCGGAGTACTCGGTCCCGGCCGGGTCGACCGTGGCGACGGCGCAGTTCTCGATGATGATCACGATTCGTCCTCCCGGCCGGCGGCCAGACGTACCGCCGTCAGGATCTTCTCGTACCCGGTGCACCGGCACAGGTTTCCGGCCAACGCCTCCCTGATCTCCTCCTCGGCCGGGGACGGCGTCCGAGCCAGCAGGTCGTGTACGGCGACCACCAGTCCCGGGGTACAGAATCCGCACTGCACGGCCCCGGCCGCGACGAACGCCCGCTGCACCGGGTCGAGTTCGCCCGGCCCCGGGCCGAGCCCCTCCACGGTGACCACCTCGCGGCCCCGGGCCTGCCCGGCCGGGACCAGGCAGGCGCAGACCGGCTCGCCGTCCAGATAGACCGTGCAGGAGCCGCACTCGCCCTGCTCGCAGGCGTTCTTGGCGCCGGGCAGCCCGAGCCGCTCCCGCAGCAGGTGCAGCAGGCTCTCCCCGGCCCAGACGTCGTCGGCCCGGCGCGGCGCGCCGTTGACCACGCAGTCGATCCTCACCCGTCGGCCCCCTTCCGCCGATGTTCCGCCCAGACCCGCTGCACCGCCCGCCGGGCCAGTACCCCGAGCGCGTGCCGGCGGTAGGCGGCCGTGCCGCGTACGTCGTCGATCGGACTCGCCGCCGCCGCGACCAGCTCGCCGAAGCGGCGGACCAGCGGTTCCGGCAGCGCGGCCCGGTGCGCCCAGGGCAGCTCGGCGGCGAGCAACTCCTCGGCGGCCACCGCCCGGACCGGCGTCGGTGCCGCCGAACCGATCCCGGTGCCAACCGTCCGGTTCGCCGGCCGCAGCGCCAGCGCGAACGAGCAGACCGCGATCACCATCGCGTTCCTGGTGCCGACCTTGGCGAACTGCTCCGGCCCGCCGTCCGGCCCGATCAGGACGGCGGCGATCAGCTCGTCCGGGGCCAGCACGCTGCGCTTCGGTCCGGTGCAGAAGCCGGTCACCGGCACCCGGCGGACGCCCCGGACCGAGGCCAGCTCCACCAGCGCCCCGGCGGCGAGCAGCGGCGGCAGCGCGTCCCCGGCCGGTGAGGCCGAGCCGAGGTTGCCGCCGACGGTGCCCCGGTTGCGGATCTGCGCCGAACCGACCGTCCGGGCCGCCATCGCCAGCCCCGGCACCCGGTCGGCCAGTTCGGTGACGATCCGCCGGTACGGCACCCCGGCGCCGAGCCGCAGCAGGCCGTCCTCGACGCCCCAGTCGGCCAGCCCGGCGACCCGACCCAGGTCGAGCAGGGCCGGCGGGCGGCGGCGGGCGAAGTTCAGCTCCACCATCACGTCGGTGCCGCCGGCCACCGGCAGCGCCTCCGGGTACGCCGCCCGCGCCGCCAGCGCCTCGGCCCAGCTCTCCGGTTGCAGGAACTCCATCAGCCCGGCCCGCCGTCCCCGGCCCCCGCCGCCTCGGGTGTGCGGGTCTCCACCTCGGGTGTGCGGGTCACGGTGCCCTCGATCAGCCCGTACGGCCGGTCGGTGGCCACGAACACCTCGCCCGGGTTGTCCAGCCCGAACGGCGCCAGATCGACCAGCAGGTGGTGGCGATTGGGCAGGGCCAGCCGCACCTCGGCGATCTCCGGGCGCTCGGCGAGCACCCGGTGCCCCATCGCGTACAGGGTCTGTTGCAGCGAGCGGCTGTAGGTCTGCACGAACGCGTCGACCAGCGCGGCCCGCACCCCGGCGTACGACCCCGCCCAGTCCCGCCCTCCATCGGTCGGGTCGACGTCGTGGTGCCGCCACGACGCCTCGACGGCGGTGGCCAGGATCCGGTCGTCGGTCTCCGGCAGCGTCGTGTACCGGTCCTTCAGGTAGCCCCTGAACTCGGAGTCGGTGCTGTTCAGCAGTACCAGCCCGGTCAGCCCGGACTGCACCGTGCCGCCCTCGGCGTCCACGGTCACCGTCGCGGTACGACTCTCGGCGCCGTCGCGCTGGAACGAGTGCGGGCCGAGCCGCCGCCAGCCGTGCTCGGTCAGCTCCACCCGGGCCCGGGAGATCGCCGGTGCGCTCCGGACGAAGTGCCGGGCGAGCAGCAGGCCGAACTCCTCGGGCTGGTCGACGCCGTGTTCCCGGGCAAAGGCGTAGACGGTGTTCTTCTGCGAGTCGGTGGGGAGCACGTGCGCGTTGTCCCCGCTGCGGTGCACCTCGTCGAGGTCCCCGGCGAGCGCGATGCTGACGGTCAGGTCGCGCAGTTCGTGCCGGGGACCGTCCCGGCGTACCCGGACCAGCCGCACCTCGGCCTTGCCGTACTGGTTCGCGCCAAGCACGATCGCCACCGCCCGCACCTCCTCAGCTTCCCCGGTAGGTGGTGTAGCCGTACGGGCTGAGCAGCAGCGGCACGTGGTGGTGCCGGTCCGGCTCGGTGATCTGGAAGGCGACCACGATCTCCGGGAAGAAGGCCGCGCCGGGCGGGTAGTGGCGCTCGACCTGGAACACCAGCCGGTAGCCGCCGGCCTGCCCGCCCCGCAGCGGCAGCCGGTCCAGCAGCGGCGTCCAGTCGGCCAGCCGCCCGTCGGGATCGGTCCGGCCGTGTGCCACCGGCGTCCAGCCGCCGCTGTCCCGCCGGTCGAGCCGGACCGGGATGTCGGCGGCCGGTTCGCCGCGTACGGTGTCCAGCACGTGCGTGGAGATCCGGATCAGGCCGTCCGGTGCGTTCGTCCGGTCGTCGCTCACGACAGCAGCCTCCTCAGCCGGAGCAGCGCGATCTGCCGCAGTTCGTCCCGGACCACCTCGCGTTCGGTGCCGGGATCGTTGCCGAGCCGCCGCCGGACCGCCGCGAGCAGTTCCAGGTCCGTCCGGCCGTCGGCGAAGACCAGGAAGAGGTGGCCGAACCGCTGCTCGTACTCCCGGTTGGCCCGGTCGAGCGCGGCCCGGGTGTCCTGGTCGGCACCGTCGACTCCGGACTGTTCCCGGCGGGACCAGTTCGACTCCCGACCGGTGCCGGCCGGCCGTTCGCCGATCCGCGGGTGCGCGGCCAGCGCCTGCGCCACCTCCGACCAGGTCAGCCGGCGCAGCGCGGCGTCGGCCACCGCGACCGCCGCCGCGACGTCCGGGTACGGCCTGCCGCCCGCCACCGTACGAGCCCAGTCCGGCACGGCGCAGCAGGCGAGCAGGGCCTGCTCGGCCTGCCCGGCGGGTCGCCGGTTGAACTTGTCCAACACGGTGCTGACGGTGCCCACCCGTTCACCTCCTGCCCGGCTGACCAGAAGTCCACCTGCGCGGTTGACCAGAAGTACAACAGCCGGGCGGTGGCCGGGTGAACCGGCGCGATCACCGAAACCGCCGCCGCCCGCCGTATCGTTTTCGTAGGTTCCTCCAACCGGCCTGTCGCCGGGATCGGACGGGTACGCGATGCTGCTGCGTGAGGCGCTGGACCGGCCCCAACTCCGGCTGACGCTGCTCACCGGCGAATCCGGACTGGACCGCCCGATCAGCCGGGTGTACGTCACCGACCTGCCCGATCCGCGCCGCTACCTCTCCGGCGGCGAGATCGTGCTCACCGGGCTGATGTGGCGGCGCCGGGCCGGTGACTCGGACGGGTTCGTGGCGGCCTGCGCCGCCGCCGGGGTCGCCGCGATCGGTGCCGGCGACGCGGCGTACGGCTCGGTGCCGGAAGACCTGGTGACGGCGTGCCGGCGGTACGGCGTACCCCTGTTCGAAGTCCCGGTCGAGGTCTCCTTCCGGGACGTCATCGACGAGGTCACCCCGACCCTGTGGGCGCGCCGGGCGAACGGGCTGGCGACGGTGCTCGGCCGGTACCGGGGTCTGGTCGCGGCGATGGCCGGCGGCGCCCGGTTGGCCGACCTGATCCAGCCGGTCGCCGCCGACCTCGGCGTCGACTGCTGGGTGTTGACCGCGACCGGCCGGGCCGTCGCCGGTACCGGCGAGCTGCCGTCCGACGCCCGCCGCCGGTTGGCGGCCTCGTTCCTGGCCGCCGGCCGGCTGCCGACCGTGGTCGAGGTCGACGGCCGGCGGGTCTGGCTGGTCGCCGTCGCCGGCCGACCCGAGCACCGGCTCGCCGCCTGGCTGCTGGCCTGTGCGGCACGGGACACGGAACCGTCCGAGCACGAGGTCGCCGCCCGACCCGCCGCCGCCGGTCCCGGCACGGACCCCGGCCGCTCCCCGGACGCGGGTCGGGCCGCGATCGGCGAATCCGGTCCGCCTCCGAGGCTACCCGAGGCGGCAGCCGAACTGGTCAGCCTGGTGGCGCTGGAACGGGCCCACGCCGACGAGGCGGGTCGGGTGGAGCGGCGGCTCGCCGACCAGCTCGGCACGGTCCTGTCCACCGGCGCCTCCCCGGCGGAGTTGCGCGCCGCGCTCTCCGCCTGCGGGTTGCCGCCCCGGTCGACGCTGCTGGTGGCGGCCGTCCGGCTGACCGGGCTGACCACGCCCCCGGAGCTGGCGGTCGCGGTCACCGAGGAACTCGCCCGGTCGACGGCGCTGCCGGCGGTGGTCACCGGCGCCGGCCGGCCCGGAACGGTACTGGCCGTGCTGGCCGGTGGACGGACCGAACTCGCCGAGGTCTGCGAGGCGGTCCGGGGCACGGTCGCCGGGCTGGCGCCGGGGCTCGGCGCCGGACGGCTCGCGGTGGGGATCGGCGGACCGGCCGCCGACCCGGGCGGCCTGCCGGGCGCGGTCGAGCAGGCCGAGCATGCCCTGGCCACGGCGGACGCGGATCCCGGCCCCGGCACGGTGGTCTCGGCCGGCGATCTCGCCTCGCACCTGTTGCTGCTCTCCGGCGTACCCGCCGAGGCGCGGCGGGCGTTCCGGGACCGGGTACTCGGCCCGGTGCTGGCCTACGACCGGACGCACGACAGCGACCTGCTCCACACGTTGGACGAGTTCCTCGCCTGTTCCGGGTCGTGGAGCCGGGCGGCCGAACGGCTGCACCTGCACGTCAACACCCTGCGCTACCGGATCGGCCGGATCGAGCAGCTCACCGGGCGGGACCTGTCGCGGTTTCCCGACCGGGTCGACTGCTATCTCGCGCTGCGCCTACCGCACTGAGGCCGGACCCTCGACCAGCGGGCGTCGGCCGGGCGAGCACGGTCACCTGGTCGGAGCGACGACCGCCGCGTCACGGCACGGTCGCCGGTGGCACGTCCAGGTCCGCGTCGTCCGCGACGTCGTCACAGGGTACGACCGACAGCCGCGCCTGGTGCCGCCGCAGGTACGGCCGGGCGCCCACGTCGCCGACCGCCAGCTCGGCCGCCCCGGACCAGTGTGAGCGGCCGAGCAGTACCGGATGGCCGCGCCGGGTACCGTAGCCGGCCATGCCGAGCGCGTCCGGTGCGGCGATCTCGACCAGCCGCCGGACCGCCTCGGCGGTGATCCCGGGCATGTCGACCAGCAGGACGACCGCCGCGACGGCGCCGGAGTCCCGCAGCGCGGTCAGCCCGGCCCGCAGCGAGGAGCCCATCCCGGACTCCCACTCCGGGTTCTGCACCGTCACGGCGTCGCCGAGTTCGGCCCGGGCCCGGATGGCCGGCGCGGCGGCCCCGAGCACCGCGACGACCGGCTCACAGCCACCGTCCCGGGCGACCTGGACCGCCCGCTCGACCAGCAGCCGGCCGTCGAGCCGGACCAGCGCCTTGGGCCCGCCGTAGCGCCGCCCCGCACCGGCGGCGAGCACCAGCCCGCCGACCCGCTCGACGGGTACTCGATCGGCCGTGACTCGATCGGCGGGTGTAAGCCGTCCGGTGGGGTCCGATGCCGGCTCGTCCGGAGCGAGGTGGGTCACGGTCGGAGCCTAGTTCAGTCAAAAGATCTTGCCGAAGTTCCGGTTATGAGCAGCATTATCCGTTTTATACATCAGCCGTTCGGCTAGCATCCCCCGATACCAACGGGCTAAGGTGATGCCTGAACAGCCACACGACACCTCCACCACCCGACCACCACATAACGAACCTCCACCACCGAACAACTCTGGAGGTGGCGTTCGAGGCGCCGCGTTCGGTGACGGAGCGGGTGTTGGCGGGGTTGTGGGTGGAGTTGTTGGGGGTGGACCGGGTCGGGGTGCACGACAACTTCTTCGAACTCGGCGGACACTCACTGCTGATGATGCAGTTGTTGTGGCGACTACAGGAACAGTTCGGTGCCGAGGTGCCACTCGAACTGCTCTTCGAGGCGAGTACGGTCGCCGAACTCGCCGCGGCCCTCGACGACCAGGCAATGTCGGCCGCACGGCCGACCGACTGACCCACCGACAACGCGAGCCGATCCGCCCATCGCGCGGGCGGAGGCCGCGTGCTGCACAACTGGGGAGTTCCTGCGGTTGCACGCCGAGTCCGGGTGAATTCCACGCCCTGGCTGCCCTCGCGGAAGTTCGCTATACCTATGGCACACCGGCGGCCCGTCGCGTCCGGAGACAGGACGCGCATGGAGAGGAGCACCGGCATGGAATCGGCATTCGCATCCGAGGTACCGCTGACGGACGAAGAGCGGTCGCGGCTGGCCGACGACGGATATCTCGTACTGCGTGGCGTCCTCCCGGACGACGCACTGCAACCGGTCCGGGACGCGCTCGCCGCGGTCGTCGACCGGATGGCGCGGCAGTGGCGGGACGAGGGGCTCATCGAGCAGTTGCACGAGGACGCCCCGTTCACCACCCGGTGGTGGCTGATCCGCCAGCAGCTGCCGGCACTGCGCCCGGTGACCTGGCGCCGGGTGCTGGTCAGTGAGGCGATGTACCGGCTGTGGCGGCGCCCTGAGCTGACCGGCCGGATGCGGAGCTGGCTCGGCGACGAACTCTGGGCGCACGACACCTGGAACGGCCGTCCGCGCGAGCCGTGGGCACCGGTCCAGAAGATCGGCTGGCACCAGGACGCGTACTACCTGCGGGGCTGGGAGCCGGCCGACGGCAACATCCTGACCTGCTGGATTCCGCTGGTGCCGGTCGACGCCCGGGCCGGTTGCCTCCAGATCCTGCCGGGCTCACACCGGCACGGCGTGATCCCGCCGGAGTTCGACGAGTTCCGCAACAAGAACGTCTCGGTCGAGCGGCTCGGCCACATCGAGCCGGTCACCCTGCCGACCGTGCCGGGCGACGTGGTGATCTTCACCGAGAGCACGGTCCACCAGGCGCTGCCGAACGAGTCCGAGGGTGTGCGCTGGACCGTGGACGTACGGTTCGGCGCGGAGAGCCCGGCCATGCGGCGCAAGGCCCGAGGCGGGTACCTCTGCCGGACGGCCGGCGACCCCGGCCGGATCGAGAGCTACGACGAGTGGGCGGCCAAGTACGACCCGCGCACCGGGGCGATGGCCGCACAGCTGCGCGCCATCGACGCGGCCGCGATGCGCAGCGGAAGCATGGCCCGGGACATCAGCACCTACTGACGGAACTGGGGGTTTCGTGGCCAACATAGCCGTGGCCAGCCTGGGCTCACGCGGAGACCTCTTTCCGCTGCTCGGGATCGGGCGGTCGCTGCGCGACCGGGGCCACCGGGTCACCGTCTTCGAATACTCGGAGTACGCGGACGACGTCACCCGGACCAACCTGCGGTTCGCCCCGCTGGGCACCGGCAGCGCCTGCCAGGAGGTCTTCGAGAACTCGGGAGAGACGTCCCAGGCACTGTCCCAGTTGATCCGCCGGGTGGCGCTGCCGACCGCGGCCGAGGCGGCCCGCCGGATCGTCGCCGAGGGACCCTTCGACGTCGTGATCGCCAACCACTTCCAGTACGGCGGCCAGCTCGCCGCCGAACTGCTGGGCGTACCGCTGATCTCGGTGACCGGGGTCGACATCGTCGAGCTGTACTATCCGCCGGCCGGCGCCTCGGCCGAGGAGCGTGCCCTGGCCGAGCGCACGCTGCGGCTGGTGGACCGGCTCGGCACACCGCCGCTGAACGCCATCCGGCGCGAGCTGGGCCTGCCGGAGCGGCCCCACGCCAGCACCCTCGGCAGCCTCTCCGACGACGCCGTTCTGGTGATCGTCTCCGAGCTGTTCCTCTCGGGTACCGATTCCTGGCCCGACCATTTCCGCATCGCCGGGTACCCGGCGTACGAGGGCAGCGACGGGCTGGCGGTGCCGCCACGGGTGCAGCGCTTCGTCGACCGTACCGACCTGGGCCCACTGGTCATCTGCACCCTGGGGGACAGCTGGGCCAACGACTACCCGCCGACCTGTGCCCACCTCGCCCGGCTGGCGCAGCGGCTCCGGTTCCGGGTGCTCTACCTCGTCTGCCGGGGCCGGGTCGACGCCGAGGGCGAGCACTGCCTGGTCCACCAGTTCGCCCCGCTGTCCCGGCTGTTGCCGCAGGCGAGGGCGATCGTGCACCACGCCGGCCGGGGCAGCCTGCTCACCGGGATGCGGGCGGGCGTGCCGGCGCTGATGATCCCGCACTGGCTCGACGGCTTCGAGAACGCCCGCCGGGCCGAGCGGCTCGGCGTCGGTCGGGTGGTGGCGCCGGACCTGGACCCGGCGGCGGTGAGCCGGGCGATCACCGAGCTCCTGGGCGACGAGGCGTACCACGTCGCGGCCAGAGCGGCCGCCGCCCGCCTCGCCGAGGACCCCGATCCGGGACGGGTCGCCGAGGAACTCGTGCTCGGCACGGTCGGGTCGCGGTCGTGGTGAGCGCGGAACCGCCGATGCGGGTGGCGATCGGCGGCCGTGGCTGGCTGCCGGTACGGGCCGCCCGGCTGCTCGGCTCACTGGTCGCGGCCGGCGCGCTGGAGGCCCGGATCGAGGTGGTGCGCAACGACGGCGACCCGGGACGGGACACCTGGATGCCCTCGCTGGCGGCCCTCGCCCAGCGGCGTGGCTGGCGGGTGCACCGCACCGCGGAGACGGCCGGGCTCGGGCCACGGGACGTCTTCCTGTCGTTGCAGCACGACGTGATCGTGGACTGCGCCCGGCTCGGCGGTGCCGCCGCCTACAACCTGCACTTCGCGCTCCTGCCGCACTACCGGGGCAGCCTGACCTCGCTGCTGCCGATCCGCCGGGGCGAGAGCCGGGTGGGTGTCACCCTGCACGTGTTGGCGCCGTCGGTCGACGCCGGGCCGGTGATCGCGACCCGCGCCTTCGAGCTGCCACCCTTCACGACCGCGTACGACCTGTTCCAGACCTACCACCGGTACGGGTTCGAGCTGCTCAAGGAGCATCTGGAGGCGTTGCTGCACGGCACGGTCACCGCCACCGCGCAGGACGACTCCGCCGCGACCACGTTCTACCGCAGCTCGGTCGACTTCACCGACCTGGAGGTGAGCGACTTCGACCGCGACGCCGAGCAGGTGCGGGACTGGTGTCGCTCGCTCATCTTCCCGCCGATCCAGCTGCCGACGTACCGGGGCCGGCGGGTCGGCTCCTGCTACGTGCTGCGCTGGAACGGCGTCGCCGCCGCGCCCGGCACCGTCCTCGACGAGGATCCCGACCAGGTGGTCGTGGCCTGCCGGCGTGACCTGGTGTGCCTGGAGTTCGCCACCGACTGACCGGTACGGCCGTGCCGCGCCACCACGTGCCGACCGCGCCGACCGTGCCCCGTCAGGCCAGCACGTCGAGCGGGCCGGCGGTGGCGGCCCGGGTACGCAGCGGGTCGAAGCGCCGCAGCGGGGCCGGGGTCCGACCCGACGAGATCGCCAGGGCGATCGCCTCGGTCAGCGGCGGTGCCAGTTTGAAGCCCCGACCGCCGAAGCCGTAGGCGACGAGCAGCCCCTCCCCGACCGGCCCGATGTAGGGCTGGCCGTCCCCGGTGAGGTCGAACTCGGACTCGACGACCAGCCGTGGCCGGGGCAGGGCCCGGTCCAGCCGGGTGGTCGCGGCGGCCCGGAGCGCGTCCAGGAAGGACCGGCCGCGCGCCTCGGTGCGGAGCGTCCCCAGCAGGCCCCCGCGAACCGGGCGCAGCAGCACGTCGTGCACCAGGTCCACGACGGCCGGCAGGGCACCGTGCGGGGCGCCGGAGCGGGCACCGCCGGCCTCGGGGAGGTCGGGGAAGAGGCCGAGGCTGACCGGCTGCCGGTGGATCCGGCGCCGGGTGGCCGGATCGGGCAGCAGCGCCGGAGTGGCCGCGCCGGCCGCCAGCAGCACCACCGAGGCGTCCGAGGCGGGCCCGTCGGCGGTGCGGAGCCGCCAGCCGTCGCCGATCCGGTCCAGCGCGCGTACCCGGGTCAGCCGGAGCGCACCGCCCGCCCGCAGGAAGGCCCGGACCAGGGAGAGCAGCACGACCCGTGGGTCGGCGCAGCCGGCGTCGGGCTCGTACCAGGCCACGCCGGCCCCCGGGTCGTACCCGCCGGGGACCTCGGCCCGGTCGCACCGCCGCGGCGGGGTCCCGGAACGCCCGGCGACGGCCCGGCCGGCCCGGGTCGCCGCCTCGGCGGCCTCCGCCGGGGTGACCACGACGACGCCGCAGCGCAGCAGGGCGGCCAGTGCCGGCGGCACCTGGTCGCTCCACCGTCGGTACCAGGAGAGCCCCTCGGTGGCCAGCTCCGGCTCGTCGCAGAGCGTCCGGAGCACCGCGGCCGACCCGGCGGTGGTGCCACCGACCAGCCGCTCGGCCAGCAGCAGCACCCGGTGGCCGGCAGCCTGGAGCCGCCACGCGGTGAGCGCCCCGATGATGCCGGCGCCGACCACCGCGACGTCGGCCCGTCCGGTACGCCGGTCCAGCGCCATCGGATCCTCCCCACGTCGAACCCTGGCCGTCGCACCGGCCACTGAGCAGAATGCGGGTTGCCGCGACTGTCGACAATCGCATCGGTGGTGTTCAGCATGGTGATTCCGGCCCGACCCGGTGCTCCGGTGGGGTGGCCGTGAGCCGGGTGGTCGTGCTCGGCGGCACGGGATTCGTCGGCGGGGCGATCGCCGCTCTCCTCGGCCCGGGCGGTCGACCGGAGCCCGGGGTGGTGGCCGTCGGACTGCCGGGCAGCGGAGCGGCGGTCCCGCGCGGCGTGCCGGTGGTCGAGCGCGACCTGCTCGCCGACCCGGCGTCGGGCGAGGACCTGCTCCGGGGTGCCGACGCGGTGGTCTACGCGCTCGCGCCGGCCGGGCCGCGCCGTACCGCCGGGGAGCGGATGGTCGAGGCGGCCGGCCGGCTCGCCTCGGCGGCGGCCCGGGCCGGGGTACGTCGCTGGGTGCAGGTGAGCAACGTCAGCGTCTACGGTCCGGGCGACGGCTGGGTCGAGGACGACACCCCGGCCGATCCGCGGAATCCGCTCGGCGAGGCGACGGTGCGGATGGAGGAGACGGTACGGCGGAGGCTGGCGCCCGGGCCGACCCTCGGCACCTTCCTGCGGGCCGGACCGGTCTACGCGGAGGACCCGGAGCGGACCGGGGTGTCGGCGTCCTATGTGGACCCGGGACTGAACTGGCTGAGCTTCGTACGCCGGGACGACCTCGCCGGCGCCGTCCGGTTGGCGCTGGCCGGGAAGCTGCCCGAGGTGTGCGTGGTCGCCGACGGGGAGCCGCTGCGGGCGGTCGAGGCGGCCCGGCTCGCCGCCCGGTGGCGGGGGTGTGCGCCGCGACCCGTACCCGAGGCCACCGCGGCCCGGTTCGGCGCCGACGCGTACGCCGTGCTGACCTCGTCGGTACGACTGCGCCCGGTGGCACTGCTGGCGGCCGGATGGCGCCCCTGCGCACCGTTGCGGGCGGCGACGCCGCACCCGCACCCGGCCGGCTCAGCAGAGCAGCCGCCCCGCTCAGCGCAGCCCTCGGCCAGCGCAGCACAGGGCTCAGCGCAGGGCGGATTCGAGGGCCGGCCGTAGCCGCCTGACCAGCCGCAGCGACCGCTCGCAGTAGGCCAGGTGGCTCGGTGGCGTGTCGCCCTGCGGTGCGTCGGTGCCGGCGAGCGAGCGGATCCCGTCCCGGAGCCGCTCCAGCCGCGCCTCGATCAGGTCGACCAGCCGGGACCGGTCCGTCAGCCCGTACGCGTCGCAGATCAGTCGTAGCCGGCGCGGCCGGTCCGGCACCGGCACGTCCGGATTGAGCGGGACGAAACTGAAGGCCGTCCAGGCCAGGTCCCAGCCGCGTGACCCGGGGGCGGCACCGTCGAAGTCGATCATCGCCTGGGGGAGTCCGTCGACGAAGACGCAGTTGTACACCGCGAAGTCGTTGTGGCAGACCACCTCCGCCTCCGGGTCACCCCGCAGCTCCGGGGGCTCCTGGAGGAAGGGATCCCAGCCGGGCAGCGTCCGCAGCGCGGTACCGGCCACCGCGTCGTGGTACCGGCGCAGCAGCCGGGCCGCCTCGACCAGCGCCCGGTCGTCGCCGACCCAGCGCCACGCCCGGGGAACCTCACCCGGCAGATAGCTGAGCAGCTCGCGGCCCTGCCCGTCGACGCCGAGCAGTCGCGGTGACCGGTCGAACCCGACCGTCTCGAGGTGGGAGAGCAGCGCGTGCACCGGCGGGCTCCAGAAGCCCGTCCGGCGCCGTACGACGTCACCGCGCTGCTCCACCAGCGACATCGTGCCGCCGGAGAGCCGCTGCCAGTCGGCGTCGGTGGCGGAGGCCGGCCGCCGGTCGCCGGTCAGGAGGAGCCGACCTGCGCGCGAGCGGACTCGACGTACCCGACGATGCCGGACCGGCTGGCCCACCAGTCGGCTCCCAGCGCCTCGTCCTGGAATGGAATGGCGAGGTTCTGCTCCAGCAGGACGAGAAGTTCCAGCTTCTGCATGGAATCGATCGACCCGGTCAGGTCCTCGTCGTCCGGCGGCAAATACCCGAGGACCTCGCGCAACGCGTTGTCGACCTGTTCCGTCACGCCAACCATCTTGTCCGTCATGGTTTTTCCTTCCGGGAACGAGCGATCCGACAGCACGATCCAGCAGATGAGAGCCAACACCGCGACCGGGGCGAGGGCAAGTGGGATGTCGAACGTGAATGTGCAGTTTCGGTCGTGCGGGTCGGCGGCGCCAAAGCTAGCATCGACCTTGCTCGCCGAGAGGAGGGCGACGTGTACGGCATGTTGCCTGACTATTTATCGGAGCTTCGTCCACACACCACGGAAGACGGTCTGCGGGTCTTGTCGGCCCGGATATCGCCGGATCGGTTGTCGACCGGGGCGGCGGCGCTCATTGGCCTGATCGCCGATCGGGTCGCCGACAACTCGCTGTCGCTGATCGGCGACCACCCCGTATTCGCCAACACGCCGTACGAGGCCGAAGTCGTACTGGCCGAGTTCGCCGCCGACGGCGGATATCTGCACCGGATGCGCCCGCTGCCACCCCGGCCGGTGGTTCTCGACATCGGTGCGCACATCGGCCTCTTCTCGCTCGACGTCCTGCGCCGCCGCCCCGACGCCCGGGTGATCGCGGTCGAACCGTTCGGGTCGTCGCACGCGGCCCTGCTCCGCAACCTCGCGCTGCACCGGGGCCGGACGGAGCCGGTCGCGGTCCGCGCCGTGGCGGCCCAGCAGCTCGGCCGGGCCGAGATCGTCGGCTGTCGCGGTGGCAGCATGCTCGCCGCCACCACGGCCGGCGAGGACGCCCGGACGCTGGCCGAAACCGCCGCGGTGCTCGCCCGGTCGCTGCCGAGGATGCTGCGGCACGGCCCGTGGGGACCGCAGCTGGCCGAGGCGGTGGCGACGGACCTGATCGACCAGCTCTTCGCCCCGGTACGGTCCGTGGTGCCACAGGTGACCGTCTCGACGCTGATCGAGGAGCACGCGATCCGCCGGCTGTCGTTGCTGAAGGTGGACGTCGAGGGTGACGAGGTGCGGGTGCTGGCCGGGGTGGATCCGGCGCACTGGCCGCTCGTCGACGCGGTGGTGGTGGAGGCGGACGCCACGACGGTACCGGCCGTCTGCGCCATGCTGGACCGGCACGGGCTGACCCCGGTGGTCAGCGGGTCGCCGCAGGCTCCCGGCGCGTTCGCCCGGCAGAGCCGGATCGTCCGGGCGGAGCGCGGCGGGCCGCCGGGTGACGACCGGGCGGACCCGCCGGCAGCCGGAGCCGCAGCGCCGGAGTCCCGGCACGCCGGTGCGGTCGCCGAGATCGCCGCGATCTTCGCGCGGCTGCATCAGCTCTCCCGGGGGTACTGGCCGACCGGACACGTGCTCGTCGACGCGTACGCGACGCCGTACGCCGGGCCGCTCTCCGAGCCCTGGCGGGAGCGGGACTTCCGGCTCGGGCTGTCGTACGGCCGGGCGTGGGCCCGGCACCTGCTGTCGGCGTACCCGCCGCCCGGCCCGGCGGACGACGGTCTCCCGGCCGCGCTGACCCGGTTGGTCGGCGGGGACTGGGGTTCGGTGGCGCCGCTGCTGGCCCGGCACCCGGTCGCCGACGTGGTGGCCGCCCGGATGGCCGCGCTGCAACTGGTCCACCGAGCGGTCCGGTTGCCGCTCGACCCCGGTGCCGGATCCGACGTGCGGATCCGGACCGAAGCTGACCGGCCCGGCGGGTCGGGGGAGGAGAGGACATGAGCGAGGTCGAGTCGCCGCGACAGCGCGGCTACGAGGTGGTCCGCAACCACGAGGGCCAGTACTCGATCTTTCCGCAGGGTCGGCCGGTGCCGCCCGGCTGGGAACTGGTCGGCCGCGCCGGCTCCGAGGAGGAGTGCCTCGGCTACATCGAAGAGGTGTGGACGGACATGACCCCGCGCTCGGTACGGCGCCGCCTCGACGAGGCGTCCCGGGGCCGGTAGGCCGGACGGATGCCCCGTCGGCGCGGTGCCTACCGGCGGGGTACCGCGTCGGGGTCGTCGGTCCTGCCCTCGGTGACCACCACCAGGGCGCGGCGGGCGGTGCGCGCCCCGGCCAGCGCCGGGTCGTCCCGCTCGGCGGCGAGTTGGCGCAGCGCCAGCAGGCCGGCCAGTCCGGCGGCGCCGGTGTCGCCGGCCGGTATCCCGCGCTCCCGCAGGGCGTCCCGGGCGAGCAGCGCCCACTCGTCGGCGACGGTGAGGAAGCCGTCGAGGGCGGTGGCGAGGTCGGGCCAGGCCGCCGAGGACAGCCGGCCGGCGTTCAACCCGACCATCACCGACCGGAAGTCGGACTCGATCTGCGCCGGGGTGTCCCGGCCCACCGACGCCGCCGCGCAGCCGGCGTCAACTGGTTCCACTCCGCAGATGAACGGCCGGCCCGGCGCGTGGTGCCGGAGGAACCGGGCCGTCGCGGCGGCGAGTCCGCCGACCCCGATCTGCACCGTCACCAGATCCGGCCAGGGATCCCCGGTCCGGGCGAAGACGTCACCGATCTCCCAGAAGATGGTGCCGTAGCCGTCGATGGTCGCCCGGGGCACCGGGTCGGCCGGGTGGAACGCGGTGTCGGAGACGAGTACGGCGTCGGCCGAGGCGGCGGCGAAGTCGGCGGCGGCGCGTACCGCGTCGTCGTAGCTGCGCTCCCGCGCGTCGATCTCGGCGCCCTCGGCCCGGATCGCCTCGATCCGGGCCGGCGCCGTGTCGGCGGGGAGGAAGATCCGGGCCCGGCAGCCGGCCCGGCGGGCGACCCGGGCCACCGCGCGTCCGTGGTTGCCGTCGGTGGCGGCCACCAGCACCGGTACGGCCGGCCGCGCGGCGAGCTGCGCGAGCGCCACCTCGCTGGCCCAGGACGCCCCGAGGATCTTGAAGGCGGGCAGTCCGAACCGATCGGTCTCGTCCTTGACCCAGAGTCGTTCCAGCCCGAGCTGGCCGGCGAGGTCCGGCAACTCCCGCAGCGGGGTGGCGGCGTAGCCGGGCAGGGCGCGGTGCCAGTCGTACACCGCCCGGGAGGGGCGCTCCGGCAGCCCACCGGCGGAAGGGTTGGCCACGAACCGAGGCGCGGGCCCGGTCGGTCGGGTTGGCATCCGGCCCGCCGGTCAGCCGACCAGGAACTGGCGGTCGTCGAGATCCTGCGGGGTGGTGGCGGTGCCGCCGTCGTCGCCGCGGTCGACCGCGACCGCACCGTCCGGGATGTACTGCACCACGTACGCCTTGCGGGTCGAGTCGCTCCGGTTCGGGTACGTCATGTGCGTCGTCACCGAGGAGAAGATGGCCATGTCACCGGCGGAGAGCGGCACCGGGACGGCGTCGGCCGGATCCTCGTCCAGGCAGACCCAGCCCTGCTCGCTCTGCCAGTGCCGCAGCGTGCCCAGCCGGTGCAGCCCGGGTGCCACGCTCAGGCAGCCGTTCTGCTCGGTCGCGTCGGTCAGCGCCACCCAGCAGGTGATGTACTGCTGCGGCTCGACGAAGACCTTGCCGTTGTCCTGGTGCCAGGCGAACGCCTGGGAGTGCTCGGGGCGCTTGTAGACGGCCTGCTCCCAGAAGAGCCGTACCCTCGGGCCGAGCAGGTCCCGGGCCACGTCGGGCAGTACGCCGGTGGCGCAGAACTGCCGCAGCACGGGCGACCGGAGCACCAGGTTCGAGGCGATGGTGAAGCCCGGCCGGTCGCCGCTGGTCCGGCGTTCGAGCGTCGCGTTGATGCGCGCCTGGATCGGGTCGATCTCGGCGGCCATCCGGTCGACCTCGTCGGCGTCGTACGCGTTCGGAATAACGAAGAATCCCTGCTCGCAATACGAGTCGACCTGCTCGTCGGTAATGCGGCGGAAGGGGCCGTCCGGGCGTCGCCACTCAAAGCCCGCGTTGAATTCATGGACGCCTCTGTGTGCCATGCTGGCCAGTCTCATCCACGAATCGTCCGGCCGGCAACCATCTGCGTGAACGGCGTACCGTGCGAGTCCGCACTCGAACTGTGGTCGGTGGACGGTCACGCAAATATGCTGCGCTGTCATGTGTGGGGACAACCGTCGAAGACGTACGGAGTCGTGATGATGCGGGTGGCGCTGCTCGGGGTGGGCTACTGGGGCGCCAAGCTCCTGCGCAACCTGGTCGGGCTGGTCGGCGCCGACCAGGTGACCGCCGTCGACCCCGATCCGGCCCGGTTGGAGTGGGTCCGCCGGCACTACCCGTCGGTGGCCCGCCGGTCGAGCCTGGCCGCCGCGCTGGCCGGGGGCGACGTCGAGGCGGTGGTCGTGGCGACGCCGGTGCGCACCCATCCGGAGTACGTCCGCACGGCGCTGGAGGCCGGCTGTCACGTCCTGGTGGAGAAGCCCCTGGCGACGTCGACGGCCGAGGCGGTGGCGCTGGCCGAGCTGGCCGACCGGCTCGGCCGGGTACTCATGGTCGGGCACACCTTCCTGTTCAGCCCCCGGGTCCGCTGGATCTTCCGCCGGCTGACCACGACCGGCATCGGTCAACTGCACTACCTGATGTCGTCCCGGCTCAACCTCGGTCCGCACCGCGACGACGCCAGCGTGGTCTGGGACCTGGCGCCGCACGACGTCGCGATCGTGCTGCGGCTGCTCGGCGAGACGCCGGTGACGGTCAGCGCCAACGCCCGCAGCGTGGTCACCGCCGGCATCCCGGACGTGGCGTTCGTGGACCTGACCTTCCCGTCCGGGGTGATCGCCTCGCTGGCCGTGTCGTGGCTGGCGCCGAGGAAGGTCCGCAACCTGGTCATCGTCGGTGACGAGAGCATGATCGTCTACGACGACATCGAGCCGGACGAGCCGGTGAAGGTCTACGACAAGGGGATGGCGCTGGAGCCGTCGCCGGACTTCGGCGCGGACCAGCTCACCTACCGGTACGGGGACACGGTGGCGCCGCACATCGCCGTGCAGGAGCCCATCATGGAACAGATAACCCATTTCGCGGAATGCGTCGCCGCCGGCAAACGCCCGATCTCGGATGGCTGGTTCGGTACCCGGGTCATCGCCGCACTGGAAGCCGCGGACCGGTCCTGGCGTGACGGCGGCCGGGCGATCGAGGTCGAAGCGGTTACCGCGACCGAGTGGTCGACCTGAGTGCACAACTGCGGAAGTAAGCAATTGAACGCTCCTCCGGTGGCACTACCGCCTCCCGGAATCGTAAGAAACAATCGCAGCGCGTGCGGTCGCGGTGCGCCGCCCATTCTCGCCCATTCTCGGCCCGGAGGTAGGGACAGTGACCGACACTCGGACGGACAACCAGATCGGTGGGGGCACCACCGGCGCCTCGGCCCGGGACCCGTACGCGCCCGCCCGGTCGCCGTCGGCGCTGACCCGGGACCGGGCACTCGGTCTGGTGCAGGGACTGCTCGCCGACGGGATCATCAGCCCGACGGACCTGCGGGCGTACGTCCCCGAGGTCGCCGACCCGTTCGAGCCGGAGAGCCTGCGACAGGACTACGAGACCTGGTTCCGGGCCAACGGCATCGAGACCGTCACCGGCCGCAAGTTCTCGCTCGGCCCGTGCCCGTACACCGCCGAGGAGCTGATGCAGGCCAAGGCCGACGGGTGGATCCCGGTCGTCTCGCCCAAGGGCCTGTCGCTGGCCGAGACCGCCCGGACCTTCCACTGTGACACCTGGGCCACCTCCGACCCGCTGGTGACCGCGCCGGCCGAGGAGGAGGACCTCTGGTTCCTCACCCCGGGCGACCTCGTGCCGCAGGACGCCAACGTCTCCGCCCGGGAGCTGCGGCAGCGGTACGACAAGGACGGTTCGCTCGGACTGAGCCTCCAGCGGTACATCATCCTCACCGCGCGGCTGCGGCACCTGACCGGCCAGGCCCCGGACTTCCGCTGGTGGGTGTGGATCATGCGGGGCCGGTACGACCGTTCGGGCTTCATGATCGCGGGCTTCGACCCCAACAACAGGTTCAGCGTGCACGCCTGGATGCCACAGTTCCGGGCCAGCTTCGTCGGCGCCCGGCCGATCCGGATCTGCCCCCGGATCGCCGGACCGTCCGACCACAACACCGCCGGCTGATGTCGGCCGCACCGGCGCCGGCCGGCACCCTCGCCGAGCTGGTCTGCGGCAGCGGGTTCGTGCTGGAGACCGAACGCGGCGCCGTCACCGGCCAGGAGCTGGCCGGGGCGGCCCGCCGGTACGCCGCCGGCTTCGCCCGGTACCCGCGCGGCGCCGGGGTGTCGATCGGGCTCACCGACCCGGCCGAGGCGCTGGCCGTCACCGCCGGAGCGTGGTGGTCCGGGCTCCGGGTCGCCTTCACCCGCACCGACAGCCCGCACGACCCGGCCGCCCAGGCCCGGATCGTGGACGCCCTGGTGCAGGTCGTCGACGCCGGCACCGAGGCAGCCGGGGGAGTGACCCGGCTGACCCCCGGTGAGCTGCTCGGCCCGCCGGTCGACGGGGCGCCGCGCTGCCGCCCGTCCGACCCGGCGCTGGACCTGCTCACCTCGGGCAGCACCGGTACGCCGAAGTGTGTGGTCTTCGGCCACGCGGCGATGGTGGCGAACGCCCGGGCGCTGGCCGCCGCCATGCGGATCGGCCGGACCGACCGGCTCTGGACGTCGCTGCCGCACGGCCTGCCCGGCGTGCTGAGCACGGTGACCCTGCCGGCGGCGGCGGCCGGCGCCACCGCGCTGCTGGTCACCCCGGCGGATCCGCTGGTCGCGGCGGACTCGCTGGTCGCGGCGGCCCCGTCGGTCGTCTACGCCGTGCCGGAGTTCTACGACGTGCTGGGCCGGATCTCCCCGGCCGCCGGATCGGCGCCGTCGGTGCGGTGGTGGTTGTCGAGTTCGTCGCAGCTCTCCGCCGGCCGCTTCGACCGGATGCGCGAGCGCTGGGGCGCGGTGGTGCGCAGCTTCTACTGCGGCAGCGAGGTCGGCACGGTGACCTTCAACGACGACGACGATCCCGGCAGCGTCCGGTCCGGGGTCGGCCGGCCCCTGCCGGGGGTACGCGTCCTGGTCGAGCGGGACGGCTCCGGGGCGGGCGTCGCCGGAGTGCCGGACGCCGGCCGGCTGACCATCGGCGGCGACCTGGTGGCGCTGGGCTACCGCGAGCGGGGCGTACTGGTGCCGTTCCCGTCCGACGGGGTCCGGACCAGCGATCTCGGCTACCTCGACGACGACGGCGCGCTGCGCCTGGTCGGCCGGGTCGACGACCGGATCCACGTCGGTGCCGAGGTGGTCGACCCGCAGGTGGTGGAGGCGTGCATCAACGCACACCCGGCGGTGCACGACTGCGTGGTGGTGCCGAAACCGCACACGATGCTGGGCAGCGTGCTGGAGGCCCGGGTGGTACGCCGGGCCGGTACCGCCCTCTCGGAACGGGACGTGATCCTGGCCTGCCGCGCGCACGGGCTGCGCAACGGCTGGCTGCCCCGGGCCGTGCGGTGGATCGACACCGTGCCCACCACCCCGGCCGGGAAGCCGAACCGCGACCCGGCGTGGCCGGCGGGATAGCCGCCCATCGTTTCCGGTCCCGCCGGGACGTGCCCGAACTGTCCGGACTTTGCGCTGGTTGCACGGCCACGACCGATTGGCTTTGATGGACGGGCTTCCGCGACGACGCGGTCCGGTCCGGTACGAGCCGAGTCGAGAGGGTTCAGATGACGGCAGTGGGTGCGGCCCCGGCGGGTGCGCTGCTCCGGTGGCTGGGCGCCGGTCGACATTCCACGGCCCGGGCCGTTCCGGAGCTGTGGCGGGCGTCGTGGCGGGTCGGTCCGGTGCTGACCGGGACGGTGCTGACCCTGACCCTGCTGCTGGGGCTCGCCGGCCCGGTGCAGTTCGTGGCGATGGGGGCGGTGGTCGGCGGGCTGACCGCCGACGGTGCCGGGCTCTGGCCGGCGGTGACCTTCCTGATCGTCGTCGCGGCGGCCCGTACCGTGCTGCCCGTCGTCGTCGAGCCGCTGACCGGCGAACTCGTCCGCCGCATCGACCTCAACTTCCGCAACCGGATGGTGGCCTGCCTGACCGGGCCGTACGGGGTGGCGCACCTGGAGGATTCCGGCACCCGTGACCTGATCTCCACCGCGCAGGGGATCGCCTCTCCCGGGCAGGGGCCGGGCAGCGGGGCGCGCGGGTACCTGAACCTGATCGCCCTCAAGGCCGGTGCGTTCGGATCGATCCTGCTGCTCGCCCAGTACCGCTGGTGGTTGGGGCTCGGAGTGGCGGCCGGGGCGATGGTGATCCGCCGGCACATCCTGGCGATCTGGTTCCAGACCGCGCAGGCGCTCAGCGGCGACGTACCGGGGCTGCGACGCTCGGAGTACCTGCGGGACCTGGCGCTGCGTCCGGAGACCGCCAAGGAGACCCGGCTCTTCGGCCTGGGCGGCTGGCTGGTGGGCCGGCACGACACCGCCTGGACGACCGCGATGGCTCCGGTGTGGCGGCGGCGCCGCAGCATCGGCTGGCGGATGACCGTGGTCGACCTCGCCGTACTGGTGCTGGCGGCGCTGGCGGGTGTGCCGATCGTGCTGGGTCTGGTCAGCGGGGACCTCGACGCCGCCCAGGCGGTGGTGCTCGGCGGCGCGCTGACCGCCATCGTCGGGCTCGGCGGGTTCCTGCCGGACGCCGACTTCCCGATCCGGTACGGCTGCCTGACCCTGCCGTCGCTGCTGGAACTGGAGGCCCGGATGACGGCCCGGCGCAACGCGGACGCCCCGGCCGGCACCCTCCCGACGGTCGACGGCGGACGGTCCGGGGCGGCGCCGCCGGAGCCCGCCCCGCCGGAGCCCGCCCCGCCGGCCGGGCCGCTCGGCGACATCCGGTTCGACCGGGTCGGCTTCCACTATCCCGGCGTCGACCGTCCGGTGGTCGACGGGGTGGACCTGACCATCGCCGACGGCAGCACGGTCGCCCTGGTCGGGGCGAACGGCGCCGGCAAGACCACCATCATCAAGCTGCTGACCCGGCTCTACGAGCCGACCAGCGGGTCGATCCGGGTCGGCGACACCGACCTGCGCGACCTCGACCCCGAGCGGTGGCGCCGCCGGCTCGCCGTCATCTTCCAGGACTTCGCCCGGTACGAGCTGAGCGCCCGGGACAACGTCGGCTTCGGCGCGCTCGACCTCCTCGACGACCGGACCGCGCTGGAGGAGGCGGCCGACCGGGCCGGGGTGCTGGCGGCGATCCGCGGCATGCCACGGGGCTGGGATTCACCGCTGTCCCGCAACTATTCCGGCGGGGCGGACCTCTCCGGCGGGCAGTGGCAGCGGATCGCCCTGGCCCGGGCGCTGCTGGCGGTACGCGCCGGTGCCCGGGTACTCGTGCTGGACGAACCCACCGCCAACCTGGACGTCCGGGCCGAGGCCGAGTTCTACGACCGGTTCCTGGACCTGACCTCGGGCACCACCACCGTCCTCGTCTCGCACCGCTTCTCCACCGTCCGCCGGGCCGACCGGATCTGCGTACTCGACGGCGGCCGGGTCACCGAGGACGGCAGTCACGACGAGCTGATCTCGCTCGGCGGGACGTACGCCCGGATGTTCCGACTACAGGCGGAGAGGTTCGTCGATGGCTGAGCGCCTCCAGGTGGTCTGGCTGGGCACCCGCCTCGCCATCCGGGCCGGCGGCTGGCGGGTCGGCGTCATCGCGCTGTGCAGCCTGTCGCTGGCCCTGCAACCGTCGGCCAACGCGCTGGCGCTGAAACTGGTCACCGACGGGGCGTTGGCCGGCGACTGGACCCGGGCCGGGATCGGCGTCGGCACCCTCGCCGCGATGATCGCGGTGATGTTCTCCGCGTACGGCATCTCCGTACCGTTGCAGACCACCGTCTCCGAGCGGGCCGCCCGGCTCTTCGAGCAGGACGTCATGCGGCTGGTCACCTCGATCCCCACCGTCGAACCGCACGAGCGGCCCGACTTCGCCGACCGCCTGGAGGTGCTGCGGAGCAACTCGCGGCTGCTGGTCGGTGCACTCTGGACGGCGCTGTCCAACGTGTCGTTCTTCGTCGGCGCCGCCTCCGCGCTCTCGCTGCTCGCCGGTGCCGACCCGGCACTGCTGCTCCTGCCGCTCTTCGGCATCCCGCTCTTCGTCACCTCGGCCCGGGCCGAGCGGTTGCGGGACGGTGCGATCGGGCGGACCGCCGAGGCGTCACGCACCAGTACCCACCTGTTCCGGGTGGCGACGACCCCGCAGTTCGGCAAGGAGATCCGGATCTTCCGGCTGCGCGACGAGATCGTGTCGCGGTTCCACCGGGTCAGCGAGGAGACCAACCGGGAACTCTTCGCCGCCGACCTGCGGGCCGCCCTGCTGGCGGCCGGCGCCTGGCTGCTCTTCACCTCGGCCTGGGCCGGCGGCATCGTGCTGGTCGCCGCCCGTGCCGTGCGCGGCGAGGCCACCCCGGGCGACGTGGTGCTGGCGATCGCGGTGGCCGGCCTCGTCCAGGGGTACGTCTCCGGCGCCGTCGGGCTGGTCCGGGAGCTGACCCAGACGCTGGCGATGGCGAGCCGGTACGTCTGGCTGGTGGAGTTCGCCCGTGGCAAGCGCACCGGCACCGGCACCCCGCCGGCCCGGCTGACCCGGGGCATCGAACTCGACCGGGTCTCGTTCCGCTATCCCGGTACCGACGACGAGGTGCTGCACGACCTCAGCGTTCGGCTGCCGGCCGGTGCCACCGTCGGGATCGTCGGCGACAACGGGGCCGGCAAGACCACCGCGGTCAAACTCCTGCTCGGCCTCTACCAGCCGAGCAGTGGGCGGATCACGGTCGACGGCGTGGACCTGGCCGACCTGGACACCCACCGCTGGCAACGGAGTCTGGCGGGTGCCTTCCAGGACTTCGCGCGGTTCGAGTTCACCCTCGGCGAGTCGGTCGGCGTCGGCGACCTCGACCGGTGCGACGAGGACGGCGCGGTTCGGGCGGCGCTCACCCGCGCCGGCTCGACGATCACGCTGCCGCTCTCCGAGCAGCTCGGCCGGGCCTGGGACGGTGCGGAGCTCTCCGGCGGGCAGTGGCAGCAACTCGCGGTCGCGCGCGGGATGATGCGCGAACAGCCGCTGCTGCTGGTGCTGGACGAGCCGACCGCGTCGCTGGACCCGGACGCCGAGCACGCCCTCTTCGAGCGCTTCCGGGAGGCGACCCGGCGCGGGACCGAGGGGAGCGGGGCGATCACCCTGCTGGTGTCGCACCGGTTCTCCACGGTCCGGATGGCCGACCTGATCCTCGTCTTCGACCAGGGCCGGATCGTCGAGCACGGCTCCCACCAGGAACTGCTCGCCCTCGGCGGCGTCTACGCCGAGTTGTTCGAGCTCCAGGCGCGCGCCTACCGGTAGCCGTTGCTCAGCAGCCGATCAGCCGGTGTATCGCGTCCACCGTCGACACCACCCCGCCGTGCTCGTACGTCGACCGGTGCGCCGACGCGGCGGCGGACCGGATGTCGTCGTCGTCGAGCAGCCGCTGGAGGATCGTGGCCAGCCGGCTGGGCCGGAGTACCGCCAGGTCACCGGTGACGCTGGTGCCCAGCTCGGCGAGGCGGGTGGCGTTGTACCGCCGCTCGTAGTGCCGGCCGGGCACGGCCAGCGCCGGTACGCCGTGGCAGAGCGAGGCCAGCGCGGTGGCCTGCCCACCGTGGAAGACCACCGCGCCGGCCCGGCCCAGCAACGCCTCGAACGGCAGGTAGGAGAAGACCTCGCAGTGCGCCGAGACGCGGCCGGTGGGCCCACCGGCCCGGGCCACGCACCAGAGCACCGCCCCGGCCCGCTCGGCGGCGGTGGCCAGCGCCTCCACCACCCGGGGTACGCCCCACGGCGCGTTGCTGGCGTAGGCCAGCACCAGCCGGTCCGGCACCGGTCGGCTCCACGGCGGTTCGGCCTCGGTCATCGGGCGCAGATAGCCGGTGTAGAGCGTGTTCGGCAGGTCGACGAAGTCCGGCTCGAAGATCGGCACCGAGGTGACCATCCGCAGGTCGGCCCGCCAGAAGACGAGTTCGCTGATGGAGCGTACGGTCAGTGCCGACCAGGTGCTGGCGAGCTGACCGGCCATCTCGTCGAGCGGATGCGTGCCGGACGCCTGGACCCGGGGATCGGTCGACCACCCGCCGCACGAGGCGAGCGGAATGCCGTGCCGGGCCGCCGTGATCGGCGCCGTCAGCCGCATGTGTGAGACCAGGGCGTCCGGCCGTACCGCCTGCACGGCCTCCTCCTCGGAGCGCAGCACCCGGTCCCAGAAGGCCCGGTCGTCGAAGCCGAGGGCGGTGCAGACGTCGTAGAAGGTGTCGACGGCCCGGGGTGTCTCCCGCGGCGGGACCCCCTCGACCGGAAGCACCTCGAAGCCCTGCCGGCGGAGCAGTTCGGCGGTGGGCGGGCAGGCGTGGAAGACGGCCCGGTCGCCCCGGCCGCGGCACTCCTGGGCTAGGGCGACCAGGTTCATCACCGAGCCCCAGCTACCCGACGTGGACGGGTAGGGCAGGAACAGGACGGTCGCGCCGGCCATCAGTCCCGCACCGGCGGCGGGGGTTCGCGGTGTCGCATGGCGGGGTTCCCTCGGCTCGTCCTGCCGGCCAGTCTGCGCCCCGGCGCGGCACCGGACAAGGTGGACCGTCGGCTCGCGTTCAACTGCGGAAAGCGCCAGTTGGCGGCGGTTTCCGCGCCCCTATTGCACCGCACCGCGATGCGAAAGAATCGGCGGGCGCACGGCCGTCTCCGGGGTGAGCCGACGGGCCGCCGCGTCGCGCTGCCGGAGCCGTACCGGTTGGCAGCGCAGGCCCGACGCCTTGGAGGTGGTCCGTCCGATGCGACCCGGTGCGTCACTCGACCCCACCGGCGATCCGCTCACCTTCGGGCAGGAACAGCTGCGGCTGGTCGAGCAGATGAGCGACCCGGAGACCCTGGTGTACGCGCTGCGTCTGCCGCTGCGCGACGGCGTCGCCCCCGAGCCGGTGCTGGCCGCGCTGACCCGGATCGTCCGGGCGCGCGACGCGTTGCGGATGTCGGTGCTGCCGGGGGAGCCGGAGACGCAGCTGACGTACCCGACCCGACCGGTGCAGCAGTTGCCGGCCGGCGCGGACCCCCGGGTCTACGGGGCGATCGGTCCGTCGACGACCGCCGGCCGGATCCCGTGCTTCTTCGCCATCGACGAGGGGTCGGATCCGCCCAGGCTGATCCTGCACCTGCACCACGTCTTCGTGGACGGCTGGTCGGCGTCGCTGATCGCCAGGGACTTCTACCGGTACCACGCCGCGCTCCGCGCTGGCCGGCCCGTCCCGTCCGGTCCGCCGGCCGGCTCGTTCGGGGCGTACGCCCGGGCATCCCGGCAGGCGATGACCGGGGAGCGGTTGGCGAGCCACCTCGCGTTCTGGGCCGAGGAGCTGCGCGACGCGGAGCCGCTCAGGCTGCCGTACCCGGTCCGGCCCTGGCAGCCGGGTCTCCGGACGGGACGCTTCCCGGCGCTGGTCTTCGAGGTGGACGGCTGCACCATGGCCGGGCTGGATGCCCGCTCGCGGCCGCTCGGCGGGCACGGGTCGGCGGCCATCCTGGCCGGCTTCGCCAGCGCGGTCGGCGCCCTGACCGGGCAGCGGGACCTGCTGCTACAGACGCCGCTCACCGATCGCGGCAGCGCCAGCCGGCGGAACCTGGTGGGGTCGCTGGTCAACCTCTGCGTGCTGCGGATGCGGATGCCGGCCCGCCCGGACCCGGAGGCCACGATCCGGAGCGCTGCCGGGGTGCTGCGCCGGGCGATGCGCCAGCAGAGCGGCCCGTTCCAGCGGGACGGCCGGCACACCGAGAGCGGCCGGGTCCTCAACCTCTCGCCCAAGGTGACGATCGCCTTCAACCAGGACATCGGCAGCCGGCTCCGACTCGGGGTGGTACTGCGCAGCGCTCCGGCCGACGCCGAACGGGACGGGCCGTGCCTGGTCTGGGACGCCGAGAGTGGCTGTATCGACGATCTGCACCTGGAGGTCCTGGCGAGTCCACCGGACCTGCCGCTGCGATTCAAGATCACTTATCGGGCCGACCTGTGGCACCGGGACGGGATCAGAGCCCTCGGTACGGACCTCGCGGAACGGCTGCTGCGGATGTCCACCGACGCCGCCACGGTGGGAGGTGTACGTCGATGACGGACCCGGGGTACCGGTCCGCCGGTCAGCTCATCTCGGCCCGGGCGGCGCTGGTGCCGGACCGGGTCGCGGTCCGGGACGGTCACCGAACCCTGACCTACGCCGAACTGGACGCCCGGGCCGACCGCTGGGCCGCCGAGCTGCGTCGGCGCGGCGTCGGCCCGGAACAGCTCGTCGGGCTGCTGATGGAGCGCTCGGCCGAGCTGGTCGTGAGCTGCCTGGCCGTGCTCAAGGCCGGAGCCGGGTACGTCCCGCTGGAACCCGGGCACCCGGTGGCCCGGCTGCGGACGATGCTCGACGACTGCGGCGCCCGGCTGGTGCTGACCCAGCCGGCCCGGCGGCAACTCGCCGACGACCTCGGCGTACCGGCGCTCGCGGTGACCCTGGAACAGGCCGACCCCGGCGCCGAGCAGCTCGACGGTGTCGGGGAGGTCGGCGCCGAGGTGGAGTCGGCCGGTCCGGGGAACCTGGCGTACGTCATCTACACCTCCGGCTCGACCGGCCGGCCGAAGGGTGTCCAGATCGAACACCGGTCGCTGCTGAACTACCTCGACTGGGCGAGCCGGGCGTACGGCCCGGACGGGATCGGCACCGTACCGCTGCACTCGCCGCTGGCCTTCGACTTCACCGTCACCAACCTGCTGCTGCCGTTGGCCGCCGGTGGCACCGTCGAGGTGCTCGAAGACTACCGGCGGCTGCTCTCCGACGAGGTCGGGGCGGGCCGGCCGTACACCTTCGTCAAGCTGACCCCCGCGCACCTGGCCGTGATCGGCCGGGAGCTGTCGCCGGACCGGCTGGCCGCGCTGACCGGCCAGCTCGTGGTCGGCGGTGCGGCGCTGTTCGCCGACACGCTGGCTCCGTGGCGGGAGTCGCCGGAGCCGGTCGTGGTGGTCAACGAGTACGGCCCCACCGAGGCGACCGTCGGATGCTGCGTACACCGGGCGGCGGTGCCGGAGCTGACCGGACCGGCGGTACCGATCGGGCGGCCGATCGCGAACACCGCGATCCATCTCCTGGACGAGGAGCTGAACCCGGTACCGGAGGGCGCGGTCGGGGAGATCTTCATCGGCGGGGTCGGGGTGGCCCGGGGCTACCTGGGGCGGCCGGGCCTGACCGCGCGCTGCTTCCTGCCGGACCCGTTCGCCGTCGAGCCCGGCGGCCGGCTCTACCGGACCGGCGACCTGGCGCGCCGCCGCCCGGACGGCGAGCTGGAGTTTGTGGGCCGGTCGGACGACCAGGTCAAGATCCGGGGCTGGCGGGTGGAGCCGGGCGAGATCGAGGCGGCGATGCTCACCCACCCGGACCTGGCCGAGGCCGTGGTCGTCGCGGGACAGGACCGGCACGGGGACCACCGGCTGGTCGGCTACTTCGTCGCCGCCGCCGACCGGGTGCCGGACCCGGCCGCGCTGCGCGCACACCTGCTCCGGATACTGCCGGAATACCTGCTGCCGGCCGCGTTCGTGCCGCTCGCCGCGCTGCCGCTGACCGGCAACGGCAAGGTGGACCGGCGGGCGCTGCCGGAACCGGACGCCCGCCAGCTCGGGCAGGCCGAGAAGTCGCCCGAGCCGGCGACCCCGACCGAACGGACGGTGGCCGAACTCTGGGCCGACGTGCTGGGGGTGTCCCGGGTGGGCCGGGACGACAACTTCTTCGAACTCGGCGGACACTCCCTCACGGCGGCCCGGCTGGCCGGCCAGTTGCGGCGGACGCTCGGGTTGCGGGTCCCGTTCGGTACCCTCTTCGAGCACCCAACACTGGCCGGCTTCGCCGCCGAGCTGGACCGGGTCGGTCGGCCGACCACCGCGCACCAGGTGCGGCCCACCGGCTCGCCGGGGCCGTTCCCGCTCTCCTTCGCCCAGCAGCGGCTGTGGTTCCTGGCCCAGCTCCAGCCCGAGTCGGCGGACTACAACGTGCCGCTGGTGATGCGGCTGGGCGGGCCGTTGCGGGTCGACCAACTCCGCACGGCGCTGGAGACGGTGGTCGAGCGGCACTCGGTGCTGCGCAGCGTATTCCCGGTCACCGACGGCCACCCCCGGCAGGTGGTGCGGCCGGCGACCGCGAGCGCGCTGTCGGCGGTCGACGTGCCCGCCGACCCGGAGACCCTCCGCCGACTGGTCTCCGACGAGGTGGCCCGGCCGTTCCACCTGGCCGAGGAGCCGCCGCTGCGGGCCCGGTTGCTGCGGGTCGGGCCCACCGACCACGTACTGGTGCTGACCCTGCACCACATCGCGGTGGACGCCCGGTCGATCGAGCTGCTCCGTACGGAGCTGGCCCGGGCGTACTCCGCGGCCTGCCTGGGGCGCCCCGCCGAGCTGCCCGAGCTGCCGGTGCAGTACGTCGACTACACCGTGTGGCAGCGGCAGCTCGTGCACTCCGGGGCGCTGCGCGGCCAGCTCGACCACTGGCAGCAGCGGCTCGCCGGACTGCCCGTCCTCGACCTGCCCGGCACCGGTGTGCGCAGCCGGATCCGCTCCGGGGCGGGGGCGGCGCTGAGCTTCGCCGTCGAGCCCCCGGTGGTCGAGGGCCTCCGCGCGTTGACCCGGAGCGCCGGGGTGACCACGAACATCGTCGCGCTGGCGGCGTTCGCGGTGTTGCTGCACCGCCTGGCCGGGCAGGACGACATCGGGATCGGCTCGCCGGTGGTACGCCGGGCGGAATCCGGGGTGGACGATCTCGTCGGGTGCTTCCTCAACATGGTGACGCTGCGGATCGACGTCTCGGCGGAGCCGACCTTCACCGAGCTGCTGCGGCGGGTCCGGGAGACCACCGCGACGGCGATCGAGAACTCCGACGTCCCCTTCGAGCTGGTCGTCGACGAGGTGGTGGTGGACCGGGACACCAGCCGGCCGCCGCTGTTCCAGGTCTCCTTCAGCCACCAGCTGGAACGCCCGCCGACGGAGGAGGAGTTCCACGACCTGGCGGTGCTGCCGTTCCGGGTCGAGCAGCGTACCGCGAAGTTCGAACTCACCCTGGCGGTCACCGAGTCCGCCGCCGGGCTGCGGGGCAGCTGGGAGTACAGCACCGAACTCTTCGACGAGGCGATGGTCCGGCGGATGTCGGCGTACTACCAGGCGATCCTGCGGGCGGTGGTGCGCGACCCCGGGCAGCCGGTCGGCGCCCTGCCCGTCGCCGAGGAGTCACCGGCCGGACCGGCGGTGTACGGCCCGGTCGTCGAGATCCCGCCCCGGTGCGCGCACGAGCTGGTGGCCGAGCAGGCGGCCCGTACCCCGGACGCCACGGCGGTCACCTCCGGCGGCCGGTCGGTGACGTACGCGGAACTGGACCGTCGGGCCGCCGCGCTGGCCGCCCGGCTCCGTCGACGGGGCGTCGGGCCCGGGAGCCTGGTCGGGCTCTATCTGGAGCGCGGCGTGGATCTCGTGGTGGCCCTGCTCGGAGTCTGGAAGGCCGGCGGTGCGTACGTCCCGCTGGACCCCGCCGTCCCGGCGGAGCGGGTGGCCCAGGCCCTGTCGGACACCAAGGCACCGATCGTGGTGACCCAGCGCGCCCTGGCCGGAGCCCTACCCGACGGCGGCCCCGCACCGCTCCTGCTCGCCGACGCCGACGCCGATGCCGGCGCGCTGGGTGCCGATGCCGATGCCGACGCCGGCGCGGCCGACGCCGGAGCCGAAGCCGGGACCCACGCCGTCCTCGGCGCCGGGCCGGCCGACCCCGCCGACCTCGCCTACGTGATCTTCACCTCGGGCTCCACCGGACGACCGAAGGGGGTGCAGGTCAGCCACGCGGCGGTGGTGAACCTGCTGACCTCCTTCGCCGCACTGCTGCGCCCGGAACCCCGGGACGCCCTGGTCGCGGTGACCACCCTCTCCTTCGACATCTCCGTGCTGGAGTTGCTGCTGCCGCTGGTCACCGGGGGACGGGTGATCGTCGCGCAGCGCGCGCAGACCACCGACCCGCTGGCGCTGCACGCCCTGGTGCGCGACGAGGGCGGCACCGTCATGCAGGCCACTCCGGCGACCTGGCGGATGCTGACCGAGTCGGTCGGGGTGCCGCCGGGGCTGCGGATCCGGCTCTGCGGCGGCGAGCGACTGCCGGCGGACCTGGCCGGCGAACTGCTCGCCCCGGAGAGCACGCTCTGGAACGTGTACGGCCCGACCGAGACCACGGTGTGGTCCACGGCCGGCGTGGTGGACGGTACGGCGGCACCGATCACGATCGGCGCCCCGATCGCGAACACCGGCCTCTACGTGCTGGACTCGCGGCTGGCCCCGACGCCGGTCGGCGTGGTCGGCGAGATCTACCTCGGCGGTGCCGGCGTGGCGCGCGGCTATCACGGCCAGCCCGGGTTGACCGCGGCGCGATTCCGGCCCGACCCGTTCGCGGCTGCGCCGGGGCGGCGGATGTACCGCACCGGCGACCTGGGCCGGCGACGCCCGGACGGGACCGTCGAGTTCCTCGGCCGGGTCGACCAGCAGATCAAGATCCGTGGACACCGGGTGGAGCCGGCCGAGATCGAGCTGGCGCTGCTCGGGCACCCGGCGGTACGCCAGGCCGTGGTGGTGGGCCGGACCGACGACGCGGGCGGGGTACGGCTGGTGGCGTACCTGGTCGGCGACGGTGGCCGGCTGCCCGACCCGCCGGCCCTGCGCGACCACCTGCGGCACCGGCTGCCCGACTACATGGTGCCGGCCGCCTTCGTCGACCTGCCGGCGCTGCCGTTGACCCCGAACGGCAAGCTCGACCGGGGGGCACTGCCGGCGCCCGACCAGAGTGCCGGGCAGTCCACCGGATACGCCCCGCCGTCCACCCCCACCCAGGAACTCCTGGCCGGGATCTGGGCGGACGTGCTGGGGCTGGACGACGTCGGGATCGAGGACAACTTCTTCGAGCTGGGTGGCGACTCGATCCTCGGTATCCAGGTCGTCTCCCGGGCCCGTGACGCGGGTCTCTGGCTCGTCCCCGCCCAGGTGTTCGAGTTCCAGACCGTGGCCGAGCTGGCCAGGATCGTCGACGCCGACGCGGCGCCGACCGTCGTCCGCGGCGCGGCGGCCGGCCCGGTCCCGCTCACTCCGGGGCAGCGGGACCTGCTCGACCCGGCCGGGACCCCGGCGGTCCGGGCCGTCGCCGTCGAACTGCCGCCCGGACTCGGCGAGCCGGCCGTGGCGGAGGTGCTGGCCGCACTCGCCGAGCAGCACGACATGCTGCGGGCCCGGCTGCTGGTCGACGCGCAGGGCCGGCGGCTGTCGGTGCCGGCCGTCGGGCCGGTGCCGCTGTCGATCCGACAGGTCGACGGCGGTGCCACGGATCCCTCGTCGGCGCTGCGCGACGCCGCCGAGACGCTCGCCGCGACGATCGTCGAGACCAGCACCGCCGCGCCGCCCGACGGCACCCCGAGCGGTCCGCTGGTCCGGGCCGCCCTGGTCGGCGGGTCCTCCGGAGACCGCCACCTGGTGCTCGTGGCGCTGCGCCGGCTGCTCGACCGGGCCTCCTGGCGGATCGTCACGGCCGACATCGGCACCCTGTGCGCGCGGATCGCCGCCGGCCGGCCGGTTCGGCTGCCGGAGCCGACCACCTCCTACCGGTACTGGGCCGAGCGGATCAGCCGCTACGCGGAATCCGGCGCGGCCCGGGCCGAGGCCGACTACTGGCTGATGGCCGACGAGCCCGCCCCGGCGCTGCCCCCGGACGGCCCCGACCCGACGGCCCGCCCGGAGACCGTCCCCGCCCGGTCGGTGGTGGCGGAGCTGAGCGCGGCCGAAACCGCCGGGCTGACCGGTGTCGCGGCCGAGTGGTTCGGGGTGACCCCGGCGGAACTGGTACTCGCCGCCCTGGTCCTGACGGCGACGGCCGAGACCCGGGGCGGCGCGCTCGCGGTACGCCTGCGCGACGACGGACGCGACTCGCCGTTCCCGGAGGTCGACCTCAGCCGCACGGTCGGGCGGCTGACCGGCAGTTGTCCGGTACGGCTGCCGGCGGTCGCCGGTGACATCACCGCCACCGCCCGGGCGGTGGCCCGGGAGCTGCGCCGGGTTCCCCGCGCCGGCCTGGCGTACGGGGTGCTGCGGCACCTGTCACCCGACGAGGAGCTGCGGGCCCGACTGGCCCGGGTCGATGCCGAGACGGTCGGGTTCGCGTTCGACGGCGTGCCGCTCGACGCCGGTGTCCGGACGGTGCCGCTCGGCCCCGCCGAGCCGGTACCGGGGCTCGACGTCCGGTGCGAGGTGGCCGCCGGTCGGCTGCGGATCACCTGGGCGTACCCGGCCGGCCGGCACCGGGCGGAGACGATCCAACGGCTCTGCGCGAACCTCGTCGACCGGCTGCGGGCCGCCCTGGCCCAGGGGCTGGCCGGCTGCGTCGACGGGCCCGGCAGACCGGCGCGACACCCGCTGGCGACCCTGACCGGCGCCCAGCTCGACGACGTCTGCGCCGAGCCGGGCGTACGCGAGGTGTACCCGCTCACCCCCGCCCAGCACGGGATGCTCTTCCACTCCCTCTACAGCCCCGGCGAGGGCATGTACCTCAACCAGACCAGCTTCACCCTGACCGGACAGTTCCACCCGGAACTGTTCCGGACCGCGCTGACGGCCGTGGCCCGCCGGCACGACGCGCTGCGTACGGCGATCCGCTGGCGGCGGCTGGCCGAACCGCACCAGGTGGTGCACGCCGAGGTGGTGCCGCCGCTGACCGTCGTCGACCGGTCCGGGACGGCGTCGTCGTCGTTCCGGATCGCCGACATCCTCGCCGAGGACGGCCGGCTCGACCTGGAGTTCTCCACCGCACCGCTGTACCGGGTCACCGCCGTCCGGCTCGCCGACGACCTGCACCACCTGGTCTGGACCAACCACCACGCGATCATGGACGGCTGGAGCAGCAGCCTGGTGTTCACCGAGTGCTTCCAGGCGTACGCGAACCTGCTGGCCGGCCGACCCGTGGACGACGAGCCCGCGGCACCGTACCGGGACTACGTACGGTGGATCCAGACCCGGACCCCCGGGCCGGAGCGACGGTTCTGGCGCGAGCTGCTGGCCGACCTCCCGCACCCGGCCGGCCTGCCGAAACCCGTCGCCGACGCCGGCACGCCGGCCCGGACCGGCCCGGAGGGCGCCGGCCCGTCGGCGGAACGCGTGCTGCGGCGGGAACTCTCCGCCGAGTTCACCACCGAGGTGGAACTCTTCTGCAAGCGTCGCCGGCTGACCCTCGGCGCCCTGGTCTACGGCGCCTGGGCGGTGGCGCTCAGCCGGGTCACCGGCGACCGCGACCTCGTCTTCGGGGTGATCCTCTCCGGCCGGTCGGCGCCGCTTCCGGGCATCGAGCGGATGGCCGGGCTCCTCTCGACCACCCTGCCGATGCGGGTACGGCTGCCCCGGCACGACGACGTGGCGACCTTCCTCAGGGAGGTGCAGTCGACGCTGATCGGGCTGGGCCGGTTCGAGTACATGTCGGTGGCCGAGGCGCAGCGGGCGGCCGGGTCACCGCCGGGCCGGCCGCTCTTCGACACCACCGTCGGGGTGCAGAACTTCCCGCTGTTCAAGGGCGGACGGTACCCGGCCGGGGAGACCCTGTCGGTGCGCCGGGGGCCGGGAGCCGGCCGGAACAACTATCCGCTCACCGTCGAGGTGCACCCGGACGCCCGGCTCGGGCTGCGCGTCCGGTTCGACCCGGCGACGGTGGCGGAGGCGGCGGCGCGGCAGGTCACCGACGAGTTCTGTGCCGCCCTCACCCGGCTGGTGGCGGAGGATCCGCGTGCCTGGTGAGCTGTTGGTGAGGACGGGTGGTCAGGTCGACGAGGGCGGGGGCAGCGTGGACGTACTGGAGACGTACGAGTCGAGGGTCCGGTACTACTGCCGGCGGTGGCCGGCGGTCTTCGCCCGGGCCGAGGGCGCCCGGCTGTACGACGAGGACGGCCGGGAGTACCTGGACTTCTTCGCCGGCGCGGCGACGCTCAACTACGGTCACAACCCGCCGGAGCTGGTCGAGGCGGTGATCGACTACCTGCGCTCCGGCGGGCTGGTGCACGGGCTGGACACGGCGACGGTGGCCAAGCGCGAGTTCGTCCGGGCACTCTCCGACGTGGTACTGGCGCCGCGCGGGCTCGACTACCGGATCCAGTTCACCGGGCCGACCGGCACCAGCGCGGTCGAGGCGGCGCTCCGGGTGGCCCGGAAGGCGACCGGGCGACGCCGGGTGGTCTGCCTCACCGGCGCCTACCACGGGATGACGGTCGACTCGATCGCGGTCTCCGACATCTCCGGGCCGGCCGGGCTGCCCACCCTGGACCCGGCCGGGGTGACCCGGGTGCCGCACGAGATGGACGCGCCCGGCACCGAGCACGCGCTGGCCGCCCTGGCGAGCGCGCTCGACGGCCCGGACGGCGCACCGGCGGCGTTCGTCGTCGAGACCCTCCAGGGCGAGGGCGGCGTCCGGCCGCTGTCGGCGCGGTACCTGAGCGAGGCACAGGCGCTCTGCCGGCGTACCGGGACGATCCTGATCGTGGACGACATCCAGGCCGGCGGTGGGCGTACCGGACCGTTCTTCTCGTTCGAGTCCGCCGGGCTGCGGCCCGACGTCGTCTGCCTGTCGAAGTCGATCAGCGGCCTCGGGCTTCCGCTCAGCCTGGTACTCATCGCTCCGGAGCTGGACGTGTGGGCGCCCGGCGAGCACTCCGGAACGTTCCGGGGCAACCAGCTCGCCTTCGTCACCGGCGCGCTGGCGATCAGGCGGTGGTGGCGTACCGAGCACCTGCGCCGGGAGGTGGAGCGCAAGTCGGCGCTGCTGGCCGAGGAACTGTCCACTCTGGACGACGACGGCGAGTGCCTGGCCGGGCCGGTGCGGGGGCGCGGACTGCTGCTCGGGCTGCCCTGCCGGAGTCGCGGGGTGGCGGACCTGGTCGCCCGGTACGCCTTCGAGCAGGGCCTGCTGCTGGAGACCTGCGGTCGGGACGGCGAGGTGTTGAAGCTCTGCCCGCCGCTGACGGTGACCGACGCGGAGCTGCGGCGCGGCGTCGGCACGCTGGCGGCGGCGCTGCGCCGGGCGGGTGACCGGCACGGCGCCGGCCAGGTGGTGGCGGTACGACCCGGCTGACCCGCCGGGCGCGGCCGTAACGGGATCCCGGGGCCGGGGACGGGGCCGGCAGTCGATCCATCGCCTCCGCCGGCAGGCGAGGCATTGGCTCCACCGGCCCGAGGAGAGTCGTATCGAGGGGGGAGACCCGAATGTCGTCGTCGCTGACCGCCGGATCGGCCGGCCGGCTGGCCGGTGCGCCGGGAACCGTCTGCGAGCTGCTGGGGCGTGGCGCGGCCAGCACCGGGCCGCCGGCGCCGGCCGGCCGGTACGAGCAGAGCGCGCGCGGGTACGGGCGGGGCTTCGCCGAGCAGGGCTATCCGGACGGGTCACTGGTGCTGATCGCCCTGCGCCGGCCGGCGGAGATCGTGGCGCTCACCCTCGGGGCGTGGTGGGCCGGGCACCAGGTCGCCTACGTCGCCGAGTCGGACCATGGTCGCCGGGACCGGATCGCGCTCGACCTCGGTGCGGCACTACAGGTCTGCGACCCGGGGGACATCGTCGACGAGGAGCACTTCCGGCATCGCGACGTGCCGGCCGTACCCCCGGAGAACCTGGCCCTGCCGCCCGCCTCGTGGCCGGCTCGCTGTCGGCCCTCCGATCCCGCCCTGACGACCTGGCGCGGCTTTCCGGCGGTGCCGACCGGCACGTGGTCGCACGCCGAGCTCATCGAGGCGGCGTCCGCCCCGGACGGCGACACCGACAACGGCCGGGACACCGACGACTACGGCCGGGACACCGCCAACGGCCGGGACGGCGACGTCGGCCCGGACGGGACGCTCATCGTGCCCGCCGACGCCCCGGCCGAGCAGGTGCTGCGGGCCCTGCTGCGGTCGCTGCTCACCGGGGCCGGCCCGGCCCCGGACGGCGCCGCGCGGCACCGGCCGGGAGCCCCCCGATGACGGTGCCCTTCCTGGACCTGCGCGCCGCGTACGCCGAACTCCGCACCGAACTGGACGCCGCCTACGCCCGGGTGCTGGCCTCCGGGCGGTACGTGCTCGGGCCCGAGACGGAGGCGTTCGAGGCCGAGTTCGCCGCCTTCTGCGGCGCACCGCACTGCGTCACGGTGGGCAGCGGATGCGACGCGCTGGAACTGGCCCTGCGGGCACTCGACATCGGCGACGGCGACGAGGTCATCGTGCCGTCGCACACCTTCATCGCGACCTGGTTGGCGGTGTCGGCGGCCGGCGCCCGGCCGGTGCCGGTCGAGCCGGACGAGCGGACCGGGACGATGGACCCGGCCCGGATCGAGGCCGCGATCACCGGTCGGACCAGGGCGATCATGCCGGTACACCTCTACGGCCACCCGGCCGACCTGGACGGGATCAACGAGGTGGCCGCCAGCCGGGGCCTGGCGGTGCTGGAGGACGCAGCCCAGGCCCACGGCGCCCGGTACCGTGGCCGTCGGGTGGGCGAGGGTTCGACCGTGGCGGCGTTCAGCTTCTACCCGGGCAAGAACCTCGGCGCGATGGGCGACGGCGGAGCGGTGCTGACCGCCGACGCCGGCCTGGCCGAGCGGGTACGGCTGCTGCGCAACTACGGCTCGCGGGTCAAGTACCAGCACGAGTTGCGCGGTACGAACTCGCGGCTCGACGAACTCCAGGCGGCGTTCCTGCGGGTCAAACTGGCCCACCTGCCGGAGTGGAACCGCCGTCGCGCCGAGGTGGCAACGCGGTACCTGACAGACCTCGCCGGGCTGCCCGGACTGACACTGCCCGGGGTGGCGTCCTGGGCCGAACCGGTGTGGCACCTCTTCGTGGTCCGGACGGCGGCCCGGGACCGGCTGCGGGCGGCACTGCACCGGTCCGGCGTGGAGACGATCATCCACTACCCGGTGCCGCCGCACCTCGCCCCGGCCTATGCCGGCCCCGACGTCCCGGCCGGCGGATACCCGGTCGCCGAACGCCTCGCCGACGAGGTGCTCAGCCTGCCGATCGGCCCGCACCTGTCGGCCGAGCAGGTCAAGACGGTGGTCGCCGCCGTACGCGCCGGACTGTGACCGCGCCCGGACTGTGACCGCACCGGACCGTGACCGCACCGGACCGTGACCGCACCGGACCGTGACCGCGCGGGACTGTGACCGGGCCCGGTCGCCGCGCCGAACCGGGCGGGACGGCGGCCGGCGCGGTGACGGGGCGGCGCGGTGACGGGGCGACAACCGGTCAGGTTCCGATGATCCCGCCGTCCTCCTTGCGGATCACCAGGGTGGCGGAGCGGGGCCGGCCGGCGGGATCGAAGTCGGGCCAATTGCTGACCGCGCGCGGGTTCTCCGGTGTCGGGCTGCCCCAGGCCGGGGTCAGCTCGCCGGGGTGCTGCACGTTGACGAACATCGTCCGCCGGTCCGGCGTCACGGTGATCCCGGTGATCTCGCAGCCGCGGGGACCGACGAGGAACCGGCGGATCTCGCCGGTACCCGGGTCACACGCCAGCATCGCGTTGTTGCCTATCCGGTCGTACCCCCAGCCGGGGGAGTTCAGCACGTAGTTCGACACGTCGGTCTGGATCCACAGCCGACCGTCGGGGTCGAACCACAGCCCGTCCGGCGAACCGAAGATGCCGGCGTCGTCCAACCGGACCCGGTCGTCGTACGCGGGGTCGCCGCCGAGCACGAAGACGTCCCACTCGAAGGTGGTGGCGGTGTTGTCGTCGCCGCTCTCCCGCCACCGGATGATGTGCCCGTACGGGTTGGGGGTCCGGGGAGTCACCGCGTGCGCCCAGCCGGAACCGTTGGAGAGGCTGGCGTAGACCGCCGAATTCTCCGGGTGCACGCTGATCCACTCCGGCCGGTCCAGCGGGGTCGCGCCGAGCGCGTCGGCGGCCCGCCTGGTCCGCAGCAGCACGTCGGCCTGGTCCGTCCAGCCCTGCGCCGGGGTGAGCGGCCCGTGACCGAAGCGCAGCGGCAGCCAGCGGCCGGTCCTGTCGTCGTCGAACCGGGCGACGTAGAGGGTGCCCTCGTCGAGCGGGCTGCGACCCCGGGCCCGCATCGCCGCCCAGGGGGCCGCGCTGACGTACTTGTAGATGTATTCGCCGTCCTGGTCGTCGCCGCTGTAGACCACGAGGTGGCCGCGCGACTCGGTGACGGTCGCGCCCTCGTGCTTGAACCGGCCCAGCGCCGTACGTTTCACCGGGGTGGAGTCCGGCCGGAACGGGTCGATCTCCACGACCCAGCCGAACCGGTTCGGCTCGTTCGGGTTGCGCGCCAGGTCGAACCGGGGGTCCGCCAGGTGCAGCCGGTAGTCCAGCCCGGTGCGTGAGATCCCGTACCGGTCGTGCTCGGGGCCGGGCGTCCAGGCCGGGTCGGCGGTGCCGAAGTAGATGTTGAAGTTCTCCTCGCAGGCCAGGTAGGTGCCCCAGGGGGTGACCCCGTGCGAGCAGTTGTTGAGGGTTCCCCGTGGCAGGCCGACGGCGCGCAGCGCGGGATGGCGCGGCGAGACCGGCCCCGAGTACGTCATCCGGGTCGTACCGTTGATCCGCCGGTTGAACGGTGAGTCCACCGGCCGCCAGGCGCCGTCCCGCTGCGCGATCTCCAGCACGGTCACGCCCAGCGCGGCCAGCGTCTTGTCCGACTTCTCCCGGGTCATCACCGCGTCGCCGTCGGCGTGCAGCAGCGTCCGGTCGGTGTACTCGTGGTTGACCACCAGCAGGCCGCGCCGGTTGCCGGCCGGTCCGGGGCCGCGCGGGAAGAAGTGCATGCCGTCGTGCTGCATGCCGACCTGTTCGGCCTGCTCGGCCGCGCTGTTGGTGCCGTCGGGACGCCAGGCCGGGCCGGTGGAGCGGATCGGCGTCCCCCACGGGATGATCACGTCAGCCCGGTAGCCGGCCGGCAGCGTGACGGCGTCGTCGGCGTTCGCCGCCACCGGGGCGAAGCCGAGCAGGCTCCGACCGGAGGCGCCGGCCGCCGGGACGCCGAGGGTACGCACCAGCGGCGCGCTGTCGGCGACGGCGAGGAAACCCGTCGCGGCGACCACGGTGCCGCCGCGGACCAGGGCGCGTCGGGAGACCCGGGCGTTCAGCAGGTCCCGGAACGGGGTGCTGGTCGACGGGTTGGAACGGCGATCGTCCGGGTCCGGTACGGACTGCGCTGCATGATCGATCGACATGACCGAAGGGTACGGCGAGGCGACGCCACGGTGAACGGTGCGAAAACCGCCGGCGGAGCCGGTTACCGGGCCAGCCGGGCGGCCAGTTCGGCGGTGCCGCCGGCGAACTCGGCCCAGTCGGGCGGGGTGGCGTCGAGGTACCGGCGGGCCCTCTCCAGGGTGCACGACCGCTGGCTCCAGCCGCAGAGCCGTCCGGCCCGGACCTGGAACCGCACCAGCAGGTCGTCGGCCCACCCGTACGCGTCGAGGTCGTCCGGTCGGGCCAGGGTGACCCGCTGGGTGCAGGTGATCCACTCCACGGCCTCGATCTCGGCCTGCAACCGGCCGGCCAGCTCGAACGCGAGCCGGCCGGCGGCGTCGTCCCGCCGTTGGCAGAGCCGGTCGTGGGCGTCCCGCACCGCGGCCGGTTCCCGGGACAGCACGGCGACCAGCGCGTCGACCAGCCGGGCCCGGTGGCTCGGGTCGATGCCCAGCTTGCCGGCGAGGTCGAGGTCGAGGCCGGTGATGCCGGTGCCGGCGTACGCCAGCGGCAGCACCCGGTGCAGCGCGGAGGCGGCCAGCCGTACCCGGGTGCCGCCGAGGTAGGGACCGAAGTGCCGGACCTGCGACGCCGGCCCGGGGTGGTGCACGACCCTGAGCCCGGGGGTCTCGGGTCCCGGGTCCAGCCGCAGGTGGACCGGAACCTCCTGTCCGCCCCGGGTGCGGTTGGCGGCCGGCAGGTGCGCTTCGAGCAGGTTGCGTTCCAGCCAGGCGGCCTCGTGCTCGGAGGCGCAGCTCACCGCCTCGATCCGGGCGATCCGACCGACCATCGTGCTCAGGTGGGCGCGGTCCCGGAGGTCGGACCAGTACGAGGCGACCCGACGCCGGAGGTTGACCGCCCGTCCGATGTAGAGCACCCGGTTACGGCCGTCGCGGAACCGGTAGACGCCGGGGGTGTCCGGCAGGCGGGAGATGGCGGCCCGGGGCGGGGCGCTGGCAGGCGGCTTCGTCGGCTCGACCTCCTCGGCACGGGCGGCCCGGGCCGGCGTGCTCACACCGACCCGCCCGCCGCCACCATACCGGGCACCCCACCGGCCGGATCGGTCCGGCGGCCGGGTGTGCAACTGGGCGGGCCACCCGGTTGAACGACGGATGCGCCCGACCCGCCGTCACCGTCGGCCGCCGCGCCCGGGCTGCGGCGCAGTTTCCGGGCGACCGCCGCGAGCGAGGCCAGGCTGATGAAGTCGGCCGGTTCGGCGCCCTCGAATCCGGCCTCCCGCAGCCCGACCATCATCGACGGGACCAGCAGGTACTCACCGCCGGCCTGGGCGTAACACCGGGCCGGGTCGCAGGCCGAGCCGGGATGCCGGCTCTCGAAGACCCGCACGAGCGCGCGGATCCGCTCGTCGTCCTCGACCGTCGGCCGGTACCCGTCGCGCGGGCACAGCTGCGCGGTGGCCTCCCGGGCGAGCCAGCCGGCCTCGCCCGCCGTCCCGTCCGGGGCGGTCCGGACCAGCCGGTAGGAGGTGGGCAGGTGGATCAGTGGGCTGCCGGCGGCGGCCAGCATCATGTGTTCGTGCAGCCCGGTCAGGTCGACGGCGGCGCCGGCCAGGTGCGCCCGGACGGGCGAGCCGGCCAGGCCGTCGACGAAGACCTCGGCCCGCTCGACGCCGGGGAACTCGGCTATCCGCCGCCGGATCAGGTCGGCGTCGAACCGTGACTCGCCGAGCCGGGCCAAGCCCTCGACCCCGCGCGGCGGCCCGAGGGTGACCAGCCGGAGGAGGTCGGCCACCGGCGTCTCCGGCTGGCCGCTGACGGTACGCAGCAGCTGCGCCAGCAGCCGCAGCGCGGTGGCCGCCTCCTCGGGCGAGAAGGCGGACGTGTCGGCGGTCAGTTCGATCCGCAGGCCCGTCCCCAGCGGGGTCAGGTGGAAGTTCGCCTCGTTGGCGCCGCCGTCGCGGGTCTCCACCCGTACCGTCTCCCGGTCGAGGTGCTGACCGGGTTCCGGGCGCCCGCCGAGCCCGTCGGCGTAGTCGACCACGACGGGGAGCGCGAAGCTGCTGCCGAACTCGGCATCCTCCCTGATCCCGTCCATCCGCCACGCGCCGAAGTCGCGCTGGCTGTTCCAGTACGCCTTCAACAGGGCCTTGTGCGTCTCCACCAGCAGCCGTCGCGCGGTCTGCGCCGGGTCCGCCCGGACCTCGCAGATGACCACGGTGGCTGCCCGGCCGACCATGTGCAGGGTCTCCGGCTGCCAGCGGTTCGCCACCTCGGAGTAGAGGTACACGTCGTCCCGGCGCAGCCAGCCGGCCAGCAGCAGCCCGATGACCGCGTGCACGACGGTCGGCACGGTGACCCGGCAGGCGCGGGCCAGCGCCTCGACCCGGGGCAGGATCTCCGGTACCAGCGCCTCCGCGACGACCCGGCGTCCCTCGTCGCCCGCCGGATACCCGTCCCGGCGGACCGGCATGACGTTGCGCGGTATCCGGCGGCGGAGGTCCCGCATCCACGCGATCCGACGCGTACTCTGCGCGACCTGCCCGGATTCCCACCGGGCCAGGTCGATGTTGTGGAAGTCGGCGTTGAACTCGGGTGCCGGCCCCCGCCGGCCGCGCGCCAGGTCACACTCGACGAACCGCTTCACGATGGCGAAGGAGAGCCAGTCGAGGTCCACCTGGTTCACCACCAGATAGGCCTTGCCGACCGCACCGTGCGTGTCCGGCACCGCAACCCGGACGGCCGGCCGGTCGAGGATGGAGAACTCGGTGCGGCGCGCCTCCTCGAAGCTCAGCACCGGTGCCTCGTACGACGCCAGCACGTGCTGCCGTGGCGGGTCGGTGTCCGGTCGGGAATATGTCGTGCGAAGGGATTCGAATTTCTGTACGCACCTGTTGAGCGCATCCTGGAGCGCGGACACGGTGGTGCCCTCGGGAATCTCCAGACTCCGGCTGAACTCCGGTGGCCGGTGACTCTTTTCCCGCCACGGATGGTTGTAGAACCAGAAGATGTGCTGCCCCCAGGTCAGGGGACCGGTGCGGACACCCGTCATCTCGTACCCTTCTCCTGTCGTGGCCGTCGGCCGGGTCGCGGACGGGGCCGGCGATCCGTACCGAGACGCCTCGCCGCGTGCCGGTCAGCCGGCACGCCGCAGTCGGTCCGGCGGGGCGGCAGCACCGACGTGCCGTCGCCGACCGGGCGCGGCCGGACGTCGTCGGCGCAGCTCACCAGCGCGTACGACATCGGCGGCGGTCATTTCTCCGAGGCTAGCGCAGCAGGGCCGTACGGTCCCGACCGCGCTGCCGTGGGCATTCGGCACAGCCGGGGTGCGGCGTACAAAGGTGCTCTTGCCCGCACACCGGGCGTCGGTAGCATGAGGCGGCGAGTACATCGGACAGGAGTACGGACCGGAGGTCTTCCTACCATCACGGCAGCGAATTCCTGACACGTTTTCGTGTACGTCGTTGCGTGCGTCACGGGGGTGGCCATTGCGGGGGCTAGGGGCCGTTCGGAGAATGCCGACTGGTGAATGTCGGGGAGTCGGGTCGCGGAGTCTGTCGCCACATTCCGCGCGGCGGCCCGGATGCCGTAATGACGGCGGGGAACCGTGATGGACACGCCGGAGACCCTGAGCGCCGCCCTGGAGATCTGCGCGAGCACCGCCGGTGACGAGGTCGCGCTGATCGGCCGGGACGGTTCCACCCTCAGCTACGCGGAGTGGGACCGTCAGGCGGATGTCCTGGCCGGCCTGATCAGTGCGCGTACCCCCGTCGGGGGCACCGTCGTCGCACGTCTCGGCGAGCGGTCCGACGCGCTCGGCGCGGTCGCCCTCTTCGCCGCGATCCGGTCCGGCCGCTTCCTGCTGCCGATGTCCGGGCGGTTCTCCGACGGCGACGTGGAGCGCGCCGTCGAGCGGCACCGGGTCGGCCTGGTGGTGGTCGACAGCGAGACCGCAGCGTCCGGGACGGGCCGAGCCGTCCCGGAGACCCTCCGCTTCGACGGCTCCCCGACCAGCGCCGAGATTCGGAGCAGTGCCGAGATTCGGCAGTCGGGCACCGGGCGGACTCCGCCCGGCGGGGCGATCACCTACACCCTCGGCACGACCGATCGGCCGGCGGCGGTCCGCTGGACCCACTCCGACCTGCTCAGCTGGCTCACCGGCTGGGCCGGTGCCCCGGCGCGGCGGCCGCACCTGCACGAGTTCCCGCCGGACACCGGGGACGCGTTGGGCCGCCTGGTCCGCACCCTGTTGCGCTATCCGGGGGTACGGAGTCGGCCCGGGGAGCCGGCGGCGCTCGTCGGGCTGCTGAACCGGTACCGGCCGGCCGACCTGCTGCTCGCGGCCACCAGCGCGCGGGCGCTGCTCGACGGCACCGTGCCGAGGCCGGACCGGGACGCCGTGGAGGCCGTCCTCTCCATCTACCTGACCTCCGACTTCTCCGACAGCGCGACGATCCGCTCGCTGCGGACCCGCTTCCCCCGGGCGGCCGTGACCAACGTCTACTCGGTGGCGGAGGCCGGGCGGGGGCAGGTCTGGCAGCGCTATCCGCCGCTGCGGGAGTCCGCCGACGACGCGGCGGAGCCCCGGTACCCGGCCGGCGGACTCGTACCCGTCGGAAGCCCCATCTTCGGCACCGAGGTCCGGATCACCGACGCCGCCGGAGCGCCGGCGGATGTCGGATCGGTGGGACGGATCTGGCTGCGTCCCGGGTTGCCCAGTTCGCTCGGCTACTGCGACGGCGACGGCCGGCCCGGCGTCTTCGTCGACGGCTGGGTCCGCACCGACGACCTCGGTCTGGTCGACGACTCCGGACGCCTCCTCCTCGCCGGCCGGGCCGACGACATGCTGACGCTGCCCGGCGGGCCGGTGACCGCTCGCCAGGTCGAAGCGGTACTGGCGGCCGAGCCCGAGGTCGACGACGCGGCGGCGATGGTGGTCGCGTCCGCCGACTCCGACGCCGGTCGGGAGCCGCTGCTGGTGGCCGCGGTGGTCCCGGCCGGGCCGGACCGGGCGAACGCCGTACCGGAGGTCGCCGGGACCGGGTCGGAGCCCGACGGCCTTCCCGCGACCCTGGCCGAGCTGCTGGCGGACCGGTTCGGCGCCGACGCCGGACGGATCCGGGTCGTCACCGTCACCGCGCTGCCGAGGAACGTCGCCGGCAAGACGGACCGGCGACGACTGCGCGCCCTCCTTCCGGAACCGACGGCGGGCACCGCGCACCCGGTGTCGCCCCCTCCGCCGGGGACCTTCCCGACGGAGGGCGTCGTCTCCCGGGCCGGGCTCTGCTGGGGCCAGCGCTGGAGCTGGCACCAGCAACAGCTGCCGCCCGGACGCAGAGCACCGACCCTGCTCTTCCGGCGGATGATCCGGATACCCGACGGGGTCGGACCGGAGCTGGCCCGCCGGGCCGTAACCCTCGCCGTCACCCGGCACTCGTCGTTGCGCAGCACCTTCTTCGTGCACGACGGGCAACCGTGCCAGCAGGTGTGGTCCGCCGACGGCGCGCGCTGGGAGTTCCGGGAGTTCGACGGCCGGACCGGGTGCGAGAGCTGGCTGGCCGGCGACATCGACATCGAGGCCGGCTGGCCGATCCGAGCCGCGCTCGCCGGATCCGCCCCGGGCGGGACCTGGCTGGGCGTGGCGGTGCACCACATCGCGACGGACCTCTACGGCTTCAACCTCCTCTGCACCGAACTCGGGACCGCCGTCCGGGCCTACCTGGCCGGCGGCGAGCCGACCCTGCCGCCGGTCGGCCGGCACGCCGTGGAGATCGCGGAGTACGAGGCGTCACCCCAGGGCGTCGCGACCAGCGCCAGGACGATCGCGTACTGGCAGCGGCACGCCGACGAGATGGCAAAGGTGATCTCGACCATGACCCGGGGTGGTGCCGAGCGGCCGGCCGACGCCCTGCACGTCGCGCGGACCACGGCCGACGTCGGCGGAGACCACCTGGACACGATCGCCCGGGGCCGAGGGCGCGGCGCGGTGCTGCTGGGCGCGGTGGCGATCTCGCTGGCCCGGTTCCTCGGCTGTGCCCGGGTCCCGATGATGCTGCTGGTGCCGAACCGGCACCTGCCCGGCGTCAAGCACTCGGTCTGCGCGCTCGCGCAGGCGGGACTCTGCGTCGTCGAGGTACGCCCGCACGACTCGCTGCACGCCGTGGTCGGCCGCGCCTGGTCCGCACTGGTCCGGGCGCAGGCGTACGGGTACTGCGACCACGACGAGCTCACCGAGCGGATGACCCCGGCCCAGGTCGGTGAGCACGGCTACGTCGTCACGCCGCCGGGGGTGAACGTCATGCAGGCGGCGGCGGTCGACGACCCGCGACTCGTACCGGCCACGGCGGACGCCTTCCCGACCGTCGCCGTGCACACCCTGGACCGGCCCTGCCTGGGCACGAACTTCCACCTGGCGGTCTCGGAGTCCACCCTGACCGTCGAGTTGCGCGCCGGAGTGCACCTGCTCTCGGCGGAGGACTGCCGGGACCTGGTCTCGGCGACCGTGCGGTCGATTCTCGATGCGTGAGCCACGTCGAGGGAGCGCCCGAGGATTGGAGGAGCCGTGATGGAGCTGGCCGAGACGTTCACCGGCCAACTGCTGCGCCATGTCCGGGACCGGCCACAGCACCCGGCGGTGGTCTTCACCGAGGATCCGCGCTCGCCGGACGCCGAGTCCCGGCTCAGCTACGGGCAACTCCACGCCGCCGCGACCAGGCTGGCGGCGCGGCTGCGCGCGGAGTACCGGCCCGGTTCCCGGATGCTGCTGCTCTATCCGTCGGGGCTGGAGTTCGTGGTGGCCTTCGTCGCCTGCCAGTACGCGGGGCTGGTCGCCGTACCGGCCCCGGAGCCGGACCGGCATCCCTATCGGCGGCAGCGGCTGCTCGGCATCATGCGGAACAGCACCAGCGCCGCCGTGTTGACGACCGACTCCCGGGCGTCCGAGGTGCACGGCTGGATGGAGGCGGTCGGGACGCGGCTGCCCGTCGTCACGACCGACGCCGAGACCGAGGACCGGGAACCGACGGGGCGCGACCTCGCCGACCCGTCCCCGGACGAGCCCCGCGCCGAGGCGCTCTCCTTCCTCCAGTACACCTCGGGTTCGACGGCGGCGCCGCGCGGCACGATGGTCAGCCAACGGAACCTGGCGCAGCACTCCCGGATGTTCCTGGCGATGCTCGGGATCACCGGACCGGTGTCGATCGGCGGCTGGTTGCCGATGTTCCACGACATGGGGCTCGTCGGCCACGTCGTCACCCCGCTCTTCTCCGGCGGCACCAGCGTGCTGATGTCCCCGACGTCGTTCCTGCGCCGGCCCGGCGCCTGGCTGACCCTGATCGACCGGTACCGGCTCTACATGTCGGCGGCGCCGAACTTCGGCTACGACATGTGCGTCGCCCGGGTCTCCGACGAGGAGATCCGGCAGCTCGACCTGTCGCGCTGGACGGTGGCGATCAACGGCTCGGAGCCGGTGCAGGCGCACACCGTCGAGCAGTTCACCCGGCGTTTCGCCGCCGCCGGGCTCCGCCCGGAGACCGTCTGCCCCGGTTACGGCCTCGCCGAGGCCACCCTCGCGGTGAGCCTGGAGTGGCACCGCAACCGGCCCACGGTGATCCCGGTGGAGGCGGAGCCGCTCACCCGGCACGTGCTGCGCCCGCTCGTCGACGCCCGGCCCGACGCCGGGGGGTACCTGCCCCGGCTCGTCGGCAGTGGCCAGGCGGCCGGGCCGGAGGTGCGGATCGTCGACCCGCAGACCCGGGAGGTGTTGCCGGAACGGACCGTCGGCGAGATCTGGGTGCGCGGCCCGAGCGTCGCGGAGGGGTACTGGGCGGCCCCCGAGGCCACTGCGGAGACGTTCGCGGCGGTGACGGCCGACGGGGAGTCCGGCTTCCTGCGCACCGGCGACCTCGGCGTACTGCACGGCGACGAGCTGTACGTGACCGGACGGATCAAGGAAGTGCTGGTGGTCTTCGGCCGCAACCTCTACCCGCAGGACATCGAGGCCGAGGCCCGGGCGTACCACGAGTCGCTGGTCGGGCTCGTCGGCGCCGCGTTCACGATCCCGGTGCCGCACGAGGAGGTGGTCCTGTTGCACGAGTACCGGCCCGGCAAGGTCGACGGCGACCGTGCCGACGAGGCCCCGCGCCGCCTCGCCGACGCCCTCCAACTGCACCTGTCCCGGGCCTTCGGCGCCGCCGTCAGCGTCGTGCTGGTACCGCCCCGGACGATCCCGCGCACCACGAGCGGAAAGGTCCAGCGCCACCGGGCCCGGCAACTGTTCCTGGACGGTGCGGTACGACCCGTCGCGGCGAACCTCACCACCCTGGCCCGGCGCTGCGAGGTCGGCACCAGGTATCCGGCGGAACCCGTGGCGGCGGCCCCGGCGGGCGGAGCGGTGGGATGAGCGCACCGGTGCCGACCCGCGCCGCCCCGCTGTACCCCGGGGTGGCCGGCATCGTGGCGGAACTCGGCGCCTTCGCCGACGACGCCGGCCGGTTCTCCCGGGCCACCGCCACCGCGCTGGACGAGCGGGAGGCCTTCCCGGTCGACGCCTGTCGGTGGCTCGACGGCCTGGCGGTGCCGGCGCACTACGTACCGGCCCGGTACGGCGGCGCCTGGCGCGACCATGACGAACTCGTGCACCTGGTCCGGGCGATGAGCCGGCGCGACCTGACGGTGGCGGTGGCGCACGCGAAGACGTTCCTCGGCGCGGCCAGCGTCTGGGTCGGCGGCGATCCGGAGCAGTGCCGGCGACTCGCCGGCCGGGTGCTCGCCGGGGCGCCGGTCGCCTGGGGGCTGACCGAGCCGGGCCACGGCAGCGACCTGATGGCCACCGAGATGACCGCCGAGGCCACCCCGGAGGGCTTCCGGTTGACCGGCCGGAAGCGCCCGGTCAACAACGCGACCCGGGGCGAGCTGGTCTGCGTCCTCGCCCGCACGGGTGCGCAGCGCGACCCGCGCGGGCTGAGCGTGCTGCTGGTCGACAAGCGGCGGCTGCCGGACGGGAGCTTCCGCTGCCTGCCGAAGGTCCCCACCCACGGCATCCGGGGCGCGGACATCAGCGGCATCGAGCTGGTCGCGGCACCCGTCGGGCCGGACGCCCTGATCGGGCGGCCCGGCACCGGACTGGAGACGGTACTGCGTGCGCTGCAACTGACCCGGGTGGTCTGCACCGGCCTGTCGCTCGGCGCGGCCGACCACGCACTGCGGCTCACCTGGGACTTCCTGACCCGGCGCCGGCTCTACGAGCACCTGCTGATCGACATGCCGCACGTGCGGCGCACCCTGGGCCAGCTCTGTGCCCGGGCCTTCCTGGCCGAGTCGGCGAGCATCCTGGCGGCCCGGTTGACGCACACCGCGACCGGGGAGATGCCGGTGGTGTCGTCGCTGGTCAAGGCATTCGTCCCGACCGTGGTGGACGAACTCGTCGCCGGCTGCGCCGAGTTGCTCGGGGCCCGGGCCTTCATGACCAACATCTACGCGCACGGCGCCTTCGCGAAGCTGGAGCGGGACCACCGGATCGTCGGCATCTTCGACGGGAACACCGCCGTCAACCGCAGCGCGGTGGCGAACCACTTCCCGGTACTGGTCCAGGCGTGGCGAGCGGGCACCGTCGAGTCCGAGTCGCTGCGAACGGCGGCGACGTTGCGCCCCGGGCTGGGCGAGATCGGCGAGCTGCTGCTCACCTCGCGTACCGGATGTTCGGTGGTGCAGTCGCTGCCGGCCGCCGTCGCCGAACTCGACGAGCCGCTGCGGCCGCTCGGTACCGCCCTGGTCCGGCTCGCCGACCGGTTGCACGAGGAGATGGCCGGGCAGCGGCAGCGGGTGTACGGCCACTCGGCGGAGGCGTTCGAGCTGGTCGAGCGGTACGAGTGGTGCTTCGCCGCCGCGGCGGCGATCCAGGTCTGGCTGGCCAATCGGACGAGCCGGGCGGACCGGCGGGACGACGACGCCGGGGACTGGTGGCACGAGGCGCGGTGGCTGCGCGCCGCCCTGACGTTCGCGCTGTCCCGGCTCGGGCACCGCCCGCCGGCACCGGCCGGTGCGGTCTTCGACGAGCTGGCCGGGGCGATCCGGCACGCCGGCCTGCCGACCCTGCTCACCGTCACCGACGTGGAAGGCGAGCTGGCATGACGGGGAACGGGAGGTCCCGGGTCGAGGCGCTGGAGGAGCGCTTCGGCGACCCGTGGGCGCCGGAGTCGGCGCTTCCGCACGCCACCGTGCTGCGGGCCGACGAGCGGGCGGAGACCTGCGTCGAGGGCGAGCGGATCCTCGACGAGTACGGGTTCAACGCCGAGTTCGTCCCGACGGCCCACGGCGGCCGGCTGGCCCGGCTGGACGAGCTGATCGAGCTGACCCGGGTCGTCTGCCGCCGCGACCCCGGCCTCGCCCTCGGGTACGGGCTGAGTTCGTTCATCGCCGGTGCGAACGTCTGGGCGGCGGGCCGGCCCGACCAGTGCCGGCGGGTGGCGGAGCTGCTGCTCGGCAACCACCGGGTCGCCTCGGTCTATCACGAACTCGAACACGGCAACGACTTCTCCCGGATCGAGCTGACCGCGCTCCCCGACGGCAACGGCCGGCTGCTGGTCAACGGCCGCAAGGAGATCGTGACGAACGTCGCCCGGGCCAGCGCGCTGGTGCTGCTCGCCCGGACGGCGACCGAGCCCGGCAGCCGGAGCCTGTCGCAGGTACTGGTGGACCGGGCGGTGGTGCCGCCGGACACCATGAAGGACCTGGGCCGGTACCCCAGCGTCGGGATGCGCGGGGTGCAGCTCGGCGGCATGGAGTTCCGCGACTGCCCGGTCGACGAGACGGCGGTACTCGGCCCCGCCGGGCACGGCGTCGAGGTGGCGCTCCGCTCGTTCCAGATCACCCGGGCCTGCCTGCCGGCGATGCTCATCGGCGCCCTCGACACCGCGATCCGGACGGCGCTGCGGTTCGCCACCGGCCGCACGCTCTACGGCCGGACCGTGGACGCCCTGCCCACCGTGCGCGCCACGCTGGTGGACGTCTTCACCGACCTGCTCGTCGCCGACGCGATGGGGCTGGTGACCGCCCGGGCGATCCACCTCGTACCCGAGGAGACGAGCGTGGCGGCGTCGGCGTCCAAGTTCTTCGTCGGCGGGCGGGCGATCGACGCGATGAACCGGCTCTCCCTGCTGCTCGGGGCCCACTTCTACGTCCGGGACGGTGAGTACGGGATCTTCCAGAAGCTGCTCCGCGACGTACCGCCGGCCGGGTTCGGCCACGCCGCCCGGGTCGCCTGCCTGATGACGATGCTGCCGCAGCTGCCGATCCTGGCCCGCCGGGCCTGGGTCCGGGAGCCACCGGCGGTACCCGAGCAGCTGTACCGGCGCGCTGCCCCGCTGCCGCCGCTCTCCTTCGACCGGCTGACCGTTCGGACCGGGGGCCGGGACACCCTCGCCGGGGCACTCGCCCGGGTCCGGGAGGCGGTGGCCGACTCCGGTGACCCGGCACTGCGCCGGCTCACCGAGGCGTTCGGCGCGGAACTGGCCGACGTGGCGGCGCAGTGCGGCCAGCTCCGCCCGGCTGACCTCGGCCCCGGCGCCCGTCCCGAGGCGTTGGCGCTGGCGGCGCGCTACGCCACCGTGCTCGCGGCGGCCGCGTGTCTCAACGTCTGGGCGCACGAGCGGGACGACGCGTTTCTCGGCGATCCCGGCTGGCTGGTGGTGGCCCTGCACCGGCTGGCCCGCGACGCCGGGCTGCCGGTCGCGGCCGATCCGGCGCCGGTCGCGGCCCGCCGCCCGCTGCTCTACGCCGAACTGGCCGCCCGGTTCGCCGACGGACGTTCGTTCGACCTGGCCAACCGGCCGTTGCGGGCATGACCACAGCAGAGAACCGAGGGAGCGCAGTGACCAGCTTTGCCACCGGTGACGAGACCGAGACCCTCCGCGCCTGGCTGATCGAGCGGGTCGCCAGCTATCTGGAGTGCGGACCCGCCCAGGTCGACCCGGCCCGGTCGCTCGCGGACTACGGCCTGCACTCGGTACTGGCCCTCTCGCTCTGCGCGGACCTCGAGGACCACCTGCACGTCCGGCTGGAACCGACGCTGGTCTGGGACCACCCCAGCGTCGACGCGCTGGTCGCACACCTGTCGACCGTGGTCGGCCGGGGCGAGGGTCCGCCGTGACCGCGCTGGCGGCGGTGTCGGCGTTCACGCCGTCGACGCGGGCACCGATCGGCGACCTGGCGCGGTGGCTGGGCATCGACGACCGGCAGCTCCGGGTGTTCCGGCGGTTCTACGGGCTCGGCGAGGTCTGCCTGCACCCGACCGGCACGCTGGCCGACCTGATGCTCGCGGCGGCCGGAAAGCTCGACGCCCTGCGCGGCGCCGAGGACCGGGTGCGGTACGTGGTGCAGGCCCGCACGATCGAGGCGGTGGAGCCGTACCCGGTCTCCGCCCTGCGGGAGGTCTGCGACGCACTGCGGCTCGGCCACGCGACGGCGTTCACGGTGACCCAGCACGGTTGCGCCTCCGGGCTGCTCGCGGTCGACCTGGCCGGTCGGCTGCTCGCCGAGGACGGCGACCCCGACGGGCTGGCGCTGGTCTTCGCCGGGGAGAAGGCATTCACCCCGGGCGTACAGCTCATCCCGGAGACGTCGGTGATGGGGGAGGGCTCGGCCGCGGTGCTCGTCCGGCACGGCGGGCCCAGCGACCGGATGCTGTCGTACGCCACCCGCACCTACGGGCAGTTCCACAGTGGGCTGTACCTGACCGGAGAGCTGGCCGACGAGTTCCGGCTCCGGTACTTCGAGTACCTGGCCGAGGTCATCCTGGCCGCGCTGCACGAGGCCGGGCTGGGGTTGCCCGACCTCGACCTGGTACTGCCGCACAACGTCAACCGCTACTCCTGGGCGCGGGTCTGCCGACACCTCGGGTTCCCGGAGGAGCGGGTGCTGCTGGCGAACGTGCCGAGTCTCGGGCACTGCTACTCCGCCGATCCGTTCATCAACTACACCACCGCCGTCGAGACGGGACGCCTCCGGCCCGGGGACCGCTACCTGATGGCCTCCGTCGGTCTCGGCGCCACATTTTCCGCAATGGTCTTCGAACACTGAAACGGTGGTGCGGGCTCACGTGATTGACGTGCATCGGTCGAGCGACGACCTCCCGAGGTCGGGTGAAGACTTCCTGGGCCGGCTGAAGGCGTCCCTGGTCGGGGAGCGCCGGACGCCGTTCGTCGTGGTGGGGAACTTCGAGGTCGAGCAGTACTGGGCCGAGGGCGAGTACGGCCTGCCGAGGGCCGGGTTCAGCACGGCCGGCGCGGTGGTGAACCGGATGGACGAGTTCGCGCTGCTGCTGGCCGGCCCGGACGACCACGTCGTACTCAAGGAGGCGCCCGACCCCGACTTCCTCGGCTATCTCTCCGCGCTCGGCGTGCCGCTGCCCGGTCTGCTCTGTCCGGAGCGGCAGGATCCCGAGCGGGTCGTCACCGCGGACGTGCTCGACGACGAGCCGGTGCTGGCCCGGCTGCGGGCGCTGGCCGCGACCGGCGCGCAGCTGTTGCCGCACGGCGTCTCGGTGCTGGAGGAGCGGCTCGCCCGGGCCGGCGACCTGCCCGTCGCGGGCGGCCCGGCGACGCTCTGCAAGCGGGTGAACAGCAAGATCTACAGCCGTCGGCTCGCCGACGAACTCGGCCTGCCCCAGCCGGCCGGCTGGACCAGCGAGACGCTCGCCGAGTGGGCGGCGGCGGCCGGACGGGCCCGGCAGATCCTGGCGGCCGGCGGAACCGTCGCCGTCAAGGACGCCTTCGGGGTCTCCGGCCGGGGCATCCTGGTGCTCCGGGACGGGGCCCGGCTCGACCAGCTCGACCGCATGCTGCGACGGCGGGCGGAACGCAGCGGCGACGACCGGTTGGCGCTGGTCGTCGAGGAGTGGGTCGGCAAGCGTACCGACCTGAACTACCAGGTGACCGTCGGGCGTACCGGCACCGTCCACTTCGACTTCGTCAAGGAGGCGATCACCGAGGGGGGCGTGCACCAGGGGCACCGCTTCCCGGCCCGGCTCAGCCCGGCGGAGCAGGGCCAGCTGCGGGACGCGGGCGAGCTGATCGGGCGGCGGCTGGCGGGGGAGGGCTACCGGGGGGTGGTCGGGATCGACGCGATGGTCGGCGACGACGGCCGGATCCTCCCGGTGATCGAGATCAACGCCCGGCACAACATGTCGACGTACCAGGCCCGGGTGCAGGAGCTGTTGCTGGCACCGGGGCAGCGGGCCATGGCCCGGCACTACCCGGTGCGGCTGCGTACCCGGGTGCCGTTCAAGACGTTCCACGACCGGCTCGACGACCTGCTGCTTCCCGGTGCCGGCGGTACCGGCGTGCTGGTGACCACCTTCGCGACGGTGAACGCCGCCGCCGGGCGGCCCGGGGCGGAGACCTTCGACGGCCGGCTCTACACGCTGCTGGTGGCCGACTCGGCGGACCGGCTCGGCGCCCTCGACGCCGAGGTCGGCCGGCGGCTGCGCACCCTGACGGAGGTGACCGGATGAGTACCGAGTTCGAGATCCAGGGGTTCACCGTCAGCGAGCTGGCGGAGCGGTTCGGCACGCCGGTCTACCTGTACGACGGCGCCGAACTCCGCCGACGGTTCACCGAACTCCGCGCCGCCCTGCACCCCGCCCTGGAGATCTTCTACTCGCTCAAGGCGAACCCGAACGTCTCGGTCTGCGCGCTACTCCGCTCGCTCGGCGCCAGGGCGGAGGTGTCGTCGCTGGCCGAGCTGGCCACGGCGGACCGGGCCGGCGTCGCCGCGCCGGACGTGATCTTCCTCGGGCCGGGCAAGACCGCCGAGGAGGTGGACGCCTGCGTACGCGGTGGCGTCGGGGCGATCGTCTGCGAGTCGTACGGCGAGCTGGAGCTGATCGACCGGCGGGCCCGGGCGCACGGTGTCGTCGCGCCGGTGATGCTGCGGGTGAACCCCCGCTTCTCGGTGAAGGGCTCCGGACTCACCATGGGCGGCCGGCCGCGTCAGTTCGGCATCGACGAGAGCCAACTCTGCGACGGTGACCCCGGCCGGCTGCGCAGGCCCGGGATCCGGGTGATCGGAATCCAGGTGTACGTCGGTACCCGGATCCTCAACGAGCAGGTGGTGGTCGAGAACACCCGTCGGATCTTCGAGCTGGCCGAGCGGGTCAGCCGGCACTGCGGCTTCCCGTTGGAGGTCGTCGACGTCGGCGGTGGGCTCGGGGTCGCCTACTTCGACGGCGAGAACGACCTCGACCTGGCCGTGCTCGCCGGGCTGCTCAACCCGGTGGTCGGGGACTTCGTCCGGCGACACCCCCGGACCAGGGTGCTGCTGGAGGTCGGCAGATATCTCACCGCACCGGCCGGCGTCTACCTGACCAGGGTCAACTACGTGAAGTCGTCGATGGGCGAGAACTTCGCGATCGTGGACGGCGGGACCAACCACCACATGGCGGCGGTGGGGATCGGTTCCTTCGTCAAGCGCAACTATCCGCTGGCCCTGCTCAACCGGGTCAAGGAGCCGGCCTCGGAGTCCTGGCACGTCACCGGGCCGCTCTGCACGCCGAACGACACCCTCGGCAAGGCGGTGCGGCTGCCGCCGGTACGGGTGGGCGACCTCGTCGGGGTCCTCCGGTCCGGCGCGTACGGGCCGTCCGCGTCACCGGTGCTCTTCCTCAGCCACGGCCATCCGGCCGAGGTACTGGTGGACGCCGGCCGGGCCCATCTCGTCCGCCGCCGGGACACCGTGGACGACCTGCTGAACCCGCAAGTTCTGTACACCGAACCGGCCAGCGCCGGGTCCGACCAGGGAGTACCAGGATGACGCACAGTATCTCGACCTCGTACGTCGAGCCGGGTGAGGAGCTTCTCGACCTGGTGCGCCGGGCCATCGCCCAGGTGCTCGACCGGGACCCGGCGGAGATCGGGCCGGACTCCCGGCTCTTCGACGACCTCGGCCTGGACTCGACGAGTGCCCTCGAACTGCTGATGGAGATCGAGGCCGACTCGGGTGTGGAGTTCGACATGGACACCCTCGAACAACACCACTTCACCAGCGTACGGGCCCTGGCCGGCTACGTGCGGTGCCAGCTGGACGGCTAGCGTGCTGGTGACCGCCGCGCCACCGCTGGCCCGGGCCGTCCGGGCCGACCCCACCGTCCGGCTGCCGCTGCGGCTCGTCTCGGCCCGGCACCGCGCCTTCGGGCCGGACGGCGATACCGACGGCGGTGCCGACACCGGTGCCGACACCGGTGTGCAGCCCGCGGTCGAGCGGTATCTGCGCGATCTCGTGGCGAGTCGGGACGGTACCTTCCGACCCGAGGCGCTGCGGGCCGGCGCCGGCACCTCGTTCAGCACGATGGCCCACGACCTCGTCGGCGGCATCGGCCCGGAGTGGCCCTCGGTCGACCTGATCGTGCTCTGCCATGCCGTGCCCGAACTCAATCCCGGGACGTCCCCGGCCTGCTCGCTGGTTGACGCCGCCCCCGGCACGCCGGTCGCCTTCACCCTCTGCGACCAGGGGCGGGTCGCGCCGTTCAGCGCGCTGCGGGTCGCCGGGGCGTACCTCGACAGCGTGCCGCTGCGTCGCGCCCTGGTGCTGGTGCTGGACCAGAGCACCGTGCCGTGGGAGGTCGACGATCGCGCGGACCTGCCGAGCCGGGACCTCGGGGTGGCGCTGGTCCTGGACCGGGTGCCCGCCCGGCCCGACGGCGGGCTACTGCTCCAGCAGCATGCCGGGGTCGACCCGGGGCAGGTCGGCGAGGTCCTGCGGGCCCGACTTCCGGCCCTGACCACGCAGCCGGGGCCGGTACGCGTGGTGGCCGGTGCGGGGGTGCCGCCGGGGCAGTTGACCGGGCTCGACGTGCCGGTGGTGGCGGGACCGGCGGGCCTGCTCTGCACGTCGGGCTGGGCGTACCTCTCCGAGGCCACCCGGTCGACCGCGACCCCGGGCGGCGGCGACCCGCCCGGTACCGGGGCGCCGGGCCGGCTCGTCCTCGTCGAGTACGAGTCCCGGCTGCGCCACCTGTCGCTCGCCGCGGTGGACCTCCCCGCGACCACCGGACCCGGCGGGCGGGACCGCTGATGGGCCCGCTCGGCTGCGACGGGGATCAGGTCGACCTGTGGGCGCTCGACCTGACGGCGGGTGCCGACGACGTCCGGCGGCTGACCGGGCTGCTCGACGCCGCCGAGCGGGAGCGGGCCGCCCGCCTGGCCGGGGCACTCCGGCGGCGTTTCGTCGTCGCGCACGGACTGACCCGGAGCGTGCTCGGCGGCTACCTCGACCGCGCCCCGCACCTGGTCGTACTGCGGCGCGGCCGGCACGGCAAGCCCCGGCTGGACGGGCTGGAACACAACGTCTCGCACCACGGTGACGTGGCGCTGCTGGCGGTGACGGCGTACCGCCCGGTGGGGGTGGACGTCGCCGACGGCCCCCGCCCCCGGTCGCCGGAGGCGTTCGCGCGGCGGTTCTTCGCCCCGGACGAGGTCGACGCGCTGCTGGTACCGGACCCGGCCGACCGGCGACGGAGATTCCTGCGGATGTGGACCCGCAAGGAGGCCTGTGTCAAGGCGGACGGCGCACGGCTGCGGCACGGGCTCCGGCTGCGGGTCGACCGCACGGGTACGGCGGCACCGACCAGCGGCACCGTCGTACCGGGTGGACCGGCCGGCCTGCCCGGGCCCTGGTGGGTCACCGACCTGCACCCGCCACTGCCGGGTACGGCGGCGGTGGCGGTACGCGGCGACGAACCGTGCCGGGTGGCCTGGCGGGAGACCGTGCGGGTGCCGAGGTCGTCGGATTGGGGGAGCCTTGGGCAGAGTGGTTGACTCCGCGACATTCGCGCTGCGGCTGTACCGACGGCGGGCGGAGATCGCCTACCACGGCTTCGCCCGGCGCGACCCGATGGCCCTGCTGGAGACCCGCCCCGGGCGGGTCGAGCCCTACCGCCTCTACGACCGGATGCGGGCGGTGGGGCCGATCGTCCCGACCTGTCTGGGCAACTGGGCGGCGACCGGTCACCGGGTCTGCAACCAGGTGCTGCGGGACCGCCGGTTCGGGGTGCAGGGGCTCGGTGCCACGGTCGGCACCAGCCCGACCGACCTGTCGTTCGTGGACCGGGACCCGCCGGAGCACACCCGGCTGCGCCGGCTCGCGGCACCGGACTTCAGCCAGCGGCGGGTGGCCGGGTACCGTCCCCGGATCGAGGAGACCGCCGCCCGGCTCGTCGAGCGGGCCGCCGGCCGTGGCAGCTTCGATCTCGTCACCGCGATCGCCGCACCCCTGCCGATCACCGTGATCGCCGACCTCCTCGGCGTCACGGGGGTCGACGAGGCCGCCTTCGCCCGCTACGGACTCGCGATCGGCGGCGCCCTGGACGGCGTCCGCTCGGTACGCCAGCTCCGGGGTCTGGTGGCGGCGAGGGCCGAGGTCGACGCCATCTTCACCGGCCTCGTGGCGCGGCGTCGCCGCGAGCCGGGCGACGACCTGGTCAGCAGGCTCGTCGCGGCCGAGGAGGAGATCAGCTCCGCCGAGCTGCTCGCGATGTGCACCCTGCTGCTCATCGCCGGCTTCGAGACGACCGTGAACCTGATCGGCAACGCCGTGCACGCGCTGCTCGACCATCCGGAGCAGTGGGCGCTGCTCCGCGCGGACCCGTCGCTGGCCGCCGCCGTCGTCGAGGAGACACTGCGCTACGACGCCCCGGTGCAGCGCGCGGCGCGGGTCGCCCACGAGGAGATCGAGGTCGCCGGTGCCGTGGTACGCCCGAACGACTGGGTCATCACCCTGCTCGGTGCCGCCAACCGCGACCCGGAGGTGTACCCGCACCCGGACCGGTTCGACATCACCCGTGGGCAGGTCACCGACCACCTGGCCTTCTCCAGCGGCATCCACTACTGCCTGGGGGCCTCGCTCGCCCGGCTGGAGGGCGAGGTGGCGCTGGCGACCATCGCCGAGCGGCTGGACCTCGTCCCCGCCGGCCGGGTCAGCCGGCGCCGGAGCGCGACGATCCGCGGCTTCCTCCGGCTGCCCGTCGCCGTGCGTGGACGCCGCGCCCGGTCGGCGTCGAGCCCGGGGAGCGCCGGGGCGGCCGCCCGGCCGGAGCGGGCGGCGACCGGCGGAGCAGCGGAGGGGAGCACCGGTGGCCCGACTCGTTGACCGGGTGGCGTTGGTGACGGGCGCGGCCGGCGGGATCGGCCGGGCCACCGCGCTGCGGCTGGCCGACGAGGGCGCCGCGGTGCTGGTCACCGACGTCCACGACGAGCCGGGGGAGGCCGTCGCCGCCGCGATCCGCGACAGCGGCGGCAGGGCGGCCTTCCGGCACCACGACGTCACCGCCGAGTCCTCCTGGCAGGCCGCCGTCGGCCGGGCCGTCGACCTCTTCGGCGGGCTCGACATCCTGGTGAACAACGCCGGTGTGCTGGACCTCGCCGGGATCGAGGAGACCACCCTGCACGAGTACGAGCGGACGATCGCGGTGAACCAGACCGGGGTCTTCCTGGGGCTGAAGGCCGCCGCACCGGCGTTGAAGGTCTCCGGCCACGGTGTGGTGGTCAACGTGAGTTCCATCTTCGGCGCCTCGGGCGGCTTCGGTACCTCGCCGGCCTACCACGCCAGCAAGGGCGCGGTCCAGGTGCTGACGAAGAACCTGGCGCTGCGCTGGGCGGAGCACGGGGTGCGGGTCAACTCCGTACACCCCGGGTTCATCGACACGCCGCTGCTGGACTTCGTCCGGGGTACCGACGCCGAGGCCGGGATGGTCGCGCTCACCCCGCTGGGCCGGCTGGGCCGACCCGCCGAGGTGGCCGCCTGCGTCGCCTTCCTGGCCAGCGACGACGCCTCGTTCATGACCGGTTCCGAACTCTACGTCGACGGCGGCTACCAGGCCCGCTGAGCCGGTACGGCCCGGCGACCCGCCGCACCCCTCCCGCAGCCCACCGACCGAGGATGCCCATGGCGACGAACCCACCCGACACCGCGAGCGAGCCCGGCGAGCACGTCGACGCCGTCGTCGTCGGGGCCGGCCTCGCCGGGTTGTACATGCTGTACCGGCTGCGTCAGCTCGGCCTCGCCGTCCGCGCCATCGAGGCCGGCGACGACGTCGGCGGCACCTGGTACTGGAACCGGTACCCCGGGGCGCGCTGCGACGTGGAGAGCATGCACTACTCGTACTCCTTCTCGCCGGAACTCGAACAGGAGTGGAACTGGTCGGAGCGCTATCCGGCCCAGCCGGAGCTGCTGCGCTACATCCGGCACGTGGCCGACCGGTTCGACCTGCGCCGACACGTGCGGTTCGGCACCAGGGTCGTCGCCGTGCACCACGACGAGCGGACCCGTGTCTGGCGGGTGCGCACCGACCAGGGGCGGCCGGTCACGGCGCGGTTCTGCGTGCTGGCCACCGGCTGCCTGTCGGTCGCCAAGACACCGGAGATCCCCGGCATCGACTCGTTCGCCGGACCGGTCTACCACACGGCGCGGTGGCCGCACGATGGGGTGGACTTCACCGGGCTGCGGGTCGGGCTCGTCGGCACCGGCTCCTCCGGGGTGCAGTCGATCCCGGTCATCGCCCGGCAGGCCGCCGAACTCACCGTCTTCCAGCGGACCCCGGCGTACAGCATGCCGGCCTGGAACCGGCCGCTGACCGACGCCGAACGCGACCGGCTCAAGGCCGGGTACCGGGTGTTCCGCCAGCAGCAGCGCGAGTCGGGCTTCGGCGTGCCGAGCCCGCACCCACCGGCGACCCGGTCGGCGCTCCAGGTCGGGGCCGAGGAACGGAACCGGACGTACCAGCAGCGCTGGGAGTTCGGCAGCGTCACCGCCCTGATGAGCGCCTTCACCGACCTGGCGGTCGACGAGCACGCCAACGACACCGCCGCCGAGTTCGTCCGGTCGAAGATCCGCCAGATCGTCCGGGATCCGGTGGTCGCCGAGGACCTCTGCCCCCGCTACCCGTTCGGGACGAAGCGGCCCTGCCTCGACACCGACTACTACGCCACCTACAACCGCGACAACGTACGCCTGGTCAACCTGCGCCGGACCCCGCTGGTGGCGGTCACCGCGCGGGGTGTCCGGACGTCCAGCCAGGAGTACGGGTGCGACGCCATCGTCCTCGCCACCGGCTTCGACGCGATGACCGGCGCGCTGACCGCCATCGACATCCGGGGCCGGTCCGGGCGGTCGCTCAGGGAGAAGTGGGCCGCCGGACCCCGCGCCTATCTCGGGCTCGCCACCTGGGGGTTCCCCAACCTGTTCATGATCACCGGACCGGGCAGCCCGTCGGCCCTCAGCAACATGATCGTCTCCATCGAGCAGCACGTGGAGTGGATCGCCGACTGCATCCGGTGGCTGCGCGAGCGCGGCCTGAGCACGATCGAGGCCACCCGCTCGGCCGAGGACGACTGGGTCGCGCACGTCGCCGCCGTCGCCAGCGGCACCCTCTACCCGAGGACCGACTCCTGGTATCTCGGCGCGAACGTGCCCGGCAAGGCGCGGGTCTTCATGCCGTACGCCGGCGGGGTGGGCGCGTACCGCAGGATCTGCGACGGCGTCGCCGCCGACGGGTACCGGGGCTTCACGCTGACCCCCTGAGCGGTCTGCCCCGGCGGGGTCAGACCGTGCCGACGAACTGGCTCACGTGGTAGGCGGTGCTCCGGCCGTCCGGTCCCCGGGTCCACTTGGAGACCATGAGGTGCAGGTCGTTCGGGTTCCGGCTGGACCAGGGGTGGATGAAACCGCCGTACAGCGCCGGCTCCTGCCACGGGTGCACCTGGATCTTCTCGGCGGTCCAGACCCGGTCGGGGCCGGTGGCGGTACGGGTGACGATGCAGCCGGTGAGGCAGTTGAGGTAGGCCATCACCCAGGTACCGTCGGCCAGCCGCCGAACCGAGGGCTCCCCGAAGCGGCCGGTCAGGATCGGCGAGCAGGGGCGGCCCCAGCCCCAGTCGGTGCCGTTCCAGCCCCAGCCCTCGTACGACTCGGGCTGGAACATCCGGTCCCAGCGGACCCGGCGCAGCATCATCGGGCCGTCCTGGCGGCCGGACCGGACCGAGAAGACGTACACCCAGTCACCGTCGCGCTGCATCGTCCACATCTGGAACGGGTCGGTGTTGCTGCCGTTGTTCCACCACTTCAGCGGCGTACGGACGAAGTCGTTGCCGTTGTCGGAGTAGGCGAGGCCGGCGTAGCGGGTCCGCCAGTGTGGAGCGTTCCAGTTCTCGATGCTCATGTAGGAGATCAGTTGCCGGCCGGTCTCCGGAAAGCTGATCCCGTCGTTGGGGATGACGGTGACCTCCCAGAGGCCGTCGATGCCGATCCCGTTGTGACCGTTGCGCATCAGTTCCGGGGCCCGGCCGTTGCCGGCGACCCGGGCCGCGCTGTCGAAGACGACGCCGCCGGCCGCCCCCGGATGGACGTTGGAGCGCAGCATGACGGGGGAGCGCCAGTCGTTGGGCAGCGGCGGGCCCTCCGGCCACGGGGTGTCGAAGGTGTCGCCGAAGAGATAGCCGATGGAGCCGTTCTCCAGCACGTACGGGATGCCCAGGTCGGTGCCGGCCACCCGCCACCGGCTGTTGGTGTCCAGGTCGGCACCGGTCAGGCGCTTCTTCCAGGTGGCGGCGTGGGCGGTGCCGGGCAGCGCGAGGGTCGGCACGATCGACGAGGCGGCACCCACGGCGGCCAGCCTGCCGAGGAACGAGCGACGGTTGAGTGTCATCTCTGTCCTTCCGGTGCCGGGCCGCGACCGGAGCGATCGCCGGGGCGGGGTGGCGCGACGGCAGCTCTGAAGGAATCCTTCATCGATGTCGTTGATCAAGTCAAGCAATTGCATATCCGGGCGGCGCACACCGGTACCGAATGAAGATCGACCCGCGTCGGCCCGGGGCCGCACCTGGCCCGGCGGTCACGGCGGCGTCGACGGCCGACCGGCCGGACGCCGGACCGGTCGCTGGAGCGCTCCGGTCGGCCGTTTTGGGATGCTTCGCGTGCCCCCGGTGGGATTCGAACCCACACTGTCGATCTTTTGAGAATCGCGCCTCTGCCGTTGGGCTACAGGGGCCTGGCGTCGATAAGACTACCCACTACGCTGAGGGCGGCGACACCCGGCTGGGCAGGTGTCGGAAACGTGTAGTTGGGGGTAGGGGCTCGTGGCCGACATTCAGGCTGGTACCGAGCGTAGGCGGGTGTTGATCGCCGAGGACGAGGCGCTCATCCGGCTGGACCTGGCCGAGATGCTGGTCGAGGAGGGCTACGACGTGGTGGGGGAGGCGGGCGACGGCGAGACCGCGGTGCGCCTCGCCGAGGAGTTGAAGCCCGACCTCGTCATCCTCGACATCAAGATGCCCATCATGGACGGGCTGGCCGCGGCGGAACGGATCGCCGGTGGCCGGATCGCCCCGGTGGTCATCCTGACCGCGTTCAGCCAGCGGGACCTGGTGGAGCGGGCGCGGGCGGCCGGCGCGATGGCGTACCTGGTCAAGCCGTTCCAGAAGAGCGACCTGGTGCCGGCGATCGAGATCGCCCTGTCGCGCTACTCGGAGATCGCCGCCCTGGAGGCCGAGGTGGCCGGCCTGACCGACCGCCTGGAGATCCGCAAGACGGTGGAGCGGGCCAAGGGCGCGCTGATGACCACCTACGGGATGACCGAGCCGCAGGCGTTCAAGTGGATCCAGCGCACCGCGATGGACCACCGGATGACGATGCGTGAGGTGGCCGAGCGGATCCTCGCCGAGGGCACCGGCACCGAGCCGGCCGAGGCGGGCTGACGCCGACACCGGGCGGCGACCACGGATGGCATCCGGCGCGCACCGGCACCTAGGATTCGCCACATGTGGATCCGGCACCCGCGCGCCCGTCGTCGGCCCGGTCGGCTCCGCCGTCCGGGTGCCGCCGTCCTGCTCTGCCTGGCGCTGGTCGCGGCCGGCTGCGACGCCCCCCGGGAGGAACCGGACCCCGTCCTGACGGCCCGGTGGCAGCCGGTGACCCTGCCCGTTCCATCCGGTATGTCGGGACGGTTGATGATCCGCGACATCGCCACCTGTGCCGGTCGGTGGTACGTGGTCGGCGCGATCGCCAACCCGGAGGAGGGTGTCCGGGACGCCGACACCCGGCCCGTCGCCTGGACCAGCCCGGACGGGCGCTCCTGGACCTCGCTCCGGCTGACCCCACGGTCGTACTACGGCGAGCGCAGCGTCCTCTACTCGGTAGCCTGTGCCGACGGCGGTGCGGCGGTGATCGGGGCGAAGCGCGGCGGCGCGCACGCCAACCCCCGGGTCAGCACCTGGCGGCAGGTGGCGGACGGGTCACTGGTCGAGGTGCCGGCGCCGTTCGAGCTGTACGGCGGACCGCAGGCGATGGACGTGGCCCGGATCGGCGCGGGTCCGGACGGCTGGCTGATCGCCGGCAACCGGATGAGCGGGGCCGCCGTCTGGCTGTCGCCGGACGCCGCCCGGTTCGAGATCCTGGAGGCCGCGCCCGGCCTGGCCCACGACGGCGTCGGCGAGACGTGGGCCTTCGAGGGGATCGCCACCGCACCCGGCTGGCTGCTGGTCGGTGGCATCGTCCGGGCCGGCCGGACGGATCGGGACCCGCTCGCCTGGACCTCGCCGGACGGGCGGCGGTGGCAACGGCTCGACCTGCCGGCCACCGACGAGTACGAGGAACTCCAGCGGGTCGTCCTGCTCGGCGGCACGCCGGTGGCGGTCGGGTTGCGGGGCGGCGCCTTCGGCGCGTGGCGCGGCGCCGCCGCCTCGGCGGGTGGGCCGTCCGCCGGACCGGGGTCCTCCGGCTGGAGCGCCGTCGGGCGGTTCGGGGCGGCCGGTCAGGGCGGGGTGCCCCGGGTACGCGCGCTCACCACGGCCGGAGACCGGCTGCTGGCCGCAACCTCCAACGGAAGTGAACACGAGCTGTGGGCGTCCGATGACGCAGGGTCAACCTGGCAGACGGTCACCGCTCCGGTTCGGATGCCCGCCGGGGTCTATCAGGACGTCGTCGTGCGCGCCGACGAAGCGCGGGTACTGCTCGCCGTCGACGACGGGGAGCGCGGCGGATTGTGGATCACAGACGCGCTGTCCAGCGGCCGATAGGAGCCTATGGATGAGTCAAATGTTACGGACGAGGGGCCTGTTGCACTCGTGTTCGTAACGGTTTGGCAAGCCCGCCCATTAGCTCTTCCGGGACGGATTACGCCTCCGCTACGCTGCGCCATCACGAGCCGTAGCGCAGGTGTGCGGTTCAGGTTCGGGACGGCAACGCGGAGGTTCTGCCGTCACCGATGCCGCGCCCTGCATCTGGAGGAGGTCATAAGCCGTGAGGCGAAAGAATGTACGGGCCGTCGGCACCGCCGCACTGGCGGTGGTGGCGATGCTCGCCGCAGCCGGTTGCCAGGATTCCGGCGGCGGCACCGCGGAGGGCGACAAGGAGTGTGGTGGCAAGATCGCCATCTTCGGCGCGTTCACCGGTCCGAACGCCGGTCTGGTGACCCCGTCGCTGAACGGCGCGAAGCTGGCCGTCAAGGAGCACAACGCCGCCAACCCGAACTGCCAGGTCACCCTGCAGGAGTTCGACACCCAGGGCAACGCCGACCAGGCCACCCCGGTCGCGAGCCAGGTCGCTCAGGACACCAGCTTCACCTCGGTGATCGGCGGCCACTTCTCGGCTGAGACCAAGGCGACGATGGGCACCTACCAGGCCGCCGGCCTGGTCATGGTGAGCCCGTCGGCGACGGCCGCCGAGCTGACCACCCTCGGCAACAAGAACTTCTTCCGGGTCGTCGGCAACGACAAGACCCAGGGCGGCGCCGCGGTCACCTACATCAAGGACGTACTCAAGGCGCAGAAGGTCTTCGCGATCGACGACAGCCAGACCTACGGCGCGGGCATCATCGCCGAGGTGAAGAGCGGCCTCGGTCCGATCGTGGTGGCGGAGGACAAGGTCCAGGCCGAACAGCAGAACTTCGACGCGACCATCTCGAAGATCAAGTCTGCCGCGCCGGACGTCATCGCCTACGCCGGCTACACCAACGAGGCCGCCCCGCTGCTCAAGCAGGCCCGGGCCGCCGGTGTGACCGCCAAGTTCCTCGGCTTCGACGGCCTCTACGACCCCGGCTTCCCGAACGGTGCCGGCGAGGGTGCCGCCGAGGGCGCGATCGTGACCTGCCCCTGCCTGCCCGCCGACAAGGCCGGCGGCACCTTCGCCGCCGACTTCCAGAAGGAGTACGGAATCGCGCCGGGCTCCTACGGCGCCGAGGGCTACGACGGGGCGAAGATCCTGCTGGAGGGCTACGCCGCCGGCAAGACCAGCCGCGAGGAACTGGTCGAGTGGGTCCGCAGCTACGACAAGCAGGGTGTCTCGAAGTACCTGAAGTTCGACGCGAACGGCGACGTCGACCGCTCTCGCGTGGTCATCTGGGCGTACGAGGTCAAGGCCAAGCAGTTCGTGGCCCAGCAGGAGATCAAGCTCAGCTGAGCCAGACAACCGACGTGCGGCCGGGGGGATCCCCCGGCCGCACGCGGTGTAAAAGGGAGACTTCGTGAACTTCGATGAACTCTTCGGGCATCTCGGCCAGCACACCATCGACGGTTTGGCAAAGGGCTCGATCTACGCGCTCGTGGCACTGGGTTACACCCTGGTCTACGGCGTACTCCGGCTGATCAACTTCGCTCACTCCGAGGTCTTCATGGTGGGGACCTTCGCGGTCCTCGGCGTGTGGGGCATGCTCGGTGCGACCGACGGCCCGTCGATCGGCATGTTGTTGCTGCTGCTCGTCGCGGGCCTGCTCGCCGGGGCGCTGGCCTCCGGTGCCACCGCCGTCGCGGTGGAACTGGTGGCCTACCGACGACTCCGCCGGATGAACGCTCCACCGCTGATCTTCCTGATCACCGCGATCGGGCTGTCGCTGGCCATCTCCGAGGCGTTCGGCGTCTGGCAGGGCCGGCTGATCAAAGGCATGCCGAACGTGATCGAGCGGGAGGTCTGGCTGACGATCGGCAACACCCAGATCACCAACACCCAGGTGATCACGATCGGCGCCGCGTTGCTGATGATGGCCGCGCTGGACCAGTTCATCAACCGGACGCGGTACGGTCGGGGCGTGCGCGCGGTCGCACAGAACCCGGACACCGCCGCGCTGATGGGCGTGAACAAGGACCGCGTGATCCTGCTGATCTTCCTCCTCGGCGGACTGCTGGCCGGCGCCGCGGCGCTGCTCTACAACATCCGGTACGGCAACACCCGGTTCAACGTCGGTTTCCTGCTCGGGCTCAAGGCGTTCACCGCGGCTGTGCTCGGCGGTATCGGCAACCTGCGGGGCGCCCTGCTCGGTGGATTGCTGCTCGGCATCGTCGAGGTCTACGCGGCGACCCTCACCTCGTCGAACTGGGAGGACGTGGCCGCGTTCGTCGTGCTGGTGGTCGTGCTGCTGTTCCGGCCGACCGGCCTGCTGGGAGAGTCGTTGGGGAGGGCACGGGCATGACCGACACCATCCGGAACTTGACCGGTCGGGTGAGCGGGGTGACCGGCGGGATCGGCGCGCGGTTCCGCGCGCTGCCGAAGTGGCAGCGGGTGTTGGCCTTCCTCGCCTTCCTCGCCTTCCTCTACTACCTCCCCCTACTCGGCATTCCCGGGCTCATCTGGCTGCGTACCGACTCGATCCCGGGCGGCAACAACTGGGCAGGGGTGCTCTTCACCTGCGCCATCTACGTGTTGATCGCGATCGGCCTGAACGTGGTGGTCGGGCTCGCCGGCCTGCTCGACCTGGGGTACGTCGGCTTCTACGCCATCGGCGCGTACTCCGTGGCGCTCTTCGGCTCGAAGCAGTCGCCGGTGGTGAAGGCGCTGCAGAGCCAGTTCGGGCTCTCCGAGAACTGGTCGGTGGCCTGGGCGATCTGCATCCCGCTGGCCATCGCCCTGACGATGATCTCCGGGGTGATCCTCGGCTGGCCGACGCTGCGGTTGCGCGGCGACTACCTGGCCATCGTCACTCTCGGCTTCGGCGAGATCATCCGTATCGTCGCCCGGAACGTCGCCTGGACGGGCGGCCCCTCCGGCGTCGCGGGGATCCCGGGACCGCAGGGCGTGCCCTCGCCGGACAACGACATCTTCGGCCTGATCGACATGAAGCCGTGGTACTGGCTGGCCCTCACCGTCGGCATTGTGCTGATCTTCGCGGTGCGGGGACTGGAGCGCAGCCGCGTCGGCCGGGCCTGGCTGGCGATCCGGGAGGACGAGGACGCCGCCGCGGTGATGGGGGTGTACGGCTTCAAGTTCAAGCTCTGGGCCTTCGCCATCGGTGCCGCGCTGGGCGGGATGTCCGGCTTCCTCTTCGCCAGCCGGAATGCCTTCATCGAACCCAACCAGTTCAACGCACTGCTCTCCATCCTGTTCGTCGCGATGGTGGTCGTCGGCGGTGCGGGCAACATGGCCGGGGTGGCGCTCGGCGCCTTCCTGGTGGCGTACCTGCCGGAGCGGTTCCGGGACTTCGCCGAGTACCGGTACCTGGTCTTCGGTGTGGCCCTGGTGCTGATCATGCTGCTCCGGCCGCAGGGTCTGATACCGAGCCGGCGCCGCGCCCGCGAGTTGCAGGATCGGGCGAAGGAGGTGTCCGCGAATGCCTGACGACGAGATCAGGGACGAGATCCAGGCGTTGTCCGAGGACGAGATCAAGGACGAGATCAAAATCGGCGGGGCGATCCCACGCCAGCGGGAGGTACTGGTCGACGTCGACCACCTCACCCTCCGGTTCGGCGGGGTGGTGGCGCTCGACGACGTCAGCTTCCAGATCTACAAGGGTGAGATCATCGGGCTGATCGGACCGAACGGCGCCGGCAAGACCACCTGCTTCAACGCCATGACCGGGGTCTACCGCCCCACTGAGGGCGAGGTGCGGTTCGACGGCACCCGGGTCAGCGGTCGCAAGCCGCACCAGATCAACCGGATGGGCATCGCGCGGACGTTCCAGAACATCCGGCTCTTCCCGGAGATGACCGCGCTGGAGAACGTGATGGTGGGCACCGACTCACAGCACTTCACCAGCGTGCCGGGGGCGTTGTTCCGGCTCTACCGGGTCCGGCCGAAGCCGGAGGAGCTGCCGGTGGTGGACTCCGAGGTTCCGCTCTACCGGGCCTGGCAGCAGGTCCGGCTCACCTGTGCCAAGATCTTCGGCATCTCCCGGCACACCCTGGAGGAGCGGGCCGGTGAGCGTAAGGCGCTGGCACTGCTCCGGTTCGTCGGCATCGGGGACCGGGCCAACGAACTGGCCCGCAACCTGCCGTACGGCTACCAGCGGCGGTTGGAGATCGCCCGGGCGCTGGCCACCGAGCCGAAGCTGCTCTGCCTGGACGAGCCGGCCGCCGGCTTCAACCCGGCGGAGAAGGAGGAGCTGCTCCAGCTCATCCGGCGCATCCGCGACCTCGGCTACACCGTGCTGCTCATCGAGCACGACATGCGGCTGGTGATGGGTGTCACCGACCGGATCGTGGTGCTGGAGTTCGGCAAGAAGATCGCCGAGGGGCTTCCCGCCGAGGTGCGGGAGAACCCGAAGGTGATCGCGGCCTACCTGGGGGTGCCGGCAGATGCTGCTTGAGATCGAGGACCTGACCCTGCTGTACGGCCGGATCGAGGCCCTGCACGGCATCAGTCTGCACGTGGACGAGGGCGAGATCGTGGCCCTGATCGGCGCCAACGGCGCCGGCAAGACCACCACGATGCGGGCCATCTCCGGGCTGCGGCCGGTGGCCCGGGGCCGGATCCGGTTCGCCGGTGAGGACATCACCAACCTCCGTGCCGACCTGCGGGTGGGTCGGGGCATCTGCCAGTCGCCGGAGGGCCGGGGCATCTTCCCCGGCATGACGGTGCTGGAGAACCTCGACATGGGGGCGTACACCCGGCGGGACAGCGCGGGGATCGCCGCCGACCTGGAGCGGGTCTTCGGGCTCTTTCCCCGGCTGGCCGAACGGCGCAAGCAGGCCGGCGGCACGCTCTCCGGCGGTGAGCAGCAGATGCTGGCGGTGGGGCGGGCGCTGATGAGCCGGCCCAAGCTGCTGCTGCTGGACGAGCCGTCCATGGGTCTGGCCCCGATGGTGATCCAGCAGATCTTCGAGATCATCACGGAGATCAACCAGCAGGGCACCACGGTCCTGCTGGTGGAGCAGAACGCCCAGCAGGCGCTCTCCCGGGCACACCGGGGTTACGTGCTGGAGACCGGCCGGATCGTCAAGGAGGGCAGCGGCCAGGAACTCCTGCACGACCCGTCGGTCAAGGAGGCATATCTCGGGGTCGCCTGATCCCGTACCCGACAGGCCCCGGTCCGGTTCTCCGGACCGGGGCCTGCGGCGTCCGCCGGGGGTACCCGCAGGCCCGCCGGGCGGCCCGGCGGTGGATGCGGTGTCGGGGGTTCGGACTAGAGTCGCCTATCGTGACAGCCTCCACGCCGCGCCTGCTGCTGCTCGACGGTCATTCGCTCGCATACCGGGCGTTCTTCGCCCTGCCGGTGGAGAACTTCTCCACCACGACCGGGCAGCCGACCAACGCGGTCTACGGCTTCACCTCGATGCTGATCAACGTGCTCCGCGACGAGCGCCCCACGCACATCGTGGTGGCCTTCGACGTCTCCCGGCGGTCGTTCCGGACCGAGCGCTACGCCGAATACAAGGCCGGCCGCTCCGAGACGCCGGGCGAGTTCGCCGGCCAGGTCAGCCTGGTCAAGGAGGTGCTGGCCGCGCTACGGGTGCCGACGGTGGAGAAGCCGGGCTACGAGGCCGACGACGTGCTCGCCACCCTCGCCTGCCAGGGCCGGGACGCCGGCATGGAGGTGCTGATCTGCACCGGCGACCGGGACGCGTTCCAACTCATCGACGACCGGACCACCGTGCTCTACCCCCGCAAGGGCGTCTCCGACCTGGCCCGGATGGACCGGGCGGCGGTCACCGAGCGCTACGGTGTCGGCCCGGAGCAATACCGCGACCTCGCCGCGCTGGTCGGCGAGACCAGCGACAACCTCCCCGGCGTGCCGGGGGTGGGCCCGAAGACGGCCGCGAAGTGGATCCTCCAGTACGGCGGCGTCGAGGGCGTGGTCGCCCGGGCCGACGAGATCAAGGGCAAGGCCGGCGACAACCTGCGCGAACGGCTCGCCGACGTGATCCGGAACTACGAGATCAACTGTCTGGTCTCCGACCTGGAGCTGCCGCTGCGCGCCGAGGAGACCCGCTGGCAGGGCTGGGACCGGGAGGCGGTGCACCAGGTCTTCGACACCCTGGAGTTCCGCATCCTGCGGGACCGGCTCTACCAATACCTGGACGCCGTGGAGCCCGAGGCCGAGTCCGGGTTCGACCTCTCCGGCAGGGTCCTGCCGACCGGTGAGGTGGCCGGCTGGCTCGCCGAGCACGTGCGGCCCGGCACCCCGGTCGGGGTCGCCGTCGCCGGCTCGTTCGGCCGGGGCACCGGCGCGCTGACCGGCGTCGCGCTGGCCACCGCGACCGGGGTGGCCGGCTGGTTCGACCCGGCCGGCCTGGCCCCGGCCGACGAGGCGGCGGTGGCCGACTGGCTCGCCGACCCGGAACGCCCCAAGGTGCTGCACGACAGCAAGCCGGCGCGGCTCGCCTTCGCCGCGCACGGCTGGACGCTGCGCGGGGTGGCCCGGGACACCGCGCTCGCCGCCTATCTGGCCCGCCCCGACCAGCGCTCCTACGACCTGACCGACCTCGCCCTGCGCTACCTGCACCGGGAGCTGAAGGTCGACGCGCCGGAGACCGGCCAGCTCGCCTTCGACGGCCTCGGCAACGACGGCGAGGTCGAGCAGAACCTGATGCTCCGGGCCCGGGCCACCCTGGATCTGGCCGACGCGATCGGCGCCGAACTGTCCCGGGACGGCGAGCAGTCCGCCCGCCTCCTCGACGAGGTGGAGCAGCCGCTGATCGAGGTGCTCGCCGCGATGGAGCGGACCGGCATCGCCGCCGACACCGACTACCTCTCGGAGCTGGAGGCGCACTTCGCCGGTGAGGTCAAGGCGGTGGCCCAGGCGGCGTACGGGGTGATCGGGCGGGAGTTCAACCTCGGCTCGCCCAAGCAGTTGCAGGAGATCCTCTTCACCGAGCTCGGCCTGCCCAAGACCAAGAAGATCAAGACCGGTTACACCACCGACGCCGACGCCCTTCAGTGGCTCTACGCGCAGCAGCCGCACCCGCTGCTGGAGCACCTGCTCCGGCACCGCGACGTGGCCCGGCTCAAGTCCACCGTCGACGGCCTGCTCAAGTCGGTCTCCGACGACGGCCGGATCCACACCACCTTCCACCAGACGGTGGCGGCGACCGGCCGGCTCTCCTCCACCGACCCCAACCTGCAGAACATCCCGATCCGCACCGAGGAGGGCCGGCGGATCCGCCGGGCCTTCGTGGTCGGGCCGGGCTACGACTGCCTGCTCACCGCCGACTACAGCCAGATCGAAATGCGGATCATGGCGCACCTCTCCTGCGACGCCGCGCTGATCGAGGCGTTCAACTCCGGCGCCGACTTCCACGCCGCGACCGCCTCCTCGGTCTTCGGGGTGTCGGTGGCCGAGGTGACGCCGGACCAGCGGCGCAAGATCAAGGCAATGAACTACGGACTGGCGTACGGGCTGAGCGCGTTCGGCCTCGGCCAGCAGCTCGGGATCGCCGCCGACGAGGCCCGCGCGCTGATGGAGGAATACTTCAGCCGCTTCGGCGGGGTCCGGGACTACCTCCAGACGGTGGTGAAGAAGGCGGTCAAGGACGGCTACACCGAGACCATCCTCGGCCGTCGGCGCTACCTGCCCGACCTGGTCAGCGACAACCGGCAGCGCCGGGACATGGCCGAGCGGATGGCGCTCAACGCCCCGATCCAGGGTTCGGCGGCCGACATCATCAAGGTGGCGATGCTGCACGTCGACACCGCGCTGCGCGATTCCGGACTGCGCTCCCGGATGCTGCTCCAGGTGCACGACGAACTCGTCTTCGAGGTGGCACCCGGCGAGCGGGCCGACCTTGAGGCGCTGGTCCGGCGCGAGATGGGCGGCGCCTATCCGCTGGCCGTACCGCTGGAGGTCTCGGTCGGCGTCGGTTCGGACTGGAACAGCGCCGACCACTGACCGCCTCGGCCGGCCGGCGTCAGCGGCGCCGGTTCCGGTCCGAGGTGCGCTCCGTCTCCCGGTGCCGTTGCAGCGCCTTCCGGGACGGTCCGCCCACCGCCGGCAGCGGCGCCTTCAGCGGATCGTGGCCCCAGTTCATCAGGGAGTACCGCCACTTCGTGTTCCGGACGTCCCCGGCCGGGCGCTGCGCCATGTGCCGCCGTACGTAGCCGACGACCTTGCGCATGTGCGCGAAGTCGCGGTCGGTGAACTGGTTGGCCCGCTTGCGCAGCAGGTCGATGATGCGCCGGCCGGACTCGTGCCCGACCGACTCGCCGCCGCCGCTGCCGCGCCTGCGCCAACCCACCGCCTTTGAGTCGTCGGTGGCCAGCCACTTGCCCAGCTCGCCCGGGTTCATGTTCACCGCGTCCCGGAACTCCCGGACGGTGTCCCGGCCGTCCTCGTCCCGGCTACTCATCGAACAACGCCTCCGGCTTGTGCACCGCGTCCCGTCCCTCGTCGGTGCGAACCCGGTACTGCGGGTTCTCCTTCGACGCGGCGACGGTGCGCTTCCCGGCGTACGTCCGTTCGGTGATCTCCTCCTGGACGGTGCCGTGCGCACTGGAGCCGTGGCTGCGCCAACTCACCCGGTCGCCCTTGTGCAGCTTCCTTCGCTCTGGCATACCGGGGTCTACCCGGCGGCTCGGAGCGGTAACCGGGGCGCTTCCGGGAACGGGAATGGGACTTACGGGGTGATGTCGCCGATCGGCAGCTTGATCGGGAACGGCTGGGTCAGTTCCAGCACCTCGTCGGCCTCGGCGAGCAGTTCGTACTCCCGGTTGCCGCTGCGTCCGGGCCGGTCGGCCAGCCGGTAGGCGTACACCCGGACCGGGTCCTGCTCCACCCGCCAGTAGGTGGCGATGCCGGCGGCGGCGTACTCGGCCGGCTTGCTGAACCGGTCGGTTCGGCGGGTGCCGGGGGAGACGATCTCGACGGCGAGCAGCACCTCGTGCGGCAGCAGGAAGTGCCGGTCCGCCGTGACCTCGGCCCGGTGGACCAGGACGTCCGGTTCCCGGGTGAAGTCCGGACTCAACGCGACCCCGACCGCCTGGGTCACCCGCAGGTGCTCGGGTGCATGCTGGCCCAGCCACCGGCGCAGCAGGTAGGAGATGTTCTGATGGCCCAGGGTGGGGGAGGGGACCATGCGGATGACTCCGTCGACGAGTTCGACCCGGGGGGCGTCCGGCGGCAGGTGCAGCAGGTCTTCCAGCCGGTAGCCGGCCTGGCGCTGCCGGACCGGGTCCGGCTGCCAGGGGCCGGGCATCTCGGCGACCGGCTCAGCGCTCATCGGCCCAGCATACGGAGCCGGCCCGACGTCAGGCGGCCGTGCCGACGGGTTTGTCGCAGACGAAGATGGCGGTGCCGGGGAAGAGCCGGCCGCGCAGTGGGCTCCACTGCCCCCAGACCTGCTCGTGGCCGGCCGGCCACTCCGGCTCCACCACGTCCCGCAGGACGAAGCCGGCGTCGACGATCTCGCGTACCCGGTCGCCGAGGGTGCGGTGCTGCTCGACGTAGGTAGGCGTGCCGTCGGCGTCCTGCTCGACGTACGGCCGGCGGTCGAAGTAGGAGTGCGTGGCGACCAGTCCACCCTCGCCCGGGTCGTCGAGGAAGATCCACCGCATCGGGTGGGTGACCGAGAACACCCACCGGCCGCCCGGGCGGAGCACCCGGTACACCTCGCGGAGCGCCGCCGCCGAGTCGGCCACGAACGGGATCGCGCCGAACGCCGTACAGACGATGTCGAAGCTGGCCGCCCGGAACGGCAGTGCCAGGGCGTCGGCCTGGACCAGCGGCACGCGTACCCCCGAGGTGGCGGCCCCGAGCGCGGCGTGCCGCAGCATGCCGGCGGAGAGGTCGAGCCCGACCGGCCGGGCACCCTCGGCGGCGAGCCAGCGGGCCGCCGAGGCCGCGCCACAGCCGAGTTCGAGCACCCGCCGGCCGGTCAGCTCGCCGAGCAGCCGGGCGTCGGCCTCGCGCAGCCCCTCCGGGCACCAGACGAAGTCCACCTGGCCCAGGAACGCGCCGTGTTCGGCCTGGTAGTCGTCGGCGTCCGCGTCCCACCAGCGGCGGTTGGCCCACCGGCTCTCGCCGTCGCTGACCGGGCGGCGGAGCACTCCGGGCAGGTCGTCCTCGGGCAGCTCGGCCAGGGTGTTCTCGGGCACCCCGCAACGCTAGTGCCCCGGACGGGCGCGGGCACCCGTCGGGCCGGCGGCCACGCCGGGCCAACCCGCGCGCCGCGCGGTCGGTCGCCGTTTGCCGGTACCGGTGCGGGGTAGGGTGCGGTCACGGCCCCCGGCGACCTCTTCCCGAGCAGTGGACAGCGGATCTCATCACGTGCGGGGAGGGCTTGCATGCTGTGGTAATGCGCACGGTAAGCTGTTCGATGCGCTCGCGGATCGTGTGCCTCGGCAGGGAGCAGGTCCGCGGTCGTCGGATAATCCCAGCGGTCGGAGGCAGCGATCGCCCGGTGCACCTGACGACGGATCCGCGGAGCGTAAAGGGTCACCGCGACACAAACCTGCTGTGACATCCATCCGACCGGAGCAACCGCCCACATGACGAGCAGCATCGAGGCCCCCTCGAGCGCCACCAAGGTCACCGTCGACGACCTCGGTTCCGAGGAAGCTTTCCTCGCCGCGATCGACGAGACCATCAAGTACTTCAACGACGGCGACATTGTCGAAGGCACCGTCGTCAAGGTCGATCGGGACGAGGTCCTGCTCGACATCGGCTACAAGACCGAGGGCGTCATCCCCTCGCGCGAGTTGTCGATCAAGCACGACGTCGACCCCGCCGAGGTGGTGTCGGTCGGTGATCACATCGAGGCCCTCGTCCTCCAGAAGGAGGACAAGGAGGGGCGGCTGATCCTCTCGAAGAAGCGGGCCCAGTACGAGCGCGCCTGGGGCACCATCGAGAAGATCAAGGACGAGGACGGCGTCGTCCGCGGCTCCGTCATCGAGGTGGTCAAGGGCGGCCTCATCCTCGACATCGGGCTGCGCGGCTTCCTGCCCGCGTCCCTGGTCGAGATGCGTCGGGTGCGGGACCTCCAGCCGTACGTCGGCCGGGAGCTCGAAGCCAAGATCATCGAGCTGGACAAGAACCGCAACAACGTGGTGCTGTCCCGCCGGGCCTGGCTCGAGCAGACCCAGTCCGAGGTGCGCACCGAGTTCCTCAACAAGCTCCAGAAGGGCCAGGTCCGCAAGGGCGTCGTCTCCTCGATCGTCAACTTCGGCGCCTTCGTCGACCTTGGCGGCGTGGACGGCCTGGTGCACGTCTCCGAACTCTCCTGGAAGCACATCGACCACCCGTCCGAGGTTGTCGAGGTCGGCCAGGAGGTCGAGGTCGAGGTGCTGGACGTCGACCTCGACCGCGAGCGGGTCTCGCTGTCGCTGAAGGCGACCCAGGAGGACCCGTGGCGCCAGTTCGCCCGTACCCACGCGATCCAGCAGATCGTGCCGGGTAAGGTCACCAAGCTGGTGCCGTTCGGTGCGTTCGTCCGGGTCGACGACGGCATCGAGGGCCTGGTGCACATCTCCGAGCTGGCCGAGCGCCACGTGGAGATCCCGGAGCAGGTCGTCCAGGTCGGCTCGGACGTCATGGTCAAGGTCATCGACATCGACCTGGAGCGGCGGCGGATCTCGCTCTCGCTCAAGCAGGCCAACGAGGGCTTCGTCGAGGGCGAGGAGCACTTCGACCCGACCCTCTACGGCATGACCGCGACCTACGACAACGAGGGCAACTACATCTACCCGGAGGGCTTCGACCCGGAGACCGGGGAGTGGCTCGAGGGCTTCGACAAGCAGCGGGAGGCCTGGGAGCAGCAGTACGCCGAGGCTCGCAACCGCTGGGAGGCGCACACCAAGCAGGTGCAGAACTCCCGGGCGGCCGACGCCGAGGCCGCGGCCAACCCGGCCGCCGCGACCGGTGGCACCGGCGGTGGCGGCGGTGGCGGCGGCGCCACCTCGTCCAGCAGCACCACTCCGGCCCGCCAGGCGGAGGAGCCGGCCGGCACGCTGGCCACCGACGAGGCGCTCGCCGCACTGCGGGAGAAGCTCGCCGGCGGCAAGTAGCCGACGCGGGGTAACACGCGGCGGAGGCCCGCTTCCAGGACCGGCTCGACCGGTCCGGGAAGCGGGCCTTCCCCTTTGCCCCTGCTACTTCTTCGCCCTTCTCCCCGGCCTCTCCGGCCGGCACTGCGGCAGCGGGCGCGCCCGGCGGGTCCGGGCCGGCGCGGGGCCCTGTGTCGCCACCGGCTCCGGCGGCACGGACGGGTCGCGGAACCCCGAAGATCTTGGCTGGTGGGCGCCGATCGGGTTGACTGGACCGGTGCTGAAGGTCGGACTCACCGGTGGAATCGGGTCGGGCAAGAGCGTCGTCGCGGCCCGGCTGGCCCGCCTCGGGGCGGTGGTGGTCGACTCCGACCGGATCGCCCGGGAGGTGGTCGAACCCGGTACCGACGGGCTGCGGGAGGTGGTGGCCGCGTTCGGCGCCCGGGTCCGTGCCGAGGACGGCACCCTGGACCGGGCCGCGCTCGGCGAGATCGTCTTCGCCGACCCGTCGGCGCGGGCCAGGCTGGAGGCGATCATCCATCCCCGGGTACGCCGACGCAGCGCCGAACTCGTGCACGGGGCGGCTCCGGACGCGATCGTGGTCAACGACGTACCGCTGCTGGTCGAGGTGGGGCTCGCCCCGACGTACCACCTGGTGCTGGTGGTGCGGGCCGCCGAGGCGACCCGGGTGCAGCGGCTGGTCCGGGACCGTGGCATGACCGTCGAGCAGGCGGCGCAGCGGATCCGCGCCCAGGCCGGGGACGAGCGGCGGGCCGCTGCCGCCGACGTACTGCTGGACAACGACGGTGAGCTGACCGAGCTGCACGCCGCGCTGGACGCGCTGTGGCGGGACCGGCTGACGCCGTACGAGCAGAACGTCAGGCAGCACCGGCCGGTACGGGCGACCGAGGCGCGACTGGTCGAGCCGGACCCGGGCTGGCCGGCCCAGTACCGGCGGCTGGCCGCCCGGATCCGGCACGCCGTCGCCCCGGCCGAGGTACGCGTCGACCACATCGGCTCGACCTCCGTGCCCGGGCTGGCCGCCAAGGACGTCGTCGACCTCCAGCTCGGGGTGACCTCGCTGGCCGAGGCGGACGCGCTGGCCGACCGGCTCGCCGAGGCCGGCTTCCCACGCTGTCCCGGCCAGTGGTGGGACAACCCGCGCCACCCCGGCGACACCTCCCGGTGGGAGAAGCGGCTGCACGGCGGCGCGGACCCGGGCCGGCCGGTCAACCTGCACGTCCGGGAGATCGGCTCGCCGGGCTGGCGGTTCGCCCTGTTGATGCGCGACCACCTGCGGGCCGATGCCGAGCGCCGGGCCGACTATCTGGCGGTGAAACGGCGGCTGGCGGCGGCCGGCCCGGACCTCGACGCCTACGCCGAGGCGAAGGAGCCGTGGTTCGACCGGGAGCACCGGTACGCCGAGGAGTGGGCGGCGGCCGTCGGCTGGCAACCGGGGCCGCCCGAGGAGGAATCGTGAACGGCGCCGGAGCCGGCGGACGGCCGCGACCCGGGCGACGCGCCGACCTGGGCAAGGTGCCGACCCGGGCGAGGTGCCGCAGAGGCGAAGGAGCCCGCAGCGGTGAAGGGGTCCGCAGCGGTGAAGGGGTCCGCAGCGGTGAAGGGGTCCGCAGCGGTGAAGGGTCCGCAGAGGCGAAGGGGCCCGCAGCGGTGAAGGGGCCCGCAGGGGCGAGGCGCCGCAGAACAACGCAGTGCGGCGGACAGCGGCCGGGGAGGGACGTAAAGGGCGCTCGCGGCGGCCGGTCTGCGCTCTGCGCGACCGCATCGGTGCGCTCGCCGGCCTGAGCCGGGGCTGCAACTCCTGCGCCGGATGCGACGCAGCCGGTGTGGCGGCTGTTGTCGCAGACCCGGTCGGCCGCCGCGAGCGGCCTACCCTAGAACGGTAGCGCGGTGATCTTACACACACAATGACGATATCGAAGCCGATCGTGTACCCACCGTGGCCCGGCGGCTTGTCACACCGTCGGCGTACGGTTGAGGTCATGGCGCTCGACATTCCGCGGCTCGACGGCCGCTTCCAGGTGATCTCCGAGTTCCAGCCCTCGGGTGACCAGCCGACCGCCATCGACGACCTGGAGCGCAGGGTCCGTCGCGGCGACCGGCACAGTGTGCTGCTCGGCGCCACCGGCACCGGCAAGAGCGCGACCGCGGCGTGGCTGATCGAGCGGTTGCAGCGCCCCACCCTGGTGCTGGCGCCGAACAAGACCCTCTGCGCCCAGCTCGCCAAGGAGTTCAGCGAGCTGCTGCCGAACAACGCCGTCGAATACTTCGTCTCCTACTACGACTACTACCAGCCCGAGGCGTACATTCCGCAGACCGACACCTACATCGAGAAGGACTCCTCGATCAACGAGGAGGTCGAGCGGCTTCGGCACGCGACCACGATGTCCCTGCTGACCCGCCGGGACGTGGTGGTGGTCGCCACCGTCTCGGCGATCTACGGTCTGGGCACCCCGCAGGAATACCTGGACCGGTCGGTGCGGATCCGGGTCGGCCAGGAGGTCGAGCGGGACAAGCTGCTCCGCCGGCTGGTCGACGTGCAGTACACCCGCAACGACATGGCCTTCAACCGGGGCACCTTCCGGGTCCGGGGCGACACGCTGGAGATCATCCCGGCGTACGAGGAGCTGGCGCTCCGGATCGAGTTCTTCGGCGACGAGGTGGAGAAGCTCTACTACCTGCACCCGCTGACCGGCGAGGTGGTCCGGGAGGTCGACCATCTGCTGATCTTCCCGGCCACCCACTACACCGCCGGCCCGGAGCGGATGGAGCGGGCGCTCGCCGGCATCGAGGCCGAGTTGGCCGAGCGGCTGGCCGAGCTGGAGCGGCAGGGCAAGCTGCTGGAGGCGCAGCGGCTGCGGATGCGCACCACCTACGACGTGGAGATGATGCGCCAGGTCGGCTTCTGCTCCGGCATCGAGAACTACTCGATGCACATCGACGGCCGGTCGCCGGGGAGCGCACCGCACTGTCTGCTCGACTACTTCCCCGACGACTTCCTGACCGTGGTCGACGAGTCGCACGTCACCATCCCGCAGATCGGTGGCATGTACGAGGGCGACGCCTCCCGGAAGCGGATGCTGATCGACCACGGTTTCCGGCTGCCCAGCGCCGCCGACAACCGGCCGCTGCGCTTCGACGAGTTCCTGGACCGGGTCGGCCAGATGGTCTTCCTCTCCGCCACCCCCGGCCCGTGGGAGCTGGAGCAGGCCCAGGGCGAGGTGGTCGAGCAGGTGATCCGGCCGACCGGCCTGGTCGACCCCGAGGTGGTGGTGAAGCCCACCAAGGGGCAGATCGACGACCTGATGCACGAGATCAAGCTGCGCACCGAGCGGGACGAGCGGGTCCTGGTCACCACGTTGACCAAGAAGATGGCGGAGGATCTCTCCGACTATCTGCTGGAGCACGGCATCCGGGTCCGCTACCTGCACTCGGAGGTCGACACGCTGCGCCGGGTGGAGCTGCTGCGCGAGCTGCGCAAGGGCGACTACGACGTACTGGTCGGGATCAACCTGCTCCGGGAGGGGCTGGACCTGCCCGAGGTGTCGCTGGTGGCGATCCTCGACGCCGACAAGGAGGGCTTCCTGCGCAGCGGCCGGTCGCTGATCCAGACCATCGGCCGGGCCGCCCGAAACGTCTCCGGCCAGGTGCACATGTACGCGGACAAGATGACCCCGTCGATGGCCGAGGCGATCGAGGAGACGAACCGGCGCCGGGCCAAGCAGGTCGCGCACAACGAGGCGAACGGGATCAGCCCGGAACCGCTGCGCAAGAAGATCCACGACATCCTGGACGACATCTACCGGGAGGCCGAGGACACCGAGGGGGCGACCACCCGGGTCGGCGGCGCGGTGCGGCAGATGTCCCGGGGCAAGGCGCCGACGCCGGAGACCCGCAGCCGGGGCCGGGTCGGTGCCGCACCGGCCCGGGAGGGGATGGCCCGGGCCGAGCTGGCCCAGCTCATCCAGGAACTCAACGACCAGATGCTGGCCGCCGCCCGGGAGTTGCAGTTCGAGCTCGCCGCCCGGATTCGCGACGAGGTGGCCGAGCTGAAGAAGGAGCTGCGCGGGATGGACGCGGCCGGGGTCAACTGACCACCGGCCGCGTGGCCGGCGGCGGTCGGCACCGTCAGGCGTACCGGTTGAAGCCGCCCTCGGAGTCGATCACCTGGCCGGTGATCCAGCGGCCGTCCGGCGAGCAGAGCCACTCGACGAGCCGGGCGGCGTCGTCCGGCTGCCCCCACTGGCCGCCGGGGAAGAGGTGACCGCCGGCCGCCATCTCCTCCGGCGAGGCCCAACCGGTGTCGGTCGGCCCCGGGTTGACGCAGTTCACCGTGATGCCGCGGGGCATGAGCAGCGGGCTCAACTGCCGGGCCAGGTTCTCCACCCCGGCCTTGCTGGCCGCGTACGCCAGCTCGTCCGGCATCGGGCCGAGCCGTTGGCCGCTGGAGAAGAGCACCAGCCGGCCCCCGGAGCCGGCGTCGAACGCCGCCGCGAACGCCTCGGCGAGGAGCAGGTTCGCCCGCACGTTGACCACGAGGTGCCGGTCGATCTCGTCCGCGTCGAGCCTGCCGAGCGGGGTGGGCGTCGAATAGGCGTGCGCCGCGACCAGCACGTCGAGCCGGCCGTGGGCGAGTACCGCCGCCTCGACCAGTTCGGCCGGGGCGGTCGGCGAGGTCAGGTCGGCGGCCCGGTACCGGGTCAGGTCGGGGTCGCCGGTCAGCCGCTCCAGTTCGGCGAGCAGTCCGGGGATGCCCTCGGGGTCGCCGCCGTACGGCTGTGCCTCGTCGTACCCGGGTAGGCCGGTCAGCTGTAGCCGGTAGCCGGCGGCGGCGAACCGCCGGGCGACCGCGGCGGCGATCCCCGCCCGGCGACTGACTCCGGTTACCAGTGCGACCCGTTCCGCCATGCCGCAGAGTCAACCCGATCCGCCTCGTCCGGGCCAGCGGGAATCGCCGGTGGAACGGCCGACGCCCCCCAGGGTTCGGCGTCGGGCGGTCGGATGTCCGGCCGCCTTGCTAGGGTTCTGCCGCCCCCGAGCCCTACCGGAGCCGCCACACGATGACGATCGATGCGCACGGCAGCGCATTCGCCGGCCTGGCGGTGGTCGACAGACCCCACTGTGGACGGTCGCGCGGACCGGGCCGGAGGGCGGCCTCGGTGCGCTGGCGCTCCCCGGCGGGGACGGCGACCGGTACGTGGCGGTCGACGGGTGACTGGCATGATCGACGGATGACTGCCAGGGCGCCGCTGGGCGGGTGGCAGGGGTTCCGGGCGCGCGGGCGACGGCGGCACCGGGCAGCATGGGAATCCGGGACGTGACAGAGAGGTGGGGAGGGCAGCATGAAGGAGCTGATCGGCAGCCACGACCTGTTGTTCGTCACCCTGGACACACTCCGGTACGACGTGGCCGAGGAGCTTGCCTCGGCCGGGCGTACGCCGAATCTGGTGCGTGCGCTGCCGGGCGGGGTCTGGGAGCGACGGCACAGTCCGGCCAGCTTCACCTACGCGGCGCACCAGGCGTTCTTCGCCGGCTTCCTGCCCACGCCGACCACACCCGGCCCGCACACCCGGCTCTTCGCGGCGGCCGCCCCGGGCAGCGAGAGCACCGGTGAGCAGACCTGGACCTTCGACGCCCCGGACGTGGTGCGGGCCCTGGCCGGGGCGGGTTACCACACCGTCTGCGTGGGCGGCGTCGGCTTCTTCAACGGCCGGTCCCCGCTCGGCGGCGTGCTGCCGGCCCTCTTCGCCGAGGCGCACTGGGAGCCCGAGTTCGGCGTGTCCGCGCCCCGGTGCTTCGAGGCGCAGCTCGACCGGATCGCCACCGTGCTGCCGACCGTGCCGGAGGAGCGGCCGCTCTTCCTCTTCGTCAACGTCGCGGCGATCCACCAGCCGAACCGGCACTATCTGCCCGGCGCCGACCGGGACTCCCGGGAGAGCCACGCCGCCGCGCTGGAGTACGTCGACCGGCACATCGGACGGCTCTTCGCCCTCGCGACCTCCCGGGACCGGCCCTGCCTGGTGCTGCTCTGCTCCGACCACGGCACCGCGTACGGCGAGGAGGGGCACAGCGGTCACCGGCTCGGTCACGAGGTGGTGTGGACGGTGCCGTACGGGCAGTTCGTCCTCGAACCGGGGGACTGGGGCAAGCCCGGCGACTGGCCGGGGCCGGAACAGTCGGGGTGACCGGCTCGCTCGACGGGTTAGCGCGGCCGGCGAGCGTGGATCCGCCGGACCCGGCGGCCCCGAACCCGCCGGGTCCAGCGGCGCCGGTGTTCGGGTCGGTCGACGGAGCCGCGTTGTCTCCCGGGGACGCTAACGACGGCGTACGACAGTTTGCGCGCGCGGCGGGTCAGCCCTGCGCGGGTACGTCGGTGAAGTGCTCGACCACCGGCGGGGCGGCGAAGTACGGGCCGATCAGCGAGCGCCAGGTGTCGAACCGCTCGGTGGCCCGGAAGTTCTCCAGGTGGGCCTCGACCGACTCCCACTCGACCAGCAGCACGAACCGGGACGGCGACTCGATCCCCCGGGTCATCCGGACGGACCGGCAGCCGGGGGTACCGGCCAGCGTCGGGTGACCCTTGGCGTACGCCTCGGCGAACGCCTCCTCCTGACCGGCCAGCACGTCGATCAGGGCAATCTCCAGCACCATGATTCGCAGCATGGCACGCAGCGCCCGGGCTGGTCGATCGGGGTATACCCGTCCCGCCCGCCGGTACCTACGGTAGGAACTCCGAAGGATCTTGCGGGAGGTGCGCCATGCTCGACTGGCTGACCGGTACGGCATTCACCGTGGCGGATACGCCGACCAGCCGGGCCGAACTGCTCGGCTTCGCGACCGGCGTACTCAACGTCTGGTTGCTGGCCCGGCAGAAGATGTGGAACTGGCCGGTCGGTATCGCCAACGTGCTGCTGCTGATGCTGCTCTTCTGGACCGCCGGCCTGTACGCCGACGCCGGGCTCCAGATCGTCTACGTCGCACTCGGCCTCTACGGCTGGTGGGCCTGGCTCTTCGGCGGTGCGCAGCGGAGCCGGCTGGTGGTCAGCCGGACCGGCCGTCGGGAGTGGACGGTGCTGGTCGGCGCCGGTGCGGTGCTGACGCTGCTGCTCTGGCTGCTGCTGGACCGGGCGACCGACTCGACCGTGCCGCTGCCGGACGCGGTCACCACCGCGCTCTCCCTGATGGCGACGTACGGCCAGTGCCGCAAGCGGGTGGAGAGCTGGTGGATCTGGATCACCGCCGATCTCGTCTACATCCCGCTCTACGCCTACAAGGGCCTCTACCTGACCGCCGCGCTGTACGTGGTCTTCCTCGGGCTCTGCGTACTCGGGTTGCGGAACTGGCGGGCCGACCTGCGCCGGCTCTCGGCCGCCGCCCGGCCGATGGCGCCCGGGCCGGCGCCGGCCACCCCGTGAGCGTGCGCGACCCGGGCGGCCCCGCCGCCGCACCACGGCCCGGCCGGGCGGCTCCGCCGACCGCACGGAACACCGGAAGCTTTCCCGCCGGGCGGCCCGGCCGGGGTGCGGAGGCGGCCCACCCGGTGGTGGCGGCAGCCGGCCGGCCGGAGTTCGGGCACGGGCTGGTGGTGGGGAAGTTCTATCCGCCGCACGCCGGGCACCACGCGCTGATCGCCGAGGCGGCCCGCCGGTGCGCCGCCGTCACGGTGGTGGTGGCGCCGTCCCGGCGGGAGTCGATCCCGCTGGAGCTGCGGCTGGAGTGGTTGCGCGAGGTGCACGCCGCCGACCGGCACGTCCGGTTCGTCGGCCGGTACGACGACCATCCGGTCGACTACGCCGATCCGGCGGCCTGGGAGGCGCACTGTGCGGTCTTCCGGGCGGCGGTCGGACCGGACCGGGTCGACGCCGTCTTCTCCTCCGAGGCGTACGGAGCGGAGCTGGCCCGCCGGTTCGACGCGGTGGACGTACCCGTCGATCCGGCCCGGACCGCCCTTCCGGTCTCCGGCACGGCGGTCCGGGCCGATCCGGTGCGGCACTGGGCGATGCTCAGCCCACCGGTCCGGGCCTGGTTCGTCCGTCGGATCGTGGTGGTGGGCGCCGAGTCGACCGGTACCACCACGGTGGCCGAGGCGCTGGCCCGGCACTACCGCACCCGCTGGGTGCCCGAGTACGGCCGGGAACTCACCGAGGCGAAGCTCGGCCGGCTGCGGCGTACCGACCCGGCTGCGACGATCTTCGACGTCGAGTGGGACCGGGCGGACTTCGAGACGGTGGTCCGGGAGCAGCAGGCGGCCGAGGACGCCGCCGCCCGGCGGAGTGGGCCGCTGCTCTTCTGCGACACCGACGCCCGGGCCACCGCCGTCTGGGAGGAGCGGTATCTCGGTTCTACCTCGCCCCGGGTCCGGGCCGCCGCCCGCCGACCCGATCTCTATCTGCTGACCGACCACCGAGGGGTGCCGTTCGCCGACGACGGACTGCGGGACGGGGCACACCTGCGGGGCTGGATGACCGAGCGGTTTCGTGCCGTCCTGGCCGAGTCCGGGGTACCCGTGATCGAACTCACCGGTCCGCTCCGGGACCGGCTGCGCGCCGCGATCCTGGCCTGCGACGCGATCCTCGCGGCCGGTTGGTCCCTGGCCGACCCGGTCTGGCCCCGGGATAGCACCTAGGTTCCTAGGATGGTCAGCGGTGGTGACCAGAGTCGCCCGGACAGGGGGAGATGCGCAACCGGCGGGGAATGGTGAACAATGGCGCTGTAGGAGGGGAGTATTCCTTCGCGACGGTGTCGTCAACACGGTCATCGGCCGGCAGACCGGTACGAAGACCCGGCACCGTAGGTTGTCGCCACGGCGTCTCCGCGTGGCGACGGCGGAAGAGACCTCCGACAGTCACCACCGTCTACACCGCCTGACGCGCGTCATCCGCGTGCTGACGGCGGTGCCGCGTGCCTGCCGGAGGAGTGCTTTGAACGTGTCCGCCTGGGTGTGGGTCGTCTCGCTGGTCGTGCTGACGGCGATCCTGCTACTCGATCTCGTGATCATCGGCCGACGACCCCACGAGCCGAGCCTGAAGGAGTCCGGCCTCTGGGTCGCCCTCTACGTCGGCCTCGCGATCGTCTTCGGGGTCGGTCTGGCCCTGACCACCAACTTCACCGTAGCCGGGGAGTTCTACACCGGTTGGCTGACCGAATACAGCCTCTCGGTGGACAACCTCTTCGTCTTCGTGATCATCATGTCCAGATTCGGCGTGCCCCGGCAGTACCAGCAGAAGGTGCTGCTGATCGGCATCGTGCTGGCGCTGGTGATGCGCGGCGGCTTCATCGCGGCCGGTGCGGCCCTGATCAACCAGTTCTCCTGGGTCTTCTACATCTTCGGCGCGTTCCTCATCTACACGGCGATCAACTTCTTCCGCCAGGGTGAGCCGACCGAGGACGACTTCAAGGAGAACCTGCTGATCCGCTGGAGTCGGCGCGCCCTGCCGATCTCCCGGGACTTCTCCGGCACCCGGCTCACGGTGCAGGAGAACGGCCGCCGGCTCTTCACCCCGATGCTGATCGTGCTGATCGCGATCGGCACCACCGACCTGGTCTTCGCGCTCGACTCCATCCCGGCGATCTTCGGGATCACCCAGGAGCCGTACCTGGTCTTCACCGCCAACGTCTTCGCGCTGATGGGGCTGCGGCAGCTCTACTTCCTGCTCGGCGGGCTGCTCGACCGGCTGGTCTACCTCAACATCGGGCTCGCCGTGGTGCTCGGCTTCATCGGGGTCAAGCTGGTGCTGGAGGCGCTGGCCGGCAACAACCTCGGGTTCCTCAACGGCGGCGAGCCGATCAGCTGGGCGCCGCACATCCCGATCTGGCTCTCGCTCACCGTCATCCTGGGCACCCTGGCGATCGCGACCGTGGCCAGCCTGATCAAGTCGAGTCGGGACCGCCGGTCGACCGACAAGGTCCCGGTCGCCTGACGCGACGGCCGAGTCCCGGTCGGCTGACACGACCGCCGCGCCCAGGTCGCCTCGGGCGACCGCCGACGCGGCGGGTCGGGAGTGAACCTTCTCACCTCCCCTCGCGGGCCACCCGGCCCGCGAGGGGAGCGGGGTCGAGGCCCCGTCGGTTCAGCCGGGAAAGGGTTCGGTGACCCGGTGCGCGCCGACCAGCGTCGCGACCCGGTCGGCGGGCATCGGTTCCTCCAGGACCCGGCGCTTGGTGTAGCAGGCGTGCAGCATCCGCCGGTCGCCGTCCGGTCCGGGACGGGCCGTGACGATGCCGATGTGGTGCACGGGCCGGCCGGGACGGGCGAAGAAGTAGAGGTCGCCGGGGCGTTCCGCGCCGAGCGGCACCGGGACCGTCGCCGCCGCCTGGTCGTCGGCGTCTCTCGGCAGGCGTACGCCGAAGCGCCGCCAGGCCAGGTGCACCAGGCCGGAGCAGTCGATGCCGTACGCCGAGACGCCGCCCCAGAGATAGACCACGTTACGCAGCCGACTGGCCACCGTGAGCACCTCGGTCGCGCTGGGCAGCCGGCTCGGTGCCGGGGCGAGATGGGTGTCGGGAGCCCAGAGCGGCTGCCCGTGGTCGGGGACCCGCACCGGCCGCCAGCCGCCCCGGGGCGGTCCCGCGCTGGCCAGCCGGGTGCCCAGGATGACCCCGGGCAGCAGCACCGCGCCGGACGGGGCGTCGTGCAGCCGGGTGACGGTCGCCGCGACGACCAGGTCCGTCGGTGCCGGCGCCGGATCGGCGGCCTCGACGAGCTGCTCGCCCGGTAGCCAGCCCGGATATCCCCTCGGGTCGAGCCTGGCCGCCGGCTGTTCCACGGCGACGACCCGGACCCAGCCGTCCGGGCGGACCTGTTCGACCAGTACCCGCTCGCCGAGCAGGAGCTGACTGAGCACGCACTCGCCGACCCGCTGGTCGGCGGTCATCCCGGAGATCCAGCCGGCGATGTCGGTCCGGCGGGACAACGCCGGTGCGTCCACCGGGCGGACCGCCTCCGGACGCGCCCACAGGGTGGCGACGGCGACCCGGACAACGGCCTCGTGCCCCGAGCGCAGCACCATGTCAGTACCACCCGTCCTCGCCCGCTCTCCGCCCGACCATATGAAACTTACCGCCGTACTGCAACAAGCCACTGAATGTTGCCTTCACAGGCGGCAGGTGACGGCCGTCGATGTGACGGGCGGCGGATTCTGGCGGGTGGCGGGCTCTGACGGGTGGCGGGCTCTGACGGGTGGCGGACGGTCTGCCCGGGTCAGGACGTCGGCGGGGGCGTCCGGTGCAGGCCGGCGATGCCGAGGCCGGGTGCGTCGGGCAGCAGCACGGCGGCATTCTCGTACCGGATGCCGCCCTGCACCGGCGACCAGGCCAGCCACCAGGCGGCGTCCAGGTCGGAGACGGCGCTGGTGCCGTACGCGGCGACCAGGCTGGCGGCCGCGCCGATCCCGATCTGACTCTCCATCATCGAGCCGACCAGCGTGCCGAGGCCGTGCTCGGCGGCCAACTCCAGCAGCGCGCGGGCCGGCCCCAGCCCGCCACACTTGGCCAGCTTCACGTTCACCATGTCGGCGGCCCGCCGCTGGATCACCTCGACCAGGTCGCGCAGCCCGTAGACCGACTCGTCGGCCAGGATCGGCACGTCCACCCGCTCGGCCACCCAGGCCAACCCGGCGACGTCCCGGGCGTGCACCGGCTGCTCCACCAACTCCACGTCCAGGCCGGCGTCCTCGACACTGCGGATCACCCGGACCGCCTCCCGGGGCGTCCAGCCCTGGTTGGCGTCGAGCCGGATCCGGGTCTGCGGACCGGCGGCGGCGCGTACCGCCCGGACCCGGGCCAGGTCACCCGAGGCGTCGGTGCCGACCTTCACCTTGAGTACGTCGAAACCGTCGGCCACCCGCTGCTTCGCCGCCCCGGCCAACTCGACCGCGTCCCCGGCCGACAGGGTGACGTCGGTGCCGACCCGCCGGGACGTACCGCCGAGCAGCCGTACCAGCGGTACGCCGAGCCGCCGGGCCGCCAGGTCGTGCAGTGCGACGTCCACCGCCGCCTTCGCCGCCTCGTTGCCGACCACCGCCCGGCGCACCTCCGCGCAGAGCGCCACCAGGTCGTCCGGGTTCCGTCGGGTGAGCAGTGGGGCGAGCACCTCCTCGACGCAGGCCCGCGCGCCGCCGATCGACGCCCCGGTCACCCGCCACACCTGCGGTGCCTCGCCGAACCCGGACCGCCCGTCGGCGTCGACCACCTCCACCACGAGGGTCTCTACTGTGGAGGTACGACGCAGTGCGGTCACGAACGGCGTGTGCAGCGGAGCGGAGAGCCGGTGGGTGCGTACCGAGGCGATCGACATGCAGGCACCATATCGAGGGTCGGCTCAGCCGACGGTCCCCAGACGGTGTCGGGCGGCCCAGACCAGGGCGGAGACCCGGGCGACGAGACGGCGGGCCCGCGCGTCCCGGTCCTCGCCGGGCGGCCCACCGGCACCGTCCGGCGGCGCGCTGGTGCAGACCACCACGGCGTACGGGGGCGCGTCGTCCGGGAAGACCACTCCGGCGCCGTGCCGGACGCCGCGTACCCAGCCGTTCTTGTGTGCGATCCGGGTGCCCGGCGGCAGCCCGGCGGCCAGGTCCTCACCGCGCTCCTGGGCGAGCAGCACGTCCAGCATCGCGGCGCAGGCGCCGGGGGAGGCCAGCCGGGACCGGGCGATCCCGCCGAGCAGCCGGGCCAGGTCGGCCGCGGTGACCTGGTTGTCGAGCCCGGCGTCCCGGGCGGCGAAGTCCTCGATGCCCCGCCGGGTGTGGCTATGCCGGGCGCCGCTGTCGGCCCAGACCTGCGCGACGGCGGGCAGCCCGACGTGCCCGAGCACCAGGTTGGTGGCGAGGTTGCTGGAGCGGACGATCATCCGTTCGGCGAGCCAGCGCAGCGGGGCGGTGCCGCCGACCCGGGCCCAGACCGCCTCGTCGTTGTCGTAGTCCGGCGCGCAGCAGAACCGGCCCGCGCCCGGCCGGGCCGAGTCGAACTCGTTGACCACCGGCACCGGCGCGTCCAACTCCACCTCGCCGGCCTCGGCGGCCCGGTACAGGGCGGCCAGCACCGCCACCTTCATGGTGCTGGCCGCGTAGTGCGGGGTGTCCGGCAGCCGGGTGTACGCGGGCCGGCGGCCGAGCCGACCCGCGTAGACCGAGACGGTGCCGGGCAGCGCCGCCAGCTCACCGTCGAGCGTGTCCCAGGGCATCGGAGTGAGGTACGACCGGACTCAGTTGGCGTGCTTGCGCCGGGCGGCGGCGCGGGCCCGGGACGGGGCGTCCAGCACCACCTTGCGGAGCCGGATCGCCACCGGGGTCACCTCGACGCACTCGTCCTCGCGGCAGAACTCCAGGGCCTGCTCCAGGGAGAGCTTGCGCGGCGGGATCAGCTTCTCGGTCTCCTCGCTGGTCGAGGAGCGCATGTTGGTGAGCTTCTTCTCCTTGGTGATGTTGACGTCCATGTCGTCGGAGCGGGAGTTCTCGCCGACCAGCATCCCCTCGTAGACCTCGGTGGAGGGCTCGACGAAGAGGGTGCCGCGCTCCTGGAGGTTGAGCATCGCGAACGCGGTCGCCACCCCGGAGCGGTCGGCGACCAGCGAGCCGGTGTTCCTGGTGCGCAGCTCCCCGAACCACGGCTCGTACGACTCGAAGACGTGGTGCAGGATGCCGGTGCCCCGGGTGTCGGTGAGGAACTCGGTGCGGAAGCCGATCAGCCCCCGGGCCGGTACCAGCCACTCCATCCGGATCCAGCCGGTGCCGTGGTTGACGAGCTGCTCCATCCGGCCCTTCCGGGTGGCCAGCAGCTGGGTGATGGCGCCGAGGTATTCCTCCGGGGCGTCGATGGTGAGCCGCTCGACCGGCTCGCAGATCTTGCCGTCGATCTCCCGGGTCACCACCTGCGGCTTGCCGACGGTCAGCTCGTACGACTCGCGGCGCATCTGCTCGACCAGGATGGCCAGCGCCAGCTCGCCGCGGCCCTGCACCTCCCAGGCGTCCGGCCGGTCGGTGGGGATCACCCGGAGCGAGACGTTGCCGATCAGTTCCCGGTCCAGCCGGTCCTTGACCATCCGGGCGGTGACCTTGGCGCCCTTGACCCGGCCGACCAGCGGCGAGGTGTTGGTGCCGATGGTCATCGAGATCGCCGGCTCGTCGACGGTGATCAGTGGCAGCGGCCGGGGGTCCTCCAGGTCGGCCAGGGTCTCGCCGATCATGATCTCGGGGATGCCGGCGACCGCGATGATGTCGCCCGGCCCGGCCGAGGTGGCCGACTTGCGCTCCAGCCCCTCGGTGATCAGCAGTTCGGAGACCCGGACCCGCTCGACGGTGCCGTTGGTGCGGCACCAGGCCACGGTCTCACCCTTGGTGATGGTGCCCTGGCGGACCCGGCACAGCGCCAGCCGGCCGAGGAACGGCGAGGCGTCCAGGTTGGTGACGTGCGCCTGCAACGGCGCGTTCTCGTCGTAGGCGGGCGGCGGGATGGTCTCCAGCAGGCTGCGGAAGAGCGGCTCCAGCGAGCTGCTGTCGCTCGGCACGGTGCCGTCGGCGGGCTGGGTCAGCGAGGCGATGCCGTCCCGGGCGCAGGCGTAGATGATCGGGAAGTCGATCTGCTCGGCGTCCGCGTCCAGGTCCAGGAAGAGTTCGTACGTGTCATCGACCACCTCCTTGATCCGGGCGTCCGGCCGGTCCACCTTGTTGATCACGAGGATGATCGGCATCCGGGCCTGGAGCGCCTTGCGGAGCACGAACCGGGTCTGCGGCAGCGGGCCCTCGCTGGCGTCCACCAGCAGCAGCACGCCGTCGACCATGGTCAGCCCGCGTTCCACCTCGCCGCCGAAGTCGGCGTGCCCGGGAGTGTCGATGATGTTGATGGTGACCGGGTCCGAACCGTCCGCCGGCAGGTAGCGCACGGCGGTGTTCTTGGCCAGGATGGTGATGCCCTTCTCCCGCTCCAGGTCCATGGAGTCCATCACCCGGTCGGCCGGCTCGGCCCGGGCCGAGAACGCGCCGGACTGCCGCAGCATGGCGTCGACCAGGGTGGTCTTGCCGTGGTCGACGTGGGCGATGATTGCGACATTACGAAGGTCCCCGCGGGTCTGCATGCTCTCCATCCTCCCGCCTGCGCGATCCGGGCCGGCGTCCGGGTTCCCCCTGAGGTAACCCCGCTCTCGGCGGGAATCGCTGTGCCATCACACCACGCGGCTGGCATGCTGGCCGGGGTGTTCGGGGGGTCGCCGTGCAGGATGTGTTGACGGTGGTGCGGGAGTTGCCGCCGGTGCTTGTCTATCTGGCCGCAGCGCTGCTGGTGGCCACCGAGACGGCGGTGATCATCGGGCTGGTGATGCCGGCCGAGGCGACCCTGCTGGCGGTCGGCTTCCTCGCCTACACCGGGATGCTGCGGCTCGGGCCCGCGCTGGTGGTGATGATTGTCGCAGCGGTGCTCGGCGACGCGCTGGCGTTCCGCAGCGGCCGGCGGCACGGACCCCGGATGCGGGCCGGCCGGTGGGGGAGCCGGGTCGGCGAGCAACGCTGGGCGAAGGCCGACGCGATGCTGGTCCGGCTGGGCGGGCGCGGGGTGTTCGCGGCCCGCTGGGTGGCGTTCGCCCGGACCCTGGTGCCCCGGCTGGCCGGCAGCGCCGGGATGCCGTACCGGCGGTTCGCGCCGTGGAACCTCGCCGGGGTGGTGACCTGGGTCGGCGGCTCGGTGCTGGCCGGCTATCTGGCCGGGGAGTCCTACGAGACGGTCTCCCACTATCTCGGCAAGGCGACCGGGGCGGTACTACTGCTGATCGTCTTCATCGTGGCGATCGTCCTGGTCGGCCGCTGGCTCGGCCGGAATCCCGATCCGGTCCGGTCGCTGCTGTCCCGGGCCGTCGCCCGGCCGCCGCTGCGCTGGCTCGCCCGGCGGTACGGGGTGCTCTTCTTCCTGCTGTCGATGCACATCGGGCCGGGCTGGACGCTGCTGGCGAACCTGGTCGCCGGGCTGGCGCTGCTCTTCGTCTCCGGGCTCGCCCTGGCCTGGCTGCTCGACCTGGTGATCACCCAGAGCGGGCTGTCGGTGGTCGACAGCGCGATCGCGGAGTGGTTCGCGTCCCGGCGTACCGACGGGGTGGCCGAGCTGGCGCACGGGGCGATCGGCGCGCTGCGCGGGCCGGTGCTGATCCTGGTGGTGGCGCTGGTCGCCGCGGTGGTCGGCTGGCGTACCCGGCCGTGGCGGGCCGACCTGCTCAGCGTGCTCGGTACGGTCGGTGCCTTCGTACCGCTGCTGGTGCTGGTCCTGGTGACCGACGTCACCGGGCCGACCAGCGGGGCGCCGGTGCGGCTGCTGCCGGCCCAGAACGCGGTGGTCGCGGCCAGCCTCTGCACGCTGGCCTGGTTGCTGGCCCGGCAGAGCCGCTGGCCGATGGCGGTGGCGGCCTGGACGGTGGCGGCGGTCGGGGTGGTGACCATCGGCGCCGCCCGGCTCTACGTCGGCTGGAGTTCGGCGAGCGAGACCGTCACCTCGATGCTGCTCGGGGTGCTCTGGACGGCGGTCTTCATGGTCGCCTGGGCGACCCGGGACCGGCTGGTACGCGCCGGCCGGACCTCGACCGGGCCGTCGACCCCGAACCGGCCCGAGCCCTCGCCGGACGAGCCCCTGCCCTCGCCGGACGAGCCCCTGCCCTCGCCGGACGAGACCCTGCCCTCGCCGGACGAGCCCCTGCCCTCGCCGGACGAGGCCCGGCCCTCGGCCGGCGAGGCTCAGCCCCCGGTGGACGAGGCACTGGCGGCCGGGAGTGCGGCCCGGTCGCCGACGGAACGGGGCGGTACGCCGGCCGCCGGAGCCGCCCAGGCCGGCCGGACGGTCGAGGCCCCCTGAGCCGCCGGTGTGCCTGTTATGGTGCGCCGGGAGATTCGGGGGACTCGCATGACGCAGTGGCTACGCAGCACCGGCCTGGTGTCGGGGGCGCTGGTCCTGGCGCTGGGCACCGTGGTCGGCTGCGCCAACGGCGAGCAGGGCGGCGACGGCGGCACGACCACGGTCGCGGCGCAGGCCGACCCGACCGCCGCCGCGGAGCCGAGCGCGGCCGGCGAGTCGACGACCGACCCGGAGCCGCCCGCCGTGGTGGGGCTCGGCGCCCGGCCGACCCCGTCGGCGACCCCCCGCCGCACCGCCAGCAAGAAGCCGGGGCCGCGCAAGGTCCCGAAGCCGCCGACCGAGACGAAGCTGCCGCCGCCGCCACCGAAGCCGGAGACCGGCTGCACCAAGCCGCGCTACGAGGGCAGCCAGGCCAGCCGGGCCCAGGTCAAGCAGGCGCTGACCGAGGCGGCCGGCCGGACCTACTGGCCGAACTCGGCGCCGGGCATCCGGGTGCCGGTCGACCTGGTCAAGGCGACCGCCTGGCAGGAGAGCGGCTGGCAGTCGAACATCATCGCCTGCGACGGCGGGGTGGGGCTGATGCAGGTCATGCCGGACACCGCCGCCTTCGTCAACCAGCGCTTCGACCAGTCGTACGACATCGACGCCTACCGGGACAACGCCACGCTCGGCGCGAACTACCTCGCCTGGCTGATCAAGTACATCGGTGACGCCTTCTTCGAGAGCGACTACGGGGTCTCCGCCGACGACTGCACCACCGCACTCGACTCCTGCCTGCTGAACGCGGTGATCTCGGCGTACAACTTCGGTCCGGGGGCGGTGGTGACCGACGACGGGTTGAAGATCCCCAATCCGCAGTACGTCCGCAACGTCCGGGCGCTGATGACGGAGTGTGAATGCCTGGCCTTCTGATTTCGCGGGTCGGCTGACCGTCCCCACCCGACCTCGGATGGGTTGACCACTGCTTTTGGTCATATTGGCAGCTTGGACGACTGGACTCCGGTCGATGTCGCGGATACGGTCAGTAGTGAACACCTGCCTCCGAGTCAGGAGGAACGACCGATGCGACTGCTCTGGCTAGCCGACGTGCTCCGGTCCGCCGGTCTCACCGTGCACGAGGTCGGCGGCTGGCGAAGTCGAGGGTCCACGTCCTTCGATCCACACGGGATCATGTGCCACGAGACCCGCGGCTCGCTCCGCTCCACCGACGCCGGTGAGATCCACGTCCTGCTCAACGGCTCCGCGACGGCGCCGCCACCGATCGCCCAGCTCTACCTCTCCCGCACCGGGCACTGGCACGTGATCGCCTCCGGCCGGTGCAACCACGTCCGGGTCGGTTGGGCCGGGCCGTTCAAGGGGGTCGGCAACTCCGGCCTGGTCGGGATCGAGGCGCAGCACGCCCTCGGCGAGCCGTGGACCGAGCGGCAGTACGAGTCCTATGTGCGGGGTGTCCGGGCGCTGCGGGACCGTACCGGTTGGGGGATCGCCGGCCACAAGGAGCACCAGCCGGCCGGCTACGGACACCCGAGCGTCAAGACGGACCCGAGCTTCAACATGAACCAGTTCCGGCGCGACGTCGCGGCGGCATCGTCCGGAGGGGAGAACATCATGCCCGCACTGTCCGATCAGGAGCAGGAACAGCTGCTCAAGTACGCCAAGGACGTCAACTACATCCTCTGGCAGGGTGCGCAGAAGCCGGACGGCAGCGGCCGTACCGACATCCGGCAGCACTTCTACAACATCGAGGGGATGCTGACCGAGGTCAAGGCGAACCAGATGACCATGCTCGGCAAGGACTGGGTCAACGAGCAGGAGATCATCGACGGCGTGCTCAGTGGGCTCGGCTCGAAGGACCTCGACGACGCGGCGACCGCGCTGCGCGCGGCGTTCGGCGACCGGATCGCGGAGCTGGCCGCCAAACTCGCCGCGCCCTGAGCGTCCCGCCGCGCCGTCGCGGCCCCGCCAGCCGGGTCACGCCCTCGGCAGGGTGGTGCCGGTCACGGCCCCGCCAGCCGGGTCACGCCCTCGGCCGGGTGGCCCGGCGTCCGGTCAGCCGGGCGTGCGGCGGCGCAGCCAGGCGTCCTCGGCGAGGTAGTCGAAGTAGTCGGTCCGGTAGTTCTGCGCGAGATCCGGGAAGACGGTCCGCCAGTCCCGGCCGTGCGCCGCGTCCACCAGCCACCGTACGGTCGCCGGCAGCGAGTCGAGGTAGCTGGTCACCGGCCGGTAGCCGAGCTGACGTTCCGCCACACTCATGTCCAGCACCACCGGGTACGGCGTCGACCACGGCGTCTCACCGACCGGTGGTGCCGGCGACGGACCCTCGATCAGCACGTCCTCCGCGTCGTGGTCCAGCACCGCGTGCACGGCGGCGCCGATCTCGCGTACGGTCGGCGGCTCCGGGTCACCGGCGTTGAGCACCCGGGCTCCGGGCTCGGCGGCGGAGAGCCGGATCAGCTCGGCGAGGTTGGCGGTGCAGATCGGGTGGAAGCGGCTCTCCCCGGCGTACGCCAGCACCCGTACCGGCCGGTTGTCCAGGGCGCGCTTGACGAAGTGCCACTCGCGCGGGTGCACGGTGTGCGGCCCGTGGATCGCACCGGCCCGCAGCAGGGTGGTCGGCAGGACCGCTCCGGCGGCGAGCAGTTCACGCTCCATCGCCGCCTTCCCGGCCGCGTAGGTCTGCGCGCTCGCCGTCGCGTCCGGGTCCAGGGGTGCGACGGTCGGCTGGGTCTCGGCGATCGGCACCGGGAACCGGACTCCCTCGGTGCCGAACCCCCGGCCCGCGTCGTCCAGGTAGACCCCGGCGGTGGAGACGACGACGGCCGAGCCGATCCGGTCGGCGAGCCGGAGCAGTTGGCGGGCGTGCCGGGCGTCGTACGCGACGGTGTCGACCAGCACGTCGCAGCCGTCACCGACCGCGGCGGCCAGCCCGGCGTCGTCCTCGCGGTCCAGCGGGACCAGTTCGACGTTCCAGTCCAGGGGCCAGGGCGCACCGGCCCGCAGGCCCCGGGCGGCGGCCCGGACGTGCCAGCCGTCGGCGACCAGGGCCCGGACCGCGGCCCGACCGACCTGCCCGGTGGCACCGACGACCAGGGCGAGCTTCTCCATACCGTCACGCTAGATCCGCGTCGCCGAGGTTGCGAGCGCTTCCGCTGTCAGCCGAACCTGCCGCCCGTCGATCTTGGCCAACCGGCCGGGGCGGGTCGGGTCAGCGGGTGACCAGGGTCATCTCCACCGAATAGCGGGCCGCCAGATAGGCGTGCGCGCCGTACTCGACGGCGCGGCCGGCGGAGTCGTAGGTGGTGCGCCGGATGGTCAGCACGGTGCTGCCCCGGGCAACCCCGAGCAGCCGGGCCTCGCCGGCCAGCGCGGGCCGGGCCGACACCTGCTGGTTGGCCAGTTGCAGTGTCACGCCCTGGCGGCGGAGCAACTGGTAGAGGCCGTGCTCGCCGAGCCCGGCCCGATCCACGCTGACCAGTGCCGGCGGCAGGTAGTTGCGCATCACCGCGAGCGGTTGGCCGTCGGCCGAGCGGAGCCGTTCCACGGCGATCACCTCGGCGCCCTCGGGCACGTCGAGCGCCGCCGCCTCGTCGGGGCCGGCCGGCACCCGGTCGAGCCGGAGCACCTCGGTCGAGGGGCGGCGGCCGGCGCTGGCGAGGTCGTCGAAGAGGCTGGTCAGGGCGAGTGGCCGGCGCACCGGCCGGGCCATCACCACCGTGCCGAGGCCGCGTCGGCGGACCAGCAGCCCCTGCCGGACCAGGGTCTCGATCGCCTTGCGCAGGGTCGGCCGGCTGACCGCGAGCTGGTCGGCGAGTTCGATCTCGTTGTCGAGCCGGCCGCCCGGTGGCAGCGTGCCGGCGGTGATCGCCTGCTCCAGTTGCTGGGCGATCTGGAAATAGAGCGGCATCGGGCTGTCCCGGTCGATGACGACACCGTCCAGGGAGACCTTCGCACCGCGCTCACCGGCGAGGACCACGACCGTCATCGTACGGCATCGTGCTGAGGTGAGGTTGTCACTATGTATTGACAAAGGTCGACTTCGGCGGGGAAGGTGGAGAGATGTCCGACCGGTACGACCAACTCCGGGAGGTCCGTGCCCGCCAGCCGGAGGCGATCCGGGCGGCGGCGGCCCGGCGGCGACGTCGCCCCCTGCTGGGCGAGACCGGCCGGCTGCTGCTGATCGCCGCCGACCACCCGGCCCGGGGCGTGCTCGGGGTCGGGCAGGCGACCGGGGTGATGGCCGACCGCTACCGGCTGCTCGACCGGCTCTGCACCGCCCTCGCCCGGCCCGGCGTCGACGGCGTGCTCGGCACCCCGGACATCCTGGAGGACCTGCTGCTGCTCGACTGCCTGGACGACAGGGTGGTGGTCGGTTCGATGAACCGGGGCGGGCTGCACGGCGCGGTCTTCGAGGCCGACGACCGGTTCACCGCCTACGACGCGCCGACGATCGCCGAGATGGGTTTCGACGGCGGCAAGATGCTCTGCCGGGTGGACCTGGCCGATCCGGCCACCGCCGGAACGCTGGCGGCCTGCGGCCGGGCGGTGGGGGAGTTGGCCCGCTACCGGCTGATGGCGCTGGTCGAGCCCTTCCTGGCCAGCCGGACGGGTGGGCGGCTGCGCAACGACCTCGACGTCGAGGCGGTAGTCCGGTCGGTGGCGATCGCCTCCGGCCTCGCCCCGACCTCGGCGTACACCTGGCTGAAGCTGCCGGTGGTCACCGGGATGGCCCGGGTGATGACCGCGACGACGCTGCCGACGCTGCTGCTCGGCGGGGATCCGGCCGGCGACCCGGCGCGGACCTTCGCGGCCTGGGCCGAGGCGCTGGCCCTGCCCGGCGTACGCGGCCTGGTGGTCGGCCGGAGCCTGCTCTTCCCGCCCGACGACGACGTGGCCGGCGCGGTCGACCGGGCCGCCGCGCTGGTGCACGGGACGGGATCCTGATGTCCGGTCCGGGGTCGGGTCGTCGGCACTGGCCGGCCGGGAGCGCCGCCGCCGGCCCGTGGTCGGTGTCGCTGGACCCGGAGCGGGCCGGCTGGGCCTACACCGGGCTGCGGGTGGTCGCGCTGCCGCCCGGCGGGCGGATCGGCTTCGACACCGGGCCGGACGAGGTGATCGTGCTGCCGCTGGCCGGCTCGGCGGTGCTGCGCTGCGCCGACGCGTCCGATGTGGACCGGACGATGGAGCTGGTCGGCCGCCCCGGCGTCTTCGCCGGGACCACCGACTTCGGCTACCTGCCGCCCGGGACCCGGGCCGAGCTGTCCAGCCCCGGCGGCGGCCGGTACGCGCTGCCGTCGGCCCGGGCCCGGCGCCGGTTCCCGGCCCGCTATGCACCGGCCGGCGGGGTACGGGTCGAACTGCGCGGCGCCGGCACGTGCAGCCGGCAGGTGCACAACTTCGCCACCCCGGAGACCTTCCGGACCGACCGGTTGATCGCCTGCGAGGTGCTGACCCCGGACGGCAACTGGTCGTCGTACCCACCGCACAAGCACGACGAGGAGCGGGCCGGGGCGGAGGCGGTGCTGGAGGAGATCTACTACTTCGAGGTCGGCGCCGGCCCGACCGGTACCCCCGGCCACGGCTACCAGCGGGTCTACGGCACCGCGGCCCGGCCGATCGAGGTACTGGCCGAGGTCCGCTCCGGCGACACGGTCCTGGTCCCGTACGGCTGGCACGGCCCGTCGATCGCCGCACCGGGCCACCCGCTCTACTACCTGAACGCGATGGCCGGGCCGGCCGAGGAACCGGCCTGGTTGATCACCGACGATCCGGCGCACGCCTGGGTGCGCGCCTCCTGGGCCGGCCAGCCGGTCGACCCGAGGCTCCCGTTCGGCCGCGACCTCCGGCCGCCCCCTGCCGACCTGCGCTGACCGCCGGCGGCGCACCCACCGACCGGAGGCTCCGATGACGACGACGACCAGACTCACCGTCGGGCAGGCGCTGCTCCGGTTCCTCGCCGCGCAGTGGACCGAACGCGACGGCGTACGGCACCGGCTCTTCGCCGGCTGTTTCGGCATCTTCGGGCACGGCAACGTCGCCGGGCTCGGTCAGGCACTTGCCGAGCACGAGATCGCCGGTGCCCCCGGGCTGCGCTACCTGCCGGCCCGCAACGAGCAGGCGATGGTGCACGCCGCGGTCGGCTACGCCCGGATGCGCAACCGGCTGAGCACCTGGGCCTGCACCAGTTCGATCGGCCCGGGTGCCACCAACATGGTCACCGGGGCGGCGCTGGCCACCATCAACCGGCTGCCGGTACTGCTGCTGCCCGGCGACGCGTTCGCCACCCGGGTGGCGACGCCGGTGCTCCAGGAGCTGGAGGATCCGCGCGCGCCCGACGTCTCGGTCAACGACTGCTTCCGGCCGGTCTCCCGGTTCTTCGACCGGATCCACCGGCCGGAGCAGTTGCCCGGGGCCCTGCTCGGTGCGGTGCGGGTGCTCACCGATCCGGCCGAGACCGGGGCGGTGACCCTGGCGCTGCCGCAGGACGTGCAGGCCGAGGCGTACGACTGGCCGGTCGAACTCTTCGCCGAGCGGACCTGGCACGTACCCCGGCCGGTGCCGGAGCCGGCGGCGCTGGCCCGGGCGGCGGAGCTGCTGCGGACGGCCCGCCGCCCGCTGCTGGTGGCCGGCGGCGGCGTGCTCTACGCCGAGGCGACCGCCGCGCTGCGCGAGTTCGCCGAGGTGACCGGCGTGCCGGTGGCGGTGACCCAGGCCGGCAAGGGTGCGCTGCCGTCGGACCATCCGCTGGCGGTCGGCGCGCTGGGGGTGACCGGCGGGCACGCCGCCAACGAGTTGGCCGCCGACGCCGACGTGGTGCTCGGGGTCGGCACCCGGTACACCGACTTCACCACCGCCTCCCGGACGCTCTTCGCCGATCCGGGGGTGCGGTTCGTCAACCTGAACGTGGCCGCCTTCGACGCGGCGAAGCTCTCGGCGGTGCCGGTGCGGGCCGACGCCCGGGCCGGGCTGGAGGCGCTGACCGGGGCGCTTGCCGGCTGGTCCGCCCCGGCCGGGCACCGGCGGCGGGCCGAGCGGCTCGCCGCCGGCTGGGCGGCGACGGTCCGGGCGGTCTACGCGCGTCGGCACACGCCGCTGCCGGCCCAGACCGAGGTGCTGGGGGTACTCGACGAGGTGGTCGGCCCCCGGGACGTGCTGGTCTGCGCGGCCGGCTCGCTGCCCGGGGAGCTGCACCGGCTCTGGCGGGTACGCGACCCGCTCGGCTACCACGTGGAGTACGGCTACTCCTGCATGGGCTACGAGATCGCCGGCGGTCTCGGGGTGAAGCTGGCCGCGCCGGACCGGGAGGTCTTCGTCCTGGTGGGGGACGGCTCCTACCTGATGATGGCCCAGGAGCTGGTGACCTCGGTAGCCGAGGGGATCAAGCTGGTCGTGGTCCTGGTGCAGAACCACGGGTACGCCTCGATCGGCGCGCTCTCGGAGTCGGTCGGCGGGCAGCGGTTCGGCACCTCCCACCGCTACCGCGACCCGGAGAGCGGGCGGCTGGCCGGGCCGGTGTTGCCGGTGGATCTGGCCGCGAACGCGGCGAGCCTGGGTGCCGAGGTGTTCCGGGCCCGGGGTGTCGACGAGTTGCGGGTGGCGCTGGGCAGGGCGCGGGAGTCCGGGCGTACCGCGGTGGTGCACGTCGAGACCGATCCGCTGGCGCCGGGGCCGGCCGGCGGTGCCTGGTGGGACGTGCCGGTGGCCGAGGTGTCGGCGCTGGAGAGCGCGGTCGAGGCGCGGGTGGCGTACGAGCGGGGCAGAGCCGCCCGGCGCAACTATTTGCAACCGTAGTTGTGCAATAGCTCTTGCGCAATTGCTCTTGCCTGTGTCAGCGTAGGCACATGAAGAGAGAGGTCCGCCAGGTCACCGACTCCCGGGTGCTGGCCGCGATGTCCCACCCACTGCGCCGCCGGCTGATGGACGTGCTCAAGGTCTACGGCCCGGCCACCGTCAGCGCGCTGGCCGAGCGCACCGGCCAGGCGGTGGCGAACGTCAGCCACCACCTGAAGGTGCTCGCCGCCGCCGACCTGGTCCAGGAGGCCCCCGAACTGGCCCGGGACCGCCGGGAGCGGTGGTGGCGGCTGGTCTCGGCCGGGCTGCGCTGGTCCAGCGCCGACTTCGCCGACGACCCGTCCCGGGAGGCGGTGCAGCAGGCCGCCGTCTCACTCAACCTCGACCGCCAGGTCGGGCTGGTCCGGGACTGGCACGCCACCGGTCCCGACGAGCGGGCCGCCTGGGGTGAGGCGCCCTTCTCCACCGACCGCTGGCTGCGGTTCACCCCGGCCGAACTGGCCGAGTTCGAGGCCGAACTGCTCGCCCTGCTCGCCCGGTGGGGCGACCGCGAGCTGCCCGAGGACGGGCAGCGCCGCGAGCCGGTCTTCTTCTTCGCCTACGGCATCCCGGCCCAGCCCTGAACCGGCCGGCGGGCGAGCGAGCGAGACGAGGAGAAGAGATGAGCCTGCTCCGGCATCGGGACTTCCGGCTGCTCTGGATCGGCCAGGCCGGCAGCACCTTCGGCGCCAGCGTCACCAGCGTGGCGCTGCCGCTGGTCGCGGTCGCCACCCTCGACGCCAGCACCTTCCAGGTGGCGCTGCTGACCGCCGCCGCGTGGCTGCCCTGGCTGCTGGTCGGGCTGCCGGCCGGCGCCCTGGTGGACCGGCTGCGCTGCCGGCCGGTGATGGTGACCTGCGACCTGGTCGCCGCGCTGCTCTTCGCCAGCGTGCCGGTCGCCGGCTGGCTCGGGGCACTCAGCATCGGGCACCTGCTGGCCGTCGCGCTGGCCGGCGGCACGGTGAGCGTCTTCTTCAAGACCGCGTACCAGGTCTACCTGCCCACCCTGCTCGACCGGGCCGACCTGGCCGAGGGGAACGCGAAGCTCCAGGGCACCGAGGCGGTCGCCCAGGTGGCCGGTCCGGGCGCCGCCGGCCTGCTGGCCAGCCTGGTCGGCGCGGCCACCGCGCTGCTGGCGGACGTGCTCGGCTTCCTCTGCTCGGCCGCCTGCCTGCTGTCGATCCGCAGCAGGGAGCCACGCCGGGCCGCCGATCCGGCGGCGGGTCTCGGCCGGCAGATCGCCGAGGGGGTACGCTTCACCGCCCGCGATCCCTACCTGCGGGTACTCACCGTCTGGGGTGGGGTCAGCAACCTCGGCCTGATCGGCTACCAGGCGATCCTGGTCGTCTTCCTGGTCCGCGAGGTCGGGCTCGGCCCGGGTGCCGTCGGCGGCCTGGTCGCCGTGATGAGCCTCGGCGGGGTCATCGGCGCCGCGATCGCCACCACGCTCTCCCGGCGACTCGGCAGTGCCCGCGCGCTGCTGCTCTGCGCCCTCGGCGCCGAACCCTTCGGACTGCTGATCCCGATGACCGCACCCGGTGCCCGGCTCGCCCTGCCGGTGCTCGCCGGAGTGGTGATCGGCGCCGGAGTGGTCGCCGGCAACGTGGTCAAGGCCGGCTTCCGCCAGGCGTACGTGCCACACCGGCTGCTCGGCCGGGTCAGCGTGACCATGCAGGTGGTCAACCTCGGCACCATCCCGCTCGGTGCCGTACTCGGCGGTGCCCTCGGTACGGCACTCGGGCTCCGCCCGGCGATGTGGGTGATCACCACCGGGCTGGCGCTGAGCGGGCTGATCCTGCTGGTCGGCCCGCTGCGCAAGCGCCGCGACCTGCCCGAACCGGAGCACGACGCCGAACCGCCGGAGCCCGACGCGGAACTCCCCGCGCCGGCCCGGTCAGTGCGTCGCGAACTGCTCAGCGCGGCTGAACGTTAGCCGCCTGCGGGCCCTTGTCGCCCTGGGTGACGTCGAACTCGACCTTCTGCCCCTCGTTGAGCTCGCGGTAGCCGGACGTCGCGATCGCGGAGTAGTGGACGAAGACGTCCGGCCCCCCGCCGTCCTGCTCGATGAAGCCGAAGCCCTTTTCCGAGTTGAACCACTTGACGGTTCCGCTTGCCATGGGTGTCTCCTTTGCGGCGCGCCCGGTGCGTGGCGTGCCTCGTACGCCACCGACAGTAGCCTCCCCGGGTCGCCGGTGCGGGCGGAAGTCGGGAGTCGTACAAACCTCCGGCCTACGCCGGACGGCGGAGTCACCCCTAGGCGGAGTCAGGGTTGCCCACGCCGCTTACCAGGGCTCGACCCGGATGTCCAGGTGGCGTTCCGCCCGTAACGTTCCTGACGTGGCGGACTGGCTGGTTCAGGTGGGGGAACTGCCGTCGGGAGTCTTTCTGGCGGTGCTCGGCGGTGTCATGATGCTGGACGCGATTCCGCTGCTCGGCGTACTCGTACCGGGCGACGTCGCGGTACTGGCCGCGGTGGGGGTCGGCCGGCCGGCGAGTCTGGGGGCGTTCCTGGCGGTGATCGGCGGCTGCCTCGGCGGCTGGTCGCTGACCTTCTTCGCCGGTCGACGGTTCGGTGCCCGGCTGCGGCGCAGCCGTACCGGGGCGTGGATCGGGGAGGCGCGCTGGTCGGCCGCCGAGCGGATCCTCGGCAGTGGCGGGGGCCGGATGGTGATGGTCGCGCCGTTCCTGCCGGTGCTGAACGCGCTGCTGCCGCTCGCCGCGGGCGGGCTGCGGATGTCGTACCGGAGGTTCCTGGGTTTCGCGGCCGTCGGCGCGGTGCTCTGGGCCGGGCTCTACATGGTGCTCGGGATCCTGGCCCGGTCGGTCGGCGGGCTGCTGCCCGGCGAGTCGTTCGCGCTGCTCGGCACGGTGGGCTTCGGGATGGTCTTCGGCGGCCTCGTCCTGCTGGGCGTACGCCGCCGGCTCGCCGCGACGGTCCAGGGCTGACGGCGGCTGTCGGTGGTCGGGGGGTGATGGGTGGCGTCGGCCGGCTGGGGCCGCCGGCCGGTGCCACCCGGGGGGACGCGGTACGCGGTCACGGGGTGCCGGGACGGGTCGGGGCAACGGCCGGTCGGGGGACGTGGTCGCGCAGCCGCTGCGGACCGGCGGCCGGTCAGGGGGTGACCGGCCGCCGGTGCCGGGCGATGTCGCCGGGCGGGGCGGGTCGCTGCCCGACCGGCATACTGGGCTGCCATGGTGTGACTGGCATACTGGGCTGCCATGGTGTTGTCGCGGCGCTGGGCCGGTTTCCTGATCCTGGTCGGTGTGTGGACCTGGGTGATCTGGCCCCGGTTCGCCGTCGCGATCTGGAACGACGCCCGAGCCTGGTCGACCGGGGAGATCGGGCAGGGCAGCCCGACCGGTTTCCTCTGGTGCACGCGCTGCTGATCGGGGCGTCCCTGGCGATCGGCAGCACGGTCGGCATCCTCGGCGTACGCGGCTGGCGGGCCGGGCGGCCTCCGCGATCCGCGAGCCCGCCTCGTTCCTGAGCTGCGCGCGGCGTGGTTCGGCGCCGGCCGGCGTACCCCCGTCACCACCACCGCCGGCCGGCGAGTCATGGGCCCCGGTGTCGAACCGGGCACACCGCCATCATGAGTGGCGGCCGAGCAGCCAACGCCCGCGCCCATGGAATCCACAGTGGACGGCATCGAGACCTCGTCGGGAGTCGAACCCGCAGCACCCGCTTTGCAGGCGGGGCGCCCCACCGGGGACGAAACGAGGCCGGGCTGTGCCCGAGGATCGGGCACGACGTGCGGGCGGGAGGACTCGAACCCCCTCAGCGCGAAGCACCTGTTCTACAGACAGGCCCGACTCTCCAGCGTCGGCGCACCCGCATGGGTGACTGGCGGGACTCGAACCCAGCGACCTCCGGATCCACAGTCCGGCGCTCTTCCGGCTGAGCTACAGTCACCATCGCGGCCGGTCGGCCGGTACCCGGACCTGGGATCGAACCAGGGACCTCCTCGGTGTGGACGAGGCGCTGCCACCACTGAGCTATCCGGGCGTCGCTCCCCGGGCGGGGAGACAGGTAGCGCCGACGGGATTCGAACCCGCGAAATCCAGGGTGAAAGCCTGGCGACTCTTGCCACTCGTCCACGGCGCCGTGTGAGTGTTCCGGGCTGGACTCGAACCAGCGACCCTCGCGATGTCGACGCGATGCTCTCCCGACTGAGCTACCGGAACGGGGGCGGGACCGGGAGTCGAACCCGGAGCCTGCGGCTTGTGAGACCGCCGCGCTACCACTGCGCCATCGGAGCAGTACGCCGCCAGGGACTTGAACCCTGAACCCACGCATTAAGAGTGCGTTGCTCTGACCAGTTGAGCTAGCGGCGCAGGCTGTGCTTGACCAGCCAAAGTTAGGGGCCGTTTGGCGCTTCGGTGAGATTGGTGGACCCCTTGATCAGCGAGTGATTTGAGGCTCCCATGGACTATTGGATCTGATAGATTGTATCCATGCTATCCGACGTGGATACTCGCCTGGACTGCCGGCATTTTGGACGGCGACGGAACCATTACATTGAGCGTCAACGGTAGCAATGGTTCACGCTTCAGGAGGCCAGTCATTTGCGTTGACAACACCGACCAAGAGATACTTGAAGAGTTGCGGCGCCTTCACGGGGGTGGTCTCGTCGCCAAGCAAAGGTACCGTGAGCACCATAGACAAGCCTGGTCATGGCGACTATATGGAGCCGGCAATATCGTCGAACTTCTGCGTCAGATCCTTCCCTACATGCGGTGTCAAGTCAAGGTAGAGCGCGCGCGCATGTTGGTTGAGGAGTACAAGGCGATAACGCGGAGAAACGGTCGCTACACCTCGCAGGCGCGCGCAGCTAAGATCGATTTTGAAACTCGTTTCATGGCGATAGGCTCCGGGCGCGGAAAACAATGTCGTCCGGTTGTGTCTTGAATGAGGCCTTATCTACTGTGGCCTCAAGACCGGTCGCCCGCCACCGGGCGGCGCCTTCCGAGAGTTTGGCGGACCCCCGGGGTATGCCCGACCCCGGGGGCCCTGAAGTTCCACCCGTTCGCACGCCAGCGGCGTTTAAGCTCCACGATCAGTCTGCAGTCGACGTGCTTTGCCATTAAGCGACCGCCGCAGGGAGAGCGGCAGACTGGACTCGAACCAGCATCTCGTCGAGATCGTCGTGGTCGGTAGATCTGGCGATCGGTGGGGGTGCTGAGTCTGGAGCGATAGTCTCAGCCTGCTCGGCGCCGGTCTGCCTCTGCCGGTTGGGCCACCTCGGCCCGGAGTGCCGAGGGGAGGACTCGAACCTCCACTGGAACCGTCACCTCTGATGAGTCTGACAAATCAGCCTCAGTCTCGGCGCACTGTTGCGCCACCCCCCGCTCCACGGGGGTGCCTGGGAGACTACCCGAACAGGTAGCCGAACACCTCGTCGCCGACCGTGCGGTCCTCGACCGTGGTGCTGTTCGCCTCCTCGCGGGCCACCTTCACCGCCTCCAGCAGCTTGTCGACCCGGCCGCGCAGCACCTTGACCCGCTCCGCCGGCAGGGCGCCGGAGAGCTTCACCGTGGTCCAGGTGCCAACCGGTACGTCCTCGGTGTAGACCTCGACCTGCGCCGGGTGCTTCTCGGTCGCCTCCGCCTTGACGTGGTTGCGGTGCACCTTGCGCATCTTCTGCGTCTGGCTCGGCGTACTCGCGTAGCAGCCGCGGTCCGGGTCGAACTCCCACCGCTCCGCCGCGTCCAGGGTGGCCAGCCCGTCGACGAAGGTACGCAGGTCGACGAGCTGCTTCTCCAGGAAGAGCAGGTAGGTGACCGGTGCCTGCCGGACCAGGGTCCGCCCGTCGACCACCACGTCGGCCTTGGCGGTGGCGTTGCCGGTGTCCTGGAGGAACTGGAGGTCGAAGAGCCGCCCCATGGTGCCGGCCACCTCGTCGAGGACCTCCTGGACGGTGTACTGCACCCGGGTCGACTCCGGCGGCAACTGCTCCCGGATGTCGTCGGCGAACGGCTGGTAGGTGCGGGAGATGCCGGAGAGCGGCGGCGCCTTCTGGGTACGCCGGTGCGCGTCGGTGAGCTCCCGCTTGGCCTGGGGCTTGAAGCCCTGCACCAGAGCGTTGATCTTGTGCAGTTCGGTGGGATTCGGCACCATGATCCTTCCGGTCTCGTCGGGCAGACGATAGTCGTCGTCGCCACGTACGGCGACCCTGTCGAAGTCGGGACGGCCGGATTCGAACCGACAACCTCCGCACCCCCAGTGCGGCGCGCTGCCAAGCTGCGCCACGTCCCGATGTCGTACCCCTGGAACGGTTCGAACGTTCGACCTCCCGGTTCGTAGCCGGGCGCTCTGTCCACTGAGCTACAGGGGCATGAAGCGGAAGGAGAGGGATTCGAACCCCCGCCGGCGCTGAGCCGGTCCGCCTTAGCGGGGCGGTGCCATCGACCTCTCGGCCATCCTTCCGAACCGCGCCGAAGGCGCGTACGTACCCGGAGCAGGAGTCGAACCTGCAACACACCGGTTCTGAGCCGGCGGCCTCTTCCGTTGGGCTACCCGGGCCTGCGTGGAGTGACGCGGGATCGAACCGCGCACGCGAAGCTTGCAAGGCAACGCTGTGCACCAGCACCCACCCCGAAGTGCCCTCGGCGCGACTCGAACGCGCACGATGACCAGGCTCTCGACCTGGCGCCTCTACCAATTGGGCCACGAGGGCATCGTGCTCCCGGAGGAGTATCTACGGGGAATGCGGTATCGCGATGGAAACATCAGGTGTCGTCTGCCAGTAGCGATATCTTATCGTCCACTTCGCACCGTACCCCATCCCATCCCGCCCGCAGGGCCGTGCGGAAGCGGTGGCAGATAACACGTACCAGATCGCATTTCTTTATCTCCGCAATAGATCATTGCGGTCAAGCTTGATTGAGCGGTAGCTGCCGCCCCCACCGGCTAGGCCTAGGATCTTCGTCACCTGCTCCCCGGAGGCGGCGGCAGCGACTGCGGCCCGTAGATCCTCATCGCTCCACTTGCCGGGCTTGCCAGCCATTTCAACTCGCTCCCAGGTTAGGACTCGAACCTAAACAATGCGCTCCAGAGACGCATGTCCTACCTATTAGACGACCTGGGACTGACAGTCGGCGGGGGGAGAGTCCGCCGGCTGCCGTCAGCGCCGGGTCAGCGCGGCCCAACCGGGGACCGTCGCCGCCGACCGCAGCACCATGCCCGCCTCGGCGGGGGTGCGGTCTGCCTTGCGCTGGTTGCAGCCGTCGCAGCACGCGACGGTGTTGGTCCAGGTGTTCCGGCCACCACGGGAGCGGGGCAGGATGTGGTCGACGGTGCTCGCCGGAGCGCCGCAGTAGCCGCACCGGCGCCCGTCCCGGGCCAGCACACCCGGCCGGGACCAGGCCGGTCCCGAACTGAAGCGCCACCTGGTGACGACGTACCGGACGAGCCGGACCACCGTCGGGACCGGGTAGACCCCGATCAGCCGGTCGGGTACGGCCTCGTGCACCTCGGCGACCCGCCGGACCAGCATTCGTACGGCGTGCCGGAGACTGACCCGGTGGAGCGGGCCGAGGTCGGCATTGATGACCAGGACGTCCACCGGATTCCTCCCTGTCTCTCGTCGATGTCGTGAAAAGTCTCTCGTCGTTGTCGCGGAACTCGCGTCGAACGTTCGGAGCGGCTACCGGGATTTGAACCCGGGACCTCCACCATGGCAAGGTGGCGCGCTGCCAACTGCGCTACAGCCGCGTGCGAAGATGCTCCGGGTGCGATTCGAACGCACACTGTGCGCGGTTTGAGCGCGCTGCCTCCTGCCGTTGGGCTACCGGAGCGGGCGGTCGGGGTCATGAGCATTCCCCGACGGATACTGTCGTGCGTAGACCGTGCCGGAATCGAACCGGCCTTCTCCAGATTGAGAGTCTGGCGAGATAACCACTACTCCAACGGTCCGGGTGGGGCGCGCTCGCCCCGAGGTGCACGCAAACTCGTCCGGGACCCGAGAATCGAACTCGGTTTCTCCTGTACCCAAAACAGGCGGGTCAGCCGTCTCCCTCGCCCCGGATCCGCCCGGCCGGCGCGTTGCTACGGCGCCGGCCGGGCCCTATCTATGCCATCCACTGTGGAGTTTTCAACGTGGTACCGGTCCCGCCGGCCGAGGTCGGGGGAGAAGCAGGGGTGACAGGACTCGAACCTGCAACCTTCGGATTTGGAGGCCGCTGCGCTGCCAGTTGCGCCACACCCCTGTGTGGTGGAACCCGTGGGGTAAAAAGAAACGCCGCCCGGTCCCGGGTCTGGGAGGGCGGCGTGAACGCGAGTGGAGTCGCGTTACGTCCGCCAGCCGCCCAGCTCGGCACATTCGCCGGCGCTCAGGTGGACGGGGCGCCCGAGCATGGCGTGACTCGACGAGGCGTACGGCAGTTGCCGCCACGCTCGCGTTGAGGTCTGCCACAACATCGGATGCTCCCTGTCGTTTCGTTGTCGGTTTGTCGACCGCTGTGTCAACTACGGTAGGGGCCGCTCCCGTGCGGAGCAACATCTTTTTCGGCTTCTTCCGCGTACCGTCGATTCGGCGGGCTGGAATAGCTGCTAGATGGCGTTGCCGGCACCGGTCGACAACGGTGCCGGCACGACCCACTCCGGACTCAACGGACCCGTTCGACCAGCCGGGTCACCGCGGCGGCGACCGCCTCGGGGGCTTGCGCCTGCGGGAAGTGGCCCACGCCGGGGAGCATCACCACCTCGGCCCCGAGCTGTTCGCCGATCCACCGGGCCTCGGCCGCCGGGTCCTTCCAGTCCACGTCGGCGGCGCCCATCAGGACGACGGCCGGGGCGGACACCTCGGGCAGCCGCTGCCGGGCCGGCTCGTGCGAGGTGCGGGTGGTCCGCACGAAGGCCCGCCAGTGTCCGGGGCGGCGCAGGTTGTCCCGGACACGGGCGAGGTGCTCCCGGTACCCCTCGGGCTTGGTGCCGGGCACCCACTTGGGGTAGTAGCCGAGGAAGGCCGCCGGGCCCCAGGGCCGGACGAGCATGATCCGGAAGAGCAGGTTCAGCACGGCGGCGCCGGCGGGCTGCCGGACGAAGGGCCCGAGCAGGGCGAGTCCGCGTACCTTCGCCGGGGCGTCGGCGGCGGCGATCACGGCGGCTCCGGCGCCCATCGAGTTGCCGACCAGGTAGCCGGACCCGCCGAGTTCGTCGAGGAGCGCGAGCAGGTCGCTGGCGAGGGCGACGTCGTCGTACCGGGAGAAGCTGGCGTCGCTGTCGCCGTGCCCCCGGATGTCCAGCACGGCCACCCGGTAGCCCGCCTCGACCAGCCTCGGCGCGAGCAGCCGGTACGACTGGCGCAGCTCGCCCATCCCCGGCGAGCAGATCACCAGTGGGCCGTCGCCGTCCCAGAGTTCGTAGCCGAGGCGCCCCTCGGGGCGGCGGAGGTAGTGGATCTGTGTCATAGCCTAAAAGCTACACCCATTAGCCAATCGCGCCAAGGGTCGACCCGTCCCCGGGTGGACCGATTCGCCGCCCCGGCCGCGCCATCCCGGTGGCGACGGCCCTTCGGCATGCCGCCCCGAACACCGGGCCCCGAGGTGTATCGCCAGGTCAGGCGGGTGGAAGCGCCGTTTCGTCCCGGCCCGGCGATGGCTGGTGGCACCATGAGAGAGCAGTTGGTCTTTGCCGAGTCGCCTGAACCCTCGGGACCAACCCCGGCCGGGGTCGGCCCGTGCGGGCGGCGGTGCGGCACCCCTGAACACGCCTGTGGCGGTCATCTTCGCGACGGAAAGGGTGCCGTTGCCGCGAGGCCCAACCCTGGCGGCTCGCAACGCGCGCGTCGGTCGCGCGGGTCCGGTCCGACAGCCGTACGGGAGGAAAAGCCATGGCAGACACCCGGGCCAGCACGAGTACCAGCGGCGACGGAGCCACCACACCCGAGCTGGTGCAGCGAGCCGCCGAGCAGATCTCCGGACTGCTCCGCGAGGAACTCGCCCTGGCCCAGCTGGAGATGTCGGAGAAGGGCAAGCGAGCGGGACTCGGCGCCGGACTGTTCGGTGGCGGCGGCGCTCTGGCCCTCTACGCCGGTGCCGCGCTGGTCGCCGCCGCCGTGGTGGCGTTGAGCTACGTCATCCCGGCAGCGCTGGCCGCACTCGTCGTCGGCGTCGTCCTGGCCGCTATCGCGGGACTGCTCGCGCGGTCCGGCCGCAAACAGGTCCGCCGTGCGACGCCGGCGATGCCGAGATCGACGGTGGGAAGCCTGCGCGCCGATGCCGAAACGGTACGGAACGCGGCGAAGGATCGGGGACGGTCATGACGATGGGTGACGGCGCCGGGGACGTGGACCGGACCCGTGCGGAGATCGACAGACGGCGTGCCGAACTCGGCGAAACGGTCCAGGCGTTGGCGGCCAAGACGGACGTACGGGCCCGGGGCAGCCAGAAGGCCGAAGAGACCACGAACCGGCTCCGGGAACGCTCGGCACAGGCCACCGGGACGGTACGCGAGAAGGTCGCGCATCTGCCGGACGTGGTCGGCCAGAAGGTGGAACAGGCGCAGCGGAGGGTGGGTCAGATGGCCGCGGATGTCGGCGAGCAGGGCGCCCGAGGCGCCGAAGTGATGGGCGCCTCGGTCAACCGGGCGGGTGGGATCGTCCGGCACAATCCGGTGCCGTTCGCCCTCGGTGGTGTCGCGGTGCTCGTCGGCGTGCTGACGGCGGGCCGGCGCATGGCGGCCGCCCGGGCCAGGCGCCGGCGCGGCTGGAACGCCGAACGGCTGCTGCGGATGGCCCGGCCGATGGCTCCGTGGTGGTCGGCGGCGACCAGATCCGTGAAGCGGGTCTCCGGGTCCCGGCTCGTCCGTCGCTGAGCGGGTGCGCCGGGCAGCACGAGGTCCGGTAGCCGGTCCGGCTACCAGCCCCGGGCCCGCCACTCCGGGATCGACGGGCGCTCCGCGCCGAGGGTCGAGTCCCGGCCGTGGCCGGGGTAGAACCAGGTGTCGTCCGGCAGGACGTCGAAGACCTTGGCCTCCAGGTCGTCCATGATCTGCGCGAACTCGTTCGGGTTGGTCGTCCTCCCCGGGCCGCCGGGAAAGAGCGAGTCCCCGGTGAACAGGTGCGTCCCGTCGGCGTCGTCCCGATAGAGCAGCGCGACGGAGCCCGGGGTGTGCCCGACGATGTGGATCACCTCGATTTCGCGGTCACCGACCCGGATCCGGTCGCCGTCGGTGAGCGGCTCGGAGGGGATCGGCAGCCCGTCCGCGTCGGCGGCGTGCACCAGCGAACGGGCGCCGGTGCTGGCCACCACCTCCTCCAGCGCCACCCAGTGGTCCATGTGCTGGTGCGTGGTCACCACGGCGGCCAGCCCGGCGTCGCCGACCAGTTCCAGCAGCCGGGGCGCCTCGTTGGCCGCGTCGATCAACACCTGCTCGCCGGTCGAGTTGCAGCGCAGCAGGTACGCGTTGTTGTCCATCGGGCCGACCGACAGCTTGCTGACGGTGAGCCCGGCCAGCTCGCGTACGTCGGGCGGACCGTCGGTGACGACGTCTCCGGTGTAGCTCATGTGACAGGGCCTCCGAGTCGGGGTCGGCGGATCAGATCCAGGGCGGGGGTGCCGGCAGTGGCCCGGCCGGCGTGACGACGAGGCTGGTACCGGCGCTGCGGCCGGTCAGCCAGCCGGCCAGTTCGTGTGCCGGGCCGGCGACGGTACGCAGCTCCGGGCCGCTCTCCGGCGCCGGGATGCCCACTGGCCGACCCCGGCCGGTGCCGACGGTCAGCGGCTGCCCGGTCTCCGCCGGCACCAGCACCAGGGCGAGTGGATCGTCCCGCTCGGCCAGGTCGTGCACCACCTCGTGCAGCAGCCGCTGGCCGAACGCGTCCGGCCAGTCGGCGGTCCGGTAGCCGGCGGCGAGGTCGACGTGGTGCACCTCCACCTCGCGCAGCCGTCCCCAGGCCAGGGTGGCGGCCGGACGCAGCCCGCGGGCGGAGCGGACCTGCGCGGCCCAGGCCTCCGTCGGCAGTTCCGCGGCCGCGTCGACGAAGCGTTGCGCGCTGGCCCGCAGATCGGCGAGCTGGGCGGCGGCCGGCCGGGCCGCGCCGGCCGCGATCTCCGCGTTCCGGGCCGCCGGGCTCGGGTACTGCGGGATGTCCGCACCGGTACGCGCCGAGGTCAGCAGGTTGACGAAGCTGTCGGCGTTCCGGGCGAGGTGGGTGAGGACGTGTCCCCGGGTCCAGCCGGGAAGCAGGGACGGCTCGCCGATCGCCGCGTCGTCGAGCCCGTCGACGGTCCGCAACAGCCGGGCCGTCGCCCGGTCCACCTCGGGCAGCAGCGCGAGCGGGTCGAGTGTCACGACTCACGACGATAGCGGTCGACGGCCGGCGGGGCGCGGCGCCTGCGCCGGGAGTGGCGGAGAAGGAATTGGCTTTCGGTGTGGTCGGGCCAGCACCTACCGTTCGGGTACACACACCCGCAAGGCGTGAGGAGGTGGGATGCATGCCGGTCGCAGTGCGCGGGGCCACCGTTTCCACTTCTGGATTCCACTGCTGAATCTCACTCCTGACGACAAGGGTTGACATGACCTTCGATCTCGCGTCCCTCGGTTGGGACGCGTCCGCGGCCGCTCCGTACCCGGAACGCGGCGACGAACTACGGCCCGGCCGGGTGGTCCGGGCCGACCGGGGGATCTGCACGGTGCTCGGTGCCGGGGGACCGGTCCGGGCCAGCCTCGGCGGCGGGGTACTGATCGCCGCCGCCCGGGACGCGGTCAACCTGCCCTGTGCGGGTGACTGGGTGCTGGTCCGCGACTGGCCGGACCGGCGACTGACCGTGGAGGCGGTGCTGCCCCGGCGTACCGCGATCGTGCGGCGGACCGCCGACAAGGACTCGTCCGGGCAGGTACTGGCGGCGAACGCCGACGCGGTGGCGGTGATCGAGCCGCTGCACCCGTCCCCGGACGTGGCCCGGATCGAGCGGCTGATCGCGCTGGCCTGGGAGTCCGGCGCCACCCCACTGCTGGTGCTCACCAAGTGCGACCTGGTGGCCGATCCGTCGGCGGTGGCCGAGCAGCTCGGCCAGGTGGCGCCCGGTGTCGAGGTGCTGCCGGTGAGCGCCCAGCGCGGGACCGGGCTGGCCCGGTTGCGTCCGTGGATCGCGACCGGCCGGACCCTGGCGCTGCTCGGGCCGTCCGGCGCCGGCAAGTCGACGCTGGTGAACGCGCTGGCCGGCGCGACGGTGATGACCACACAGGGGGTACGCGGGGTGGACGGCAAGGGCCGGCACACCACCACGCACCGGCAGCTGATCCCGATCCCGGGCGGGGGAGCGGTGCTGGACACCCCGGGCGTGCGGGCGGTCGGCCTGCTCGACGCGGCGGCCGGGCTGGACCAGGCCTTCGCCGATGTGACGGCGCTCGTCTCGGCCTGCCGGTTCGCCGACTGCGGGCACCGGGGCGAGCCGGGCTGCGCGATCCAGGTCGCGCTGGAGACCGGTGAACTGAGCCCCCGGCGCTGGGCGAGCTGGCAGAAACTCCAGCGCGAGGTGGCGTACGAGACACGCCGTCGGGACGCGCGGTTGGCGGCCGAGGAGCGGTACAAATGGAAGCGGATTCGCAAGGAGCAGCGGAGCCGGGGCGGCCCGGGGCGCTGATCGGCCCGGAACCCGGGGCCGGTGCGGTCGTCGGGGACGCGGCGTCGAGCTGCGGGAATCTGCCGGTGCGGAAAACTGTCATACGCCGGGGCTAGAGTTGCCGAGGCGCTTCTCTGCGCCACCAAATCGGACAGAACATATCTTTTCTCCCCGGGAGTGCGCGGACAGTGGCCGACCGACTGATCATCCGTGGCGCGCGTGAACACAACCTGCGCGACGTCAACCTCGACCTGCCGCGCGACGCCATGATCGTCTTCACCGGGCTCTCCGGCTCCGGCAAATCCAGCCTGGCCTTCGACACGATCTTCGCCGAGGGGCAACGGCGTTACGTGGAGTCGCTGTCGTCGTACGCCCGGCAGTTCCTCGGCCAGATGGACAAGCCGGACGTCGACTTCATCGAAGGGCTCAGCCCGGCCGTCTCGATCGACCAGAAGTCCACCTCCCGCAACCCGCGCTCCACCGTCGGCACCATCACCGAGGTCTACGACTACCTCCGGCTGCTCTTCGCCCGGGTCGGCGAGCCGCACTGCCCGATCTGCGGCCAGAAGATCTCCAAGCAGAGCCCGCAGCAGATCGTCGACCGGGTGCTGGCGATGGAGGAGGGCACCCGGTTCATGGTGCTCGCCCCGGTGGTGCGCGGCCGCAAGGGCGAATACGTCGACCTCTTCGCCGAGCTACAGGCCAAGGGCTACGCCCGGGCCCGGGTCGACGGGGTGGTCTATCCGCTGACCGAGCCGCCGAAGCTGAAGAAGCAGGAGAAGCACACCATCGAGGTGGTGGTCGACCGGCTCACCGTCAAGGCGAGCGCCAAGCAGCGGCTCACCGACTCGGTCGAGGCCACGCTCGGGCTCTCCGGCGGGCTGGTGCTGCTCGACTTCGTCGACCTGCCGGAGGACGACCCGGCCCGGGAGCGGCGCTACTCGGAGCACCTGGCCTGCCCCAACGACCACCCGCTGGCGATCGAGGACCTCGAACCCCGGGTCTTCTCCTTCAACGCCCCGTACGGCGCCTGCCCCGAGTGCACCGGGCTCGGCACCAAGAAGGAGGTCGACGCCGACCTGATCATCCCGGATCCGGAGCGGACCCTGCGGGAGGGCGCCGTCCAGCCGTGGTCCGGTGGGCAGACCCAGGAATACTTCCTCCGGCTGTTGCAGGCGCTGGGCGAGGCGGAGCACTTCGACCTCGACACCCCGTGGCGGGCGCTCCCGTCCCGGGCGCAGAAGACCATCCTGCACGGCTCCGGCGACCAGGTGCACGTCCGCTACCGCAACAAGTACGGCCGCGAGCGCTCCTACTACACCGGCTTCGAGGGCGTGGTGCAGTGGATCGAGCGGCGGCACAACGACACCGAGTCGGAGTGGTCCCGGGACAAGTACGAGGGCTACATGCGGGACGTCCCCTGCCCGGTCTGCCGGGGCAGCCGACTCAAGCCCGAGGTGCTGGCGGTCACCCTCGGCGGACGGAACATCGCCGAGGTCTGCGCGCTCTCGGTCGGCGAGTGCGCCGAGCTGCTCGGCGGGATGACCCTGACCGACCGGCAGAAGATGATCGCCGAGCGGGTGCTCAAGGAGATCAACGCCCGGCTGCGCTTCCTGGTCGACGTCGGCCTGGACTACCTGTCGCTGGACCGGCCGGCCGGCACCCTCTCCGGCGGCGAGGCGCAGCGGATCCGGCTCGCCACCCAGATCGGCTCCGGCCTGGTCGGGGTGCTCTACGTGCTGGACGAGCCGTCGATCGGGCTGCACCAGCGGGACAACCACCGGCTGATCGAGACGCTGGTCCGGCTCAAGGGGCTGGGCAACACGCTGATCGTGGTGGAGCACGACGAGGACACCATCCGGACGGCGGACTGGATCGTCGACATCGGCCCGGGGGCCGGCGAGCACGGCGGCAAGATCGTGCACAGCGGGTCCGTGCCGGAGCTGTTGTCGAACGAGGAGTCGGTGACCGGGGCGTACCTCTCCGGGCGCAGGTCGATCCCGACCCCGAAGGGGCGGCGGCCGCAGATGCCGGGCCGGGAGCTGGTGGTGCAGGGGGCGCGCGAGCACAACCTGCGCAACCTCACCGTCTCCTTCCCGCTCGGCCAGTTCATCGCGGTCACCGGGGTCAGCGGCTCCGGCAAGTCGACCCTGGTCAACGACATCCTCTACGCGGTGCTGGCCAACCAGATCAACGGGGCCCGGCTGGTGCCCGGCCGGCACACCCGGATCACCGGCCTGGAGCACGTCGACAAGGTGGTCGGGGTCGACCAGTCGCCGATCGGGCGCACCCCGAGGTCGAACCCGGCGACGTACACCGGGGTCTGGGACCACGTCCGCAAGCTCTTCGCCGAGACCACCGAGGCGAAGGTCCGGGGGTACGGGCCGGGCCGGTTCTCCTTCAACGTCAAGGGCGGCCGGTGCGAGGCGTGCAGCGGCGACGGCACGATCAAGATCGAGATGAACTTCCTGCCGGACGTCTACGTGCCGTGCGAGGTCTGCAAGGGCGCCCGCTACAACCGGGAGACCCTGGAGGTGCACTACAAGGGGCGGACGGTCTCGGACATCCTGGAGATGCCGATCGAGGAGGCGGCCGAGTTCTTCTCGGCGATCCCGGCCATCCACCGGCACCTGAAGACCCTGGTCGACGTCGGCCTCGGGTACGTCCGGCTCGGCCAGCCGGCGCCGACCCTCTCCGGCGGCGAGGCGCAGCGGGTCAAGCTCGCCTCCGAGTTGCAGAAGCGCTCCACCGGCCGGACGGTGTACGTGCTCGACGAGCCGACCACCGGGCTGCACTTCGAGGACATCCGCAAGCTGCTCGGGGTGCTGGAGAGCCTGGTCGACAAGGGCAACACCGTGATCGTCATCGAGCACAACCTCGATGTGATCAAGACCGCCGACTGGCTGGTCGACATGGGCCCGGAGGGCGGGCACCGGGGCGGCCTGGTGCTGGCCACCGGTACCCCGGAAGAGCTGGCGGAGGTGCCGGAGAGCCACACCGGCCAGTTCCTCCGGCCGGTGCTCGGGCTGACCGGCCCGCCCCGGGGAGCGAGTGCCGCCACCACCCGGGCGGCCCGGGCCAACGGCACCGTGAAGGCGAACGGCACCGCCAGGGCCGCGTCCGCCAACGGCGGCGTGACCAGGGCGAACGGCGCCGGTGACGGTGCCGTGAAGGCCGGTAACGGCCGGGCCGTCGAGGGTACGGTGAAGGGCGGCGCCGCCCGGGCCGGTACGACGGCGAAGGCCACGACCGCGAAGACCGGTACGGCGAAGAGCCGGCGCACCGGAAAGTCCTGACGCCGGTCCGGTTGAACCGGTTGGTGGATATATCCGTGTCTTCGGGCGTGGCCGCGGACGACCAGGAGCGCGGCGCCGAAGAGGAAGGCTAGGTATGAGTGACGAACTGACCGGGCCGGGCACGCAGACCCGACGGGCGCTGTTGGCGGGCGCGGGTGCGGTGGGCGTTTCCGTGGTGTTGGCCGCGTGCGGCACCGGTGACGACGACGCGCTCGACGGCACCGGAAGCAGCCCGTCGGCCGGCGGCGCTCCGGCTCCCAGCGGTTCGGCGAGCGCTCCGGCCGACGGTGGCGGTGCCGCCGCGCTGGCCAAGAAGAGCGAGATCCCGGTCGGCGGCGGCAAGATCTTCGCTGACCAGCAGGTCGTGGTCACCCAGCCGACCGAGGGCGAGTTCAAGGCCTTCAGCTCGATCTGCACCCACCAGCAGTGCCCGGTGACCGGGGTCGACGGGGGCACGATCAACTGTAGTTGCCACTTCAGCAAGTTCTCCGTGGCCGACGGTTCGGTCAAGGGCGGCCCGGCCACCAAGCCGCTGGCCGAGAAGAAGGTCACCGTCGACGGGGACAACATCGTCCTGGCCTGAGCGCCGGGTCGCCTGGCGCGGTCGACCCTCCGTCGCCGCGCCGGGCGGTGTCCCAGCCGGGGTCTAGGCTTGTCGGCGTGCCCGACCCCGCTACCTATCGCCCGGCACCGGGCACCATTCCCGACCTGCCCGGGGTTTACCGATTCCGTGATCCCAGCGGCCGGGTGATCTATGTCGGCAAGGCGAAGAGCCTGCGCAGCCGGCTCAACTCCTACTTCGGCGACCTGTGGAATCTGCACCAGCGCACCCAGCAGATGGTCACCACCGCCGGCAGCGTGGACTGGGTCACCGTCGGCACCGAGGTCGAGGCGCTCCAGCTCGAATACAACTGGATCAAGCAGTACGACCCCCGGTTCAACGTGCGCTACCGGGACGACAAGTCGTACCCCTATCTCGCCGTCACCCTCGACGAGGAGTTCCCCCGGCTCCAGGTGATGCGCGGCGCCAAGCGCAAGGGGGTGCGCTACTTCGGGCCGTACTCGCACGCCTGGGCGATCCGCGAGACGCTCGACCTGCTGCTCCGGGTCTTCCCGGCCCGGACCTGCTCGGCCGGGGTGTTCCGGCGGCAGGCCCAGATCGGCCGGCCCTGCCTGCTCGGCGACATCGGCAAGTGCTCGGCGCCGTGCGTCGGGCGGGCCTCGCCCGAGGAGCACCGCCAGATCGTCGAGGAGTTCTGCGACTTCATGGCCGGCCGCACCGACCAGATGGTCCGCCGGTTCGAACGCGAGATGGCCGAGGCCAGCGAGGCGCTGGAGTTCGAGCGGGCGGCCCGGCTGCGGGACGACATCGTGGCGCTGCGCCGGGCGATGGAGAAGCAGACCGTGGTCTTCGGCGACGGCACCGACGCCGACGTGGTGGCGTTCGCCGAGGATCCGCTGGAGGCGGCCGTCCAGGTCTTCCACGTCCGGGACGGCCGGGTACGCGGCCAGCGCGGCTGGGTGGTGGAGAAGGTCGAGGACCTCACCACCGGCGACCTGGTGCACCACTTCTGCTCCCAGGTCTACGGCGGGGCCGAGGGCGAGGGGGACGTGCCCCGCGAGCTGCTGGTGCCCGCGCTGCCGGCCGACGTCGACGCGCTGGCCGAGTGGCTGTCGGCGCGTCGGGGCGGTGGCAAGGTCGCCCTGCGGGTGCCGCAGCGCGGCGACAAGAAGGCGTTGCTGGAGACCGTGGCCCGCAACGCCGCCGAGGCGTTGACCCGGCACAAGCTGCGCCGGGCCGGTGACCTGACCACCCGCAGCGAGGCGCTCGACGAGATCACCGAGGCGCTCGGGATGCGTACCGCGCCGCTGCGTATCGAGTGCTACGACGTGTCACAGATCCAGGGCACCGACGTGGTGGCCAGCATGGTGGTCTTCGAGGACGGCCTGCCGCGCAAGAGCGAATACCGGCGCTTCGTGGTGCGCGGGGCCACCGACGACCTGTCGGCGCTCTCCGAGGTGCTGCGCCGCCGGTTCGCCCGCTATCTCCAGGCGCGCGGCGAGACCGGGGAGATCGGCGACGAGATGGCCTCCGACCCGGACCGGCCGGGCATCGACCCGACGACCGGGCGGCCGCGCAAGTTCGCGTACCCGCCGCAGCTCGTGGTGGTGGACGGCGGGCAGCCGCAGGTCGCCGCTGCGGCGGAGGTCTTCGCCGAACTCGGCATCGACGACATCGCACTCTGCGGGTTGGCCAAGCGGCTGGAGGAGGTCTGGCTGCCCGGTGACGAGTTCCCGGTGATCCTGCCCCGCACCTCGGAGGGGCTCTATCTGCTGCAACGGGTCCGGGACGAGGCGCACCGGTTCGCCATCACGTTCCACCGGCAGCGCCGCTCCAAGCGGATGACCGTCTCCGGCCTCGACCAGGTCCCCGGCCTCGGCGAGGTACGCCGCAAGGCGCTGCTGCGGCACTTCGGCTCGGTGAAACGGCTGACGGCGGCCACCGTCGACGAGATAGCCGAGGTGCCCGGGGTGGGCCGACGTACCGCCGAGGCGATCGTCGCTGCGCTGAACCCGGCGGAACCGCCGGAGAACGCCGACAACCCGGTGTAACGGGGCGTCCCTCGGTCGCGACGACCAGCCGGAGCCGAGCCGGCCCGGTCGGTCAGCGGCTGCACTCCAGCAGTACCCACGCCTCGTACCCACCCGGCCAGGTGTAGCTGTCGATCACTTCGCAATCGGTGAATCCGGCGTCCCGGGCCCGGCCCAGGGCTTGACCGTACGCCCAGTCGTACGCCAGCCCCATGCTGCTGTAGCCCTCACCACGGAACTGTCTGGTCTCGTCGGCGTTCGCCGCCGCACTGGTGCCGAACACGACAAATGTCGCGCCAAGTAATCCGGACGTCACTCTTCGGATAAACATCGCACCAGGATAAGGCGGCATCGATACGACCGCATGTGGAAGCGGGTCGCCGTCGATCCCGGTGTGGGTCGGTGCGGGATCGGCGAGGCTGGCCCGAATGTCCGAATCTCACCGATGATCAACTCGGCGCAGGCTGCGCCCGGCGGAATGCCGTCGGGGCTTCGGTCGTTACACCATGCGTACGGCCGAGTACCACCGCCTGTGACCTGGGCTGGTGGCCGGGCCTCGGGGAATGATCCGGGGTCGCCGGTCGTTACATATGGTGTTCGCCTGAGTACCAGCACCCCCCGTGCATGTAGTGCCAGGCGAACCTTCTTCTGTCCCTGGAGGCTTCGACAGTCTCGGGACGTGTGATTTCCAATGACACCCCGGTTTTCCCCTGTGGGGTGTTGTTCCCCCGATTGGAAGGTAGACCATCATGAACACGACTCTGTTCAGCCGATGGCTCCCGGCCATCGAGCAGACTTCCCTGGTTCGTAGGACCGCTCTGGGTGTTGCTGGTCTGGCGTTCGTCGGTGGCGCTGTCGCCGGTCCCGCCGTGGCCGCTCACGCCGCCCCCGAGCACGTCGCTTCGCCGGTGTCGCAGTCGGTCATGGCCGACAAGGGCAACGACCACAAGAGCGACAAGAACGAGAAGGACCGTAAGAGCGACAAGCGTGACAAGCGCGAGGGCAAGGATCGTAAGCCGTCGCGGGACAAGCTGGTCCCGCACGGTGTGCAGGGTGGTCAGTCGCGGATTGCGCTGTCGGGTGAGCAGTCCGACAACGTCAAGGCGATCGTGAAGGCGACGAAGAAGGCGGGTCTGGACGAGCGTGCCGCGGTGATCGCCGTGGGTACCTCGTTGCAGGAGTCGAAGTTGGAGAACCTGGGTCACCTGGGTGACCGCAACGACCACGACTCGCTGGGCCTGTTCCAGCAGCGACCGTCGTCGGGTTGGGGTTCGCCGGAGCAGATCACCGATCCGGAGTACTCGACCATCGCGTTCCTCAAGGGGCTGAAGCAGGTTGACGGTTGGCAGGACCTGCCGCTGACCGTGGCCGCGCAGAAGGTACAGGTCTCGGCCTACCCCGACGCGTACGCGCAGTGGGAGGACCTGGCCGCCGACCTGGTCGCCAACACCTGGAACAACAGCTAACAACAACAGGTAACAGCAACAGGTAACGAGAACGGTTAGACGACAGCACCACCCGCTGGCCGGGTCCCCACCACAGGGGACCCGGCCAGCGGCGTCTCCGGATCGGGCGGCACCGAGCCGGGCGGCGTTACCGGCTCGGGCGCTGCCGGCTCGGGCGTTACCGGCTCGGTGCACGGCTGGCCGCCTGGCGCGGGCGGAGGCGGCATCGGCAGCCGGCGCCGGTATTCGGTCGCCAGCAGCTCAAGCGCCTGGTAGATCTCCCGGCCGGCCAGGGTCCGGCGGTCCGCCACGTAGCCACGGCAGAGCTCGAAGCACCTGGTCATGGTGCCGCCGCGCAGGTTGAGCAGCAGAGGTACGTCGACCATGCCGCGTACGGCGAGTACCGCGAGGAACTCGTAGTAGTCGAGCAGCGGAAGGACGCGCTGTTCGTCGTCGCCGGTCAGGTCGGCGCCGACCGGCTGGTGCGCGCTGATCCGCCGGGCCATCCAGACGTCCGCCTGGCTGAGCGTCTCCGCACTCTGGAAGGCGGTGATCAGACCCACGGTGTACTGCCGGCGCTGCGACTGCCGCTGCTGCAACACGGTCATCGCGCCGAAGACCACGGCGACCAGGATCGACGCCGCCGTCTCGTTGATCTCGCCACTGGTACGCAGGAAGCTGAAGCCGGCCATCACCAGGGTGGCGAGTCCGACGGCCTGCACCCCCAGCCGGATCGGTCGGCGGGCCAACCGCCACCGCATCCGTATCCGCCGCAGTACGGCGGTCAGCCGCTCGCCAGCATCGCCCATTCCCGCCCCCATCGCGCGGCCGCTCGCCAGGTCGCGTCCAGGGCAGGATATCGACTCCTGTCATCCCGCGGCGGCGTGATCCGGCTCCGGCAGCTCGCGCAGTTTCGGTATCGCGGTCGGCAGCACCCAGAGCAGCCCGGTGACCGCCCCGACGGTGGCGATCCAGAGCGTCGGGCGTACCCCGAGGGTGGCGCCCAGGGTGCCGCCCAGCACCGCGCCGATCGGCCGGATGCCGTAGTTGACGGTCCGCTTCGCACCCGCTACCCGGGCCAGCAGCCGCTCCGGGATGACCGCGGTCTGGAGCGAGCCGACGGTGATGTCCATCATCATCAGGCCGAGCCCGGAGAGGAACTCCGAGGCGAAGAGCACGCCGAGCACCACCGGGGTCGACCCGCCGGCCAGCGGCACCAGCACCAGCGGCGCCGGGAAGAGCACGAAGCTGATGACCACGGTCCGGCCGATGCCGAGCCGGCGGACGAGCCGACCGGTGACCGCCGCGCCGAGCAGCGCGCCGATCGCGCCGATCCCGATCACCAGCCCGAGCAGGCCGGGGGAGAGGCCCAGTTCGGTGCTGACGTAGAGCACGTACAGCGCGGTGAACATGTAGTTGAAGAGGTTCAGCGTGGTGGTGCCGAGCAGCAGCGAGCGGAGGATCGGGGCGCGGACCACGAACCGGAGTCCCTGGCCGAGGCCGAGGCCGGCGCCGTCGGTGGACGCCGGCTCCGTCGGCCGGGTCAGCCTGATCCGGGCCAGGAAGAGCGCGGAGACCAGGTACGACACCGCGTCGACGAGCAGTGTGACCGGTGCGGTGAGGGTCTGCACCAGCAGGCCGCCGACGCTCGGCCCGGCGACGAAGGACATCGCCCGGCTGCCGTAGGTCAGCGCGTTCGCGTCGACGTAGTCCTTGCGGGGTACCAGGGAGACGAAGAGGGTGCTGTGCGCGACCTCGAACAGCACGGCCAGGGTGCCGGTCAGGAAGGCCACCACGTAGAGCTGGCCGAGCGAGAGGACCCCGAACAGGTACGCCACCGGCACGGTGGCGAGCAGCACCGCCCGGCCCAGGTCGGCGAGGACCATCACCCGGCGCTTGTGCGGGTACCGGTCGATCCAGGCGCCGAGGAGGAGCGAGAAGAGCAGGCTCGGGGTGAGCGCGGCGGCGGTGAGGTAGCCCATCTCGGCCGGACCGGCGCCGGTGCTGAGTACCGCGAGCAGGGGCAGGGCGAGCACCGAGATCTCGTCGCCGAAGAGCGAGACGGTCTGGGCCGACCAGTACCGCCGGAACTGCGCCTGGCGGAGCAGCTCCGGCAGCCAGCGCCGACGGCGCCGGACCACCGGCGGGGTCAGGGTGCCGGTCACCGCCCCGACTCCCCGTCCACGGCCGGCGTCGACGGCGGCCGCGACGCCGACGCCGACGCCGACGCCGACGCCGACGCCGATGGCGATGGCGATGGCGATGGCGAGTCGATCGGCACCATCAGTTGGACGAGGTTGATCGGCCGGGAACCCTCGGGCCGGGTCGACGGGTCGGTGATCCGTTCGTCGTACTCGGCGACCAGGGCTTCGATCCGCCGGGTCAGCTCGGCGAGTTCGGCGGCCGTCACGTGCACCAGCGAGTCGCCGAAGCCGAGTACTGCACGCCAGTGGGCCGGTTCGTACGCCCGCTGCGCCAGGTGGGCCCGGGCCCGGGCGACGTAGTGGTCAAGGATCACCGCGTTGAGGTGGTTGGCCGCGGCCCGGGTCTCCGGATCGTCGGAGAGGTCGTCCCAGGAGGTGCTGAGGGCGGTCGCCTGCCAGGGTCGTTCCCGGGAGTCGGCGCCCTCGGCCCGCTCGGCCAGCCCGTACCTGGCGAGTTGGCGCAGGTGGTAGGAGCAGTTCGGCACGCTCTCGTCGAGTCGCTCGGCGGCCTGGGTGGCGGTGAGTGGGCCCTCCCGGCGGAGCAGCCCGAGCAGGGCCATCCGGAGCGGGTGCGCGTAGCCCCGTAGGGCCCGGGGGTCGGTGAGGCGGATCTCGGGTATCGGCACATCCTAAAGATATCTCTAGAAAGACTCCTTTAGCAAAGCCTCGGCGCCGATCCGCCCGGCCCACCGCCCCGGGAGATTGCGACGGCCGGGTAGATTACGTCTCCAACCTCGCCGGATGGTCGACCGTCGGGAAACCGCCTCCGGGCGCGTACCGTCGATCCGGCGGGCGGGTACGGCTGGGGGGTGGAACGTGAGTGAGACTCGGTTGGCGGCCGACGAGTCGCCGACGGGCGCGAACGACCAGAGCAGGGGGTACGACACGGATCCGGCATCGGACGCGGCACAGCCGACGCTGACCCGGTCCGAGACGGGACCGACGGAACCGACCCGCTCGGACACCACCCTGGTGGTGGTCACCGGGGTCTCCGGCGGCGGGCGCAGCACCGTCGCCCGGGCCCTGGAGAACGTCGGCTTCTACGTGGTGGACAACCTGCCGCAGGCGCTCATGCTCGACATGGCCGAGTTGGCGTTCCGGGCCGGCGGGGCGGCCCGGAAGACCGCGATGGTGCTCGACGTGCGCAGCCGGGCGTTCTCCACCGACCTGGCCGGGGCGATCCGGGCTCTCAAGGAGCGCGGCTTCCAGCCCCGGGTGGTCTTCGTGGACGCCGACGACGAGGTGCTGATCCGGCGCTTCGAGAGCGTCCGGCGCTCGCACCCGTTGCAGGCCGACGGCCGGCTCGCCGACGGCATCGCGATCGAGCGCGGCCTGCTGGAGGAGGCCCGCGACCAGGCCGACGTGATCATCGACACCTCGCACCTGAACGTGAACCAGCTCCGCCGCCGGGTCGAGGAGCTGTTCGCCGGCGAGGACGCCCGCCGGCTGCGGGTGACGGTGCTCTCCTTCGGCTTCAAGTACGGCCTTCCGCCGGACGCCGACTTCGTGCTGGACGCCCGCTTCCTGCCCAACCCGTACTGGGTGCCGGAGCTGCGCGAGCACACCGGCCGCGAGGAGGACGTCAGCCGGTACGTGCTGGGCCAGCGCGGCGCGGTGACCTTCGTCGAGACGTACGCCCGGTTGATCAACGCGACCGCGCCCGGCTTCGAGCGGGAGGGGAAGCGCTACCTGACGGTGGCGGTCGGCTGCACCGGCGGCAAGCACCGCAGCGTGGCGATCGCCGAGGAACTGTCCGCCCGGCTGCGCCAGGCCCGGCTGGCCGCCACGGCGCACCATCGTGACCTGGGGCGCGAGTGAATTCTTCCCAACCTGAGTCGCCCGGCGGGCGCCCCCCGACCTCCACCGGCGGTTCCGACGGACCGCGCGGAGAGGTGGAGAAAGCCTCCCGGAAACAGCGGGTCGTCGCCTTCGGCGGCGGGCACGGTCTGGCGGCGTCGCTGCGGGCGCTGCGCCGCTGCGCGCCGGAGCTGGACCTCGACATCACCGCGGTGGTGACCGTCGGCGACGACGGCGGCTCCAGCGGGCGGCTGCGGCTGGAACGCGGCGCGCTGCCCCCCGGCGACCTGCGGCAGGCGCTCGCCGCGCTCGCCGCCGACGAGCCCGGCACCCGACGCAGCGCCGAGCTGTTCCAGCACCGCTTCGCCGGCGGCGGCCCGCGTCCCGACCCGCTGGCCGGGCACGCGGTCGGCAACCTCGTGCTCTGCGGGCTGATGGAGCTGCTCGGCGACCCGGTGGCCGCCCTCGACCACGCCGCCGCGATGCTCGGCGCGGTCGGCCGGGTGCTGCCGATGGCCTGCCAGCCGGTCGGGATCGAGGCCCGCGTCCGCGGCGCCGACCCGCGCCGCCCCAGCGCGGTGCAGACGGTACGCGGCCAGCACGCGGTGGCGGTCACCGACGGCCGGGTCGAGTCCGTCCGGCTCACCCCGGAGGGGCCGAGCGCCTGCCCGCAGGCGGTGGCGGCGGTCCGCGAGGCCGACTGGCTGATCTTCGGCCCCGGAAGCTGGTACACCAGCGTCATCCCGCACCTGCTGGTGCCGGAGCTGGCCGCGGCGATGGTGGCCAGCCCGGCCCGCCGGCTGGTCACGCTCAACCTCGCCAACGAGGCGGAGACACTCGGCCTCTCCCTCGCCGACCACCTGGCGGCGCTCGGCTGGTACCTGCCCGGGCTCACCGTCGACGTGGTGCTGGCGGACGGAAAGGCGGTCGGTGACCCCGAACCGGTGCATCGTGCGGCAGAATCCCTGGGTGCGCGGCTCGTCCTCGCCCCGGTGGCCGTACCGGACGGTGGCCCCCAGCACGATCCGGCAGCGTTGGGCGCCGCGCTGGTGCCTCTCCTGGGCGCCGATCGTTAAGCACCTACGAATCAACAACGAAGCACCTACGAATCACCGGCACCCGCCGGGACCGGCCCACGAGGTGACGACAAGATGGCGATGACGGCTGCGGTCAAGGACGAGCTGAGCCGGGTGGACGTACCCAAGCCCTGCTGCCGGCGGGCGGAGATGGCCGCCCTGCTGCGCTTCGCGGGCGGACTGCACATCGTCTCCGGACGGGTGGTGGTCGAGGCGGAACTCGACACCGGCGCGGTGGCCCGCCGGCTGCGCCGGGAGATCGCCGAGGTCTACGGATATCCGAGCGAGATCCACGTACTCGCCTCCGGCGGGCTGCGCAAGGGCAGCCACTACATCGTCCGGGTGGTCAAGGACGGCGAGGCACTGGCCCGGCAGACCGGGCTGCTCGACGTACGCGGCCGGCCGGTACGCGGGCTGCCCCCGCACGTGGTGGCGGCGAACGTCTGCTGCGCGGTCTCGGCCTGGCGGGGCGCCTTCATGGCGCACGGCTCGCTGACCGAGCCCGGCCGCTCCTGCGCGCTGGAGATCACCTGCCCGGGTCCGGAGACCGCGCTCGCCCTGGTCGGCGCGGCCCGCCGGATCGGCATCACCGCCAAATACCGGGAGGTGCGCGGGGTGGACCGGGTGGTGGTCAAGGACGGCGACGCGATCGCCGCGCTGCTGACCCGGATCGGCGCCCACTCCAGCGTGCTCTCCTGGGAGGAGCGCCGGGTACGCCGCGAGGTGCGGGCCACCGCCAACCGGCTGGCCAACTTCGACGACGCCAATCTGCGCCGCTCGGCCCGGGCCGCGGTCGCCGCCGCCGCCCGGGTGACCCGGGCCCTGGAGATCCTCGCCGAGGACGCCCCGAACCACCTCACCTCGGCCGGCCGGCTGCGGCTGGAGCACCGGCAGGCGTCCCTTGAGGAGTTGGGGGCGCTGGCCGATCCGCCGCTGACCAAGGACGCGATCGCCGGGCGGATCCGCCGGCTGCTGGCGCTGGCCGACAAGCGGGCCCGTGACCTGGGAATCCCGGACACCGAGGCGGCGGTCACCCCGGACATGCTGGCGGTCTGACCTCGGCCGGGGGAGTCGATTGGCCGGATTGTGCCCCGACGCAACGCGGAGCGGCGCGCTCGGATAAGGTCGCAGCGTACGGCGACGGGGCCGGTACCGGCCTTCTCCGCCGTGCTGACCGCCCAGAGGTCGCGGTGTGAGACGGCCGGGGTGACATCCAGCGGCCGGCTCCAACGGTCGGCGCACCCACCTTCGCCGCTGTGCGCTCTCACCGGCGGCGAACCGAAACACGAGGAGATGGACCCAGTGACCATCCGGGTTGGCATCAACGGATTCGGCCGGATCGGCCGCAACTTCTTCCGCGCGGTGCTCGCGTCGGGCGCCGACGTCGAGGTGGTCGGCGCCAACGACCTGACCGACAACGCCACGCTGGCGCACCTGGTCAAGTACGACAGCATCCTCGGCCGGCTGCCGCAGGAGGTCAAGGCGAGCGCCGACGAGATCAGCGTCGGCGGGCACACCATGAAGGTCTTCGCCGAGAAGGACCCGAGCAAGCTGCCCTGGGGTGACCTCGGTGCCGACGTGGTGATCGAGTCGACCGGCTTCTTCACCGACGCCACCAAGGCGAAGGCGCACATCGACGGCGGCGCCAAGAAGGTGATCATCTCGGCGCCGGCCAAGAACGAGGACGTCACGGTCGTGATGGGGGTCAACCACCAGAACTACGACCCGGCGAAGCACAACATCATCTCCAACGCCTCGTGCACCACCAACTGCCTCGCGCCGATGGCGAAGGTGCTCCAGGACACGGTGGGCATCGAGAAGGGGCTGATGACCACCATCCACGCGTACACCCAGGACCAGAACCTCCAGGACGGCCCGCACAAGGACCTCCGCCGGGCCCGGGCCGCCGCGCTGAACATCGTGCCGACCTCGACCGGTGCCGCCAAGGCGATCGGCCTGGTGCTGCCCGACCTGAAGGGCAAGCTGGACGGCTTCGCGCTGCGGGTGCCGATCCCGACCGGCTCGGCCACCGACCTGACCATCGAGGCCGGCCGGGACACCTCGGTCGAGGAGATCAACGCCGCGATGAAGGCCGCCGCCGACGGCCCGCTGAAGGGCATCCTCACCTACACCGAGGACGAGATCGTCTCCGCCGACATCGTCACCGACCCGTCGTCGTGCATCTTCGACTCCGGGCTGACCAAGGTGATCGGCAACCAGGTCAAGGTCGTCGGCTGGTACGACAACGAGTGGGGCTACTCGAACCGCCTGGTCGACCTCGTGAAGCTGGTCGGCACCGGGCTGTGAGCGAGCTTGCGAGCCCCGCGGTCGTGAACGGAAAGGCAGCCGGGTGAGCGCGAGGAGTGAGCTTGCGAGCCCCGCAGTCGTGAACGGAAAGGCAGCTCTGTGAGCATCCGCAACCTCGACGATCTGCTCGCCGAGGGGGTCTCGGGTCGGCGCGTGCTGGTGCGCGCCGACCTGAACGTCCCGCTCGACAAGCAGACCGGCGCCATCACGGACGACGGTCGGATCCGGGCGGTGCTACCGACGCTGACCGCGCTGCGGGACGCCGGGGCCGCCGTCGTGGTCTGTTCGCACCTGGGCCGTCCCAAGGGCGCGCCCGACCCGAAGTACAGCCTCGCCCCGGTCGCGGCCCGGCTCGGTGAGCTGCTCGACGCCGAGGTCGCGTTCGCCACCGACACGGTCGGCGAGTCGGCCCGCGGCGTGGTCGAGGCGCTCGCCGCCGGCCAGGTCGCCCTGCTGGAGAACCTGCGGTTCAACCCGGGCGAGACCAGCAAGGACGACGCGGAGCGGGGCGCCTTCGCCGACCAGCTCGCGGCGTTCGCCGAGGCGTACGTCGACGACGCGTTCGGCGCCGTGCACCGCAAGCACGCCAGCGTCTACGACGTACCGGCCCGGCTGCCGCACTTCGCCGGCCAGCTCGTGCTTCGCGAGGTCGAGGTGCTGGCCCGGCTGCGGCAGGAGCCGGACCGCCCCTTCGTGGTGGTGCTCGGCGGCTCCAAGGTCTCCGACAAGCTCGCCGTGATCGAGGCGCTGCTGCCGACCGTCGACCGGCTGCTGATCGGCGGCGGCATGTGCTTCACCTTCCTGCGGGCGCAGGGACACGAGGTGGGCAAGTCGCTGCTCGAGGAGGATCTGGTCGACACCTGCCGGGAGCTGCTGGAGCGGGGCGCCGACCGGATCGTGCTCCCGATCGACGTGGTGGCGGCGACCGAGTTCAGCGCCGACGCGGATCACGAAGCGGTGCCGGCGAACCAGATCCCGGCCGACCGGCTCGGCCTGGACATCGGTCCCCGGACGATCGCCGAGTTCGCCGACATGGCCGGTACGGCCCGGATGGTCTTCTGGAACGGCCCGATGGGCGTCTTCGAGCTGGCCCCGTTCGCCGCCGGTACCCGGGGCGTCGCCGAGGCGATCAGCCACGTGAAGGGCTTCACGGTGGTCGGTGGCGGTGACTCGGCCGCGGCCGTCCGCGCGCTCGGTCTGGACGAGTCGTCGTTCGGGCACATCTCGACCGGCGGGGGAGCCTCGCTGGAATACCTGGAGGGCAAGGCCCTCCCCGGCATCGTCGCTCTGGAGCAGTAGTGGCCACCCCCGCACCCGCCCGCCGGCCGCTGATGGCCGGCAACTGGAAGATGAACCTCAACCACCGGGAAGCGAACCTGCTGATCCAGAAGCTCGCCGCGAGCCTCAACGAGAAGCAGTTGACCGACGTGGAGACGGTGGTGCTGCCGCCGTACACGGACCTGCGGACGGTGCAGACCCTGGTCGACGGCGACAAGCTGCTGATCGGGTACGGCGCGCAGGACATCTCGCCGCACAAGGGCGGGGCGTACACCGGGGAGATCTCGGGTGCGCTGCTGACCGCGCTCGGCTGCACCTACGTGGTCGTCGGGCACTCCGAGCGGCGGACGTACCACCACGAGGACGACGCGCTGGTCAACGCCAAGGCGAAGGCGGCGCTGGAGAACGGGTTGACCCCGATCGTCTGCGTCGGCGAGGGCCTGGACATCCGCGAGCAGGACGGGCAGGTGGCGTACGTGCGCGACCAGCTCGACGGCTCGCTGGCCGGGTTGACCGCCGAGCAGGTGGCCAAGGTGGTCGTGGCGTACGAGCCGGTCTGGGCGATCGGCACCGGCAAGACGGCGACCCCGGAGAATGCCCAGGAGGTCTGCGGCGCGATCCGGCAGCGGATCGCCGAGCTGCACGGTCAGGAGACCGCCGACCAGGTCCGGGTGCTCTACGGCGGGTCGGTGAAGGCGGCCAACATCGCCGCGATCATGGCGCAGCCCGACGTGGACGGCGCACTGGTCGGCGGGGCGAGCCTGGACGCCGAGGAGTTCGCGCAGATCTGTCGGTTCCCGGAGCACATCGCCCGCTGACGGTCGCTATCCTTGACGAGCCCCGCGTAGCTGAGAGGACTGACCCCTACCATGCCGATCTGGTTCGCATACACGTTGATCGTGTTGCTGGTGATCACGAGCGTGCTGCTCACCTTGCTGATCCTGCTGCACCGGGGCAAGGGCGGCGGGATGTCGAGCATGTTCGGCGGAGGGGTCAGCTCCAGCCTGGCCGGCTCCTCGGTGGCCGAGAAGAACCTCGACCGATACACCGTTCTGGTGGGTCTTGTCTGGTTCGCCTGCATCGTCGGCCTCGGCCTCTGGCTGCGTCTCGCCGAGACCACCTGACAACAGGGCGTACAAACTGCGCGCGGTCCGCTAACGTGGGCCGCGCGCAGTTTGTCATATCCCCTCGGGACCCCCCTCTGACGAACGGAGCGAGCAGCCGTGCCCCCTGGCAGTGCCATTCGTGGCAGCCGAGTCGGTGCCGGCCCGGCCCGGCCGACCGAGCGATGCGAACCCGCCCCCCGCCGTCCGGTCACCTACTGGTGCGGCAACGGGCACATGCTGGAGATCCTGTTGGCGGCCGAGGCCGAGATCCCGGAGATCTGGGACTGTCCGCACTGCGGGCAGCCGGCCGGGCAGGACGTGCACAATCCGCCGGGGCGGCAGCGGACGGAGCCGTACAAGTCGCACCTGGCGTACGTGAAGGAGCGGCGCAGCGAGGCGGACGCCGAGGCGATCCTCGCCGAGGCGCTGGCCGCGTTGCGGGCCCGCCGGGGCGAGACCCGACCCAATCCGGGCCGTGACGACACCGGCCCGGCTCATCGGTCGGGTGTGACCGGGCCAGCCTCCTGACGTTGGCGGGCGACCCGCCGGGTCAGCGGAGGCTACGGAACGGTCTGCGGAGGCTGCGGAACGATCAGCGGAGGCTGCGGAACCTCGGCTTCACCTCGGCCGCCGCCGCCCGGTCCAACAGCCACCGGGTCCGCTGCACCCCGGTCACCCCGGCCGCCGGCACCTGGACCGGCCCGGCACCGCCCAGCGCCATGCCGACCGCCCGGGCCTTGCCGCTGCCGCTGGCGATCAGCCAGACGTCCTCGGCGGTGTTGATGGCCCCCCGGGTCAGCGTGATCCGCACCGGTGGCGGCTTCGGGCTGCCCCGGACCGCGCTCACCGGCCGGCTCTCGTAGCCGACCGGATGCTCGGGGAAGAGCGAGGCGACGTGCCCGTCCTCGCCGACCCCGAGCATCAGTACGTCGAAGTAGGGCAGCGCGGCCGTACCCGGGCCGGCGGCCGCGGCGAGTTCGGCCGCGTACCGGGCCGCCGCCGCCTCCGGGTCGGCACCGTCCGGACCGTCCGAGGCGGGCATCGGATGCACCCGGACCTGCGGCAGCGCGTCGAGCAGCGCCTCCCGGGCCTGGGTCTCGTTCCGCTCCGGGTCCCCGGCCGGCAGGAACCGTTCGTCACCCCACCAGACGTCGACCCGGGACCAGTCGACCGCGTCCCGGGCCGGCAGGTCGCGTACCGCCCGGTGCACCGCCGCCGCGATCCGGCCCCCGGTCAGTACCACGCTCGCCTCGCCCCGCTCCGCCTGGGCGTCGATGATCCTGACCAGCAGCCGGGCCGCGACCGCCTGGGCGAGCAGGTCCGGGTCGGCGTGCACCACCACCGTTGTCTCGGTCACGCGACACCCTGCGGCTGCTTCGTCGGGTCCTTCCAGACGTGCACCCGCTGGGCCGGCCGCCGGTCCAGCCGGGCCACCCCGGCGACGGCACCCAGCGCCTCGGCGTAGATCTGGTCCGGGTCGAGCCGGCGCAGCTCCTCGGCGAGTTCGTCGCCGAGCGGGCGGCGTACCAGCGGCAGTTGCCGGTCGGCCTGCCCGGTACGCCGGAACGTCGCCTGGTTGTCGTCCCGGGTCAGCACCAGCTCGTCGCCGTTGGCGCAGCGCAGTTCCACCGAGCGCATCCGGGGGAACTCGCTGGTGTGCTCCCAGTGCGGGTGCAGACCCAGCCGGGCCTTCAACCAGCCGATCATCAGCGCCGCGGTCGGATCGGTGTGCGGCGCGACGACGGTGGCCGAGGTGACCCGGTTCCCCTCGGTGGTGTCGAACGCCCCGGCGACCAGGGTGCGCCACGGGGTGATCCGGGTCCACGCCAGGTCGGTGTCGCCGGGGGCGTAGTCCCGGGCCCGCTGCCGCAGCGCCTCCACCGGATCGGCCGCCTGCGCGCAGTCGGTGATCCGGCGGTCCGCCACCACGCCGAGGAAGTCGTTGGCGATCTCGGCCGGCGGCTCGCCGTGCCACCAGGTCACCACCGGCACGTCCGGCACCAGCAGCGGCATCACCACCGACTCGGCGTGCAGGGCGAGCCGGCCGTACATCCGGGTCACCACGGCCTCGCCCGGGCCCAGCCGGCCGCCGACCACGATCTCGGCGTCCAGCCGGTTGCGGTCGCGTTCGATGTCGGAGCGGACCACCACCACCATCCGGCACGGGTGGGCGGCCGAGGCGATCGTCACCGCCGCCTCGGCCTCCCGGACCCGCGGCTCGTCGACGACGACGATCAGGGTCAGCGCCATGCCGCTGGCCACTCCGCCCGCGCTGCGCCGTTCGGCGGCCAGGGCCTTCACCACCTCGTTGCCGGTGGTGTCCCACAAGCCGATCAACGCTGCCTCCTGGTTGTTGTCGTTACGATCGTCGGCGGGTCACGCCCGCCGCCACGCCCTGCCCTCCCGGGCCAGCAACTCGTCCGCCGCCCGGGGACCCCACTCGCCGGCCCGGTACGGCTCGGGCTTGACGCCCGCCCAGGCCTCCTCCAGCGGGTCGATCACCTGCCAGCTCTGCTCGACCTCGGCGGCGTCCGGGAAGAGGGTCCGGTCCCCGATCAGCACGTCCAGCACCAGCCGCTCGTACGCCTCGGGGCTGGCCTCGGTGAACGCCTCGCCGTACTGGAAGTCCATCGCGATGTCCCGGACCTCCATGGTGGTGCCGGGAACCTTCGAACCGAACTTCAGCACCACGCCCTCGTCCGGCTGGACCCGGATCACGAGCTGGTTGTTGCCGAGCATCTCCATGTCGGCCGGGTTGAAGGGCAGGTGCGGCGCCTTCTTGAAGATGATGGCGACCTCGGTCACCCGGCGCGGCAAACGCTTGCCGGCCCGGATGTAGAAGGGCACCTCGGCCCAGCGCCGGTTCTGGATGCCGAGCCGGACCGCCACGTACGTCTCGGTGGTCGACTCCGGCGGCACACCCTCCTCGTCGAGGTAGCCGACGGCCCGCTTGCCGGCCACCCAGCCGGGCAGGTACTGCCCGCGCACGGTGCCGGCGTGCACGTCCTGTGGCAGGGTGATCGCCCGCAGCACCTTCAGCTTCTCGGCCCGGATCTCGCTGGCGTCGAAGCTGGTCGGCTCCTCCATCGCCACCAGGGCGAGCAGTTGCAGGAGGTGGTTCTGCAACACGTCCCGGGCGGTGCCGGTCGCGTCGTAGAAGCCGGCCCGGGTGCCGATCCCGACGTCCTCGGCCATGGTGATCTGCACCGAGTCGACGTACTTCGAGTTCCAGAGCGGCTCGAAGAGGTTGTTGGCGAAGCGCAGGGCGAGGATGTTCTGGACGGTCTCCTTGCCCAGGTAGTGGTCGATCCGGAAGACGTCCTCCCGGGTGAAGACGTCGTCGACCAGGTCGTTGAGCGCCTTCGCCGAGGGCAGGTCGTGGCCGAACGGCTTCTCCACCACCACCCGCCGCCAGCCGCCGCACTTGTCGTTGTCGGCCATCCCGGTCCGGGCGAGTTGCTTGAGCACGGTCGGGAACGCCGCCGGGGGGATGGAGAAGTAGAAGGCGGCGTTGCCGGCGATGCCGTGGCTGTCCCGCAGCTCGTCCAGGCAGGTCGCCAGCTTGTCGAAGGCGGCGTCGTCGTCGAACGCGCCACCGACGAACTTGATGTTGCCGGCCAACCGGGCCCAGACCTCGTCCCGCCACGGTGTCCGGGCGTGCGCCTGCGCGGCGTCCCGGGCCATCGACTCGAAGTCGCCGTCGCCCCAGTCACGCCGGGCGAACCCGAGCACCACGAAGCCCGGCGGCAGCAGCCCCCGGTTGGCCAGGTCGTAGACCGCCGGCAGCAGCTTCTTGCGGGCCAGGTCCCCGGTGACACCGAAGATCACCAGTGCGCACGGCTCCGGGATCCGCGGCAACCGCCGGTCCTGCGGGTCGCGCAGCGGATTCACGGCACCCCCTCCTCGCTCAGTCCGTCAGTGTCAGCATGCCGGGTTGCCGTCAACTCCGCAGACCCCGTACCGCATCGAGCAGGTGCGGAATCGCGGCGCCCCGGTCCGTCAGGTGCAGCCGGAGCACCGGCCGGCCCCGCTGGGCGAGGGCCTCGCGGTCGCCCGCGGCCTGCGCGGCCTGCAACTGCCCGAAGGAGTACGGCTTGCCGGGCACCGGCAGGTCCTCGGCCACGTCACCGGTGATCTGGAGGTACGACCCGAGCTGCGGACCGCCCTTGTGGTATTGCCCGGTCGAGTGCAGGAACCGGGGCCCCCAGCCGAAGGTGACCGGTCGCCCGGAGGCGGCGGCGAGCCCGGGGCGCACCTGCGCGGTCTTGGCGTCGGCGAACCGGTCGAGGTAGGCCATCACGGCCAGGTAGCCGTCGTCGCCGAGCCCGTCCAGCAGCAGCCGCAGCGCCCCGGCCAGGTCACCGGGGAGCGGGTCGGTCCGCTGCGGCTCGCCCGGGAACCAGTACCCCTCGATCCCGCCGTCGACGAAGGTCGGCGTCTCGACCGGCAGCCCGGTGCCGAGCAGCCGGTTGGTGTTCTCCTTGGACTCGGTCACGTTCGGCTGGTTGAACGGGTCGATTCCGAGCACCACCCCGGCGACGGCGGTGGCGTACTCCCAGGCCAGGAACTGCGCGCCCAGCGGGCCGTTCACCGCCAGGTCGGCCCGGATCCCGCCGCCCGGCACCGCACCGGCGGCGAGCCCGCCGCCGTAGGTGACGGTGAGCACGTCCGGCCCGGTCGCACCCGGGCTGCCCGGGTCCTCGACCACCACCGGCAGGATGCCGACGCCGTTCTTGCCGGTGGACTCGGCGATCAACTGCTCGGCCCAGTCACCGAGGCCGTCGATGCCGGTGCCGTCCGAGATCAGCGCGACCTTGTCCCGGCCGGTGGTGGCGGCGGCGCCGAGCGCGGCGCCGATCGCCAGCCCGGGGTTGTCCTGCGGCCCGCCGAGCGCCCCGGCCAGCTCCTCGGCCTGGTCGAGCAGCTCGGAGACCTCGACCCCGGCCAGCGCCGAGGGGACCAGCCCGAACGCGGTCAGCGCCGAGTAGCGCCCCCCGACGTCCGGGTCGGCGAGCACCACGAAGGCGCCCATCTCCTCGGCGGTCTTGGCCAGCGGCGAGTCGGGGTCGGTGACCACCACGAAGCGCCGGCCGGCCTCCGCCTCGGTCAGCCCGGAGTCGAGGAACGCCTGCCAGTACGCCCGGCGGTGGCTGTCGGTCTCCACCGTCGAGCCGGACTTGCTGGCCACCACCACGACGGTCCGGTCCAGCCGGTCGGCGATCGCGGCGCGTACCTGCCCGGGGTCGGTGGTGTCGAGCACGGTCAGCGACTTGCCGAGGGTACGGGTGATCACCTCGGGGGCCAGCGACGAGCCGCCCATCCCGGCCAGCACCACGTGGTCGAGGTCGGCCAGTTCGGCCCTCAGCTCGGCGAGCTGGGGCAGCAGTTCCCGGCTGCGCCGGAAGGTGTCCACCCAGCCGAGCCGGACCGCCGCCTCGGCCTGGGCGTCCGGCCCCCACAGCGTAGGGTCCTTCGCGACCAGCCGGGCCGGTACGTCCTCGGCGAGCAGCGCGGCGCGGGCCGAGGCCGGCGCGGCGGCGTCGACCGCCTCCGCGCCGTAGACGGCGAGTCCGGCCGCCCCCTCGCAGCCGCCGTCCAGCAGGTCCTGGCTGGTCACGCGTTGCCTCCCGCCCGGGCGGCGGCCTCGGCGTTCTCCCCGGCGGCCTGGTTCGGCTCCCCGGCGCCCTGCGCGGCGGCCTCCAGCGACTTGCGTACCCCGTCGAGCAGCTCCAGCCAGCTCGTCTCGAACTTCTCCACGCCCTCCCGCTCCAGGGTGGCGATCACGTCGTCGAAGTCGACCCCGGCCGCGGCCAGCCCGGTGAGCACCTCCCGGGCCTGGGCGTAGGAGCCGGTGACGGTGTCCGGGCGGGTCTCGCCGTGCTCGGCGAAGGCGTCGATCACCGGCTCCGGCATGGTGTTCACGGTGCCGGGGGCGATCAGCTCCTCGACGTAGATCACGTCCCGGTACTCCGGGTTCTTCGTCGAGGTGGAGGCCCAGAGCGGGCGCTGCGGGTGGGCACCGGCGTCGGCCAGCGCCTGCCAGCGGTCCGAGGAGAAGACCTCGGCGTACCGCTCGTACGCGAGCTGCGCGTTGGCGACCGCCGCCTTGCCCTTCAGGGCGGCCAGGTCCGGCCGGCCGGCGCCGCCACCGAGCTTGTCCAGCCGCTTGTCGACCTCGGTGTCGACCCGGGAGACGAAGAACGACGCCACCGAGGCGATCCTGCTGAGGTCGTGCCCGTTCGCCTTGGCCTGCTCCAGCCCGGCCAGGAACGCCTCCATCACCTGCGAGTAGCGCTCCAACCCGAAGATCAGCGTGACGTTCACGCTGATCCCGGCGGCCAGGGTCGCGGTGATCGCCGGCAGCCCGGCCTCGGTCGCCGGGATCTTGATGAAGAGGTTCGGCCGATCGATCAGCCACCACAGGGCCTTCGCCTCGGCCACCGTCGGCTCGGTCCGGTACGCCAGCCGAGGGTCCACCTCGATCGAGACCCGACCGTCCACCCCGGCACTGCTGTCGTACGCCGGGCGCATCACGTCGCAGGCCCACCGCACGTCGTACGTGGTCAGCGCGCGGACCGCCTCCTCGACGCTGACCCCGCGCATCGCCAGGTCCCGCAGTTGCCAGTTGTACTCGTCCGCGTCGCTGAGCGCCTTGGCGAAGATGGTCGGGTTGGTGGTCACCCCGACCAGGTGCTTCTCCCGGCGCAGCTGGTCCAGGTTGCCCGAACTCAGCCGTACCCTCGAAAGATCGTCGAGCCAGACCGCCACTCCCGCGGCGGTGAGCTCACCCAACCGGTCAGTCATGTCTGCAACGCTCCCTCAGTTGCCGGTGGTGTCACCGGTGATCTGGCCCACCCGGGTCAGCGACGCGTGCGCGGCCGCGACGATCCGGTCGGGGGTGAATCCGAACTGTTCGAAGAGCACGCTGTGCGGTGCGCTGGCGCCGTAGTGCTCCAGGCTGACCGCCTCACCGCTGTCGCCGATCAGGTCCCGCCACGACATCGCGATGCCGGCCTCGACGCTGACCCGGGCCCGGACGGAGCGGGGCAGCACCGCGTCCTGGTACGCCGAGTCCTGCTCCCGGAACCACTCCTGACAGGGCATCGAGACCACCCGGGTGGGGGTGCCCTCGGCCTCCAGCCGCTCCCGGGCGGTCAGGCAGAGCTGCACCTCGGAGCCGGTGCCGATCAGGATCACCTGCGGCTGCGCGTTCGACGCCTCGGCCAGCACGTAGCCGCCCTTGACGGTCTGGTCGGCGCCGGCCAGTTCGCTGCGGTCCAGCGTCGGCAGCGCCTGCCGGCTCAGCGCCAGCGCGGACGGCCGGTCGGTGTGCTCCAGCGCGTGCCGCCAGGCCCAGGCGGTCTCGTTGGCGTCGGCCGGCCGGATCACGTCCAGGCCGGGGATGGCCCGCAGCGCGGTCAGGTGCTCGACCGGCTGGTGGGTGGGGCCGTCCTCGCCGAGACCGATCGAGTCGTGCGTCCAGACGTAGACGACGGGCAGCTTCATCAGCGCGGCGAGCCGGACCGCCGGGCGCATGTAGTCGCTGAAGACCAGGAAGGTGCCGCCGTAGGGGCGGGTGCCGCCGTGCAGCGCGATGCCGTTCAGGATGGCGCCCATGGCGTGCTCACGGATGCCGAAGTGCAGGGTGCGGCCGTACTCGTTGCCCGGGAACGCCTTGGTGGCGTAGTCGCTGGGGATGAAGGACGGCTCGCCCTCCATGGTGGTGTTGTTGCTCTCGGCCAGGTCGGCCGAGCCGCCCCACAGCTCCGGCAGGACCGGGGCCAGGGCGTTCAGGACCTTGCCGGAGGCGGCCCGGGTGGCGATCCCCTTGGCGTCCGCCGGGAACTCCGGCAGCGCGTCGGCCCAGCCGACCGGCAGCGTACGGGTGGCCAGCCGGTCGTGCAGCGCCTTGCCCTCCGGGTTGGCGTCCGCCCACGCCTGGTAGGCGGTCTCCCACTCGGCGTGCGCGGAGCGGCCCCGCTCCAGCACCTGGCGGGCGTGCGTCAGCACCTCCTCGTCGACCGCGAAGTGCTGGGCCGGGTCGAAGCCGAGCAGCTTCTTGGTCTCGGCCACCTCGTCGGCGCCGAGCGCCGAACCGTGGATCTTGCCCGTGTTCTGCTTGGTCGGCGCCGGCCAGCCGATGATGGTGCGCAGCGCGACGAACGACGGCCGGCCGGTCTCCGCCTTGGCGGCCAGCAGCGCGGCGTACAGCGCCTCGACGTCCTCGTGGTAGTGGCCCTGGTCCGCGTCCCCGCTGCGCCAGTCGACCGTCTGCACGTGCCAGCCGTACGCCTCGTAGCGGGCGGCCACGTCCTCGCTCTTGGCGATCCGGGTGTCGTCCTCGATCGAGATCTCGTTGTCGTCGTAGATCAGGATCAGGTTGCCCAGTCGCTGGTGCCCGGCGAGCGCACTCGCCTCGTGGCTGATCCCCTCCTCGATGTCGCCGTCCGAGGCGATGCACCAGATGTGGTGGTCGAAGGGGGAGGTGCCGGGAGCCGCGTCCGGGTCCAGCAGGCCACGCTCCCGGCGGGCGGCCATCGCCATCCCGACCGCGTTGCCGAGCCCCTGGCCGAGCGGGCCGGTGGTGGTCTCGACGCCCCGGGTGTGCCCGTGCTCGGGGTGGCCCGGGGTGAGCGAGCCCCACTGCCGCAGCGCCTTGAGGTCGGTCAGGCCGAGGCCGTAGCCGCTCAGGTAGAGCTGGATGTAGAGGGTGAGACTGCTGTGCCCCGCCGACAGCACGAACCGGTCCCGCCCGGTCCAGTCGGGGTGGGACGGGTCGTGCCGCATGACCCGGTTGAACAACAGGTAGGCGGCCGGTGCCAGGCTCATCGCCGTACCCGGATGCCCGTTGCCGGACTTCTCCACGGCGTCCATGGCCAGCACGCGGACGGTGTCGACGGCACGCTGGTCGAGATCGGACCAGCTCAGCGAGGTTTGCTCGGGTCGATTGTCAGCCACGATCGTGTGTGCTCCTCGGCGTGATGGGCGGAACCCTCACTGATGACCCTAGCGACCGGTTCCGAAACCCATCCCCCGGATCTCGACCACCGGTCGAGCGGTTCGCCGGAAGTGTGATCGTTCGCACCGAAGAAGGGTCGCCCGGGCAGCGGAAACGACGACGCGTAGGCTGTCGGTCGGCGTGCTGACCATCGGTCGCCCGCCACCCGCGCTGCCCGCGCAGCCAATCACTCGTCGTGCCCGACGCCGGAAGGTGGCAATCCGTGAGCATGATCACCGAGCGCCCCGTGACCGGCGGTGCCCCGGCAGCGGGGACGCCGGACGAGGTGACCCGGCGACGCGACGTCGCCGCCCTGATCCGGGCGTACGTCGCGCTGACCAAGCCACGGATCGTCGAGCTGCTGCTGATTTCCACGGTGCCGACGATGATGCTGGCCGACGGCGGGATCCCGTCGCTCTGGCTGGTCGCGGTGGTGCTGGTCGGCGGGTCGCTGGCGGCGGGTGCGGCCAATGCCTTGAACTGCTACATCGACCGCGACATCGACCAGGTGATGAAGCGGACCAAGCGCCGGCCACTGCCGACGCACACCGTGGCGCCCCGCAACGCGCTGGTCTTCGGGCTGGTGCTGGCGGTGGTCTCGGTGACCCTGATGGCGGTCTTCACCAACTGGTTGGCCACCGCATTGACGCTGGCCGCCATCGCCTACTACGACCTCGTCTACACCCTGTGGTTGAAGCGGACGACCTGGCAGAACACCTTCTGGGGCGGCATCTGCGGCTCCGCTCCGGTGCTGATCGGCTGGGCGGCGGTGACCGGCTCGCTGGCGCCGCAGGCCTGGGGCCTCTTCGCGGTGGTGTTCTTCTGGCAGCTGCCGCACTTCTACGCCCTGGCCATCAAGTTCAAGGACGACTACGCCCGGGCCGGCATCCCGATGCTGCCGGTGGTCGCTTCGATCCGCCGGGTCACCACCGAGATCGTGGTCTACACCTGGTTGACCGTGGCGGCGTCGGTGCTGGTCTGGCCGCTGGGCATGGGCCCGGTCTACGGGGTCACGGTGCTGGCGGCCGGCGGGATGTTCATCGTCGAGGCGCACCGGCTGAGCCAGCGGGCCGCCCGGGGTGGTCCGGTCAAGCCGATGCGGCTCTTCCACTGGTCGATCACGTACCTGACGATCGTCTTCGCGGCGGTCGCGGTCGACGCGCTGCTCTGAGTTTTCGGGGGCTTCGTGCCCGTTCGTCCTGTTTGCCGGGCTTGAACGTGAATGATGGTTTTGAATTAGTCGCGTATAGCCCGAAAAATCGCCCCAAGTTGGTGCGCCGTTACCGTAAACGTCACCGTAATCGGGATCACAAATTATCGGTAGCTGCCCCTCGTGGCGGTCGAAGTCTGCTTAGGCTTCGCGTTATGGCAGATGGTTCCGATACGACGCCGACGGGCGAGCAGACCGTCGCGGGGCAGACCCACAACGGTCTGGTCGCCGGCATCCAGTCGTTTGCCGCCGGCCACGGCGGCGCGAAGGCGGTCATCGAGTACGTCGGCAAGCGGGGCGCGCGCATTGTCCTGGTGGGGGAGGACGGCGTGTGGGCTGACCAGTTCGCGGACAGCACCGACGTCGCGCGACTGGCCTGCGCCAAGGCGGGGGTCGCCGTGGAGAACGAATGGGAGCGGGAACTGATGGACCAGATGCGTCCGAGCAACGATCTTTGGCGGTCGATGGCTCGACGTACCATGGCTCGTTGATAATTTTGTCCGATAACAACCGTGCGACCCGGGGCGAGCCCCGGGTCGCTCTTATTACCTGTGCGGAACTTCCCGGCCTCGACCCCGACGACCGGCTGCTGCTGGACCCGCTCGCCGAACGCGGGATCCGGGTCGAGGCGGCGGTCTGGGACGACCCGGAGGTGGACTGGGCCGGCTACGCGCTGGCGGTGCTCCGTTCGCCCTGGGACTATCCGCCCCGGCGCGCCGAGTTCGTCGCCTGGGCCGAGACCGTGCCCCGGCTGGCCAACCCGGCCGACCTGGTGCGGTGGAACACCGACAAGCGCTACCTGCGGGAGTTCGCCGAGGCGGGGCTGCCGACCGTGCCGACCAGCTGGCTGGCCCCGGACACCGCCTGGGCACTGCCGGCGGTGCCCGGCGAGTACGTCCTCAAGCCCGTCGTCGGCGCCGGCAGCCTGGACACCGGCCGCTACGACCTCGCCGACGCGGAACACCGGGAGCTGGCCGTTGCACACGTCAAGCGGCTACAGGCGGCCGGCCGGTGGGTGATGGTGCAGCCGTACCTGGCCGCCGTGGACACCGCCGGGGAGACGGCGCTGCTCTTCGTCGCCGGCCCGGACGGGCTCCGGTTCAGCCACGCGATCCGCAAGGGGCCGATGCTGGTCGGCCCGGACTACGGCGTCGAGGGGCTGTTCCGGCCGGAGGAGATCACCCCGCGTACCCCGGCCGAGGCGGAACTCGCCCTCGCCGAGCGGGTACTGGCGGCGCTGCCCGGCGGTCCGGGCCGGCCGCTCTACGCCCGGGTGGACCTGATTCCGGGCCCGGACGGCGCGCCGGTGCTGGTCGAGGTGGAACTCACCGAGCCGTCGCTCTTCCTGGCCCACGCTCCGGGCGCGGCCGACCGGATCGCCGACGCGATCGCCGCCCGGCTGGCGGCCTGAACTGCCCGGCTGGGCTGAAACCGGCCGGCTGGGCTGAACTGTCCGGCTGGGCTGAAACTGCCCGGCTGGGCTGAGCCGCCCGGCACGGCCCGGTCGGGGTCAGCGGGCCGCCGCGTCGGCGAGTTCGGGCCGGGTCCGGTCCGCCGGGGCGGCCGGGGCGGTGCGTTCCCGGGTCGACCAGAGCACCGCGAGGGCGGCGAGCCAGACCAGGCAGGAGCCGAGCATGTGCGCGCCGACCAGCGCCACCGGCAGCCCGGTGAAATATTGCACGAAGCCGATCAGGCCCTGGCCGAGTTCGGCGAGCACCAGCAGGCCGGCCGCCCGGACCGCCTGGGCCGGTGCGCCGACCGCGCGGAAGGCGAACCAGATCGCGATCGAGAGCCCCAGCAGCAGGAAGACCGTGTCGGCGTGCACCTGGGAGATGGTCTCCGGGTCCAGGTTGTTACGGGCCGCCCCCGAGTCGCCGGAGTGCGGGCCGCTGCCGGTCACCCAGGTGCCGACCACGAGTACGGCGGCGGCCACCCCGGCGGTGAGCCAGGCGAGCGCGCGCAGCGGTGCCGGTACGGTCGGCCGGGGCGGTCCGTCCGGTTCGAGGGTCCGGCGCCAGAACGCGTACGCGGCCGCGATCACCGCCATCGAGGCGAGGAAGTGCAGCCCGACCACCCACGGGTTCAGGTTGGTGAGCACGGTGATCCCGCCGATGACCGCCTGGGCCGGGATGCCGAACGCGGCACCGACGCTGAGCCAGCGGAGCCCCCGGCGGGCCGGGCGCTGCCGCCAGGCGGCGACCACTCCGGCGATGACCACGGCGGCGAGCGCGAAGGTGAGCAGCCGATTGCCGAACTCGATCACCCCGTGCACGCCCATCTCGGCGGTCGCCACGTACGAGTCGTCGGTGCAGCGGGGCCAGGTGGGGCAGCCGAGCCCGGATTTGGTCAGCCGGACCGCGCCCCCGGTCCCGACGATCAGCACGTTCCCCACCACGGAGGCGAGGGCCAGTCGCGATAGGGTGGGTTTGCCAGAAAATTCGCCGAATCGGCTCACGCCGGCCATGGTACGTGCAAATGTGATCATGCTGGACGGCGCGTCCGCCGTCCGGTGGTCTGGATCACCGGACCCCGGGTTTGCGGACCTAGGACGAAATACGTAACGTTGGCGTAGTGAAAAACCTGGCGGCGTACTCGGAGCAGGAACGGGTGACCGATCCGGTCGCCGGTTCCGCCGTGTCCGCCGTCGAGATGGCCGGACCCGACGGCGTGGCCGGACCCGACGGGCGTCCCACCCGGGACCGGGTGACCCAGTTGCTGCTGGAGCACGGCGCGGCCACCGCCGCGCAGCTCGGCGCGGAGCTGGGGCTCAGCCCGGCGGCGATCCGCCGGCACCTGGACGCGATGCTCGCCGACGGTGACGTGGTCGCCCGTGACCAGGTCGTCCGCGGCCAGCGCGGTCGTGGTCGACCCGCCCGGATCTTCCGGCTCACCGACTCCGGCCGGCGCCGCTGCGGCACCCACACCTACGACGGGATGGCCACCGCCGCGCTGCGGTGGATCTCCCGGCACGGTGGACCGGACGCGGTCGACGCCTTCGCCGCCGAGCAGGTCGCGGCGCTGGAGGCCCGCTGCCGGGCCGCCATGGAGGGCGCCGGGGACGACCCGCTGGCCAGGGCCGAGGCACTCGCCGGGGCGCTGACCGCCGAGGGATACGCTGCCAACGCGTCCACGATCGCGTCCGGCGGACAGCTGTGCCAGCACCACTGTCCGGTGGCCCACGTGGCCGCGGAGTTTCCCCAGCTGTGCGAGGCCGAGACGGCGGTCATCTCCCGCCTGGTCGGCACCCACGTGCAGCGGCTCGCCACCATCGCCCACGGCGACGGGGTCTGCACCACGCACATCCCGACCCAGCCCAAACCTTCCGTCAGCAGTGTGAGGACAGATAGATGACCGAGCAGATCGTCCAGCCCATGACGCAGGAGGAGCAGCTCGCCGCCCTGGGGCGTTACGAGTACGGCTGGGCCGACTCCGACGTCGCCGGTGCCGCTGCCCAGCGTGGCCTGAACGAGGCGGTGGTGCGGGACATCTCCGCCAAGAAGAACGAGCCCGCCTGGATGCTCGACCTGCGGCTGAAGGGGTTGCGGCTGTTCGGCCGCAAGCCGATGCCGAACTGGGGTGCCGACCTCGGCGGGATCGACTTCGACAACATCAAGTACTTCGTCCGGTCCACCGAGAAGCAGGCCGCGAGCTGGGAGGACCTGCCCGAGGACATCAAGAACACCTACGACAAGCTGGGCATCCCGGAGGCCGAGAAGCAGCGGCTGGTCGCCGGTGTCGCCGCGCAGTACGAGTCCGAGGTGGTCTACCACAAGATCCGCGAGGACCTTGAGGAGCAGGGCGTCGTCTTCCTGGACACCGACACCGCGCTCAAGGAGCACGAGGACATCTTCAAGGAGTACTTCGGCACGGTGATCCCGGTCGGCGACAACAAGTTCGCCGCGCTGAACACCTCGGTCTGGTCCGGCGGCTCCTTCATCTACGTGCCGAAGGGCGTGCACGTGGAGATCCCGCTCCAGGCGTACTTCCGGATCAACACCGAGAACATGGGCCAGTTCGAGCGGACCCTGATCATCGTCGACGAGGGCGCGTACGTGCACTACGTCGAGGGCTGCACCGCGCCGATTTACTCCTCCGACTCGCTGCACAGCGCGGTCGTGGAGATCGTCGTCAAGAAGAACGCGCGCTGCCGCTACACCACGATCCAGAACTGGTCGAACAACGTCTACAACCTGGTCACCAAGCGGGCGGTCTGCCACGAGGGCGCGACCATGGAGTGGATCGACGGCAACATCGGCTCCAAGGTGACGATGAAGTACCCGGCGGTCTTCATGACCGGCGAGCACGCCAAGGGCGAGGTGCTCTCGGTGGCGATGGCCGGCGAGGGCCAGCACCAGGACGCCGGCGCCAAGATGGTGCACGCCGCCCCGCACACCTCCAGCACGATCGTCTCCAAGTCGATCGCCCGGGCCGGTGGGCGGACCTCCTACCGTGGCCTGGTCCAGGTGCTGGAGGGCTCGCACCACAGCAAGAGCACCGTCAAGTGCGACGCGCTGCTGGTCGACACCATCTCCCGGTCGGACACCTACCCGTACGTCGACATCCGCGAGGACGACGTGGCGATGGGGCACGAGGCGACCGTCTCCAAGGTCAGCGAGGACCAGCTCTTCTACCTGATGAGCCGGGGCCTGACCGAGGACGAGGCGATGGCGATGATCGTGCGCGGCTTCATCGAGCCGATCGCCAAGGAACTCCCGATGGAGTACGCCCTGGAGCTCAACCGGCTGATCGAGCTGCAGATGGAGGGCGCGGTCGGCTGACGCCGCCCGCCCCGTCGATCCGCCTTGCGACCTCGTCGAGACAAGACCAAGGAAGAGATGACTACCGAAGCATTCGCGCCCGAAGCACCCGGAGCGCAGGCGGCCCAGATCGCGCAGACCAAGGCGCAGACGCTCCGCTCGTACGACGTCCGCGACTTCCCGGCCCTGACCGGCCTGGAGGAGGAGTGGCGGTTCACCCCGCTCAAGCGGCTGCGCGGCCTGGCCGACGACACGTTCACCCCGGTCGACGGCCGGCTGCGCTACGAGGTCGCCGCGCTGCCGGACGGGGTCACGTTCGGCGGGGTGCACGAGGGTGACGCCCGGATCGGCAGCGTGCTGACCCCGTTCGACCGGATCAGCGCGCTGGCGCACGGCCGGGCCGGCGAGGCGGTGGTCGTGGCGGTGGCCCCGGAGACCCGGCCGGCCGAGCCGGTGACCGTCCGGCTGGTCGGGCAGGGCGCCGACGGCGCCTCCTTCGGGCACACCTTCCTCGACATCGGCCGGTTCGCCGAGGTCACGCTGGTGCTGGAGCAGACCGGTTCGGTGACCCTGGCCGACAACGTCGAGGTCGCGGTCGACGAGGGCGCGAAGCTGACCCTGGTCACCGTCGCCGACTGGGCGTCCGACGCGGTGCAGGCCCAGCACCTGCGGGTCCGGCTCGGCCGGGACGCGAAGGTGACGCACATCCAGGTGAGCCTGGGCGGGGACCTGGTCCGGCAGTACACCAGCGTGGAATACACCGGCCGGGGCGGCGAGGCCGAACTCTACGGCCTCTACTTCGCCGACGCCGGGCAGCACCTGGAGCACCGGCAGATGGTCGACCACAGCGTGCCGGACTGCCGCAGCTACGTCGGCTACCGGGGCGCGTTGCAGGGCGAGAGCGCGCACACCGTCTGGGTCGGCGACGTGCTGATCCGGGCCGCCGCCACCGGCACCGACACGTACGAGATCAACCGTAACCTGGTGCTTACCGACGGCGCCCGCGCCGACTCCGTGCCCAACCTGGAGATCGAGACCGGCGAGGTGGCCGGTGCCGGGCACGCCAGCGCGACCGGGCGCTTCGACGACGAGCAGCTCTTCTACCTGATGGCCCGGGGCATCCCCGAGGGCGAGGCGCGCAAGCTGGTCGTCCGGGGCTTCTTCGCCGAGCTGCTCAACAAGATCCCGGCCGAGGAGCTGCGCGACCGGCTGGGCGAGCAGATCGAGACGCGGCTGGCCAAGGCGGCGGTCTGATGATCAGGATCTGTTCGACCGAGGACGTGCCGAAGGGCAGCGTCGTCTCCGCCGCCGTGGACGGCACCGAGGTCGCCGTCGTGCACGCCGAGGACGGCAACTTCTACGCCATCCGGGACGAGTGCTCGCACGCCGCCGTCGCGCTCTCCGAGGGCGAGGTCGACGGCTGCACCCTGGAGTGCTGGCTGCACGGCTCCCGCTTCGACCTGCGTACCGGTGAACCGACCGGGCTGCCCGCGACCGAACCCGTACCCGTCTACCCCGTCGAGATCCGCGACGGTGACATCTACCTGAGTCTCACGCCGAGCAATGGAGTTACCGCACCATGAGCGTTCTGGAGATCCGTGACCTGCAGGTGTCGGTCCGGCTGCCCGAGGGCGAGCTGAAGCCGATCCTGGCCGGGGTCGACCTCACCGTGCGGGCGGGGGAGACCCACGCCATCATGGGCCCGAACGGGTCCGGCAAGTCGACCCTGGCGTACTCGATCGCCGGCCACCCGAAGTACGAGATCACCGGCGGCGAGGTGCTGCTGGACGGTCAGGACGTGCTCTCGATGGCCGTCGACGAGCGGGCCCGCGCCGGCCTCTTCCTGGCCATGCAGTACCCGGTCGAGGTGCCCGGGGTGTCGGTGGCGAACTTCCTCCGCACCGCCAAGACGGCGATCGACGGTGAGGCGCCGAAGCTGCGCACCTGGGCCGGCGAGCTGCGCGGCGCGATGGAGCGGCTCCAGATGGACCCGGCGTTCGCGCAGCGCAACGTGAACGAGGGCTTCTCCGGCGGCGAGAAGAAGCGGCACGAGATCGTCCAGCTCGAGCTGCTCAAGCCGAAGGTGGCGATCCTCGACGAGACCGACTCCGGCCTCGACATCGACGCCCTGCGGGTGGTCAGCGAGGGCGTCAACCGGGTCCGCGAGACCGGCGAGACCGGGCTGCTGCTGATCACCCACTACACCCGGATCCTCCGCTACATCAAGCCGGACTTCGTGCACGTCTTCGTGGCGGGGCGGATCGTCGAGCAGGGCGGTCCGGAGCTGGCCGAGAAGCTCGAGGCCGAGGGCTACGAGCGGTACGTCGCCGGCGCGGGCTCGGCCCGGGCCTGAGCCGAAGGGCACCGTCGAGATGACCACGATCGCGATCCCGCCGGGGATGCCACAGTACGACGACGTGCCGCGCTACGACGTCGAGGCGGTACGCGCCGACTTCCCGATCCTGGGGCGCGAGGTCAACGGCCATCCGATGGTCTACCTCGACAGCGCGAACACCTCGCAGAAGCCCCGGCAGGTGCTGGACGCGCTGCGGGAGCACTACGAGCGGCACAACGGCAACGTCTCCCGCTCGGTGCACACCGTCGGCACCGAGGCGACCGAGGCGTACGAGGCGGCCCGGGCGAAGGTCGCGGCCTTCATCAACGCGCCGAGCCCCGACGAGGTGGTCTTCACCAAGAACTCCACCGAGGCGATCAACCTGGTCGCGTACGCCTTCTCCAACGCCTCGCTCGGCGGCCCGGCCGGTGACCCGCGGTTCCGGCTCGGCCCCGGCGACGAGATCGTGATCTCCGAGATGGAGCACCACTCGAACATCGTGCCGTGGCAGCTCCTCTGCGAGCGGACCGGCGCGACGCTGCGCTGGTTCCCGGTCACCGACGGCGGCCGGCTCGACGAGTCCGGGCTGGCGGAGCTGGTCAACGAGCGGACCAGGCTGGTCTCGATCGTGCACATGTCCAACATCCTCGGCACGGTCAACGCCACCGCCCGGATCACCGAGCGGGTCCGGCAGGTCGGCGCGCTGCTGCTGCTCGACTGCTCGCAGTCGGTGCCGCACCTGCCGGTCGACGTGGTCGACCTGGACGTCGACTTCATCGCCTTCACCGGGCACAAGATGTGCGCGCCGAGCGGGATCGGGGTGCTCTGGGGCCGGGGCGAGCTGCTGGCCGCGATGCCGCCGGTCTTCGGCGGCGGTTCGATGATCGAGACGGTCAGCATGGCCGGCTCGACGTACGCGCCGCCGCCGGCCCGGTTCGAGGCGGGTACCCCGCCGATCGCCGAGGCGGTGGCGCTGGGCGCGGCGGTGGACTACCTGACCGGGATCGGCATGAAGGCGATCCAGTGGCACGAGAAGGAGCTGACCGCGTACGCGCTGGACGCCCTGGCGACCGTCCCCGGGCTGCGGATCTTCGGCCCGACGGTACCGGTCGGCCGGGGCGGGACGATCTCGTTCGCGCTGGACGGCATCCACCCGCACGACGTGGGTCAGGTGCTCGACGCCCAGGGCGTCGAGGTGCGGGTCGGCCATCACTGTGCGCGACCGGTCTGCGTCCGGTTCGGCGTACCGGCGACGACCCGCGCCTCGTTCTACCTGTACACCACGACCAGCGAGGTCGACGCCCTGGTGCGCGGGCTGGAACAGGTACGGAAGGTGTTCGGGTGATGCAGGTCGACCAGCTCTACCAGGAGATCATCCTGGATCACTACAAGCATCCGCACGGGCGCGGGCTGCGTGAGCCGTACGCCGCCGAGGCGCACCACGTCAACCCCACCTGCGGGGACGAGGTGACCGTACGGGTCGCCCTGGCCGACGACACGCTCAGCGACGTCTCGTACGACGGCCTCGGCTGCTCGATCAGCCAGGCGTCGGCGAGCGTGCTGCACGAGCTGCTCACCGGCCGGCGGGCCGGGGACGCGTTCGCGGTGCACGCCGCCTTCGTGGAGCTGATGTCGGGACGCGGTCAGGTGACCCCGGACGAGGAACTGCTCGGCGACGCGGTGGCGTTCGCCGGGGTGGCCCGCTATCCGGCGCGGGTGAAGTGCGCGCTGCTGCCCTGGATGGCGTTCAAGGACGCCGCGGCCCGGGCCGGGGTGGACGTCGAGGCAGCCGACAACCAGGACAGTAACGAGCGGAGCGAGGTGAAGACGGCATGACTGACCAGGACATGAAGGCCGCGTCGGCCGAGCCGACGGGGTCGACCGGCAGGGCCGCGGTCGCCGACATCGAAGAGGCGATGAAGGACGTCGTCGACCCCGAGCTGGGCATCAACGTGGTCGACCTCGGCCTGGTCTACGGGGTGCACGTCGACGACGAGAACGTCGCGACCCTGGACATGACGCTCACCTCGGCGGCCTGCCCGCTGACCGACGTGATCGAGGACCAGGCCCGGCAGGCGCTGACCACCGGCCCCGGCGGCGGGCTCGTCGACGACATCCGGATCAACTGGGTCTGGCTGCCGCCGTGGGGCCCCGACAAGATCACCGACGAGGGCCGGGACCAGCTCCGCGCCCTCGGCTTCAACGTCTGAGCCGATCCGGCGGGCCTCGACGGCCCGTGGTCGCCCCGCGACCACGGGCCGTCGACTTTTCCGGTGGGCTTTTCCGGGGTACGGCGGGAGGATGATCAGGTGACAGCGAAAGCGATCATCTTTCACGGTACGGGCGGGCACCCCGAGGTCGTCTGGTACCCGTGGTTGGGCCGGCGACTGGCCGACCGGGGGTACGCGGTGGAGATCCCGCACTATCCGGACCTGAACGTGGAGCCGATCGACACCTTCCTGCCGAAGGTGCTGGCCAACCACGAGTTCGACGAGCAGACCGTGCTGGTCGGGCACTCGGGCGGCGCGGCGCTGCTGCTGGCACTCCTGGAACACCTCGACACCACGGTCTCCCAGGCGATCCTGGTCGCCGGCTACTCGACCCGGCCGAACACCGACGAGGAACCGGTGCTGCAACCGGCCTACGACTGGGCGGCGATCAGGGCGAGTGTCCGGGACATCTACTTCGTCAACTCCCGGCGTGACCCGTACGGCTGCGACGAACGGCAGGGACGCGCCATGTTCGAGCGGCTCGGCGGCACGCAGATCGTCCGCGACGACGGCCACTTCGGCGACGCCGACCAGCCGTACGAGTCCTTCGAGCTGCTCGACAGGCTGATCCCCTGACTCAGTGCCGGTACGCCTGGAACTCCCAGAGCGAGAAGCCGTAGCCGGTGCCCCGGGTGAGGCCCCGCATCCGCAGGTAGCGGGTCGAGGTCGCGGGGAAGGCGACGTTGTCGGTGCCGCCGTCGCCGGCCGTGGTCGACCAGACCGGGCGCCAGGTGCTGCCGTCGGTGGAGACCTCGATCCGGTACGACCTCGCGTACGCCGCCTCCCAGTGCAGCACCACCCGGCCGACGGTGCGGGCCGAGCCGAGGTCGACGGTGATCGACTGGTTGTCCGACCAGGAGCTGGCCCAGCGGGTACCCGGATCGCCGTCCACCGCCCGGGCGGCGCCGTGTCCGAGCTGGTTGCTGGAGGCGGAGACCGGCCGCCCGGCGGCGAGGTTGCTCAGGTCGTCGCCGCGCCCGGCCGGGAACGACACCACCTGCTGGTACGTCGGCCGGTTCTGCCAGGCGATGATGTCGTGCCTGATCCCGCCCAGCGGGGACTGCACGATGGCGTCGGCGCACCACTGGTCCCCGGCGGCGCAGTGCTCGTCGCCGGGATAGACCTCGGCGGCCGGCTGGGCGGCGGCGGTGCGCAGGGTGTCCAGCAGGACCTGCCGGCAGGCGGCCAGGCTCCCGTCGCCGCAGTACGTCCGGCCGAGCCCGCCCGGGACCGGTTCGCCGAGTACCGTCCGCAGGTCGGCGTCGACGTAACCCCACCAGCCGTACTGGAACGACGAGCCCTTGTGCCCCTGGGCGTCGGCGGCCGAACCGGGCAGGTCCGAGGTGTCCCCCTGCTGGTGCCCGGAGGGTGACTCGTTGATCTGCATCGCGTTGACCAGCGCCTGGTAGAGGTCGCCGCCGAGCGGCCCGGCGAACTGGCCCCGGACCAGCAGCGGCCACCAGGCGTCGAAGACCCGGATCGCCTCGGCGTGCTGGTACGTCTCCGAGCCGGCCGAGGTCTCCACCCGGAGCGCGCCGGCCTGTCGCCACGCCTTGAGCCGGCCGATCGTCGCGGCCAGCCCGGCGTCGGTGACCGGTTGGCTCTCCAGCACCCGGACCAGCTCGTCGAGCACTTCGATCCCGCGCAGGTCGGTCAGGCCGGCCCGCTGCACCAGCGCGGTCAGCGAGGCCCGGTCGAACTTCTGGCCGGCCTCGATCGCCGCCCGGATCGGCCTGTCCAGCAGGTCGCCCCGGTGCACCGGGCCGAAGCTGAAGTTGCCGTCCGAGGCGCCGTAGTCGGCGGCCTGCTTGTTGTTCCAGCTGATGTAGTAGTCCTGGTCGACCGAGTTCGGGTGCGCCGACGCCGGATGGTAGGTCGCGGTGTTCGTCGCCGGGTCGAAGCCCTGCCACTCGTACCCCGGCTCGGCCCGCATCGGCAGGTTCGGGTTGCTGCCGGCGGCCCGGACCGGGTTCAGCCCCGAGTTGGCGTACGCGGCCTGGCGGGAGTTGACGTAGAACCAGTTGAAGGCGTACCCGATCTCGGCGGCGGCGCTCATGAACTGCGCGGCGGAGCCCATCGCGGCGGGGTCGTTGAACATCTGGAAGCCGATCGCCGAGTCGGCCTCGTGCCGGTACGTCGAGCGGAGCTGGGTGAACGCGTGCGGCGCCCCGCCGACGGTGCCCCGCCAGGCCACCAGCCCCAGCCTGGTCCGCCGGGCGACCATCGTGTACGAGCCGGCCGCCGTGCCGTCCGCCACGGTCGGCTGCCAGGAGTTGACGTGCGAGATCTCCTCCATCGCCAGGCACTGGCCGCGATACCGGTAGAAGTTGCTGGCCAGCGTCGGCGCGCTGCCGTCGGTGGTGCAGAGTGGCACCGCGTAGGTGTCGGTGATGTCCTGGGTGGCCGAGGTGGCGCTCCAGGCGTAGTCCTGGCCCCGGCCGAGCAGCACGTAGAGGTTGACTCCGGCGAACGCGGCGCCCCGGGCGCTGATCCCCGGCCCCTGCAACTCCTGCATCATCAGCAGTTGCGGGGCGAAGTAGCCGGTCTGCGGCCCGAAGACGGCGATCGGGTGGCCGGTGGCGGAGTGCGCGGCGGAGACCACGGCGGCGTTCGACATCCCCCGGGGGGTGACGGTCAGCCCCGACAGCGCGGCGGCCAGTTCGGACGGTCCGCCGCCGGCCTGCCGGGCCGAGCCGGTGGGGTTGGCGGTGACCGCCTCGGGTCGGGCCGATCCCGGGTCGGGCAGTACCACGCTGGGCGCGTCCGGGTCGGCGGCGCCGTACGGGAAGCTCTGCCCGTCGTGCAGGGTCAGTACCGTCTCCGGGTTGTTCTGCATCCGGAACGCGCTCCACACCCGGTCACCCTCGACCGGTCCGTACTTCGCCCGGGCGGCGATCCGGACCAGCGCGGACTGCATCTCGTGCCCGCCGCCGCCGCCGAAGAGCCCGCCGACCACCCCGGAGATCGCGATCAGGTCGGTCATCTGGAACGGCTCCGGCCCGCCCGCGTTGGTGATCGCGTCCAGGTGGCCGGTGAGGACGTACTCGCCGGGGCAGTTGCGGTTCGCCATGCAGTGCCGGATGTAGGCGTTGATCCCGGCGATGTACTCCTGCACGTCGGTGTAGAGCTGCTCGCCCCGGGGACCGCGCTGGCGCAGCGCGGCGACCTGGGCCGCGAGATCCGCCTCGGTGTACGGCGAGTTCCGCCAGACGCTCTGTTCGAGGGCCCGGTTGCCGGGTGCGCCGCCGGCGAACGGGGTGAGGGTGCCCCGGCCGACGTGCCGGAGCAGGTCCATGGTGAAGAGGCGGTCCTCCGCGCCGACGTAGCCGGCGCCGAACATGGTGCCGCCCCGGGTGGTGCCGGTGACGTGCGGGACGCCGGTCGCCCGGTCCCGCAGCACGGTGACGTCGGCCCGGGGCGAGTAGCTGCGTTCGACCTGTCCGGGCGGTACCCCGAAGGAGGCGTCGTTGAAGAACGCCCCGAGCTGGTCCTCGCGCAGCCCGGCGTACCCGTAGACCAGGCTGGCGTACCGGTCGAGCTGATCGCCGGCGTGCCGGGGGAGTACCCCGAGGGTCTGGTTGGCCAGCACCTCGACCAGGGTGGCGTTGCCGTTCTGGCCCGGCGGCAGGATGTCGGCGCACTGGCCCAGGCAGTGGTCGCCGGCCGCGAAGGCGGTGGTGGCCGGCGCGGCCGGCGGTGCGGTCTCCGGGCCGGTGGGTCCGGAGGGTGCCGCGGCCGGTGCCGGGGCGGCGGTCAACGCGAGCACGGCGGCGCTGAGCACCGCGATCCCGGCGGCGGCGCGGCGGCGGGGACGGTGGGCCATCGGGGATCCTTCCGACGGTACGAGCGAATGTGAGCAACATTCGGCTACCGGATGGTAACGAGTTCGCGGGCCCGATAGATAGTCCTGGATCGGCCCGCCCGAGCCGACGGATAATCCGTCGCGGGTGGCTGGCCGGCCGGCCAGAATCGTCGCGTGATCGCGCCTACCTCGTGCACCTCCGCTCTCGCCGCCGCGCCCGAACCGGCCACCCGACGACAGCGGAAGTGCCACCGGTCGGCGTCGAGCGCCCCGGCACCGTGATGGCCGACGCGCTCCTCGCCGGCCTGCTCGCCGGATACGGCGTCGCCATCCCGGTCGGCGCGATCGCCATCCTCGTGATCGGACTGACCGCGCGTACCTCGATCCGGGTCGGCGCCGCCGCCGCGCTCGGGGTCGCCACCGCCGACGGGCTCTACGCCGTCGTCGCCGTGCTCGGCGGCGCCGCGCTGGCCGGCCTGATCGAGCCGATCGCCGAACCGCTGCGCTGGGTCGCGGTCGGGGTACTCCTGCTGCTGGCCGGTACCGGAGCCTGGGGCGCCCTGCGGCACCGGGCCGACCCGGGCCGGGCCGCCAGAACCGACCGCAGCCTCGGTACCCCGCTGCGGGCGTACGGCGGGCTGCTGGCGCTGACCCTGCTGAACCCGATGACGATCCTCTACTTCACCGCCCTGGTGCTCGGCCGGCGGGCCGGTACCGACTGGTCGGCCGGGGCGGAGGCGATCTTCGTGCTCGCCGCGTTCGCCGCCTCGGCGAGCTGGCAGCTGCTGGTCGCCTCCGGCGGGTCGCTGGTCGGCCGGGCGCTCTCCGGCCCCCGGGGGCGGCTCGGCACCGCCCTGGTCTCCAGCGCACTGATCGCCGCGCTCGCCATCCAAGTGCTGCTGCGCTGACCCGGACGCGGTGGCGGGCGCCGACCCGCCGAGCGGGTACCGGACCCGGCGGCCGGGTGGTGGTGGCCGACGTCGTACCGTTCGGTGGTGAACAGCCGACCCGCTGCCGGCGGCGGCCGGTGGGTGGACGTGGCCCCGGCCCGGCTCGCCCGCTGGCTCGACGGCTTCGCCGAGCGGCACGGCGGGCCCCCCGAGGTCGCCGCCGGGCCGGACGGGCCCCGGTTGACCGCCCCGGACGGCACCCTCGCGGTGCTGCACCCGCCGCCGGGCGTGCCCGGCACGGACGACCTGCCCGCCTTCCTGGCCGCCGTCGCCGCGCCCCGGCGGCTGGGGCTGCTGCTGGCCCGCAAGGGAGCGGTGGCGGTCGGCGTCGCCGACGGCGACCGCCTCGTCGTCTCCAAGGTGGACAGCCGGTACGTGCAGGGCCGCACCGCCGCCGGTGGCTGGTCACAGCAGCGGTTCGCCCGGCGCCGCGACAACCAGGCGAAGGCCGCCGCCGCCGACGGGGCGGACCTGGCGGTCCGGCTGCTGCTGCCCGAGGCCGGCCGGCTCGTCGCGGTGGTGACCGGCGGTGACCGGCGGGCGGTGGAGACCATCCTGGCGGACCGGCGGCTCGCCCCGGTGGCGGCGCTGCGGGCCGAGCGCCTGCTCGACGTGCCCGAGCCCCGGCACACCGTACTCGTCGACGCGATCTCCGCCGCCCGAGCGGTACGCGTGCTGCTCCGCGACCCGTAGCCGGGCGGGCAGGTCGGCGTGCTGCTTCGCGACCCGTAACCGGGCGGGCCGGGCAGCGTGCCGCTCCGCGACCCGGCGCCGGGGCTAGTCGGTCAGCGGGTGGTGCCGAAGGTGTCGCAGGAGGTCGGGTCGCCGCTGGAGTAGCCGGTGCCGAACCACTTCTGCCGGTCGGCCGAGCTGCCGTGGGTGAACTGCGACTCGTCGATCCGGCCGCCGGACTTCCGCTGGATCGCGTCGTCGCCGATCGCCGCCGCCGTGTCCAGCCCCTCCTGGATGTCCCGCTCGGTGAGACTGGTGAAGATCTTCACCCCTCGCTCGTCGGCGGTGCCGGTGGCGTTGCGGGCCCACGCCCCGGCGTAGCAGTCCGCCTGGAGTTCCAGCAGCACCGAGAGGCGGTTCGCCTCGCCGGGGTCGGCCTGCCGCTGGTCGCGTACCCGTTGCTCGGTGCCGAGCAGGTCCTGCACGTGGTGGCCGTACTCGTGCGCCAGCACGTACGGCTGGGCGAACTCGCCGGGGGCGCCGAGCTGCTCGGCGAGTACCCGGTAGAAGCTCAGGTCGATGTAGACCAGGTCGTCGAGCGGGCAGTAGAACGGCCCGACCCCGGAGTCGGCCCGGCCGCAGCCACTGCTCACCGCCTGCTCGAAGAAGACCGTGTCGGACGGCTGGTACGGCCGGTCGAAGTGCTCCGGCATCGCCCGCTGCCAGTACGCCTGGATGGAGTTGACGAAGAGGGTGTTGCGGCAGTCGAGCTGGCGCAGCGCGTCGGCGGCGTCGCAGCGCTGCTCCAGTGCGGTGTTGTCGCCCTGTTCCTCGCCGCCGGAGCCGGTGAGCTGGCTGACGCCGAAGCCGCCGCCGACCAGGGTGACCAGCACGGCGATGATCAGGCCGACCAGGCCGCCCCGGCCGCCGCCGATCGGGATGGGTATCCCGGCGAGCCCGCCGCCGCCGGACCCGCGTCGGTCGTCCACCTGACTGGTATCGATCCGTGCGTTCTCGTTGAGTTCCATCACGTACCCCGATCGCCCTGATCGCCGATGCCTCGCCCGATGTCACCTGCCGGGCCGGCTGTCGCCTGCGCCGCCCGGTGTCGCGAATTGTCGATACCCGATGATCTTGATCGGTAATCCGGCACCGGTCCGGGCCGGTCGCCCGGTACAATCGCAACCGTGCTGCTCTGCGAAGGCTGAACGCCCCGAGCCGACGGATCCGTGATCCGCCGGCTCGTCCGTGTGCCCTGAGTCAGCCTTCGACCCCGAGAGCGAGTTCTCCGACATGATCACTGCGAGCGGCCTGGAACTCCGTGCCGGCGCCCGGATCCTGCTGTCCGACACCACGTTGCGGGTCCAGCCCGGTGACCGGATCGGCCTGGTGGGGCGCAACGGTGCCGGCAAGACGACCACCCTCAAGGTGCTGGCCGGCGAGGGGCAGCCCTACGCCGGGCAGATCGACCGGCGCAGCCAGGTCGGCTACCTGCCGCAGGACCCGCGCACCGGTGACCTGGGGGTCACCGCCCGGGACCGGGTGCTCTCGGCCCGGGGCCTGGACGTGCTGATGGCGCGGATGAAGGAGATCGAGGAGCAGCTCGCCGACGGCTCCGGCGACGACCGCCTGGTCCGCCGGTACGGCGCGCTGGAGGACCAGTTCGCCTCCCTCGGCGGGTACGCCGCCGAGGCGGAGGCGGCGCGGATCTGCGCCAACCTCGGCCTGCCGGACCGGGTCCTGGCGCAGACCATCGGCACCCTCTCCGGCGGTCAGCGCCGCCGGGTCGAGCTGGCCCGGATCCTGTTCCGGGACGCGGCCGAGAACGGCGGCGGCATCCTGCTCCTCGACGAGCCGACCAACCACCTGGACGCCGACTCGATCACCTGGCTGCGCGGTTTCCTCTCCGGGCACAAGGGCGGGCTGATCGTGATCAGTCACGACGCCTCGCTGCTGGAGGCCGTGGTCAACAAGGTCTGGTTCCTGGACGCGACCCGCTCGGTGGTGGACGTCTACAACGTCGGCTGGCAGAAATACCTGGAGCAGCGGGAGACCGACGAGCGGCGCCGCCGCCGGGAGCGGGCCAACGCCGAGAAGAAGGCCGGCGCCCTGATGGCCCAGGCCGACAAGATGCGGGCCAAGGCGACGAAGACGGTGGCCGCGCAGAACATGGCCCGCCGGGCCGAGAAGCTGCTCTCCGGGCTGGAGGAGGCCCGGGTCGCCGACCGGGTGGCCAAGGTCAGGTTCCCCAGCCCGGCGCCGTGCGGCAAGACGCCGCTGACCGCCGCCGGCCTGTCGAAGTCGTACGGTTCGTTGGAGATCTTCACCGACGTCAACGTCGCCGTCGACCGGGGTTCCCGGGTGGCGATCCTCGGGCTCAACGGTGCCGGCAAGACCACGCTGCTGCGGATCCTCGGCGGGCTGCTGGAGCCGGACACCGGCGAGGTCCGGCCGGGCCACGGGCTGCGGCTGGGCTACTACGCGCAGGAGCACGAGACGCTCGACGTGGACCGCAGCGTGCTGGACCACATGCGCAGCGCCGCCAGCGAACAGACCGACACCGACCTGCGCAAGATCCTGGGCGCGTTCCTCTTCTCCGGTGACGACGTGGACAAGCCGGCGGGGGTGCTCTCCGGCGGTGAGAAGACCCGGCTGGCGCTGGCCACCCTGGTCTGCTCGGGCGCGAACGTGCTGCTGCTGGACGAGCCGACGAACAACCTGGACCCGGTGAGCCGGGAGCAGGTGCTCGACGCCATCGCCCGCTACCCCGGGGCGATCGTGCTGGTCACCCACGATCCGGGCGCGGTGCTGGCGCTCAAGCCCGACCGGGCGATCCTGCTCCCGGACGGCGACGAGGACGCCTGGAGCGACGACCTGCTCGAGCTGGTCGAGCTGGCCTAGCGGCGGGTCCGTCGCCGGTCGCGGCGGATTCCGGGGTACTGACCGACGACGATCCGGGATCGGCGCCGTCCCGCCCGGGTCGAGGTGCCGAAGAGGACGGTCGGTACGACAATGTCTCGTGCTTGCCGGTGGCGGGCACAGACGGCACTGCGCGGACCGGAACACCATTCTGCGGAATCCGCCGCTACGGAATCCGAGCCGGGAACGAAACCCTCCGCGACGTGAGCCGAAACTTGACGTCCGTGGAACGAAACTCGCCGGATGATGAACCGAAACTCCCGTGGCGTGGAAGGAAACTCGACCGGGCGGCGGTAAAACAGCGTCGGCCCGGGTCGCGACCGGACGGTTGCGGCTCGAAATCCCTGCTGACGTGCGGTGCAACCTCGGATGGTGGATGCGGACCGGGCCGGTGGCGCAATCACTCAATCGGGAAACTGACAGTGCTGTGCGTGTCGGTTGGCGAAGAGTTGATATCTAGCGCATGATCGTTCGAGGCGGTCTAATAGGTGGGACCGTATCGAACCGCACAGTCTGGGACGTGAGGAATCAACATGGCAGCCACTGGCACAGCCACCAGCACTGAGAAGGGTCGCCGGATCGTCGGAGCCGAGCGCCAGACGCTCGCCAAGGACCTGGTCAAGCGGTATACCTCCGGCGAAAGCATCCGCGCCCTGGCGGCCTCGACCGGCCGTTCCTACGGGTTCATCCACCGGGTGCTCACCGAGTCTGGTGTACAGCTTCGTCAGCGTGGCGGCGCGCGTCGTCGGAAGAAGGCGTGATCCGTTCAGCAGCCTGGTCCGGACCCGTACGCCTGCGGCCTTCTGCATGACCGTCGGCGTACGACTCAATTGCGACGGGCCGGTCGCGACAGTGACGTTGTGCCGGCCCGACGTACTCAACGCACAGACGCCGCAGATGTGGCGGGCGATGCGCGACTTCTCCCGGGACCTGCCGGGTGACGTGCGCGTCGTGGTGGTACGGGGCGAGGGTCGGGCCTTCTCCGCCGGGCTCGACCTCTCCGTGGCGACCGGCCGCTCGGGGGCGGGGGACTCGCTGGCCGAGATGGCCGCGTTGCCGCCCGAGGAGTGCGCCGAACGGATCGCCGGCTTCCAGGCCGGCTTCACCTGGCTGCACCGCCCCGACCTGATCTCGATCGCGGCGGTGCAGGGGCACGCCATCGGGGCCGGTTTCCAGCTCGCGCTCGCCTGCGACCTGCGGGTGCTCGCCTCCGACGCCACCTTCGCGATGGCCGAGGTCACCCTCGGCCTGGTTCCCGACCTGGCCGGCACCAAGCGGCTGGTGGAGCTGGTCGGCTATGCCCGGGCCCTGGAGGTCTGCGTGACCGGCCGGCGGATCGACGCGGCCGAGGCCGAGCGGCTCGGCCTGGCCAGCGTGGTCGTGCCGCCGGAGGAGCTCGACGCGGCGGCCCGGGACCTGACCGCCGCGATCCTCAGCGGCGACCGGAACGCGGTGGTGGAGATCAAGGCGCTGCTGGCCGGCGCCGCCGGGCGCTCCCCGGCGGAGCAGCAGCGGGCCGAGCGCGAGGCGCAGGCCCGGCGTATGCGTGATCTTGTCGGAGCCGGCGAATAGGCTGAGCCCGACGGCGTGCGTGATCAGCCGACGGGGTGTGATCAAGGGGCGATTCGGGAAGAATCGCGCGGCCGCTCCGGTTGTCGTAGTCGTCGAGGACGACTGGGAGGTCGCGCGTGGTGAACCCGATGGGTGCCGGTGCCAGCATGGGCGGTTGGAACATGCTGCGCTCGTTGCGAAACCGCGACGAGGTGACCGCACACCGGGTGAGCCGGCGCAGCGTACGACGGGTCGTGGAGTTCGCCCGACCCTACCGGCGCGACATCGCGGTGTTCCTGGTCACGGTCGTCTTCGCCGCGATCATCGGGGTGGCGACCCCGGTCCTCGCCGGTGACGTGATCAACGCGATCTCGGGCGGCGGCGCCGACGCGGGCGGACTGGTCGTCCGGCTGGCCCTGGTGATCGCCGGTCTCGCGGTGCTGGACGCGCTGCTCTCGCTGGCCCAGCGCTGGTATTCGGCGCGGATCGGTGAGGGGATCATCCTCAACCTGCGCACCCGGGTCTTCGACCACGTCCAGCGGATGCCGTTGCAGTTCTTCACCCGGACCCAGACCGGGGCGCTGGTCAGCCGGATCAACAACGACGTGACCGGGGCGCAGCGGGCCTTCACCAGCACGCTCTCCGGGGTGGTCAGCAACATCATCCAGCTGGTGCTGACCGCCGCCGTCATGTTCACGCTCTCCTGGCAGATCACCGCGCTCTCCCTGGTGCTGCTGCCGATCTTCATCATCCCGGCCCGCCGGGTGGGTCGCCGGCTGGCGGAGATCACCCGGGAGTCGTACGACCTCGACGCCAAGATGAACGCCACCATGACCGAGCGGTTCGGGGTGTCCGGGGCGCTGCTGGTCAAGCTCTTCGCCCGGCCGGAGGTCGAGGCGCGGCGGTTCGGCGACCGGGCCGAGCGGGTCCGCGACATCGGCATCCAGTCCGCGATGTACTCCCGCACCTTCTTCGTGGCGATGCTCCTGGTGGCCTCGCTGGCCCAGGCCCTGACCTATGGGCTCGGCGGCTGGCTCGCGGTCCAGGGCGACGTCAGCGCCGGCACGGTGGTGACGCTCGCCCTGCTGCTCACCCGCCTCTACGGCCCGCTGACCGCGCTGTCGAACGTCCGGGTGGACGTGATGAGCGCCCTGGTCTCCTTCGACCGGGTCTTCGAGGTGCTCGACCTGACCCCGTCGATCTCCGAGAAGCCGGACGCGGTGGAGATCCCGCGCGGCGCCGGCCGGCTGGAGTTCGACGACGTACGGTTCCGCTATCCGTCCGCCGCCGAGGTGTCGCTCGCCTCGCTGGAGGAGGTCGCCACGCTGGACCGTACCGTCAACGAGCCGGTGCTGCGCGGCGTCTCGTTCACCGTCGAGCCGGGCCAGATGGTGGCCCTGGTCGGGCCCTCCGGTGCCGGCAAGTCCACCACCTCGATGCTGGTCTCCCGGATCTACGACGTCACCGACGGGGCGGTCCGGGTCGGCGGCGTCGACGTCCGGGACGCCACCGGAGACTCACTGCGCGACACCATCGGGGTGGTGACCCAGGACTCGCACCTGTTCCACGAGACCATCGCCGAGAACCTGCGCTACGCCAAGCCCGACGCGACCGACGACGAACTCTGGGCGGCGCTGCGCGGCGCCCAGGTGGAGGAGCTGGTCCGCTCGCTGCCGGACGGGCTCGACACCATGGTCGGCGAGCGGGGCTACCGCTTCTCCGGCGGTGAGAAGCAGCGCATCGCCATCGCCCGGCTGCTGCTCAAGGCCCCGTCGATCGTGATCCTGGACGAGGCGACCGCACACCTCGACTCCGAGTCGGAGGCGGCGGTGCAGCGGGCGCTGTCGGTGGCGCTGAGCGGGCGTACGGCGCTGGTCATCGCACACCGGCTGTCGACGGTACGGGAGGCGGACCAGATCCTGGTGCTGGACCGCGGGCGGATCGTCGAACGCGGCCGGCACGAGGAGCTGGTCGCCGTGGGCGGCCTCTACGCCGAGCTGTACCGGACCCAGTTCGCCGTCGTCGACTCCCCGGCGCCGTACGCCGACGCGGTCGGCCCGGAGCCGGTGATCACGATGCCGCGCCCCGACTACGACCCGGTCTGACCGGGCTCGGCCAGGGTCGCCGCCCGCAGTGCGGCGAACTCGGCAGCCAACCCCGGCCCGGTGAAGTGGGCGTTCAGCCCGCTCGGGTTCGGCAGCACCCAGAGCTGGGCGTCACCGATCGTCTCCGGTTGCCGGCCGATCCTTGCCGTACGCCGTGCGAACGCCGTCCGGTACGCCGTCACCCCGAGTACCGCCACCCAGCGTGGCCGGTAGCGGTGGACCTTCTCGACCAGCAGCCGGCCGCCCTCGACCAGTTCGTCCCGGGTCAGTTCGTCGGCCCGGGCGCTGGCCCGGGCCGCCAGGTTCGTGATGCCCAGCCCGTAGCCGAGCAGGTCGGCCTGGTCGGCCGGGTCGACCAGGTGCGGCGTGAACCCGCCCTGGTGCAGGGCGGGCCAGAACCGGTTGCCGGGGCGGGCGAAGTGCCAGCCGGTCGCGGCCGAGTAGAGCCCCGGGTTGATGCCGCAAAAGAGCACCCGCAGGTCCGGGGCGATCAGGTCGGGGAGGAGCCGGTCGGCGGCCGCCGCCACCTCGGCCGGGGTCGGTCGGCGCCTGGCCCGCGGCGCTGCGGTCAAGGTCGGCCGCTCTTCCGGGTCGCCCATATCACCGTCAGCACCAGACCGGACACGACCAGGCAGCCCAGCCCGCCGACGGCGAGCACGAGCCCGCTGACCGAAACGATGACATCCACCTCCCTCGGCAACGGGTGGCAACTCTATCCGGGCCGGTGCCCGGCCGGCGTGCCGAGACCGTCAGAGGCTGCGCAGCGCGCCGCCGTCGACCGGGATGGTCACCCCGGTCAGATAGCTGGCGGCGGGGGAGAGCACGAACGCGGCCACCCGGCCGAACTCGTCCGGGTCGCCGATCCGGCGCAGCGGTATCGCCGCCTCGGCGTCGGCCCGGGCCCGCTCCGGGTCGCCGGTGGCGGCGAAGAGTTCCCGGTTGCGGTCGGTCAGGATCCGGCCCGGGAGCAGGCTGAGCACCCGTACCCCGCGCGGGCCGTACTCGTCGGCCATGTCCTTGGCCACTCCGGCCAGTCCCGGGCGCAGCCCGTTCGAGATGCCGAGCCCGGGGATCGGTGCCCGGGCCGAGTTGGAGAGGACCAGGCCGAGCGCCCCGCCGGTGCTCAGGGCCGCGGCGATCGTCCGGGCGGCCCGGACGGTGCCGAGGAAGATGGTCTCGAAGGAGTCCCGCCACTGCGCGTCGGTGGCCTGGGCGGCGCTGCCGTGCGGCGGGCCGCCGACCGAGACGAGCCCGCCGTCGAGCCGGCCGAACCGCTCCAGCGCGGTCTCGACCAGCCGGGTCGCGGTCTCCGGCGCGGCCAGGTCGGCGGCGAGCCCCACCACCCGGTCGGCCGGGCCGAGCCGGCTCGCCGCCTCGGCGACCTGGTCGGGGTCCCGGGCCGAGATCACCACCCGGGCGCCGTCGGCCACCAGCGCGCGTGCGGTGGCGAGGCCGAGTCCCTTCGAGGCGCCGGTCAGCACGTACGCCCGGTCCGCGAGTCCGAGGTCCATGGAAGGGATCCTATGACCCGGACGGCGTCGAGTCGATCTTCGGGTTGCCGTGGGTGCCCGGAGTGCGCCGGGTCTGCGAGCCCGGCAGTCACGAACCGGAGCCGGCCCGGGAGCCGGGCAGGGTCCACACCCGTACCCGACCGGCGACCTGCACCACCAGCACGTCCGGGGTCCGGCGCAGCGCCGGCAGTCGACGTCGGCGCGGTGCCGTGCGGCCGTCGTACCGCCAGCCGGCCTCCCGGACGGCGAGTTCCCCGGCGGCGGGCGCCGGGAGCGTCTTCCCGGCGGCCAGCTCCCGGGCCAGGTCCCAGCCGTCCCGGACCGAGCCGGCGGGCGGGCGGCCCGCCGCCCAGGCCGCGAAGACGGCCCGCCAACTCCGGCCGTGCCCGGCGGCGAGCAGCGGCCAGTGCCGGGCGACCTCGCCGGCCCGCTTGTGCAGCAGCGCCGACCGGGCCACCCCGACCAGTCGGGCGTCGAAGCCGGCTGGCAGCGGTGCCCCGGCCACCAGGGCGGCCACCAGCGCGGCCTGCCGGTCGGCCAGCGTCCCGGCCGGTCCGGGCGGGGTCTCCCCGGTCGTCAGCTCACCGCCGGGCGGCCGGAGGCGTGGTCGTGCTGCCGTTGGGCCGGCGCCGCCGACGGCGGTGGTCCGGTCGGTCATCTCAGGTCACCGTCGGGTAGCCGGAGGCGGCGGCGATCGCGTCCAGTTCGGCGCGCAGCGCCGTCGCCGGTGGATAGTGCCCGTCCCGCTCCAGCAGCAGCGCCGGTGGCCGGTGCCGGGCGGAGAGTTCGGCGACCAGGTCGAGCACCTCCGGCGGGACCGGGTCGGTGTGCGTGTCGTGGTAGATCCCGTCGCTGGCCGCCCCACCCGCGACGTGTACGTAGCCGACCCGGTCCAGCGGCAGCCGGTCGAGCAGGTCGAGCGGGTCGGTACCCCGGTTGCGGGCGTTGGCGTAGACGTTGGCGATGTCCAGCAAGAGCAGCGCGCCGGTGCGGTCGAGGATCTCGGTGAGGAAGTCCGCCTCGTCCAGCTCGTCGTCCGGCCAGTCGAAGATGGCGGCGATCGGTTCCAGGGCGAGCGGAACGGAGAGTTCGGCCCGTACCCGGGCGACGTTTCCGACGACCGCGTCGACCGCCTCCCGGGTACGCGGCAACGGCAGCAGGTGGCCCGCCTCGATGCCGCCGGCCCGGACGAAGGCGATGTGTTCACTGGCCAGCGGGGCGTCCAGCAGCTCGGCGGCCCGGGCGAACTGGCGTACCCGGGCCGGCTCGACCGGCTCGGCGCCGCCGAGGGAGAGCCGCACCCCGTGCGGTACCACGGTCACGCCGCGGTCGCGCAGCTCGGCGAGGCCCGGCGGCGGCCCGGCGGCGGGGATCGACTCGGCGATCACCTCGACGAAGCGCAGGCCGGGCAGCTCCGCGACGAAGCCGGCGATCTCCGGCCGCCAGCCGATTCCCACCCCGTACCCGGGCTGCGGTGCCGACGCGCCGGGCAGGCCGTTCCCGGTCGTCATCCGCCACACCCGCCGCAGCCACCGCAGCCGCCGCCGCAGCCGCCGCCCGAACCGTCGCCGCCGCCGCTGCTGTCCCCGCCGCCGGATCCGCCGCCGGTATTCGCGGCCGTCCAGCCGCCGCCCGCCGCCGAACCGCTCATCGCGCGCTGCACCTCGGCCTCCATCGCGAAGGCCGGGTCGAACTCGACCAGCGCGGCCGTGCCGAACAGGGCGACGCCCAGCGCCGCACCGGCCGCGCCGTAGGTGGCATAGGCCGGGGAGTGCCTCGGTTCGAGGTGCCGGTGTTGCCGGCGCAGGTCACGCAGCAGTGCGTCCGCCGCCCGGGTCCGGCGCGGCACCACGCAGAGCAGCACCACGCTGGTGGGCGCCAGCACCAGCAGGCTCAGCCCGAGGTAGCCGACCGGCTGGCCGCCGACCAGGCCGGCGACCAGCCGGGCCAGGCCGACCGCCACCAGCCCGAGCAGCAGCACCGGCCCGATCCGGGCGACCGGGCGGGCCGACGAGGGCAGCGCCAGGCCGCTGCGGGTCAGGTCGGCCCGGAGCGCGGCGAGCGCCGCGAGGACCTGCGGGTCGCTGTCGAGGGCCCGTCCGGGTACCCCGTGCGCGGCGGCCCGGTGCACGGCGGCGTCGAGCGGGGTGGCCGGTACCGGCAACGGTCCGGTCTGCGTCAGCCGGTGCTGCGGTGCGGTGCCGATCGCCCCGGCCGCGCGGAGCGCGCCGAGGGTGGCGTGCACGGCCAGCCGGTCACCGCCGGCCAGCCAGGCGAGCTGGACGGGATGTAGCCGCTCGGCCCCCGGTGGGCGGCGCCCGGCGAAGCCGAGCAGCCGGTGGGCCAGGGTGCCGAGCAGGACGACTCCGGCGATCGCCAGGTAGCCGCTCAGGAAGACCGGGCCGGACACGCCCCAGGTCTCGGTGTGCAGGGTCAGCGCGTCCATCCGGTGCCTCCAGGCGTACGGGGGCGGACTGTCACCATTGTGGATCGGCCGTGCCAGCCGGCCGGGTCGCGGTTCGGCAAACCTCCCGAGCCGCTCGACCGGCGGCCCGGCCGGCAGCCGAGGACCGGTAGGCCCGGACCGGCAGCCCCGACCGGCGCCGCTCGGGGCGACCGGGCCGACCCGTGCTCAGCCCTCGGGGCGGCGTACCGCCTCCTCGACCAGGTCGAGCACCGGGCCGAGGTCGCCGGCCGGCCGGGCCATCGCCAGTTGCAGTACCAGGCCGTCGTAGGCCAGCTCCAGGAACCGGGCCAGCGTCTCGATCGGTACGTCGTCGCGCAGCACCCCGGCGTCCCGCTGCCGGGCCAGCCGATCCCGGGTGGCCTCGGCCAGACTCGCCGAACGTTCCGCCCAGCGCTGCGCGAACTCGGGGTCGGTGCGCAGTCGCCGGGACACCTCGAGCTGGCTGCCCAGCCAGCCGGTGGTGTCCGGCGAGGTGGCACCGGCGAGCAGGTCGCGCATGACCTGCACCAGGCCGTTGCGGGCGACCGTGGCGACCATCGCGGCGGCGTCGTCCTCGGCGACGGCGAGAAAGAGCGAGTCCTTGTCCCGGAAATGGTGGAAGATCGCTCCCCGGGAGAGCCCGGTCGCCTCTTCGAGCCGGCGCACCGTGGCACCCTCGTAGCCGTGGCGGGCGAAGCAGGCCCGGGCCGCGCCGAGAATCTCCTGACGGCGGGCGTCGAGCTGGTCCTGACTTACCCTGGGCACCATCCGATCGTGCCAGGCGGCGTCCGGGTATGCAATCCGTACGTACGTCTTGGGTTGTCGTCGACCGGTCGGCGCGACCGGGCCACTCAGCCCGACCGGCGTCCCACCATCAGCGCCTGGGCGCCCCGGCCCAGCCCGCCGGTGGCGTCGGAGAGCACCGTCTCGGCCAGCCCGGACCCGTACCCGTCCAGGGTGGTACCGGCCCGTACGTGCAGCCACTCCTCGGTCGGCTGCCGGTGCAGGTGCAGCGTCAGCTCGGTGTTGATGAACCACCACCGCTGCATGTCCAGCAGCCGGCTCAGCCCGTTGCCGGAGTCGGCGAGCAGGGCGACCCGCTGCAACGGGCTCGGCTCCTCGCCGGCCACCAGCGGAATCCGTTGCCGGGCCCAGGCCGAGGCGGGGCCGGGGCGCTCGAAGTGGCCCTCGACGAACCGCCAGTCGATCGCCCGCAGGTAGCCGATCTGCCAGCGCGGCTCGGTGAACCGGGACGGCTGCGCCGGCCGGGGCGGCGGCACCACCGGAGCGGTGACCGCCTCGGCGGGCAGGTCGACCGGGGTACGCCGGATCCGCCACACCCGGGCGCGCAGCGCCACCCGTCCGGCGGCGTGCAGCTCCGCCTCGACCAGTTCCACCGAGCGTCCGGGCCGGCCCACGGTGGCCCGTACCTCCACCTCGGCCACCGGCACGGCGCCGAGGAACTCCACCGTCAGCCGGCTGACCTGTGCCGCCCCCTCCAGCGAGCTGGGTGTCCGTTCCACGGCCCGGGCCAGCAGCGCGCACGGCGGTCCGCCGTGTTGCAGGCCGCTGCTCCACGGCCCCTCGGTGGCCGGGGTGGCGACGTACCGTTCGGGGTCGCCGGTGGGCAGGTAGAAGGCGTCGGGCACGGGCCGATTTTCCTCTCCGGCGCCGGTTTCGCAAGATCGGACGGGCTTCGCCGCCCGGTTATCATCGCGGCCGTGACGCAGACCACCGCCGGAGCGCCGGCCGCAGTACTGCCCGTCGCCGCGGTACAGGCCGAACCGGAACCCGGGAACGTCACCGGGAACGCCGGCTCCGCCGCCCGGCTGGTGGCGCGGGCCGCCGACGAGGGCGCCCGGGTCGTCGTGCTCCCGGAGTTGTTCCTGCCGGCGTACCATCCGCCGACCCTGGCCGACGATCCGGCCGGTACCGACGTGGCGGCCGACCACGACGGCCGGGTCGCGGACGCCCGGCTCGACCCGCTGCGCGCGGTCGCCCGGGATCGCCGGGTGGTGGTCGTGCTCGGCGCGGCGGTCCGGCACCCGGACGGCCGGCGGACCTGTTCGGCGCTGGTGGTGGACCGGGCCGGCCGGGTCGACGCCGGATACGCCAAACAGCACCTCTGGGGGCCGGACGAGAACGCGCTGTTCACCCCCGGGCGGAGCGGCGCGACCCTGCTGGTCGACGGTTGGCGGCTCGGTCTCGGCGTCTGCTACGACGGCTGCTTCCCGGAGCACGGCCGGGCGGCGGCGGCCGACGGGGCGCACGGCTACCTCTGCCCGAGCGGCTACCTGGTCGGCTCGGAACACCGGCGTGACCTCTACTACCGGGCCCGCGCGCTCGACAACACCATGTACGTGGTCTTCGCCAACGCCGCCGGCGGTGCGCCGCCGTGGCGGTTCAACGGCGGCGCGGCGGTCTACGACCCCGAGGGCCGGGTGCTGGGCCGGGCCGGGGACTCCGGCGAGGCCGTCGTCGTCGCGCGGCTCGACCCGGCCGAACTGCACCGGGTACGCGACGCGCACCGGATGCTCGCCGACCGGCTGCCCGAGCAGGGTCGGGTACGGACCCGGTTGACCGGTTGACGCCGTCGTCCGCCTGGCCAACCGGGCTTGTTTACATGCTGGGACTGTTGTCCGACCGGGTGCGTCCCGTACTGTGCGCAAGTGCCGCTGTTGCTCCTCGATCTGGACAACACTCTGCTCGACCGGGCGGGCCCGTTCCGCACCTGGGCGCAGGGGTTCCTGGACGAGATCGGGGCACCCGAGAGCGACATCGACTGGCTCCTCTCGGTGGACGCCGACGGCCTGACCAACCGCTGGGACGTGGCCGACGCGATCCGTGACCGGTACCGTCTCCGGATCCCCTCCATCGACCTGGTCGAGGCGCTGCACGAGGGAGTGGTGGAATACACCCGGCTCGATCCGCTGATCGCCTGCGCGCTGCGGATTGCCGACGACGCCGGCTGGGTGCCGGTGGCGGTCACCAACGGCACGCAGCGGCAACAGGAGATGAAGATCAGGCGTACCGGCCTGGACCGCTACCTGGCGGACTGGGTGATCTCCGAGGAGGTCGGGGTCAGCAAGCCGAATCCGCGGATCTTCGCGCTCGCCGCCGAGCGGGTCCGGATGCGGCTGCGCGGCGCCTGGATGGTCGGGGACAGCCCGGAGGCCGACATCGGCGGCGCCGCCGCGGTCGGGCTGCCCAGCGTCTGGCTGCACCGGGGCCGCCGCTGGATGGAGCGCCGGTACGCCCCGACCAAGACCGTGGACGGGCTGATCCCCGCCGTCGCCACGGTCCTCGCCGCCTGACCGCCTGATCGCCGCCTGACCGTCCGATCGCCGCCTGACCGTCCGATCGCGGTCGGCCATCTGATCGTGGTCGGCCGTCCGATCGCGGTCCGCCGGAGGCGTCGACCCGGCGCGGTAATTCGGTTGACCGTCGTCGTCGGGGTTGGCGAACATGTGCGCGTCGGAGGACCCTGCCCGGTCTCTCCGGGTCGTATCGCATCCCGGGCACCGCCCGGCCGAGTGGAAGGAGGAGTGACCGTGGCTGTCGTTGTGCTGCGTTTCCGCCTGCCTTCTTCCGACTCGACCAGAGGATTCCTCCAGTGCCACGCGATTATGACGACTATTCCGGTTCGGCCCGCTCCCGTGGCGGTCGCACCACCCGCCGGTTCGACGACGACGAGCCGCGCTTTCTGAAACGCAACCGGCACGCCACGACGGCCGCGTTCGACACCAACGCCGACACCGACACGCCGGACGTCGGCGACCGCTGGTCGACCTGGGACCAGGCGGTGCACGGGCCGGAGCCGCATCCCGACTGGCTGGTCACCGAGCTGGCCGCCGTCGACACCGAGCTGGGCGTGCTGAAGACCGGCAAGGAGGCGGACGTGCACCTGGTCCGCCGGGCCGTGCCGGACAGTGACCGGAGCTGCCTGCTCGCCGCCAAGCGCTACCGCGACCCGGAGCACCGGCTCTTCCACCGCGACGCCGGCTATCTGGAGGGACGGCGGGTACGCCGGTCCCGGGAGAACCGGGCGATGGAGGGGCGTACCGCGTTCGGCCGGCAGATGATCGCCGGTCAGTGGGCCGCCGCCGAGTTCGCCGCGCTGAGCCGGCTCTGGCAGGTGGGGCGGGAACTGGGCAGCATCGCCGTGCCGTACCCGGTGCAGTTGATCGGGACGGAGCTGATGCTCGAGTTCGTCGGCGATCCGGTGCAGGGGGAGGCGGCTCCCCGGCTGGCCCAGCTCCGGCCCGACCCGGTGCTGCTGCGCCAGCTCTGGGACCAGCTCGTCGACGCGCTGGTCGTACTGGCCCGGGCCGGGCTGGCGCACGGCGACCTCTCGCCGTACAACCTGCTGGTGCACGCCGACCGGCTGGTGCTGATCGACCTGCCGCAGGTGGTGGACGTGGTCGCCAACCCGGGCGGGCGGGAGTTCCTGGCCCGGGACGTACGGGTGGTGGCCGCCTGGTTCGCGGCGCGCGGACTCGCCGGCGAGCTGGTCGATCCGGGCGTACTGACCGGGCGACTGTTCCGGGAGGCGGGGCTGCGCTAGGGGTTCACTGGAGGTACTTCTCGACCTCGTTCACGCTGCGTGCTCCGGTGGTGTCCGGGTCGCTGCCGGCCTGCCGGGCGGCCCGGCGCCGTCGGAGCAGGTCCCAGCACTGGTCGAGCGACTCCTCCAGCTCGCGCAGCCGGGTCCGGTCGTCGTCGGTCGAGTTCTCGACCTGCTGGGCGTGGTTGCGGAGCCGGTGTTCCTCGTCGACCAGTTCGGAGATCCGGCTCAGAATCGTCCTGTCGTCCATGTCCAAGATCCTGGCACAGCGTCGAACCTGCCGCCCACCATCCGCGAGGCTGATGGGCGGCCCGGGCCGGCGCGTCGTCGGACGGGGTGGTCGGCACCGGTCGGCGGCGCGGTGCCCGGGGTCGGGCACGAGGTCGGCGACCCCGTCCCGGACCGCCGGAAGACATTCATTGACATAGTTCTCCGTGGTTCCTATCGTGGCGGTTAGGAAAGCGCTTTCCAGGTCGCCCGTACCCGTCGGAGCCGCTTCCCGGCGGCGCCGCACACCCACCTGCCGCGCGCCGGCCGACCACGCTCCGCCAGCCACCCCACCGAGCCCGCGCATCCCCGCCACCACCGGAAAGGCAGAAGACCCGTGACCTCACCGCGCACCAGGGCCGGCACCACCGTCCCGGCCGGTCGCCGCTGGCGGCGACCCGCCGCCGTCGGCCTCGCCGTCGCGCTGGCCGCCACCCTCAACCACGGCGCCGGCACCGCCCAGGCCGCCAGCCGCACCGACACCCGCGACGTCACCGCCCGGGCCGCCCCGCCCGGGCCGCCCCCGACCTCGTCGACGGCCGGCATCTCCGGCCCGACCGTGCTGGTGCCGGCGGGCCCGGCGGACGGCTTCGCCAGCGTCGACGCGCTCGGCCAGAACGGCACCACCGGCGGCGCCGGTGGACCGGTCGTCACCGTGAACAGCACCGCCGCGTTCCTCGACCACATCGCCCGACCCGGCCCGTACGTCATCCAGGTCGCCGGCACCATCACCCTGCCGACCGGCGACAGCGACGGCATGCACGACGTCACCTCGGACAAGACGATCGTGGGCATCGGGGCGAACGCCACCCTGCGCGGCGGCGGCCTCAACATCGGCCTGCCGGTGAACGACGACACCACCGCACCGCCGGCCGACGCGGTACACAACGTGATCATCCGGAACCTGCACCTCACCGGGGCCACCGACGACCTGCTCAACGTGCAGATGTTCTCGCACCACATCTGGATCGACCACAACGAGTTCTCCAACGGCGACGACGGCGCGGTCGACATCAAACGCGGCTCGGACTACGTCACCGTCTCGTGGAACCACTTCCACGACCACGACAAGACCCTGCTGCTCTCGCACGACGAGGACGCCGGCGCCCAGGACATCGGGCGGCTGCGGGTCACCTACCACCACAACTGGTTCAACGCCTCCGACCAACGGCACCCCCGGGTGCGCTTCTCGGCCATGACGCACGTCTACAACAACTACTACTACGAGAACAGCTACGGGGTGGCCTCCACCTACGACGCCGCCGTGCTGGTCGAGGAGAACTACTTCTACAGCGTCAACAACCCCGGCCGGGTCGAGTTCAGCGGCGACCTGGGCCGGATCGTCGAACGCGGCAACATCCTGGTCGACTGCAACCACCCGATCGAGACCCGGGGCACGGTACCCGAGCCGAGCGGCTTCTACCGCTACCAGGCCGACGACGCGGCCGCCGTCCCGACCATCGTCCCGGCCGGTGCCGGGGTGGGAAAGCTGGGCTGACCCGATGACCGAGAACCTCCTGGTACGCCGAGCGGCCCGGCGCCCCGTCGCCGTCGCCCTCGCCGGGACGCTGGCCGTGACCCTGACCGCCGTGATGGTCGCCGGCACCGGCCCGGCTCGGGCGGTACCGCCGTCGACCGGCGCGCTGCCGAGCGCGGTCGGGCAGCCGGACGGCTTCGCCAGCGTCGACGCGCTCGGCCAGAACGGCACCACCGGCGGGGTCGGCGGACCGGTGGTCACCGCCACCAACGCCGACGACTTCCTGGAGTACATCGACACGGTCGGGCCGATGACGATCCGGGTACAGGGCACCATCCGGATCAGCAGCAAGCAGGGCGTACGGCCGAACAAGACGATCATCGGCGTCGGGTCCAACGCCACCATCGACGGCGGCGGGCTGGACTTCTACCGGTCGTACAACGTGATCGTGCAGAACCTCAACTTCACCAACGCCGAGGACGACGCGGTCAACGTCGGGCAGGAGTCGCACCACATCTGGATCGACCACAACCGGTTCACCGGCGCGGTGGACGGCTCGGTCGACGTCGTTCGGGGCGCCGACTACGTCACCGTCTCCTGGAACCACTTCGACCACGCCGACAAGAGCATGCTGATCAGCCACTCCGACGGGGCCGCCTCGACCGACGTCGGGCACCTCAAGGTCAGCATCCACCACAACTTCTTCGACAACAGCCGGCAGCGGCACCCCCGGGTCCGGTTCGGCGAGCCGGTGCACGTCTACAACAACTACTTCCTCGGCAACGAGCTCTACGGGGTCGCCTCGACCGAGAACGCCGGGGTACTCGTCGAGGGGAACTACTTCGAGAACGTGCCGTACCCGCTCCACTCGGCCAGCGGCTACGCCGACAGTGGACCCGGCCGGGCGGTACAGCGGAACAACATCTTCGTGAACTCCGGCGTACCGGAGACGGCGGGTTCGGTGGTCGAGCCGCGGACGTACTACGCGTACCAGCTCGATCCGCCCGCCGGGGTGCCGGCCTCGGTCCGGGCCGGCGCCGGTACCGGAAGGATCTCCGGCTGACCCGATCCCCGACTGACCCGGTCGTTGCCTGACCGGTCAGTCCGTGGCCAGCCGGGGCGGACGGTCGGGAGGTGGGTCCCGACCGTCCGCCGGTCAGTGCCCCCCGCGCGACGCGCGGGGGGCACTGCGCGTCGTGGGTCGGTGACCGCCGCTGCTATTTGGTCATTCGGCTCCGACCGGGGTGTCCGTTTGATATGAACTACCAAACCCGGTGCCGGGAAGCCCGCAGATCGGGCATTCTCGATGCCGGGGAGGTAGTCCTGTCCTCAGGGGACCAGACCCGGAACGGAAAGAGCCCGAACATCATGGACCAAGCTACGTTGCCGACACCGCTCCGCGAGGCTGTCACGGTCACCACGGCCGGGGCCACCGGGGTGGCCCGGCTGGTGATCCAGGGTCTGCTCGACCTGATCGACGACCCCGCCGCGACCGCCGCCGCGACGGAGTTCCTGACCGCCCGGCTGCCCGGCTACGCGCCGATGTGGCACATCGCCAACGCGGTGCGTTCGGCCGAGCCGGCCGAGGCGCTGCGGCGGATCCGGGCCGAACTCGACCACGCCGTGGAGAACACCGTGAAGGCGGCGGTCACCTGGGTCGGCGAGCAGGGTGTCCCGGTGACCTACGCGCCCAGCAGCTCGATCGTCAAGCAGATCCTGGCCCAGTTGCCGGAGTCGCTGCGCAGCGGCGAGCCGGCGGTCGCGCTGGCCGGCGCCGACGCGATCGGGCCGGACACCGTGCTCAACATCCGGGGTACCCGGGAACTGGCCGAGACGCTGCCCACCCTGATCGTCACCACCGCGCTGAAGCTGGTCCCCGCGCCGGTCTTCGCCCGCCTCGGCGCGCCGGTCTTCGAGCACATCCCGCTGGACGGCTTCGTCGGCGTGGTGCTCGACGGTGAGCTGCTCAGCCCGGGAGAGGTCGGCCGGCGAGCCGCGGAACTGCGTGAGTGACCCGCGATGGCCACCCCCGGCGCCCAGCAGATCCCCGCCTTCCTGTCGACGCTTCCGGAAAAGCGGTCGCTCTACGCGGTCGACACGTACTTCCGGGAGAGCTTCGAAGACCTGCTCGCCGTCGGTGGTGGCCGCATCGAGGAGTTCTGCCACGACCACGCACTCCTGCTGCTGAAACCGGACGCCGTGGTCAGCCGCCGGCTCGGCCCGGTGCTGCGCTGGGTGCTGGCGTACGGTTTCAGCATCGTCTGGGCCGCGACGGTGACGATCGACCGGCACGGCGTACGGGCGCTGTGGCAGTACGGCCTGAACGCCGCCAGCCGGGACCGGCGAGACGCCGCCGACCTCTACGTCACGGCCTGCGAGTGCCTGCTCCTGCTGCTCGCCCTGCCCGGCCGTCCCGAACCGGCCTCGCTGGTGCTCAGCACCGCCAAGGGGCCGGCCGACCCGGTCCGGTGCCGTCCCGGGCAGCTCCGCTACGACGTCGGCAGCTTCAACTACCAGCTCAACCTGGTGCACGCCGCCGACGAGCCGGCCGACCTGCTCCGGGAACTCGCCGTGCTCTGCAACCACGAGACCCGGGCCGGCCTCTACCGGCGCACGCTGTGTGGATCGGCGGGGCCCGCCCCGGACGGTCGGTCCGAGGCGTTCGCCCTGGCCGACCGGCTGGAGGCGGCCACCCCGCAGGTCGACCTGGAACTGGACCGGACCCTCGGCGAGCTGGCCGACGTCGCCGAGGCCCGCCGACGCGGCGGCTCCGGCACGTCGGCCGGCGAACTCGTGTCGCTGATAGAGCGGATCCGGGCCCGCTGCTCCCGGGACTGGCGGGCGGTGGTGCGGCTGGCCGAGTCGAGCGGGGTACCGGTCAGCCGGTGGCAGCGGATCGTGCTCGCCACCCACCTGCTCGACCCGTACGTGCCCGGCGCCACCAGCCTGCTCCCGGACAGCTCCACCACCGCCGCCGACCCGTAGGGCAGCCCAGCGGCACCCTGACCCCCGGCTCGGCCGGGCCGTCAGAGCAGACCGACCCGGCTGGGCGGGGCCGTCAGAGCACCCGGGTCACCCGTTCGGCCTGGCTGCGCCGCTGCACCGTCGCCGGGTCGAGGTTGGCGCAGAGCACCACGGTGGCCCCGGCGGCCAGCGGTGCCAGCAGCCACTTCACCGGGTGCTCGTGCTCGGCCGCGTCGACCAGTACCCGGTCGCCGGGGCGCAGCCCGAAGACCTCGTCGGCCATTCCCCGGGCCAGCCGGCCCCACTCGGCGTAGCTGGTGCCGTCCACAGTGGCCGCGTCGTCGGGGTGCAGCGGCACGTACGGCCGCAGGTCGGGGTCGTGTCGGCGTACCTCGGTGAGGTAGTCCCGGTAGCCGTCCGGCGGCTCGGCCAGCGGGGCGCCGTCCGGCGCGAACCCGAGCACGAACCGGTGTCTCGCCTCGGGTACGTGATCGAGCCAGTCGTCGATCCGGGGCAGCGCGGCGTACGTGACGTCGAAGGGCTCCTCGACGCCCGGGCCGAGCCGGGGCAGCCCGGCGGTGGCGGTGCCGTGGAAGCTCACCGACACCCCCGCCGACCAGGCGCCGAGCAGTACGGCGGCGGTCTGCCAGTGCGGCGGCAGCAGCACCGCGGCCCGGGCGCCGATGCCCAGCCCGCAGCCGTGGACCAGCAGGTTCGCCGTCCGGGCCACCCACTCGGCCAGCGCCTCGGCGGAGAGTTCGGTGCGTTCCCCGGTCGCGTCGTCGTAATAGGTGAGCAGCGGCCGGGCCCGATCCGTCGCCAGCGCGGAGGCGAAGAGCGCCGGTACCCCGCTCACCCGGACCGAACTCTGCCGCATGGAATGCCCCCTGCCCGCTGGCTGCCGGTGCTCGCGCGGGCCGTCCCGCGCGGCACCGACGATACCGGTCCCGGCGCCCCGCTCAGTCGATGGTGAGCACCAGCTTGCCCCGGCCGTGCCGGGTCTCCAGCTCGCGGTGCGCCTCGGCGGCGCGCTCCAGCGGCAGCGTCCGGCGGACGTGGATCCGCAGTTCGCCCCTGGTGTGCAGGTCGACGAGTCCGGCCAGCCGGTGTGCCGACCGGAGGTTGCGGGTGACCCGGATGCCGAGTTCCTCGGCCCGGCCGTGCTCGACCAGGGTGAGGATCCGCTTGCGGTCGGGCACCAGCTCCAGGCTGACCCGCAGCGCGTCGCCGCCGGCCCCGTCCAGCGCCGCGTCCACCCCGTCCGGCGCGAGCGCGCGGACCCGGTCGGCCAGGCCCGGCCCGTACGCCACCGGGGTGGCGCCGAGCGACCGGAGGTAGTCGTGGTTGTCCGGGCTGGCCGTGCCGAGCACCGTCGCGCCGGCCGCCACGGCGAGCTGTACCGCCACCGTGCCGACCGCACCGGCGGCGGCGTGCACCAGCAGCGTCTCGCCGCGCGCGACGGCCAGCTCGTCGAGGGCGATGTGCGCGGTCTGCGCCCCGGCGGTGAAGCCGCCGGCCACCTCCCAGGGCATCTCGGTGGGCTTGGCGGTGATCTGGTCGGCCGGGATCACCAGGTATTCGGCGTAGCAGTCGAGCTGACCGAAGCCGAGCACCTCGGCACCGACGGCGACGCTGCTGACGTCCGGGCCGAGCTGGTCGACGATGCCGGCGAACTCGTTGCCGGGCACCCTCGGCAGGTCGCCGGTCACCCCCGGCGGCGCCCAGCCGGACCGGATCGCGCAGTCGTACGGCTGCACCCCGGCCGCCTTCACCCGGATCCGTACCTGGCCCGGGCCGGGCACCGGGGTGGGCAGCTCCAGCAGCCGCAGTACCTCGGGACCGCCGTACTCGGTGAAACCCGCCGCTCGCATCGGACATCCTCCCGTCGTGGAGTTGACGGGCCGAGTCTGCGTCCTCAACCTCGATTGAGGTCAAGTCGCCGGGAACGGGCCGGGCCGGTCACCCCGACTGGGGTGACCGGCCCGGTCTCGCGGGGCTGGCGGCGCCGGCTCAGGCGGCCAGCATCTTGCGCAGCACGTACCGCAGGATGCCGCCGTGCCGGTAGTAGTCGGCCTCGCCGGGGGTGTCGATCCGGACCACGGCGTCGAACTCGACTCCGGTGTCGGTGGTCACCCGGACGGTACGCGGGATCTGGCCCTCGTTCAGCGCGGTCACCCCGCTGATCGAGAACGTCTCGGTGCCGGTCAGCCCCAACGACTCCGCGTCGGTGTCGGCCGGGTACTGCAACGGCAGCACGCCCATCCCGATCAGGTTCGACCGGTGGATCCGCTCGTACGACTGGGCGATCACCGCGCGTACCCCGAGCAGCATGGTGCCCTTCGCCGCCCAGTCCCGGGACGAGCCGGAGCCGTACTCCGTACCGGCCAGGATCACCAGCGGGATGCCGGCCTCCTGGTAGGCCACCGAGGCGTCGTAGATCGAGGTCTGCTCGCCGGTCAGGTGGTTGACCGTGAAGCCGCCCTCGACCCCCGGCACGAGCTGGTTGCGCAGCCGGATGTTGGCGAAGGTGCCCCGGATCATCACCTCGTGGTTGCCGCGCCGGGACCCGTACGAGTTGAACTCGTGCCGGGCCACGCCGTGCTCGGCGAGGTATTTGCCGGCGGGGGAGTCGGGCTTGATCGAGCCGGCCGGCGAGATGTGGTCGGTGGTGACCGAGTCGCCGAGCTTGGCCAGCACCCGGGCGCCGGAGATGTCCTGCACCGGGGTGGGTTCCCGGTCCATCCCCTCGAAGTACGGGGGCTTGCGCACGTACGTCGACTCGCCGTCCCAGGCGAAGGTGTCGCCCTCCGGGGTGGGCAGCGAACGCCACTGCTCGTCCCCGGCGAAGACGTCGGCGTAGTCCTTGGTGAACATCTCGCTGCGCAGCGCGCTCGCGATGACCTCGTCGATCTCGGCGGCGCTGGGCCAGATGTCCCGCAGGTAGACGGGCTGACCGTCGGCGCCGGTGTCGATCGGCTCGTTGGCCAGGTCGATGTCCATGGTGCCGGCCAGCGCGTACGCCACCACCAGCGGCGGGGACGCCAGGTAGTTCATCTTGACGTCCGGGTTGATCCGGCCCTCGAAGTTCCGGTTGCCGCTGAGCACCGAGACCACCGACAGGTCGTGTTCGTTGACCGCCGCCGAGACCTCCTCGGGCAGCGGGCCGGAGTTGCCGATGCAGGTGGTGCAGCCGTAGCCGACCAGGTGGAAGCCGAGCTTCTCCAGATAGGGGGTGAGGCCGGCCCGCTCGTAGTAGTCCATCACCACCTTGGAGCCCGGGGCCAGGGTGGTCTTCACCCACGGCTTGCGGGACAGCCCCCGGTCGACGGCGTTCCGGGCCAGCAGCGCGGCGCCGATCATCACCTGCGGGTTGGAGGTGTTGGTGCAGGAGGTGATCGCGGCGATCACCACCGCGCCGTGGTCGAGTTCGTATTGCACGCCGTCGTCGCCGGTGACCTGGACCGGGTTGCTGGCCCGGCCCTTGGCGCCGGTGGCGGCGGAGACCAGCTCGTGGGGGGCGTCGGCGGGGTCGTTGACGTCGTTGGCCGGCGGGTCGCTGGCCGGGAAGGACTCCTCGCTCGCCTCGTCGGCCGGGCCGAACGTGCCGTCGGCGCCGTCGCCGACGTAGTCGATCAGCGCGGACCGGAAGAGCGTCTTGGCGTTGCCGAGCGGCACCCGGTCCTGCGGGCGCTTCGGGCCGGCCAGTGACGGCTCGATGGTGGAGAGATCGAGTTCGAGTCGCTCGCTGTAGTCGGGTTCGGCGGCCGGGTCGTGCCAGAGGCCCTGCTCCTTGGCGTACGCCTCGACGAGCGCGACCTGCTGCTCCGAGCGCCCGGTGAGCTTCAGGTAGCGGACCGTCTCCTCGTCGATCGGGAAGATCGCCACCGTGGAGCCGTACTCCGGGGACATGTTGCCGATGGTGGCCCGGTTGGCCAGCGGCACCGCGCTGACGCCGGGGCCGTAGAACTCGACGAACTTGCCGACGACGCCGTGCTGGCGGAGCATCTCGGTGATGGTCAGCACCAGGTCGGTGGCGGTGGTGCCGGCCGGCATCTCGCCGTGCAGCTTGAAGCCGACGACCCGGGGGATGAGCATGCTGACGGGCTGGCCGAGCATCGCGGCCTCGGCCTCGATGCCGCCGACGCCCCAGCCGAGCACGCCGAGCCCGTTGACCATGGTGGTGTGCGAGTCGGTGCCGACCACGGTGTCCGGGTACGCCTGGCCGTTGCGCTCCATGATCGTGCGGGCCAGGTATTCGATGTTGACCTGGTGCACGATGCCGGTGCCGGGCGGGACGACCTTGAACTCGTTGAAGGCGGTCTGGCCCCAGCGGAGGAACTGGTAGCGCTCCCTGTTGCGGCCGTACTCCAGCTCGACGTTGCGGGCGAAGGCGTCCTGCCGGCCGAAGAGGTCGGCGATCACCGAGTGGTCGATCACCAGCTCGGCCGGTGCGAGCGGGTTGACCTTGGTCGGGTCGCCGCCCAGCTCGCGGACCGCCTCCCGCATGGTGGCCAGGTCGACCACGCAGGGCACGCCGGTGAAGTCCTGCATCAGCACCCGGGCCGGGGTGAACTGGATCTCCACGCTCGGGTCGGCGTCCGGGTCCCAGTCGCCGAGCTGCCGGATGTGCTCGGCGGTGATGTTCGCACCGTCCTCGGTGCGGAGCAGGTTCTCCAGCAGGATCTTCAGGCTGTACGGCAGGCGCTCGTGCCCGGGTACCGTGTTGATCTTGAAAATCTCGTAGCTCGCGTCTGCGACGCGTAGCTGGCTCTTCGCACCGAAGGTGTCGAGGCTCGCCACGTCGTACTCCTTCACGCTGTCTTCGTCCCGGCCCATGCGGTCGGCGTGTCCGGGGGCGGGTCGGCCGGCCCCCGGCCGGCGGGCGACCGGGCGTAGTACCCCGCAGTCTTTCCTACCCAGTACCTCACCGCAGGGCTCAGGTAACCCTTACCAACGTCCCGTTCGACTCAACAAAACCGTACGTCCGTCTTGCTAGAAACGCAAGCCTTTCCGGATGCCGGGACACCGGGTGCGGCTAGGCCGGGTGCTCGGTGGGGTCCGGCCCGGCGGCCGGCCGACCGTCGTCGGACGTCGTCCCACCGAGCGCCTCGGCGTGCCGTTCCCGCAGCCGGTCGCGGATCTGCTCCGGGGTGTACGCCCGGCGGCGCCGCTCGGACCGGGCCAGCACCACCCCGGTGGCGGCCACCCCGACGACACTCGCCACACCGATTACCTTCCACCAGCGCATCCGCCTAGGGTAGTCAGTCGGCGGGCCCCGGGACGGCCCGGCGGACCGAGGTGGGAGCGATGGCCGAGGAGCGCACCGAACTCAGCCTCGACGAGGCGGTCGAGCTGACCCGTACCGGCGACGTCTGGGTCTTCCGGGGTCGCAGCGTGCCGGATCGGGCGATCCAGTTCACCACGAACAGTCCGGTGAACCATGTCGGAATGTCCGTGGTCATCGAGGACCTGCCGCCGTTAATGTGGCACGCCGAACTCGGCCGGTCGCTGCCCGATCTGTGGTCGGGCAGCCACCAGCGGGGCGTGCAACTGCACGACCTGCGCGACGCCGTCCGGGTCTGGGGAATCCGGTACGGTCAGCGCGCCTGGCTGCGGCAACTCGAACCGCCGGCCGACGACGAGATGGAGAACGGGGTGCTGCGTACCATCGCCCGCCTGGACGGAACGCCGTTCCCGTCCACCGCCCAGCTCGCCTGGCGGTGGCTGCGCGGCCGGGCCCCCGCCGTGCGCCGCCGGCCGAACGACAGCACCCTGGAGACGGCGTACTGCGCCGAGGTCGTCGCGGCGACCTACCAGGCGATGGGGCTGCTCCCGGCCGGCCGCCGACCGAACTGGTACGACCCCGGTCGGTTCTGGAGCGGCGACGACCTGGAACTCTCCTCCGGACGACGGCTCGGCAACGAGATCTCGGTGCGGATTCCGGCGCGGTGAGCGCCCCCGAACCGACCCGGCCGAGGCTGCTCGCGGCGGCGCCGTGGATCGTCGTGCTGGCCGGCGTCCTGGTGATGACCGTGCTCTTCGCCCTCGCCGCCGGATACCTCACCGGTGACCGGCGCACCTCCGGCGCGCCCGAGCCGGCCTGGCCGTTCGCCCCCGGCTCCACCCCGGCACCGGTGGACTCCGGCACCGACCCGGCGAGTCCGAGCAGTTCCCCGTCGGCGGCGCCCCGGACCCCGACGCCGACCTCGGCGCGGCCGAACGGCGGCAAGCCGGCCGCGTCCCGGCCCGCTCCGCCGCGCACCACACCGGCACGGCCCCGGCCGACCACCTCCGCACCGAAGCCGCCCGAGCCGCTGACCGGCCGCTACCGGGTACTCGCCGACTACCGTGACTCGTTCATCGCCGAGGTGCTGGTGCGCAACGAGAGCGGCTCGGCACAGTCCTGGACCGTGGAGCTGCGGTTCCGGCACGAGGTCGACGACCTGCGGGGCTTCTGGGTCGAGGGCGCGCCCCGGCCATCGGTGGACCGCGACGACGGGCGGTGGATCTTCCGCAGCGGTGCACCGCTGGCCGGTGGAGAATCCGATCCGCTGCGGTTCCAGTTCGAACGCTGGGGCGACGGCGAGCGGCCGATCAGCTGCACGGTGAACGGTCGGGCCTGCCAGATCCCGTAGCCGCCCGGAGCACCGCGTCGGCGAGCCGCTTGCCGAGCATCTTGCGTCGCCGTGCCCCGAGCCTCGTCCGCCGCCGTCTCCGCACCCGGCCAGGGTAGGAGCGACGGCCGTCGGGCGCCGCCAAATATCCGGGGTCAGCCGCCGAGGAAGCCGCTCGTGGCGGTGCGGATCGCGGCGACGAAGGCGGCGGTCGCCGGATGGCTGGCGGCGCCGCGCCGGTATGCGATCCGGGTCCGGCGTCGGGTCTCCAGCGGCACCAGCCGGACGCCGACCGGTGGCTGCGCGGCGGCGAGCTGGGGGATCACCGAGACGCCCTGGCCGGCGGCGACCAGGGCCAGCACGGTGGCGAAGTCGTCGGCGTGGTGCCGGGCCCGGGGCGTGAAGCCGGCGGTCCGGCAGACGTGCAGGGTGGCCGTGTGGCAGAGGGTGCCAGGGCTGGCCAGGATCCAGGCCGCGTCCCGGGTCGCCCGCAGCGGGTCGGCGGATTCCGGTTCGCCGGCGGGCACGGCGAGGAAGACCGTCTCGTCCAGCAGCGGTAGCGTCTCCAGCCCGGGATCGGGTTCCACCGGTACGACGTCGTAGTCGTGCAGCAGACCCACGTCGAGCCGGCGCTCGCGCAGCCCGGCCGGTACCGCGACCGGGTCCAGTTCGGTCACCCGCAGCTCCAGCCCGGGGTGCTGCTGGCCGAGCGCGACCAGGGTGGCCGGGAGCAGCGTACGGACGGCGGTGGGGAAGGCGCCGATCCGCAGCGGGCCGGTCGGGCCGGTGGCGACCGCGGCGAGCGCGGCGGTGGTCTGCTCCAGTGCGGTGAGGACGGTCTCGGCGTGCCGGACCAGCACCCGGCCGGCGGTGGTGAGGGTGACCCGCCGCCCGGTGCGTTCCAGCAGCGGCACGCCCGCCTCCCGCTCCAGCGTCGCCAGTTGCTGGGAGACCGCCGACGGGGTGTAGGTGTGCGCCTGCGCCACCGCCGCGATGGTGCCGAGGCGGGCGAGGTCGCGGAGCAGCCGGAGTCGACGTACGTCGAGCATCAGCAGAGCTTACGCAACTGTTCAGAAAGCTGTACTGGACCTTACGGGTCTGCCTGCCGGACGCTGTGGTCATGACGTTCTCCGGCGTGTACGTACCGCTGATCACCCCGTTCGACGCCACCGGCGCGGTGGCGCTCGACGCACTCGACGCGCTGACCCACCAGGTGCTGGCGGCCGGTGCGGCCGGGGTGGTGGCGCTGGGCACCACGGGCGAGCCGGCGTCGCTGAACGTCCGGGAGCGGCAGGCCGTGGTCGACGCCGTGGCCCGGGTCTGCCGGGAGCGGAACGCCCCGCTGATCGTCGGGGCGAACGCGGTGGAGGCGGTCGAGGCGCTGCCCCGGCGGGCCGAGGTGGTGGCGGCGCTCAGCGTGGTACCGCCGTTCCTGCGCCCCGGCGAGGCCGGCGTACTCGCGCACTTCGCCTCGCTCGCCGCCGCCAGCCCGGTGCCGCTGGTCGTCTACCACGTGCCGTACCGGACGGGTCAGCACCTCGGCACGGACGCGATCCGGCGGCTGGCCGAGCTGCCCGGGGTGGCCGGGATCAAGTACTCGGTCGGTGCCATCGACGGCGGCACCGTCGAGTTGCTGGCCGAACCGCCGCCCGACTTCGCGGTGCTGGGCGGCGACGACACGCTGATCTCCGCACTGCTGGCGCTCGGCGCGCACGGCGGCATCCTGGCCTCGGCACACCTCGGCACGGCCGCCTTCGTGGCGCTTGCCGAGGCGTGGCGGGCCGGCGACGCCGCCCGGGCCCGGTCGCTCGGGCACCGGCTCGCCGCGCTCTCCACCGCGCTCTTCGCCGAGCCGAACCCGACGGTGATCAAGGCGGTGCTGCACGCCCAGGGGCGCATCCCGACCCCCTCGGTACGGCTCCCGCTGGTCCGGCCCGGCCCGGAGGCGGTACGGGCGGCGGCACGGCTTGCGCAAGATGATGGATGGCGGACGCTTTCATTGCAAGGTCTTGCATAGACTTTCCGCAAAGGACTAGCGTGCGGGCGAATCAGCGACCACAGGAAGGCCGTCGATGAAGCCGCTGCCGCTGCCGCCGACCGTCGTGCCACGCACCGCGCTGCGGCGTACCGTGCTGCTGGTCCTCGCCGCCGCGCTCACCCTCCCGCTGACCGGAGCCGGCGCGGCCGCCGGACCGGGGTTCAGCCCGGCCGGCCGGCCGGGCGCGGCAGCCGGCCCGGACGACCGGGCGGAGTCCACCAGCGCGACGCTCGGCGCAGAGTGGACGGCGGAACCCTCGGCCGAGGCGCTGCTCGACGCGGCCGACGCCGACCGGGGCCGGGCCGAGCAGTTCTACTTCGTGCTGCCGGACCGGTTCGCCAACGGCGACCCCCGCAACGACCGGGGCGGACTGGCCGGCGACCGGCTGCGCACCGGCCACGACCCGAGCGACAAGGGCTTCTACCACGGCGGCGACCTGCGCGGCCTGCTGGACAGGCTGGACTACGTCCAGGGGCTCGGCACCACCGCGATCTGGCTGGCCCCGGTCTTCGTCAACCGGCCGGTGCAGGGCAGCGGGGCGGACGCCTCGGCCGGCTACCACGGCTACTGGATCACCGACTTCACCCGGGTCGACCCGCACTTCGGCACCAACGAGGAGCTGCGGAAACTGGTCCGGGAGGCACACCGGCGAGGCATCAAGATCTATCTGGACGTCATCGTCAACCACACCGCCGACGTCATCCGGTATCCCGACGGTCAGACCGGCTACCGGGACAAGGCGAGCCAGCCGTACCGGGACGCGCAGGGGAGAGCGTTCGAGGACCGCAACTACGCCGACGGCAGCCGTGCCTTCCCGGCGGTGGACGAGGAGTCCTTCCCGTACCGGCCGACGTTCGCACACGAGGCGGACCGGCGGGTCAAGGTGCCGGCCTGGCTCAACGACCCGACGATGTACCACAACCGCGGCGACTCCACCTTCGTCGGCGAGAACAGCGAGTACGGCGACTTCGTCGGCCTGGACGACCTCTGGACCGAGCGCCCCGAGGTGGTACGCGGGATGACGAAGATCTTCGCCGACTGGGTCACCGAGCTGGGCGTCGACGGCTTCCGGCTGGACACCGCCAAGCACGTCAACCTGGAGTTCTGGCCGCAGTTCCGGGCCGGCGTCGAGCAGGCCGCCCGCCGGGCCGGCAAGTCGGACTTCTTCATGTTCGGCGAGGTCTACGACGCCAACCCCGAGGTCACCTCGACGTACGTCCGCCGGGGCGGGCTGCCGGCCACCCTCGACTTCACCTTCCAGAACGCTGCCCGGGGCTACGTGGCCAGCGGCGGCGGCTCGGCGAAGGCGCTGGCCGACGGGTTCGCCGCCGACGACCTCTACACCGCCCGGGACACCGACGCCGGCCGGCTGCCGACCTTCCTCGGCAACCACGACATGGGCCGGATCGGCTCCTTCATCGCGAACGGCGGCACCGACCCGGCCAGCCACCTGCGCCGGGACCAGCTCGCACACGAGCTGATGTTCCTCACCCGGGGACAGCCGATCGTCTACTCCGGAGACGAGCAGGGCTTCACCGGGCCGGGCGGGGACCGGGACGCCCGGCAGGACATGTTCGCCTCCCGTACCGCCGACTATCTCGACGACGACCTGCTCGGCACCGACCGGAGCCACGCCGTCGACCAGTACGACCCGACGCATCCGGTCTACCGGACGATTGCCGGGCTCGGTGCGCTGCGCAAGGCGCATCCGGCGCTGCGGGACGGCATCCAGGTCACCCGGTACGCCGCCGACGGCCCCGGGGTCTTCGCCTTCAGCCGGATCGCCCCCGCCGACCGGGTCGAGTACGTCGCCGCGGTCAACAACGCCCCGACCGCGCAGACCGTCACCGTGCACACCTGGTCGGCCGGCACCCGGTTCAGCGGCATCTACGGCTCGGACGCGACCGCACAGGCCGGCCCGGACGGGAAACTGAGCATCACCGTGCCGCCGCTGGCCGCCGTCGTGCTCCGGGCGGACGCCCCGATCGCCCGGCCGACCGCCGCGCCGAGCGTCCGGATCACCGACCCGGCACCGGACGCGGCCGTGCCGGCCCGGGTCGGGGTGGTCGCCCAGGTCACCGGGGACCCGCTGGCCACCGTCACCGTGGCGGCCCGGGTCGACGGCGGCGCCTGGAGGCTGCTCGGCCAGGCCCGCAACCAGGGCGGACCGGTGCCGTACCGGGTCCACCACGACCTGCAAGGGTTGCCGGGCGGCGCCCGGATCGAGTACAAGGCGGTGGTGCGGGACTCGTCGGGGCGTACCGGCACCGCCCGGTCGACGGCGACGGTGGGCACCCCGCCCCGGACCGACGCCCGGGACTGGCTGGTGGTGCACTACCAGCGGCCGGCCGGCGGGTACCCGGACTGGCAACTGCACGCCTGGGGCGACATCGACCCGGCGTACCAGACGCCGTGGCCGACCGGGCAGCCGTTCGCCGGGGAAGACTCCTACGGCCGGTTCGCCTGGGTGAAGCTGAAGCCGGGAGCCCGCACCGTCGGCTTCCTGGTGGTGGACGCCGCCGGCAACAAGGACGTGCCGGTGGACCGCAGCGTCGACGTGACCCGGACCGGCGAGGTCTGGCTCAGGCAGGGCGACCCGACGGTCCATCCGAGCCGCCAGGCGGCGACCGGCGAACCGGACCCGCCGGTCGACGAGAGCGTGGCGGTGCTGCACTACCGCCGGGCCGGCAACGACTACGCCGGCTGGGGGCTGCACGTCTGGGACGGTGCGGCGAACCCGACCGACTGGGCCAGCCCGCTGCCGCCGGCCGAGCGCGACGAGTTCGGCATCACCTTCCGGGTGCCGCTGGCCGCCGGGGCGACCGGACTGAGCTACATCATCCACAACGGCGACACCAAGGACCTTCCCGACGACCAGCGGCTCGACTTCGCCGGCGCCGGCCGGGAGGCGTGGCTGCTCGCCGGCACCCCCGGTCGGCTGTTGCCGGCCACCGGCAGCGCCGCCCCGGACCTCGACATCACGAAACAGCGGGCACACTGGATCGACCGCTCCACCCTGCTCCGGCCACCGGGGCAGCCCACCGACGGCCGGCGGTACGCCCTGGTCAGCGCCCCGGACGGCGGGCTGGCGGTGCGGGACGGCGAGCTGGTCGGGACGTACACCGAACTGCCGTTGCGGGCGGTGCCCGGCGGGCCGACGGAGGCCCAGCGCGCGAAGTTCCCGCATCTGTGGCAGTTCCAGGCCCTCAAGCTGGACCCGCGCGACCGGGCCAAGCTGCCGGCGGCGCTGCGCGGTCAGCTCGTGCTGACCGAGCGGGACGCCGCCGGGTCGCTGCTCGGCGCCACCGGGGTGCAGCTGCCCGGGGTGCTCGACGACCTCTACGCGCCGGCCAGCGCCGCCCGGCTCGGCCCGACCGTCGATAGTGGACGACCGAGCCTCGCCGTCTGGGCCCCGACGGCCCGGAACGTGACCCTGGAACTCTCCGACTCGCCCAGCGCGACGGCTCGGACCGTGCCGATGCGCCGCGACGACCGGACCGGCGTCTGGTCGGTGCGCGGCGAACGGGACTGGCTCGGCCGCTACTACCGCTACCGGGTGCAGGCGTGGCAGCCGGCGGCACAGCGGATCGTCACCGCCTCGGTCACCGACCCCTATTCGCTGGCGCTGACCGCGAACTCCACGCACAGCCGGATCGTCGACCCGACCGACCCGGCGGCGGCCCCGGCCGGCTGGGCGGGGCTGCGCAAGCCGGCGGCGGTGCCGTCGACGCGTACCCAGATCCAGGAGGTCTCGGTCCGGGACTTCTCCATCGCCGACGCGTCGGTGCCGGCGGAGCGGCGCGGCACCTACCTGGCCTTCACCGACCCGGCGACCACCGGGATGCGGCACCTGCGGTCACTGGCCGACGCCGGGGTCAGCCACCTGCACCTGCTGCCGACCTTCGACTTCGCGACCATCCCGGAGCGCCGGGCCGACCAGGCCGGGCCGCCCTGCGACCTGGCGGCGCTGCCGGCCGACTCCGAGCGCCAGCAGGAGTGCGTCGGCGCGGTCCGGGACACCGACGGCTACAACTGGGGGTACGACCCGCTGCACTACACCGTGCCCGAGGGCGGCTACGCGGTCGACCCGGACCGGCGGACCACCGAGTTCCGGCAGATGGTCGCCGGAGTCAACGCGGCCGGGCTGCGGGTGGTACTGGACGTCGTCTACAACCACACCTCGGCGGCCGGCACCGACCCGAGGTCGGTACTCGACCAGATCGTCCCCGGCTACTACCACCGGCTGCTCGACGACGGTACGGTCGCCAACTCGACCTGCTGCGCCAACACCGCCCCCGAGCACGCCATGATGGGCAAGCTCGTGGTCGACTCGGTGGTCACCTGGGCGAAGGCGTACAAGGTCGACGGGTTCCGGTTCGACCTGATGGGACACCACCCGAAGGCGAACATCCTGGCGGTGCGGGCCGCGCTGGACAGGCTGACGGTGGCCCGGGACGGGATCGACGGCCGGTCGATCCTGCTCTACGGCGAGGGCTGGGACTTCGGCGAGGTGGCCGGCGACGCCCGGTTCGTCCAGGCGACCCAGGCCAACATGGCCGGTACCGGTATCGGCACCTTCAACGACCGGCTGCGGGACGCGGTGCGCGGCGGCGGGCCGTTCGACGCCAACCCCCGGGTGCAGGGCTTCGGCTCCGGACTCTTCACCGACCCGAACGGCGACCCGGTGAACGGTACGCCGGCCGAGCAGCGGGCCCGGCTGCTGCACCAGCAGGACCAGCTCAAGGTCGGGCTGACCGGCAACCTGGCCGGCTACCGGTTCGTCGGCTCGTCCGGCGAGCCGGTGACCGGGGCCGACGTCGACTACAACGGCGCGCCGGCCGGCTACACCGCCAAGCCGGGCGAGGCGGTCAGCTACGTCGACGCGCACGACAACGAGATCCTGTACGACGCGCTGGCGTACAAGCTGCCGCAGGGGACGTCGGCGGTGGACCGGGCGCGGATGCAGGTGCTCTCGCTGGGTACGGCGGTGCTGAGCCAGGGGACCGGCTTCGTGACGGCGGGCAGTGAACGGCTGCGGTCGAAGTCGCTGGACCGGAACTCCTACAACAGCGGGGACTGGTTCAACCAGATCCGCTGGGACTGCGCCGAGGGGAACGGGTTCGGGGTCGGACTTCCGCCGGCCGCCGACAACGCCGACAAGTGGCCGTACGCCCGGCCGCTGCTGGCCGACCCGACGCTGGTACCCGACTGCGCGGCGATCGGGCTCGCCGAGGCGCGCTACCGCGAGCTGCTGCGGGTCCGGTCCTCGTCGCCGGTCTTCGGGCTGGCCGACGCGGCCCAGGTGCAGCGGCGGGTGTCGTTCCCACTCTCCGGAGTGGACGAGACGCCGGGGGTGCTGACCATGAAGCTCGACGGGACGGGGCTGGACCCGCGCTGGCGGTCGGTGACGGTGGTCTTCAACGCGACTCCTGCGGCGGCGACCCAGACCGTTGCCGGGCTGCGGGGCGCGTCGGTGGCGTTGCATCCGGTGCTGCGCGAGTCGGCCGACCCGGTACTCCGGACGGCCTCCTTCGACCGCTCCACCGGCACCTTCACCGTCCCACCGCGCAGCATCGCCGTGTACGTCGAGGGATGATAAATCGGAAGTAGCGGCCGTTGTCGGTGAAGTGTCGGCAAGTGACTGTTTCGAGATTGAGGTTCCGTGCAGATTTATGCTGCGATGCGCTCCGTAGTTGCGGGAAGGCCTGATGTGGGCTGTCGAATGTCGTATAGGCAGGCGGGCCATTGACTCGGTGGGTGGTTCACGAAGAACGAATAGTCGACGGCAGTCGGCGAGCGCAGCTAGCCATCGCGAACGTGGAGTTGCCGGATGGGACGCGGTTCGAGCAGTACGTGATCCGCGCACCTCGGTCCGCGATGGTCGCGGTCCTGGACGAGCAGGAGCGGCTGCTGCTGATGCGGCGGCACCGGTTCGTCTTCGATCGGTGGGTGTGGGAACTGCCCGGTGGCTACGTCGATGACGAGGAGCACCCGGCGGAGTGCGCCGTACGCGAGGTCGAAGAGGAGACCGGCTGGCGGCCGGAGGCAGTCGAGCCGTTGTTGTCCTTCCAGCCCTGGGTGGGCATGGCCGACGCGGAGAACCTGCTGTTTCTGGCCCGACGGGCCGACCTTACTGGTGCGCCTGTAGACATCAACGAGGCCGAGCAGGTGGCGTGGATTCCGCTCGACGAGGCGCGTGACCTCGTGTCGCGGGGCGAGATTGTCGGCGCCGGCAGCATCATCGCCGTGCTCGAACTGGTCGCCCGAAAGGCGAGGGGTGTCCTGTAAAGGTCAACGCCGCTTACCCAAAACCGCGTCGACCTGGTTGACGAACTGGCGAACGGCCGGACGGCGACGGTGCGCCGCAAGCAGCGACTGGAGGTCGCGCAGATAGCGAACGGCTCGCGCCGACCGCAGGTCCTTGGTCTTGGCCAAGGACTCCGTGCCGATCGTGCATGCCCGGTCGACCTCGCCCTGCCCCGCGTAGATGCTCGCCAGCAGCGCCAGGTTGAAGCTGTTGCCACGTACGTAGCTCGGGTTCATCCTCAAGGAGCGAACGGCGAAACGCTCGCCTTCGCGCAACTGCCCCAACGCATGGAAGCAGTGCCCGAACTTGGCAGACAGGTACGCCTCGTCGAAGTAGCTGATCCATTCTGGGCCACTGCCCCGATCGGCGCGGTCGAGCGCTTGTTCTGCTTGATGAAGGGTGCGGACGCAGGCGCGCTTGTCACGGCCGACGGCATGTGCGTGAGCCTCCATCACGAGGGCTTCGGCGACCAGGATCCGCATGCCGGTTCGGCGGGCCGTTTCCCGGGCGGCGCGGGCAAGGTCTATGCCGGTGGCGGCATGACCGAGGTAGGTGGCTTGGTGACTCATAGCGGCGATGATCTCCGCGCCAAGATTGTGGTCACCGGCCTCTCCGGCGAGGTCGAGCGCGAGGGTGAGATAGCGCTGCGCGATGCCGTGTTCGGCCATGTCATACGCTTGCCACCCGGCGAGCTGGCTCAGTTCCGCTGTCGCGCTGAGGAGCCGCCGGCCAGTGTCGTGGTCATATCGACCGTCGATCAGCAGCGGAGCAACCTCCAGGTCGAGATAGCGGGCAACGGCGTCCCTCGCATGGCCGCCCCCGTACTGGTTGTCCAGCCGTCGGTAGGCGGCGGTCATCTCCCGAATTGTTTCGACCTCCGGTGGACCGACACTACGGCTTCCCCTCTGGGCGAGGGGAGCCGGATCCGACGCTGTGAGCCAGCGCAGCGCCGGCAGCGTGTACCCGGCGGTGGTGAACGCACTACGCCGCAGCAAATCTCGACGGTTCACGTCACCTCGCCACAGATCGACACAGCTCCGTACGCTGTCCCGCCACGCCCGGCGGGGACCATCCTCAGCCTTCCGCTCTTCCTTGTCGAAAGCCATGTCAGGACGACATGGCCTCGTCCTCGGTGCCAAGCCCATAGCCATCCGCGACTCGTCGGGCATGTCGCAACCGTCCGCGATCCGCTCCAGAACCTCGATGGAGGTCACCCTTCGGCCGTTCATGATCCGGCTGACGTATCCCTGCTCAAGGCCACAGGCGGCGCCCAAGCGGGTCTGGCTGGCTCTGGTTAGTCGGGAGATCAAGCGGAACAATGCGCCGATGTCCCGCCCGACCAGCGCCACCCGCACGTCATGGTCGGACCAGACGTCGTCAGGTATCCGAAGCGGATCGAGCAGCACGGCGGTCTCCGTGTCGTGGCGTGGCTACTCCAGGTGCTTGACTCGGATCGTAGGGGCTACGTCATCGCAGGTCGAGCCGGCCCATGTCAGGCTGCCATGGCTGTTTGTCATGGCCTCGGGAACCGTCGCACGGAATCGTGCGGGCATGCCTTTCGACCTCACCAATCCGCCTGTCGAGCCTCCGCCCGAATGCGAATCACCGATCGTGTGGCGGCTTGCGCGCAAGCTGTGGCAGCAGCATCGCCCCGACGACAGCGGATGCTGCCGCAACCCTGCCTGCCGGGGCGGTGGCCAGTACGTTCCCTGCTGGCCGTCGCGCTTAGCGATCCGTGGAATGAACGCGGCCTGTCGAACAACATCCGCAGACTCGCTGGTGTGGATATCTATGGCACGCCGAAGGCTCGGTGCGGATCCGCCACGGCAGACAGACGCCCGGCAACGAATCGACGGCGCCGACGAGAGGCGACTCCGGGAGCCGACGTCCACCATCTACTCCTCAGAAGCCCTGCGGGACTACGCGTACCCGTCAGATCGACACTGCCGACACGTTTCTCATGATCCATCGCGAAGCTGGTCTCGGTCTTTGCCGCTGCGGTCGTTTGTATCCCTGTGGCGATCGAAGCTACTGGTCAGGGATCCGAGAGCACTACCAGGGGCTGCTTCGGGACGTCGAGCCGCGAGGCAGTGGAAGCTAGCTGCACTTGGTGCGGCGGTCGGCCTCAGTGCGGCGGGTCGACCAGGGTCTGCGCCCAGCGTCGGGCGGGGGAGTCGGGCGCGGTCGCGCACCAGCGGCGGAACAGTTCCCGGCTCTCCTCCCGGCGGATCCCGCCGACGATCACCGAGGGAGCCGCGAACCACGGTACGGCCGGCTCGGGTCGCCAAGCCGCCGCGACCGAAGCGCCGCCGTCGCTCGGCGACTCCAGTCCGAAGTAGACCTCGTCCACGCCGAGTGCCATCGCCGTACCCAGGCACATCATGCACGGTTCCAGGTTCACCGCGAGCCGCAGCGGAGCCGGGCGTTCCCGCCAGCCCAGCCGCTCGTCGGCCTCGATCATGGCCAGCAGGTCGGCGTGCACCAGCCGGCGCCGGAGGTCGCGTTCCCGGGTGAAGCCCCGCCCGACGATCTCGTCGCCCAGCATCACCACGGCGCCGATCGGCTGTTCCCCGGCCGCCAGGCCCGCCTCGGCGACCTCCAGGGCCGCCCCGACCATCTCGTTGGGATTCACCGGCCGACCCTACGGGGCGTCGATGACCCCGCACCATCCCGAGACGCCGACCGCCTCCGGCCGACCGTCCCGGTGCACTCTCCATCCGGGCTCGGCGTACCGGCGCCGGATCCTCGACGTGCGGGCGGGCCGGCTGACGGTTGACGCCTGGGACAGAGGTCGGTCGGTTAAGCCGGCCGGAGCCGGGTAAGCGGCTGCCCGGATGTAGTAGGGAGAAACAGCCGTGATCCGGACGAAGCGCTGAGCGGAGGCGATCGGGTCGCCCGGACATCGACCAGCCAGGGGGTGGCCTGCGGTGTGCGCCCGTCGGATCGACGACTACGGCTACCTCGCCGACGGCCGGTCCGGGGCACTGGTCGGCCGGGACGGGTCCGTGGACTGGTGGTGCCCGCCCCGGTTCGACGCGCCCTCGGTCTTCGCCCGCCTGCTCGACGACGCCGGTGGGCACTGGTGGATTCGCCCGGCGGGCGAGTTCCGGGTCGAGCGGAGCTACCTGGACGACACGCTGGTGCTGCGTACGGTCTTCACCACCGAGGAGGGGTCGGTGGCGGTCACCGATGCCCTGGCCCTGGGCCACGGCCGGGGGCACGAGATCGGCCGCAACTCGCCCAGCCTGCTCCTCCGGCTGGTGGAAGGGCTCACCGGGCGGGTGCCGATGGTGATGTCCTACGCACCCCACTTCGAGTACGGCCGCGTGCGGGCCTACCTCGAACGGCGCGGTCAGACCGTGATCGGGACCGCCACCGGCGCCACCCTGGGGATGACCGCGAGCGTTCCGGTGGACTGCCATGAGACGACCGCCTCGTCGTTGTTCACCATCGGGGCGGGCCAGCGGGAGAGCTTCTCGCTGGCCTACTGGTCGAGCTACCGAGAAGATCCACCGGTCGCTCCCGACGTCCCGGCGTCGCTCGCCGAAACGGTCGAGGGCTGGCACTCCTGGATGGCGGAGCACGACTACACGGGAGAGCATTCCGATCTGGTACGGCGCAGTACGTTGCTGCTGGTGGGGTTGACCTACCAGCCCAGCGGCGGTGTCGTCGCGGCGGCCACCACCTCCGTGCCGGTGCGGCCGGAGGGGCACGACAACTACGACTACCGCTACGTGTGGCTGCGCGACTTCAGCCTCACCCTGCGGATGCTCTCCATCGCGGCCTGCCCGAAGGAGGCGGACCGGCTCTTCTGCTGGTTGGCCGAGTCGATCGGCGACGCCAACCTGGCGCCCGTACCGATCATGTTTGGCGTGGAGGGCGAGCGTGACCTCGCCGAGCGGGAACTCGGCACGCTGGGCGAGCCGGGGGAGAACGATCCGGTGCTGCTCGGCAACGACGCCTGGCACCAGCGCCAGCAGGACGTACTCGGTCAGGTGCTCGACGCCGCGTGGTTGCTGCGCAGGCGGCTCGACCCGATGCCCAAGCCGGTACGCCGAATGCTGCGGTCCCTGACCGACCGTGCGGTCGAGACGTGGCGGCTGCCGGATTCGGGCATGTGGGAGCTGCGGGGCGAGGAGCGGCACTACCTGACGGCCAAACTGGGCTGCTGGATCGCACTGGATCGGGCCGTACGCTTCGACGCCGTACTGGGTGACCCGGCCGAGGTGGCGCGGTGGGCGGCCGTCCGCGACGAGATCCGGGAGGCGATCCTGCGGTACGGCTGGAATCCCGAACTCGGTGCCTTCACCGACGCCTTCGAGTCGGACCGGCTGGACGCGTCGGTTCTGGTCCTTCCCCTGGTGGGGTTCATCTCCGCGGCCGATCCGCGGATGCGTGCCACGATCGAGCGGATCGAGCGGGAGTTGACCACCGACGGGCTGGTCCGGCGCTGGCCCGGTGACTCCGCCGGCTTCGTCATCTGCTCGTTCTGGCTGGTGGGTTGTCTCGCGCTCCTCGGCGAACAGGACCGGGCCGATGCACTCTTCACCCGGATGGTCGCCCGCGCCAACGACCTCGGCCTCTTCGCCGAGCAGATCGACCTGCGGACCGGTGAGCAGCTGGGCAACTTTCCGCAGGCGTTCTCGCACATCGGGCTGATCTCGGCGGCGTGGCGGCTCACCTCGGCCAGGACGGGCCGGCCCACGCCGATCACCACGGTGGTGTGACCGGCAGCCCTGCCGGCTCGGCTCAGACCCGGGCGGCCGGGAGCGTGCCGATGTGCTCCAGCACCGAGCGGAGGATCGTGAACGACTCGTCGTCGTCCTCGGTGCCGGCGTGCGGGGCCCGGAACCGGCTCGTCTCCTCGGCGACGTCGGCAAGGTGCCACCAGCTGCGGTACAGCTCCAGCATCTCCGCCAGCGGTGCCGCGCCGGTCGCCTCGGCGTAGCCGTCGAGCACCGACCCGTCACCGGGTTCCATCAGCCAGAGGTCGCGTTCGGGCGGCGCGACCCGCACGGTGTCCCAGTCGATCAGCCGCCAGCCGTCGACCGTCCGCATCGTGTTGCCGGGATGCGGTTCGCCGTGGGTCAGGACCATCCGGCCCGGCTGAGCGCGCGCCGCCCGCACGAGTTCGCCGTGCCGGGCGAGCAGCCGGCGTACCGGTGCCGCGTGCGTGACGAGCAGCCGGGCGGCAGGGCCGGCGTACGGGCCGGTGTCGGGGACGTCACCGGTGCCGGCCAGGCCGAGTCCCAGCTCGTCGGAGTGCGGGATGGCGAAGTCGTCGACCGGGGCATGCGCGCGGGCCGCTGCCGGCGCCGCGTGCACCGCCAGCACCATGTCGAGTACGCCCCGCAGGTGCGCCGCCGACGAGAACGCGCCCCACCGGAAGCTCTCCCCGTCGACGTACGGGTAGAGCGCGAGCGCGAACCGGCCGCCGACCCGGACCAGCGGCTCGCCGCCCGAGGTCGGGATCGGCGCCACCACGAACCCGCGGCCGTGCTCCCGGAGCCGCCGGGCGGTGCCGAGCGCGGCGCGCAGCCGGGCGTACGCGGCGTCGAGCGGGTCGGTCAGGGTCAGCCGCTTGGTGGTCAGCTCGTCGACGGAGACGAACCGCCGGCCGCCCTCGGCGTCGGTGACCTCCCAGTGGTGACTGCCCCGCCCCACCGCGCGGTATTCGAGGGAGCCGACCCGTAGCCCCCAGTCCCGCAGCAGCGCAGCCCGGAGCAGGTCCTCGGGGAGATCGTCGGGCGGGGTCAGCACCCGTCCACCCTGGAACGCGGCGGACAGCGCCGGCAACCGGTTTTCGCCCCGGTCACCCGCCGGCTGGCACCATGTGCTGATGTCCGAGCTTCCCCGGCCGTCGGCCGCGCAGGCGTACCAGCGCGCCCGGCTGCTCGCCGACTCCGGCCGGTACGACGACGCCGAGCGCCAGATCCGCTCCGGGTTGGCCGTCGAGCCCGACGACCCGGACTCGCTCGTCTTCCTGGCGTACCTGCTGCGGGTCCGGGAGCGGTACGTCGAGGCGCTCGCCGCCTGCGACGCCGCCGTGGCCGCCGCGCCGGGACACGCCGAGGCGTACGTGGAACGGGCCGAGGCCCTGGTCGCGGTCTTCCGGGGCGAGGCGGCGGTGCGGGCCGCCACCGAGGCGGTCCGGCTCGACCCGGGGGCGCCGAGGACGCACCGGAGCCTCGCCCGGGCGCTCGCCTTCACCGAGGAGTACGACCGGGCCCGGTACGCCGTCCGGCAAGCGCTCGCGCTCGACCCGGGGTCGGTCGACTCGCTGCTGACCCTGGCCGCCCTGGAGCGGGACGCCGGCAACCGGGGCGCCGCCGAGCAGGCGGTCCGGGCGGCCCTGCGGCACGAGCCCGACAACGCCCACGGCCGGCGGCTGCTCGCGATGCTCGACGCGGACCGGTGGCGGGTCGGCCGCTCGATGCGAATCCTGCGCGCGGTCGCCGCCCAACACCCCGCCGATCCCGACCCGGTGGCGATGGTCTGGCCGCTGCGCCGGGCGCTGACCGGCCCGTGTCGCTGGCTCTCCGGCGGTGCCGTCCTGCTGGCCGTCGCCGCGCCGCTCGCGGCCGGGCCGCTGCCCGCCCCGGCCGGCATCCTCGGCCGGCTGGCCGCCGCCCTGCTGGCCGTGGCCGTCGTCGCCGTCCAGTTCCGGGTGCTGGCGCCGGCCGGGCGTACGCCGTGGCGCTGCCTGCGACTGGTGCCCCGTTTGCTGCGTACCGCCCTCGGTCTCGGTCTGCTCGTCTCGACCGCGCTGCTCGGGCTGCTCGTCGGGTACGCCGGCACCGGCTGGTGGCCGCTGCCGCTGATCGCCCTCGCCCTCGTCCCGCCGCTCTGGGCCTGCGTACTGGCGGAACGGATCGGTGCGCATGCCGACGACCCCGGCCTGCACCAGGCGGCCCGGGACATCGGCTCCGGCTTCGCCCAGTGGTGGGCGGAGCTGCGGCAGTGGTGGACCGAAACCCGCCGGGACCTGCGGACCGCCTGGCAGGAACCGGCCGCCGTACCGCCCACAGTGGATGGAACGGGCGGCGGCGTAGGATCCGGCGATGCCCGAGAAGGTGACCGATGAACCGCCGGACGGGTCCGGCGGCTCCGGCGACGCCCCGGCGACCGCGATGCCGGCGGTCGGCTACCTGACCCTGCTCGCGTTCGGCGTCGGCCTGCTGGCCTGCTGCGGCGGGGTCGGTACCGCCTGGTTCGGCCCCGGGTTCGGCCCGGCCGCGCTCGGGCTGGGCGCCGCGGGTCTGGTCCTCACGGTCGGCAGCTTCGCCCTGATCAAGGCCAGGGGCGGGGACTGGACCAGCCGGGTGCCGCCGCCGGACGTACCGCCGGAACGGGTGACGGAGCTGGCCCGGCGGTACCAGCTCGGCGAACACCTGGTCTCCCGGACCGGGGAGAGTCCGGCCGGCACCTTCGGGGTGGTGCTGGTCTGCGCCGCCGGCCTGGTCGGGATCGCCCTCGGCGTCGGCTGGCTGCTCGACACCGTCGCCCTGCGGCGGCTGGCGTTCGTCGCGGTGCTGCTCGTGGTGGTCACGGTGGTACTCGTGCCGGTGGCGCTGCTGGTCCTGCCGACCAGGAAGGTCCGGACCGACCTGTTCAGCCACGGCCTGGTGCACGGCACCCGGCGCCGGCCCCGGGCGGTCTACTGGCACGAGATCGACCGGATCGTGCTCTGGATCGCCGCCCAGGGCAAGCTCTTCGGCGGCCGGATCCTCGGCTACCACGTCCGGACCAGGGACGGTGCCTGGCTGCGCATCGAGGCCCGCCCGCACCAGCGGTCCGACCCGTTCGGCGAGCGGTTGCTGGCGGCGGCCGAGGCGGCGCGGCTGCCGGTCGAGCGGGGCGGCCCCTACTACGGCGAATGGCGGCCCCGCCGCTCCTGACCCCGACGGCGGCCCCGCCGCTGGAGAACCGACGGCGGCCCGGCGGAAAGATGCCCGTTACGTGCCGTTCGCTCCGACTCCTCCCGACTGCAACGCCCGAACGGCTGTCGCCCGTCATCGGTGCGGAGCATCCAGAAGGGAGCGGCATGCGTGCCGACTGCGAGACCGAGTACGTGGAGTACGTCACCGCACGGCTGCCCGCGCTGCACCGGGCCGCGTACCTGCTGTCCGGTGACACGCACCGTGCCGACGACATCGTGCAGAGCACCATCACCGCCCTGTACCGGCACTGGCGGCGGGCCCGGGCGGTCGACAACCTCGACGGGTACGTGCACCGGATCCTGGTCCGCAAGCACCTCGACGAGGTACGCGGACCCTGGGCCCGGGTACGGCTGATGTTTCAGCCGCCCGACCGGCCGGCGGCGCCGGCGGCCAGCGTCGAGGACCGGGACACCGTCCAGCGGCTGCTCGGCGAGCTGACCGGGGCGCAGCGGGCCGTCCTGGTGCTGCGCTTCGCCTGCGACATGTCGGTGCAGGAGGTGGCGGCGGTGCTGAACACCTCCACCGGCAACGTCAAGAGCCACACCGCACGGGGGCTGGCGGCACTCCGGCGCCACCTCGACGTCCAGCAGTCCGGCACCGGCACCGCAGAGCGCTGAGGGGGAGATCATGCCTATCGAAGACGACCAGGAGACGGCGCGGACGCTGCACACACTGCTGCGCGAGGCGGCGGTGCCGCCGAGCAGGGCCGACATCGGCGAGGCCGTCCGGCAGGGGCGCCGGGCCGAGCGACGTCGCCGGGGCGCGGCAGCCACGGTGGCGGCGGTGGCGCTGCTCGGGGTGATCGGGACGGCCACGGTGGTGCTGGGCCGGGGCGGGGAGGTCCGGCCGGAGCCGGCCCGCCCCGTCCCGTCGATCTCGCCCGGCCCGATCGGCACCGTGCCCGCGCAGGTGCGGACCGTGCCGGTGACCATCAGCGACGAGACGCTGAGCTGCGACATCGCCCCCCTCGTGCTGCCGACCGAAGCCCGTCAGGTGCACGTCGAGGGGATCGACCCGAGCGGGCGGTTCATCGTCGGCAGGATCGCGATTGCGGCCGGACGGGTAGCGCAGCGCGCCGAAGGGCAGCAGGTGCTGTGGGATCGGGGCACGCCGAAAGTCTTCCACGTGCCGAACGGCTCACGTCGCGGATCGCCGGTGGTGAACGCCGACGGTGTGGTGGCCGGCACCGGGAACGACAACCAGGGCCAGGGGCGTGAGCGGGAGTTCGGCTGGGTCTACCGGGACGGCCAGGTCCACCGGCTGCCACTGCTCTCCGGTTACGACGCGGCCCGGGTCGGGGCGATCACCCCGCAGGGCGACATCGTCGGGCACGCCTACCGGATACCGCCGATCGGTGAGACGGTCAGCGTCGCCGTACCCGTGCTCTGGCGGTCGGACGGCACCGGCGGCCCCTGGCCGCTGAGCACCCCGGAAAACGGCGGCGAGGTGCTGGGGGTGACCCGGGACGGCACCGTGGTCGGCGCGCACGGGATGTCCCGGATCCGGATCTGGCGGCCCGACGGCAGCGCCGCCGACCTGCAACTGCCGCCCGGGATCACCCGGACCTCCGGCTGGCACGTCAGCGGCGACTGGGTCACCGGGTTCGTCGCGCCCGGCGACGCGCAGTCGCCGACCCCGCTGATGCGCTGGAACGTCCGCACCGGAACGCTCGACGTCTATCCCCGCATCGACACCGAGGGCGTCTTCAGCATGGCCGTCAACGCCGGGGGAAGGATGATCGTCTCGACCGCGAAGGACCGCCAGTTGGTGGTGGCCCCGGACGGCACGGTCCGCCGGCTGCCGACGCCGCCGGGCGCGGAGGAATGGCCGAAGCAGCTCGACGCGAGTGTCATCAGCGACAACGGGCTGGTGGTCGGCAGCGCCTACCACGGGCCGAGCGCCCCGGTCGTCCGCCGCGACTACACCTGGCAGTGCGGCGGATGAGACCCCGGTAGCCGGCCGAGCGCCGTCCCTCCGCCGCCGGCGGCACCAGCGGCGGAGGGACGGGCCGTCGTCGGGTACGTCCCCGACGGCCGGGTCGGCACCGGTCAGCCGGTCGCCTCGATCTTCAACAGGTCGACCTGGCCGAACGCGTCCATCTCGACGTTGCTGACCCGGGTCGAGTGGCCGAAGTTGTTCTGGCCGAACCGGAGCGGGATCACCGGCATCTCCCGGGCCAGGATCTGCTCCGCCTCCTGGTACTTCTTGATCGCCGCCTCCTGGTTCGGCGCCCGCTCACCCTCGGCGACCAGCCGGTCGAACTCGGCGTTGCTGAAGCCGTAGTAGTTCGACGACCCGTCGGTGGTGTAGATCGGCCCGAGGTAGTTCTGCATCGACGGGTAGTCCATCGACCAGCCCATCCGGAACATCCCGACCGGCGTCTTCGCCTCCACCTTGTTGAGCAGGTCGGCGAACCTCGCCTCCGGAGTACTGCTGCACTTCACGCCGAGGTTGTTGGAGAGCTGGTTGCAGGTGGCCTCCACCCACTCCTGGTGGCCGCCGTCGCCGTTGAAGGAGATCTGCAACCGGGCCGGTCCGCCGGCCGCCTGGTAGTCGGCCTTCGCCCTCGCCGGATCGAACTGGCACGCCTCGCCGCAGGTGTCCGGCCGGGCACCGGCGAGCAGCGGGGAGACGAAGGACCGCGCCGAGGTCTGCGAGTCCTTGAAGACGGACTTCACTATCTCGTCCCGGTCGATCGCCATCGAGATCGCCTTGCGTACCTCGGCCCTGGCGAACTCCGGCTGGAAGGTGGGGAAGGCGAGGAACTGGAACGACGACAGCGGGCTCTTCTTGAACCGGTCGCCCAGGTCGCCCGGCGCGGTGCCCAGCGCCTCGGTCGGCACCTGCCTGGTCACGTCGTTGTTCCCGGCGAGCAGGTCGGCGTAGTCGGCGGCCAGCTCCTGGTAGATCTGGAAGACCACGCCGCCGATCTTGGGCTTCGGGCCGGGGTACGCGTCGTAGCGCTCGACCTCGATCCGGCTGTCGTGCTGCCAGCTCCCCTTCATCCTGAACGGCCCGTTGCCGATCGGGGCCTGCTCGAAGCCCTCCTTCAACACCCCGTCCGAGGCCCACGCGGCGTTCGGCAGCGGCGCGAAGACGTGGTAGCCGAGCACCGACTCGAACTCGGCGAACGACGCGGAGAGGGTGATGGTGAAGGTGAGGTCGTCGACCTTCTGCAGACCGGTCAGCTTCTTCGCCTTCGGCTCCGGAGCCTTCTGCGGACCCTCGCCGTCCGGGTCGGTCGACTGGAGGTCGTCGTACCCCTGGACCTTGCCGAAGAAGTATGCCCCGCCGTGGCCGTTCGGCCCGTACGCCGCGTGGTTCCAGGCGTTGATGTAGCTGTCGGCGTTGACCGGCTCTCCGTTGTGGAAGGTGTACCCGCTCTTCAGCTTCACCGTCCACAGTTTGTTGTCGGTCGACTCGATCGACTCCGCCGCCACCTCGAACGGCTTCTTGTTCTCGTCGAAGTCGACCAGCGGGGTGTAGAGGGCGGCCAGCACCTGCGCCCCGGCGCTCTCGGTGGCGTTCGACGGGATCAGGTGCTGCGGCTCGGCGATGCCGATCCGCACCACCGCGTCGGCGTCCGAGGTGCTCGGGTCCTCGCCGCCGCCACTGCACCCCGTCGCGGCGAGTACGGCGGCCAGCGCCGCCGCGCTCCAGGTCATCCGTCTGGACACCGGCATGAAGACTCCCTCACATCGACGCCGCACCTCGGGCACCGCCGGCGGCGTGACCTCGCCGGGCGCGACGGTCGTCGTCCGGCCGGACCGGACCATCACCGGCCGGCTCCTGCTCCCAGTTACGAGCCGATCAGCCCGTCGCGGCAATGCTTTTGACTGGGTCCAAACCGTCCGGAGAGCCGACAACTGGGCGGCGGGGTGACCGCGTCTCGTGATCAGACATCAGCCGTGCGGTGCCGCTCGGCTCCAGGCGTGGAGGTGGTGATGATCCGGATCTGGTTGGGCCCCGAGGACATCGCCCGGACCCGGATCGCACCCGCGCCCCTCCCGCTGTACGAGGTTTTCCTCAGCCTCGCCGGGTCCCCGGCCGACGACGCGGCGGGTCCGGTGGCCGGGCCGGAACTCGCCGGCTGGCTGCGTGAGCTGACCGAGGCGACCGACGCGGCGTGGGGCGTCCGGCGGAGGTCGGCGGCCGCTCTCCGGCCCGAGTCGGCCGACCTGCTCGCCCCGCTGACCGAGGACCGGACCCTGGAGGGTGCCCTCGCCTGGTTGCTCACCACCTCGGCGCGCCGGGCCCGCAGCCTGGCGGCGGCGGTGCGCGGCTACTACGACCGGCGGGTACGCGCCGAGCTGACCGCCTGGGAGTCGGTGGTCCGGCTCGACGTCAACGAGCGTGGCCGTGCCCTGGCCACCGGCGGGGTGGAGGCGCTGCTGGCGATGTTCGACCCGTGGGCGGCATGGCGTAACCCGGTGCTCTCGGTCTCCTCCAGCATCGACCTGGACCTGCGGCCGAACGGCGCCGGCCTGCTGCTGGTGCCCTCGGTCGCCGCCCGGAAGCTCTGGGTCGGCGGGCAACCCGACTCCGTGGTGCTGGCCTATCCGGTACGCCGGCCCCGCACCCCCGGCGGTCGTGCGCCCGGGCACCGGCCGGTTCCGGCGTACGCGCTGGGCGCCGCCGCGGCCACCGGGGATCCGCTGACCGCGCTGCTCGGGCGCTCCCGGGCGGCGGTGCTCCGGGCCGCCATGGTCGGAGCGAACACCACCGACCTGGCCCGCCGGGCCGGCATCAGCACCCCGTCCGCCTCCCAGCACGCCAGCGTGCTCCGCGACGCCGGACTGCTGCGGACCACCCGGCACGGCAAGGCGGCCCACCACACGCTCACCCCGCTGGCCCGCGCCCTGCTCACCGCCGACGACGCCGTCAGCCGACGCTGACCGGCGCCGGGTTTCAGCGGCGGCGGGCGCCGGCCGGCTCAGAGTTTCAGCCGGCGGGCGCCGGCCGGCCAGAGTACGGTCACCGGCAGGTCCCGGGACTGCGCCGCCCGGACCACGTCGGCGGTGTCCCCGACGTCCGCCGACGGGTTGCCGTCCCAGACCGCGAAGAGCCGCTCGCACCGGCGCAGCATCTCCAGACTCGCCGCCAGGTACGCTGCCCGCCCCGAGCGCGGAAACGGCATGTACGACACCGAGGTGGCCCGGCGCAGCAGCTCGTCGAAGGCGGGCAGGTTGTGCGCCCGTACCGACCGCTGCCGGTAGTCCCGGGCCGGGATCACCGCCTCGAAGCTCCCGCCGCTGTCGAGTACCGCCCGGGCGAAGATCTGGTCGGCGCCGTCGGCGAGGCAGGTGATCCCGTGCAGCTCCGGCCCGGCGTACGGGCGCAGCTCCTCGGTCAGCCGGGCGTAGACCAGCTCCGCCGTGCCGTCGGCGAGCACTACGTGCCCGGTGACACCGATGCGGGCCATCCAGCACCGTCCGTTCGTGGTTACGCGTGCCCGACGCGGACGATCCGGAAGCCCGCGTCGGCCAGGATGACCGGGAGTTCCCGGACCGCCTCGTGGTTACGCTCCCGGAGATCTTCCCGTAGATCCTCCCAGGGGCTCAACGCCGGATGGAGTCGTCGCTCGTCGTCCCGGTGTGGCGCGTACCGCCAGCCGCTCGCCACCTGCTCGGCCAGCCAGCGCTGGTGCTCCAGGATGGCCAGCCGCTCGATCTCCGGCTCCTCCAGGGCGTGCTCGTCGCCCGGCCCGACCCGGGGCGACAGGGCGCAGCCGAGCTCCCGCAGCTTGCGACCGATGTCCTTGGCCTGGGCCCGGTTGGCCCGGCGCAGTGATTCCGGCAGCTCCTCCCAGGGCACCAGCGCGGGGTTGCCACCGGGCCGTTCACCGTGCCGGCGCCGGGCCACCACGTAACTCTCGTGGATCACCCGGGCCAGCCGTTCCACCAGGTCGTCCCCGATCAGCGCCGGGTCGCAGGCGGCGTGCACCACGCCGTAGAGCCGGAGCGCGCCGGAGAGGTCGTCGAGGACGCCGAGGCCGGTCCCGCTGCCGAACGCCTCCCGCAGGTTGGCCAGCCGGTCCAGCCGGACCACCATCGAGCCGGGCCCGCCGTGCCAGAGCTGCTCGGCGGTGAGCGCCGTCTTCAGCGCCCGCTCCTCGTCGTCGTAGCAGATGAAGACCCGGTCCGGCGGGAGCGGGAAGCCGGCCCGGGGAAGCTGGCCGAGCAGCTCGCCGAGGCCGCCGTCGAGCGGGATGATCCGGCAGACCCGGGACAGGAACGGATAGCGGTGGGTGAGCTGGGCCGCCGCCTCGGTCGCCGCCTCGTCGACCAGGACCAGGGGTACCAGTCGGGCGCCGTGCGGGTCGCGTACCCGCCAGCGCCGGGCCAGCTCGACCAGTACCGCCCGGCCGAACGCGGTGGCGCCGAGCACCACCACCCGGGGCGGCCGGCCGTCCACGGCGGTCAGCGGGTCCTCGGCGAAGAGCTTCCGGGCGGCCAGGTCGTCGATGTTGAAGAAGTCCAGCCGGGCGCCGGGGTGCCGGGCCAGGCCCAGGTGCCGGGCCTGCAACGCGAGGCAGAGTTCCGGGTCGGCGACCTGGGCGTACACGGTCAGCGGGGAACGGCCGTGCCGGGCCGCGGCCAGCCCGATCGCGGCGTTGGTGGCGCTGTCGTCGGTACACGCGTAGACGGCCCTGGCCCGGCCGATGCCGGCGCCGCGCAGCACGCTCGGGTCCCGGGCGGCCCGCGCCACCTGGCCGGAGCCGGACGGCGTCGTGACGTCGGAGCGGACCGCCACCACCCGGTGGCCGGCGGCCTGGAGCCGGCGGGCCAGGGTGTCCGCCACCAGGCCGTCGCCGCAGACGATGACGTGCCCCCGGGCGTTGCGGTCGCGCAGCCGGCGCAGCTCGGTGGCGAAGAGCAGCCGGCAGGCCTCCACCAGGGCGTACGCGGTGACCGCCGGTGCGGCGAACCGGGCGAAGTTCAGCAGCGCCGGAAACGGCCCGCCGTCGTCCAGCGGCGGCGCGCCGAGCACGAAGAGCTGTAGGTCGTAGTAGATCAGGTCGAACGGGTCGGAGCCGTAGCCGCCGGTCCGTTCGATGTGCTGGGAGAGCCCGAGGTAGCCACAGACGAAGGCGACCACTCCGGCGAGCGCGAACACCAGTCTGAGCACACTCTTGGTCGGTGCGCGGGGCGGCTCGCCGAGGTTGTTTCCGGGCACCACACCTCTCCTGCTGTCCGGTGCGACGACGCAGCGCTATCGTACCGTCGCGGTCTGCCCGCAGCGAACGTGAAATGATCGAGACTTTTCCCTGCACCGGGAGGCCGTCGCCGGCCGGGACGGGTCCCGACCGGCGACGGGAAGCCGGTTGGTTCAGCCGGGCAGCCGGAACCCGGCGTCGCGCTGGGCGGCCAGCCACGCCTCCACCTCGTCGGCCCGCCGGGGCAGCCCGGCCGAGAGGTTGACCGCGCCGTCCGCCGTGACGAGTACGTCGTCCTCGATCCGGATGCCGATCCCGCGCAGCTCGGCCGGGACCAGGTCGTCCTCGGGCTGGAAGTAGAGCCCCGGCTCGACGGTCAGCACGTACCCCTCGCCGAGGGTGCCGTCCCGATAGCTCTCCTTGCGGGCGTTGGCGCAGTCGTGCACGTCGAGCCCGAGCATGTGCCCGAAGCCGTGCAGCGTCCACCGGCGGTAGACCATCGACGTCTCGTCCATCGCCTCGTCCACGCTGACCGGCAGCAGACCCAGCTCGGCGAGCCCCTCGGCGAGCACCCGCATGCAGGTCCGGTGCACGTCCTTGAAGGTCACCCCGGGCCGGATGAAGTCGATGCCGGCCTGCTGGGCCGCGTACACGATGTCGTAGACCTGGCGTTGCAGCGGGGAGAAGCTGCCGGAGACCGGCAGCACCCGGGTCACGTCGGCGGTGTAGAGGTGCCGCCCCTCCACGCCCATGTCCATCAGCAGCAGCTCGCCCGGGCGGGTGATGCCGGTGTTGTGGATCCAGTGCAGGATCGTCGCGTGCTCGCCGGCACCGACGATCGAGTTGTAGCCGACGTCGTAGCCGTCGTGCCGGGCCCGCAGCCCGAAGACCCCCTCCAGGAGCCGCTCGCTGACCGGGCGGTCGGCCGGCAGCACCCGGGCGACGTCCTCGAAGCCGCGTACGGTGGCGTCGATCGCCTCCTGGAGCTGGGCGATCTCCCACTCGTCCTTGACCAGCTTCTGTTCCGACAGCAGCGCGGCCAGCTCCCGGTCCCGGCCGAGTCGGGCATCCTCGGTCGCCCCGCTCTTCGGCGGCTCGTACGGCCGCACCGCGCCGTCCACCGCCGGGTCCAGCCCGCGCAGCACCCGGGTCCGACCGGGAGCGCAGTCGGCCAGCGCCTCCGGCAGCTCGGACAGGGGCGCGGTCTCGATGCCCAGCTCGGTCGACTTCTCGGTCAGGGTGTGCCGGCGGCCGACCCAGAGTTCGCCGTTGCGGCTGCGGAAGAACTCGTCGGTCTCCCGGGAGGAGCGGGGGCGCATGTAGAGCACCGCGTCGTGGCCGGAGCCGTTCGGGCGCATCACCAGCACGCTGTCCGGATCGTGGTCGCCGGTCAGGTAGACGAAGTCGCTGCCGGGGCGGAACCGGTAGGCGGTGTCGTTGGCGCGTACCTTCTCCGGGCCGGTCGGGATCACCAGGGTCTCGCCGGGCAGGGCCGCCGAGAGCGCCGCCCGGCGCTTGGCGTGGTTGGGCACCTCGGGCCGGGGGCCGACCGGCAGGGTGCTGTCCCGCCAGCCCTGCCGCATGAACTCGAGGAACTTCTCCGGGAAGTCCGGGTCGTGTGACTCCGTCCGGGCCGTCTCCACCTCTGCCGGCTCCGCCGTGATGTCGGTGTGCTCGTCTGACATCGCCGCTCCTCCCTCGTCCGGCCCGGTCCTCGCGAGGTCCCGTCGGCGTACGGCGGGGATCGACGACTCCCGCCGGCTGGCGACCCTGTCCCTCGTCCGGCTGACCTGATCTGCGCTTCTGGCGTGCCCCGACCGTACCGTGCCCGGAGCGGTCGGTCTCGGTGGCGGTGCCGGCACAGCGGACGGGTCCGCGTGGAAAGATGACCGCCATGTGCGGACTCCTGGCCTTCTTCAGCGCGCACGGCAACGCCGGCGCACACCGAGACGCCCTGGCCGGTGCGTTGGAATGCCTGCACCACCGGGGACCGGACGAGACCGGCGTAGAGGTGATTTCCACCCCGGACGGGTACACCGACGCCGTTTTCGCACACAAACGGCTCTCGATCATCGACGTGGCGTCCAGCCACGAGCCGCTGCCGTACGCGGGCGGTCGCTACCTGCTGACCTTCAACGGCGAGATCTACAACTACATCGAGCTGCGCGAGGAGCTGGCCCGGGACTACGGCGCCCAGTTCGCCACCGCCGGTGACGGCGAGGTGATCGTCGCCGGCTTCCACTACTGGGGAGAGCAGGTGCTCACCCGGCTGCGCGGGATGTTCGCCTTCGTGATCTGGGACCGGCAGCAGCGCCGCGCCTTCGGCGCCCGGGACTACTTCGGGATCAAGCCGCTGCACTACCTCCAGACCCGGGACGGGGTCTACCTCGCCTCGGAGAAGAAGGCGCTGCTGCCGTTCGCGCCCTCGGCGCACGCCGGTGACGCCGGGGTGGACACCGCCAACCTGTCGCACTACCTGACCTTGCAGTACGTCCCCGAGCCCGGCACCCTGCACCAGGGGATCAACCGGATCGGTTCCGGCGAATACCTCACCTGGAGCCCGGGCCGGCAGATCGAGGTGCGCCGCTGGTACCGGCCGGTGTTCCGGCCCGCTCCGGTGCAGGAGCCGCAGAAGCTCTACGACCGGATCCGGGAGACGCTGCGGGAGAGCGTCCGGATGCACATGCGGGCCGACGTGCCGGTGGGCTGCTTCCTCTCCAGCGGCATCGACTCGACCGCGGTGGTGGCGCTGGCTAGGGAGTTCAACCCCAACATTCTCACCTTCACCGTCGGCTACGACGTGCCCGGCTACTCCGAGATCGAGGTGGCCCAGGACTCGGCCCGGCACCTCGGGGTCACCACCATCCCGACCAAGATCGGCCCCCGGGACATGATGGAGGCGCTGCCGAAGATCGTCTGGCACCTGGACGACCCGGTCGCCGACCCGGCCCTGGTGCCGCTCTACTTCGTCGCCAAGAAGGCCGCCGAGCACGTCACGGTGGTGCTCTCCGGCGAGGGCGCGGACGAGTTCTTCGGCGGGTACACGATCTATCGGGAGCCGCTCTCGCTCGGCACGGTCAACGGCCTGCCCGGCGGGGTGCAGAAGGGGCTGCGGGCGGTCTCCAAGGCGATCCCGCAGGGGGTCAAGGGCAAGAGCTTCCTGGAGCGCGGCACCACCCCGATCGAGCAGCGCTACTACGGCAACGCCCGGATGTTCACCGAGGAGGAGAAGCAGAAGCTGCTCCGCCGCTACGACCCGGCCGTCCGCTACACCGACGTCACCGCGCCGATCTACGCCGAGTGCACCGAGCTGGACGACGTGACCAAGATGCAGTACGTCGACCTCTACACCTGGCTGCGCGGCGACATCCTGGTCAAGGCGGACCGGATCTCGATGGCGCACTCGCTGGAGGTGCGGGTGCCCTTCCTCGACCGGGAGGTCTTCGAGGTCGCCGCCGGCATCCCGGTGGACCTGAAGCTGCCGCCCCGCTCCGACGCCACGAAGTGGGCGATGCGGCAGGCGTTGCAGGGCGTGGTGCCGCCGGCCATCGTCAACCGGCGCAAGCTCGGCTTCCCGACCCCGACCCGGGTCTGGCTGGCCGGCGAGATGTACGAGTGGGCCCGGCACATCTTCTCGATCTCCGGCGCCGGTGAGCTGCTCGACCTCTCGTACGCGATGCGGCTGCTCGACGAGCACCAGCGGGGCGAGGCCGACCACTCCCGCAAGATCTGGACCGTGCTGATCTTCTGTGTCTGGCACGCCATCTTCGTGGCCCGCACCCTGGACCCGGGCATCCAGCGCAACCAGTCGGCGCTGCTCACCAAGCCGGTGGTCGGCTCGATGGTGCGCTGAGCACCCGGTCGATTCCCGAAGCGGGCAGCGAACGGGCCCGGCGCCGCCGACGCCGGGCCCGTCGCGTTCCGCGGGGTGGTTACGAGGTGGTGCAGGTCAGCGTCGGGGCACCGCTGGTGTTGCCGCTGCCGACGAAACCGAAGGTGGCGCTCGCACCGGGGGCGAGGCTGCCGTTGTGGGCGACGTTCCGGACTGTCACCGTACTGCCGCTCTGGGTGTGCGTACCGTTCCACAGGCTGCCGATGGTCTCGCCGTTCGCCCAGATCCAGCCGGCCGTCCAGCCGCCCAGCGTGGCGGTGCCGCTGTTCCGGACCGTCACCTCTGCCTGGAAGCCACCGCTCCAGCTACCGGTCGACCGGTACGTCGCGGTGCAGGCACCGGTGCCCGGGTTGTTGGTCGGCGGGTTCGTCGGGTTGCCGGTCGGCGGGTTGGTCGGCGGGTTCGTCGGCGGGTTGGTCGGGTTGCTGCCACCCGGGCCGGCCCCGGTGACCTCGCCGTTGCCGCCGTCGAAGACCACGTCGGAGCAGCCGAAGAAGTTCTCCTGGCTGTCCGAGCGGACCCAGCGGGAGTAGATGATGTGCCGGCCGCTCTTGCCGGTCGGCAGCCGCCCGCTGAAGTAGTAGTGGCCGTCGTTGGTGCCGACCGCGCCCTGCTGCGGCGGGTTGGTCACCGTCAGGAACGGCGTCGCCTCCAGGTCACTCCAGTTCAGCGCCCGGGTCGGGCTGAAGCCGTCCCGGGTCACGTAGAAGTAGAACGTGCCGGGGTGGTGGGCCCAGTTGCTGTACTTGAAGTTGAAGTTGCCGCCGGCGGTCAGGTGGGTCAACGGCCAGTCGTTGCGGGCCAGGTTGTAGCCGCTGAAGCTGCTGTTGCCGCCGCTGCAGAGCTGCCCGTCCGGGACGAAGCCGGTGGTCCGGCCGCCCGCGTCCGAGCGGAGCACGCTGAACCAGTTGTAGAGCGAGTTGGCCCCGCTCTGCGCGACCGCGGCCGCGCAGGCCGGGTTGTTGGGCCTGATGTCGCCCTGCGGGCTGAGCCCGTCCTTCCAGCAGAGGAAGGTACGGCTGCCCGGCGCCATGGCGGCACCGTGCGCGACGGCCGGAGTGGGATTGACCACCGTGATGACACCGGCGGTGAGCGCGGCCACGGCGCCGAGGGCCGCGATCCTGCGTAGACGTTTCACCGAGTTCTCCTTCTGGGGGCAGTGTCGCAGCGGGTAACCGACGCTGCGGACGACCTGCGGGGGACCCGCGACACGGCGGGCGCCCGCTTCCGACACTGGTTGCGGTATCACCGGTCCGCCCCGCCAGAGGTGGTGGGCTGGTATCTGCCGGATGGCAGACGGGCGACACGGCGCACAGTCCGATCACGGATGTGTGCCCTTCGCGTGGCCCCTTGCCGGCACCCGGCACAGCGCGTCAGCCCCCGCACTGGCTCGGTACGGGCAATCGCATCACGGAACCCGGCGCCGAGGCAATAGGAATCTCTCGATGAAAAGTTTCCAGGCGGATTGACGGATGTCGGGGTCGGACGTCCGGCCGACCTGCTCCCGGGCCCGCGCCCGGCACGCGGCCCGGTACCCCGGAACGATCTCGTGCGCTTCCGTCATGCCGGCGGAGTCTGCCCGGCGGGTACGACGGGATCGGCGGTGTGCCAGGGTCAGGGGGATACACCGGAACCCGCCGGTGCCGGCCGGCCCGGGTCGGCACGGACGGCGGTGCGGGTCGGGAGGTTCGGATGGGATACGCGGTGGTGCTCGGCGAGGCCCTCGTCGACCTGCTCGACGGCGAGTACGACGGGCAGCCCGTCTACCGGCAGGCGATCGGCGGGGCGCCGCTGAACGTGGCCGTCGGGGCGGCCCGGCTCGGTGCCGAGGTGGAGTTCGCCGGCTCGCTCGGCGACGACGTACTCGCCGGGCGGATCGCCGACTTCCTGACCGGCGCCGGGGTCGGCCGGCGGGGCGTGGTGGTCCGCCCCGTACCGACCGCGCTGGCGGTGGCCACCTTCGCCGGGGCGGAACCCGACTTCCGGTTCTACGGCGAGCCGCTCTCCTACGGGCTGCTCGGGCCGGAGGATCTCGACGTACCCCTGGTCGAGGGCGCCTCGGTGCTCTACGCCGGCTCGATCGTGCTGCTCTGCCCGCCGGTGCTGGCCGCCGCCCGGCGGGCCTGGACGCTCGCGACCGGCCTGCGGGTCTTCGACCCGAACGTCCGCCCCCGGCTGCTGCCGGACGAGGCGGCGGTGGCCGGGCTCCGGGCCGTGGTGGCCGAGTTCGTCGCCTCCGCCGACCTGGTGAAACTGAGCCTGGCCGACGCGGAGGTGCTCTACGGCGACACCGTCCCCGAGGCCGCCGCCGGGCGGCTGCACGACCTCGGCGCCGGCACCGTCGTGGTCACCCTCGGACCGCGCGGCGCGCTGGTCTCGACCGCCGCCGGCACCACCGGGGTACGCCTGCCGGCGCCGGCGGTCCAGGCCGTGGACGCGACCGGCGCCGGCGACTCGGTGATGGCGGCCCTGATCGCCGACCTGCTCGCCGACGGGCTCCCGGTCGACGCGGCCGGCTGGTCCGAGCGGGTCGGCTACGCGCTCCGGGTCGCCGGACTGGTCTGCGAGTCCCCGGGCGGCGCGGTCTCGATGCCGACCCGGGCCCAGGTCGCCCGCCGCTTCCCCGACTGACCCGACGCGTGCGGACGCCGGCCGCTCAGCCGTCGCCGCGCAGTTCGGCGTAGCCGCGCTGGACGGCGGCGAGGCCGGCCTCCGGGCCGAACGGCGTGCGCTGGGCGACCCGCTCGGCGGGAGCCCGGTCCGCGTCCCCGTTGCGGATCAGCCAACTCATCGTGGCCAGGTCGTCGTGCTGCACCCGGACGAATTCGGTGTCGACCACCGTGCCGTGCCCGGGGACCACCACGCTGCCCGGGGTGAGCAGGCGCAGCAGCGCGGTGACGGTCTCCACCCACTCCAGCGGGAAGGCGTCCTCGAAGGCCGGCGGGCCGCTCTGCTCGATCAGGTCACCGGCGACCAGCACGTCGGCGTCCGGCACCTGCACCACCAGGTCACCCTCGGTGTGCCCGCGTCCGAGGTGCCGCAGCAGCACCGCCCGGCCGCCGACGTCGATGGTGGCCTCCTGGCGTACCGGGTGGGTGGGGGCGAGCACCGTGGTCCGGGCGAGTTCGGCGGCGAGCCCGGGATCGGCGGGCAGCACCTCGTCGTACGCCTGCCGGCGCACCAGCGCGGGCTGTTCGCGCAGCAGCCGGGCGGTCTCCTCGTGGGCGTAGATCGGCACCGGACCGGCTGCGGCCAGTGCCGCGTTGCCGAAGCAGTGGTCGAAGTGGTGGTGCGTGTTGACCACCACCAGCGGGTCGGCGGTGAGCCTCCGGACGGCGGCGAGCAGCTCGGCGGCCTGGCCGGCGGTGGAGAGGGTGTCCACCACCAGCGCACCACCGTCGCCGACCACCAGGGTCACGTTGACGTCGAGCAGCGGCTGGCGCAGCACGTACACCCGGTCGGCGACCTCGGTGAAGGCGAGGCCCACGGTGGCGGTCATGCCGGGCCCTGCTGCGCCCGCTCGACGAAGCGGTGCCGGTCCACCAGGACCCGTTCGACCCGGCCCTCGGCCACCGTCGTCGCGCCCTCGGTGACAGCCACCTCGAAGAGCAGCCGGCGCCCGTCGACCTTGGCCAACCGGGCCTGCGCCACGGCGGTCCGGCCGACCGGGGTCGGCACCCGGTGGTCGAGTTCGACCCGCATCCCGACGGTGGTCATCCCGGTCGGCAGCCGGCTCGCCGTGGCGGCGACGGTGGCCGCCTCGGCCAGCGCCAGCACCCTGGGGGTGCCCAGCACCGGCACGTCGCCGGAGCCGACCGCCTGCGCGGTGTCGACGTCGGTGACGGTCAGCTCGACCCGGGCGGTCAGGCCCGGCGGAAACACGCTCTGTGACTCGGACGCGGCCGAGCGGGACTCGGACGCGGCCGAGCGGGACTCGGACGCGGCCGAGCGGGACTCGGACGCGGCGGGGCGTGCTTCGGGCGCGGCGCGGCGTGACTCGGTCGCGGTGGGGCGTGCTTCGGGCGCGGCGGGGCGCGACTCGGGTGCGGCTGCGCTGACCTGCGGTTGCGTCGAACCGTCCGACGCTGACTCCGGCGCCTGTCCGGCCGGGTGTTCCTGATCCATCAGCAAAGCGTAGATGTTCGGCCGACCGCTGACGCCGACACGCGACGACACGCCGGACGACTGTCGGACAGTCCACAGCCGGCCCGCTCCCCGGACCGTCGAAACCGTACGTGACCAGGGGTTTCCCGACGGAATCGCCCGGTCCGCCCGCCAGTCGCCACCCGGCCCCTGCTCCGACACTCGCGGGCTGAAGTCCGGCCCGTCCGCCAGTGCCCCGGGAGAGCCACCGCCCCGTATCCGGGTGGATGCACAAGCGGGCCGCCGCCCGTCCTCGGTCACCTGGACACCAGATGCGCTACGACCGATCGATTACGCCTCTGCTGTCCAGGTGAGTGCGCCGACCGGCAGCCGTGGTGGGCGCACAAGCGGGGCAGCTCGACAGTCTCCGAGCTGGGCACTCCTCGGCGGCCGAGCCGCTGGCCGAGCCGGCGGCCGAGCCGGCGGCCGCCTGGGCGGGGGCACCGGCTGTCGCCGATCACCTCGCCCGGTCAGGGTCGGCGGAGCTGTTCGGCGGTGATCCGCTGGGTCAACCAGGCCGGTACGGCGATCAGCACCACCCCGACCACCAGCGCCCCGCCGGCCAGCCAGAGCGTCGGGGCGACCCGGTCGAAGACCTGCGCTCGGTCGACGTCGAAGAGGCCGGCGAGCACGGTCGCGATGACGATCGTGGCCAGGCTGGCCAGGCCGAGCCCGATCACCAGCGGCAGGGTGCCGAAGCCGACCTCTCCGGCGGTGATGGTGCGCGGGCTGGTGCCGACCACGGCCAGCGTGGCGTTGTCGCGGCGCCGTTCCACGGTGCGGTCGATCGCGGCGGCGGCGAACGCCCCGATCCCGAGCACGAAGCTCAGGGTCAGCCCGGCGACCAGCAGCGTCACCAGGAGTTCCGCGTCGAACCCGCGACGGGCGCCGAGGTCGCCTTCGAGATAGCGGGTCGGCACCCGGGCGGCCAGCACCTGGGCGGCCCGGTCGGCGGCGGCCGGATCGGTCGCCACCAGGTGCATCGAGGACGACGGCGGTACCTCCAGCGCGGCGGCGACCGCTGCCTGCCGGGTGATCAGCATCTGTCCGCCCATACCGACGTCGAACCGCATCCGGGTGTGCAGGATCTGCTCCGGCACCGGTATCCGGGTCCCGCCTTGCGCGACCACCTCGGCGCCGGGCTGCGGCAGCGGTGCCCCGCCGAAGAAGGACTCGTGCACCAGCCGGTAGGTCCGGCCGTCCACACACGATTCCCCGGCGCCGAGCGCGAACATGCCGGTGAAGTCGGCACAGTCGCCGACGACCAGGAAGTCCGGCTCGCCGGAGACGGTCGCCGGCACGCCGACCAGGTCGACGAGCTGCACGCCGGGGAGCTGCCGCAGTTCCGCGGCGGGCAGCGGACCCGGGCCGAGGAGCTGGTACATCCGGCGTCCGGCCGGGTCGTTGGTCGGGCTGAGGCCGCGATCATTGACGATCAGGCTGACGCCGAGCGAGCCCATCCCGGCCACGTAGACCATCACGGCGAAGGCGGCGACCAGCCGGGGTGCCACCCCGGGCGTGTGCCGCAGCCGGGCGGCGGCCAGTTCCAGCCAGACCGGGGTACCCGGCAGCCGGGCGACCAGCGCGGCGGCGGCGTACCCGAGGGTGGGTAGGGCGAGCGGCAGGGCAAGGCCGGTGAGCAGCATCGAGACGGCGAAGAGCAGGGCGTCGGACTGGGTGGGTTCGTGCCGGCCGGACCAGCCGGCCAGTACCGCACCGGCGAGCCCGGCCAGCAGCGGGAGGACCCGCCAGACGCCGGGGCGGCGGTGCGGCGCGTCCCGGCGTACCGCCAGCGGGTCGATCCGGGCGGACCGGGTGGCGAGTACGCCGACGGCGACCGCGTACGCCACCGTCACCGCGACCATCCCGACGACCACCGGCACCGGTACGGCGAGGTCGGCGGCGTACCAGCGCAGCCGCCCGATCCGCCAGCCCGCCGAGACCGGGGCGAGGATCGCGAAGGCGGCCAGCCCGAGCAGCGCGCCGCCGAGGGTGACCACCCCGGTCTCCACCGCGTTGACCAGGGTCGCCTGCCGGGCCGAGACGCCGAGCAGCCGCAGCGCGGCGATCCGCCGGTCCCGGGTGGAGGCGGAGAGCCGGGCGCAGGTGGCCAGGAAGACGCCGAACGGGACCAGCACGAACAGCCCGAAGGCGCCGGCCAGGATCCGGGCCGGGGTGAAGACGTCCGGCCCGGCGCCCTGGCCGAGGGCGTAGTTCAGCGGGTGACCGAACCCGGTGACCGGCCAGTGTTCGTCGAGCATCCGCTCCACCTCCGGCACGGTCACCGGTTCGGCCCCGACGTAGGCCAGCAGTTCGTCCGGGGCGAGCAGCCCGGCCGGGCCGACCGTGCCGATCACCCGCTGCGGCAGGCGTGCCGCCGCTCTCGGGTCGGTGGCGAGCAGGTCGCGCAGGGCCGGCGAGACCACCATCTCCCCGGGTGCGGGCAGCGCGGCCACCCCGGGCGGGCGAGGGCTGGTCGCGGTGGCACCGATCACGGCGGTACGCCGGAGCACCCGGCCGCCGACCACGTCCTCGATGTCGTAGATCCGCAGCGCCGACGGGCTGGCCGGGTTCTCCTCGCGGACCGGGGTGCGCGCCTCGGCCCGCCCGTGCTGTGCCCCGGCCACCGAGACCGTGGCCAGCGACGCCAGCACCAGCAGTACGCCGAGCGCCGCCCCGGACGACATCAGCGCGGTACGCAGCAGCCCGCCCCGCCCGGAGCCGACCGAGAGCCGCAGTCCGAGCCAGATCCACCGCCTCATGCCGTCGCCCCTTCCGGCCGCTTCGACGGGCCGTCCGGCCGGCTCACGCGGCTACCCGGCCGTCGCGCAGGAAGACGGTCCGGTCCGCGTACGCCGCCACCCGGGCCTCGTGGGTGACCATCACCACCGAGCTGCCCTCCTTGCGGGCCAGCCCGGTCAGCGCGTCCAGCACCACCTCGCCGGCCGCGCTGTCCAGCGCCCCGGTCGGCTCGTCGGCGAAGATCACCGAGGGCCGGTGCGCCAGTGCCCGGGCGACGGCGGCGCGCTGTGCCTCGCCGCCGGAGACCTGCCCCGGGCGCCGGTCGGCCAGCTCGGCCACGGCCAGTTGGCCGAGCAGTTCGGCGCCCCGGCGCCGGGCCTGCGCCCGGGGCGTGCCGAGCAGTCGCAGCGGCAGTTCGACGTTCTCCCGCAGGGAGAGTTCCGGCACCAGGTCGCCGAACTGGAGCACGAATCCGAACGACCGGAGCCGGAGTCGGCTGCGCCGGCCGTCCGGGAGGTTGTCGATGCGCTGCGCGTCGAGGCGTACCTCGCCGTGCTCGGGGCGGAGGATGCCGGCGAGGACGTGCAGCAGGGTCGACTTGCCGGAGCCGGACGGTCCCATGATGGCGACGATCTCGCCGGGTGGGATGGTCACGTCGGCGCCGTCGAGCGCGACGGTCCGGCCGAACCGGAGGGCCAGGTTGCTGCCCTGGAGTGTCATCGGGACTCCTTCTCCGCGTCGTCGGCGCGGGACACCAGTGCGGCCAGCCGGGCGAGCCGGGCGACGGCGCCGTCGATCCACTTGAGGTCGGCGTCGAGGTGGTACATCTCGAAGTCGGCGTCGAGCTGGGTGAGCAGGTCGCCGGCCTGCCGCTGGACGCGCAGCTCGCGCATCCGGGCCAGGTGCGCCTGGCGCTGCCGGTCGAGCATCGGCTCGGCCGGCCGGCCGCTGGAGAGCGCGATCAGCACCTTGGCGAAGAGCACCCGGCGGCTGCCGGTCACCTCGGGCACCTCCGGCTCGTCGAGCCAGCGGTCGAGTTCGCCGACGCCCGCCTCGGTGATCGCGTAGACCCGGCGGTCCGGGCCGACCCCGCTGGCCACTCCGGCGAGGTCGATCAGCCCGTCCCGGTCCAGCCGGCCGAGGGTGGCGTAGACCTGTGCCGACTTGAGCGGACGGCTGTTGCCGAACCACTCGTCGTAGCGGCGGCGCAGCACGTAGCCGTGTTGGGACCTCGGTTCGAGGAGGCCGAGCAGGATCCGGGAGACCGACATGGCGGGGACACTAGCAACTGGGTTACTAAGCTAGCAAGCGAGTTGCTAGTGGCCGCGCCATCGTCCCTCTCGGAGTTCGTCGTACCGGCGCCGTTAACCTGGACGGCGATGACCGCCACCGTCACCGACACCCCGCCCGCGCCGCCACCCGGTCCGGCGTCCCCGGACAACCGGCGCCGCCGGTTCGTCGCCATGTCGATCTGGGCGGTGGCCTTCGTCGCCGCCTGGCTGCTGATCGGCCTGCCCACCGACCCGCTGTACGCCTTCGCCTGGCTCTGGGCCGCCACCATCGCCTGGCGCAGTGACCGTCCCTGGCGGACACATCTGGGCTTCGCCCGGGACTGGCTGCCGGTGGTGGTGCTGCTCGCCCTCTACAACCTCTCCCGGGGGTTCGCGGACAACGGGGCGACGCCGCACGCCTACGAGCTGATCGTCGCCGACCGGTGGATGTTCGGCTGGGCGATGGACGGCCAGGTCCCCACCGTCTGGCTGCAACAGCACCTCTACGACCCGGACGGCATCCACTGGTGGGACGTCGGCGTGAGCTGGGTCTACTTCTCGCACTTCGTGGTCACCCTGACCGCCGCGGTGGTGCTCTGGCTGCGCTCCCGGACCCAGTGGGGCGCGTTCATGCGCCGCTGGGGCTTCCTCTGCGCCAGCGGCCTGGTCACCTACTTCATCTACCCGGCCGCGCCGCCCTGGTGGGCCGCACAGTACGGGATGCTCACCGACGTCGCCCGGATCTCCACCCGGGGCTGGCGGGAGTTCGGCATGCACGGCGCCGGCAACCTGCTCAACGCCGGTCAGATCGCCTCCAACCCGGTCGCCGCGATGCCGTCGCTGCACACCGCCTGGGCGCTCTTCGTGGTGGTCTTCTTCCTCGGGGCGACCCGCCGACGCTGGTGGCCGCTGCTGCTCTGCTATCCGCTGGCGATGACCTTCACCCTGGTCTACGCGGGCGAGCACTACGTGATCGACGTACTGGTCGGCTGGGCGTACGTCGGGCTGACCTTCCTGGTCGTCGGGCTCGCCGAGCGCTGGTGGGCGGCGCGCAGGGCCCGCCGCCAGCCGGCCGAGCCGGCCCCGTCCGAGCCCGCTCCGGCCGAGGCCGCCGAAGCCGCCGAGGCGCCGGAGCCGACGGTCAGCGCGGGTCGCTGAGCCGGGCGGCCCGGGCCCGGGCGGTCAGTTCGGCGGCCAGCGCCCACGCCTCGTGCAGGTCCCGGTCCCGGGCGGCGGCGCCGGGCCCACCGGCGGTGTCCGCGTACACGGTGGCCAGCCGCAGCCGCCGCTGGAGCGGCCCCTGCACCACCCGTACGCTCTGGATCCGGGCGTACGGCACGACGAGGAGTTCCCGGGTCAGCAGTCCGGAGCGGACCGCGAAGACCCGGGCGGAGAGCCCGGCGCCGAGCGCGGTACGGGCCAGCGGGTGCACCCAGCGGGCCCGGGCCGGTGGCGGGGTGAGGGTGCCGGTGATCGCCACCCCGGGCAGGATCTCGGCCATGATCATCTGTGCCGTGGCCAGGTCGCCGACCGGCAGCAACCGGTCCGGATGGCTCCGGTCGTCCAGTTCACCGCTGGCGAACCCGGCGACCGACAGCCGCATCCGCAACCACCCCTTCATCCGCCAGAGCAGCGGCCAGGTGACCCCGATCGCCTGGAGCCGGTCCAGCGGTACGGTCTGGGCCCGGGTCTCCAGCAGGCCGTGCCGGACCCGCAGCGCGGCGTCGTCACGGGCCAGCCGGAAACTCCAGTCGTCCAGCACCCGCCGGATCGGCTGGAGCACCACCCCGGCCATCGCGGTCAGGGTGCTGGCGACCGCGATGAACGACCAGGAACCCTCGGTGAAGAACTGGACCAGCACGAAGGCGACGCCGAACGGCAGCAGGAACGCCTGCGGGGTGAGAAGCTGGCTGACCAGCAGGTCGCGGTTGGAGACCGCGTGCAGGTGCCGGCCGACCGGAGGCTCGACGGTGCCGACCAGTCCGGGCAGACCGGGTACGCCGGGCTGACCCGGCACCGGTGCACCCGGCTGCCCGGCCGGTGTCGCGCCGGGCGCGGCCCCTGGCACCTGCACCGGGCCGGACGGCGCCCGGCCGGCCAGCACCAGCAGGCGCTCCCGCAGCGCCACCGCGTCGGCCACCGTGACGTACGCCAGCGGCGCCTCCGTCTTGCCGCCGCCGACCACCTCCAACCGCAGCTCGGCGAGCCCGCTGAGCTGGGCCAGCAGCGGCCGGACCACCTCCACGGACTGCAACCGCTCCAGGGGGATCGCCCGGGTACGCCGCCACAGCAGACCCTCGTGGATCCGCAGTTCCCGCCCGACCACGTGGTAGCCGGTGTTGTACCAACTGACCACCGAGAGCACCAGCGCGCCGACCAGCAACACCGCGACGAGCAGGGCGAAGAAGCCGAGGCCGACCCGGGACAGCGTCGACCAGGAGAGCGCGGCGACGATCACCACCAGTGATTTCGCCCCGTGCAGCAGCGGACTCAACGGGTGCAGCCGCTGCCGGGGCTCGGCGCCCTCCTCGGGAGTCACAGACCCTCCGCCCGGTCCTCGCCGAGGGCGGTGAGCCGGTCGCGCAGCCGGGACGCCTCCGCCGGGCGCAGCCCGGGCACCCGGGCGTCGCTCGCGGCGGCGGCGGTGTGCAGTTGCACGGTGGCCAGGTCGAAGGCGCGCTCCAGCGGCCCGGCGGTGACGTCGACGAACTGCATCCGGGCGTACGGCACGATCGACAGTCGCCGGACCAGCAGGCCGTGCCGGACCAGCAGGTCGTGGTCGCGTTCGGCGTACCCCCAGGCGCGTACGGCCCGGACGATCACCGTCAGCCGCCACACGGTCACTACCACCACCGCGCCGAGGGCGAGGCCGAAGAGCCAGTGGCCGGTGAGCGCGAGGCCGATCCCGGCACCGGCGGCGAGGGCCAGCATGCCGATCCCGAGCCGGAGCGCCTCCACCTTTATCAGGTCCGTGGAGACCGGCTGCCAGCGTACGGTCTCCGGCCACGGCTCCAGCGGGTCCGTCGGCCCGGTCGCGGACCGTCCGGCCGCCGGCTCGCCGGTCGACTCCGGGTCGTGCCCGCCTCGGTCGTCATCGCCGGGCCCGCTTCGCTCGCCGCCTCGCTCGCTCACGTGTCGAGCGTAGGCGATCCTCCGGCGGGTGCTACCTCGCGAAGGAACCCGCGCGCGCCGAGGAAGTCGCCGAGCGACTGCCGGTGCTCCACACAGGCGAGCCAGGTCTTGCGCCGCTCCGGGGTGTGCAGCCGGGGATTGTTCCAGCGCAACGCCCAGGCGGCCGGTGCCCGGCAGCCTCGCGCCGAGCAGATCCGGGGCTGACTGTCGGCCGGCGGGGAGGTGTCGGCGGCTGGGGACCCTTCGCTCACGGCGGCGATTCTACGGCGCGGCACGGCGGGGCCCGGGGGGAAGAGATCGCCGGGCGGCCACGGGGGGAGCCGCCCGGCGATTCGCGCCATCGTACACAGAGAAAACCCCTCTATGTCTACCCACCATCGACCGTTTTCCGGATTGCGCGTCTTGGCGAGGCGCAAATGCGCGGGATGGAACCGCAAATCCGGTTCTCCCTTCGCGGTCTGCTCGGCGGACGTGCGACGCTTGGGGACGTCGGCCCGCGCCGACCCGTTGATCCCGTGACCCTGCTGTGGAGGACCGGTGGCCCAGCCGACGACGCCCGACACCCCGACCCCGCCCGACGTCGGCGGTGCCGTCCCGACCGTGGGAAGCACCCCGGCCGAGGACGCCACCCTGCTGGAGCGAGCCCTCTTCGAGGTCAAGCGGGTCATCGTCGGGCAGGACCGGATGGTGGAGCGGATGTTCGTCGCCCTGCTGGCCCGGGGACACTGCCTGCTCGAAGGGGTGCCGGGGGTGGCCAAGACGCTCGCGGTGGAGACCCTGGCCCGGGTGGTCGGCGGCACCTTCGCCCGGGTGCAGTTCACCCCGGACCTGGTCCCCGCCGACATCGTCGGTACCCGGATCTACCGGCAGTCGAGCGAGAAGTTCGACGTCGAACTCGGGCCGGTCTTCGTGAACTTCCTCCTCGCCGACGAGGTCAACCGGGCACCGGCCAAGGTGCAGTCGGCGCTGCTGGAGGTGATGTCCGAGCAGCAGGTGTCGATCGGCGGGCAGACCCACCGGGTGCCGAACCCGTTCCTGGTGATGGCCACCCAGAACCCGATCGAGCAGGAGGGGGTCTATCCGCTGCCCGAGGCGCAGCGGGACCGCTTCCTCATGAAGATCATCGTCGGCTATCCCACCGACGCCGAGGAGCGGGAGATCGTCTACCGGATGGGGGTCAGCGCCCCCGAGCCGTCCTCGGTCTTCACCCCGCTCGAACTCGTCGGGCTGCAACAGAAGGCCGACAAGGTCTTCGTGCACAACGCCCTGGTCGACTACGCCGTACGCCTGGTGCTGGCGACCCGGGCCCCGGCCGAGCACGGGATGCCGGACGTGGCCCAGCTCATCCAGTACGGTGCCAGCCCGCGCGCCTCGCTCGGCATCGTCCGGGCCACCCGGGCGCTCGCGCTGATGCGTGGCCGGGACTACGCGCTGCCGCAGGACGTCCAGGACATCGCCCCGGACATCCTCCGGCACCGGCTGGTGCTCAGCTACGACGCGCTGGCCGACAACATCCCCGCCGACCACGTCGTCGACCGGGTGATGTCCACCATCCCGCTGCCCTCGGTCGCACCCCGGCAGAACGCCACCCCCACCCCGCCGGCCGGTCCCGGGCTCGGCATCGGACCCGCGTCCGGGGTGCCGGCGGTCGGCTCGGCGTGGCCCGGGCGCCCGCCGGCATGACGTCGGCGACCGACGGCGGTCCGGCCCGGGCCGAGGCCGTACTCTCCCGGTTGCAGTTGCTGGTCACCCGCAAACTCGACGGACTGCTCCAGGGCGACTACCTCGGACTGCTGCCGGGGCCCGGCACCGAGGCGGGGGAGTCCCGGGAGTACCGCCCCGGCGACGACGTACGCCGGATGGACTGGCCGGTGACGGCCCGGACGACGGTGCCGCACGTCCGGCGTACGGTCGCCGACCGGGAACTGGAGACCTGGCTTGCGGTGGACCTCTCGGCCAGCCTCGACTTCGGCACCGGCCGCTGGCTCAAGCGCGAACTCGTGATCGCGGCGGCGGCGGCGATCACCCACCTGACCGTGCGCGGCGGCAACCGGATCGGCGCGGTGATCGGCACCGGCCCGCCCCCCGGCGGCGGGACAGGGTCGCTCGCCACCCCGCCGGGGGTGCTGCGGCTGCCGGCCCGGCCCGGGCGCAAGGAGGCACAGGGGCTGCTCCGGGCCGTCGCCGGCACGCCGACCCGACCCGGGCGCACCGACCTCGGCCTGCTGGTGGACGCGCTCAACCGCCCGCCCCGGCGCCGGGGGATGGCGGTGGTGATCTCCGACTTCCTGGCCCCGCCGCAGCAGTGGGGACGCCCGGTACGCAAGCTCGGGGTCCGGCACGAGGTGCTCGCCGTCGAGGTCGTCGACCCGAGGGAACTGGAACTGCCGGACGTCGGGGTGCTGCCCGTCGTCGACCCGGAGACCGGTGAGCTGCACGAGGTGCAGACCGCCGACCCACGGCTGCGGCGCCGTTACGCCGCCGCGGCGGCAGCCCAGCGCGCCGCCATCGCCCACGAGCTGCGGGCCGCCGGAGCGGCGCACCTGCGGCTGCGTACCGACTCCGACTGGCTGCTGGACATGGTGCGCTTCGTCGCAGCGCAGCGGCACGCCCGTACCCGGGGGACGACACGATGATCCGTTTTCTGCAACCGTGGTGGCTGCTCGCCGTGCTACCCGTGCTGCTGCTCGCCGGGGCGTACGTCTGGCGACAACTGCACCGCCGCACGTACGCGATGCGGTTCACCAACGTGGAGCTGCTGCGCACCCTCGTGCCGAAGGGGATCGGCTGGCGCCGGCACGCCGCGGCCGGGGTGATGCTGCTCAGCCTGCTGATCCTGGCCACCGGGATGGCCCGGCCCGCGATCGACACCAAGGAGCCGCTGGAGCGGGCCACCATCATGCTGGCGATCGACGTGTCGCTGTCGATGGAGGCCGACGACGTGACGCCGAACCGGCTGGAGGCGGCCCAGGAGGCGGCGAAGCAGTTCGTCGCGGAGCTGCCGCCGAGCTACAACCTCGGGCTGGTCGCCTTCGCCAAGTCCGCAAACGTACTGGTGCCGCCGGGCAAGGACCGCCCGGCGGTGACCCAGGCCATCGACGGTCTGGTGCTGGCCGAGGCGACCGCGACCGGCGAGGCGGTCTTCACCTGCCTGGAGGCGATCCGGTCGGTGCCGGCGGACGGTGCCCAGGGCATCCCGCCGGCCCGGATCGTGCTGCTCTCCGACGGCTACCGCACCTCGGGCCGCTCGGTCGAGGAGGCCGGTGCGGCGGCGCAGGCGGCGAACGTGCCGGTCTCGACCATCGCGTTCGGCACCGACTCGGGCCAGGTCGACATCGGCGGCCAGGTGCAGCGGGTACCGGTCGACCGGCTGGCCCTGGCCGAGCTGGCCGAGACGACGCAGGGCTTCTTCTACGAGGCGGCCTCGGTCACCGAGCTGAAGCAGGTCTACCAGGACATGGGCAGCTCGATCGGGTTCCGCACCGAGGCCCGGGAGATCACCCAGTGGTACGCGGGGATCGCGCTGCTCTTCGCGCTCGGCGCGGCGGGACTGAGCCTGCTCTGGACGTCCCGCCTGGTGTGACGGCGGTCGTCACGCGGGTGGCGGTCGTCACGCGGCTGGCGGTCGTCATGGAGCCGACGGTCGGCCCGGGGTCGACCGTCGGCCCGGGGGTGGTGGTTGTCGCGGGAGTGGCGGTCGTCACGGGGTCGCGCGGACCAGGATGAAGACCAGCACGACCCAGGCGGCGGCGAGGGTGAAGCCCAGCGGGGCGACGTAACGCTGCATGATTCTGCTCTCCGGGTGGCGACTGGAGACGTCCGGCGGGCGGCGCGGGGCCACGCGGGAGCGTCTCGGGGATCAGTGGGCGCGCACACGAAGTCGTGACCGGACAGCTCCACACACCTCGGCTCGGCGACAGCCATCGGAAGACGCACGGCCGGACGGCACGCCGGCAGGTGCCGGAGCGGTCCGGGGATGCGGTGTGGAGCGGAACTGGGTCAGTCGGCGGGAGACGTCACGGCTCAGGCGGACTGACCAAGGACCCGGCCACGACTGGGAGGATCGCTATTTCGCACAGCGATCACCTCCAAATGTCGACCGGACCTTGAACGTGAGTCATCGTACACCCGCGGGGCCCGGTGGCCGCAGTCGGCATCCGGGTCCCGCGGGTGTCGGCTCTCCGACCGCGCCGGCGGAAAAGCGGCTCCGCCGGTCACTCTGCGTATCGATCCGGGCCGCCCCGGGGCCGTCCGGACTCCGCTTCACCGCCCTCGCGGGTGCCCCGCCGCCGATAGCCGCCGGCCCGGCCGACCAGCACGGCGAGGACCAGGAGCAGCAGCGGCAGCCAGGCCAGCCGGGCGGCGACCCAGCCGGGTCCGTCCGGCGCGGTGTGCAGTCCGGGTACGGCACCGGCGCCGGCCAGCCGGGCCCCGAGCGCGGCGAGTGCGGTCACCCCGAGCAGCGTGCTCTGGTGCCACAGGTAGACGCTGATCGCCACGGCGTTGAGCCGGTCCACCGGGGCCCACCGGGCCGGCCGGGCCAGCGCCCGGCCCAGCGCCGGCCGGAGCAGCAGCGCCGCGCCGACCTGCGCCAGCGCCAGGCAGACCGCGAAGAGCGACGGCGGGTCCAGGTTGGACATCCCCTCCCCGGGCACCCCGACCGCGCTGAGCGGATAGCCCGCCCAGCCCAGCCCGGCCATCCCGGCCGCACCGGCCAGCAGCAGCCCGACGGCGGTGCGCCGGCCGCCGAGCCGGCCGTCGGCGAGGGCCATCCCGAGCAGGTACGGCAGCAGCCAGCCGGCCAGCACCGCGACCGGTACCCGCCACGCCCCGTCCCCGGGCAGCGGCACCGGCCACCCCGACGGGTCCCCGCCCCGACCCGCCAGGTCGCTGAGCGTGACCAACGCCACGGCCGGTACGGCGAGCCGGAGCGGCCCGTACCGGTCCAGCGCCCGGGCCAGCGGGGCGGTGGACGCGATCAGCACCACCAGCGGCAGCAGGAACCACAGTGGACTGACCACCAGCGTGGCGGCGGTGCGCAGGGTTCCCGCCGGGGTGCCGAGCAGGGCGGCGGCGGCGAGTACCGCCAGCCAGCCGCCGAGCAGCAGCAGTACCGGCCGACCCAGTCGACCGAGCCGCCGACGCAGCCACGGCACCGGGCCCAGCCCCCGGGCGGCCGCCGAGCGGAGCGACCGGGCCGAGGCGTACCCGCTGACGAAGAAGAAGAGCCCGAGCGTCTGGAACAGCCAGCTCACCGGCACCAGCGCCGGCATCGCGGCCAGCGGGCTGGCGGTGCGCAGCGCGCCGTCCGGGCCGAGTACCAGGGCGGTGACCAGCCAGTGCCCGAAGACGACCCCGCCGATCGCGTACGCCCGCAGTCCGTCGACGCCCCGGTCCCGGCCGCCGCCCTCCGACGGCACCCGGTGCGGGGTCGTCCCCTCGGTCCGGCGCCGTTCGAGCAGACTCATCGGACGGTCCCCGCCGCCGCGCGGGCCGGCTGCCGGTCGACCCCGGCCTCCGGTACGTCGCCGCCGGCCGCACCGAGCGTGACCAGGGCGGTCGCCCGCAGCGTCGCGCTGCCCGGCACCAGGTAGCCGTCGTGGCCGCGCACCCCGTCCACCGGCAGCGGCCGGGCGCCGAACTCCGGCGCGGCCGGCCGGACGCCGTGCCCGAAGCCGAACACCCGCACCGGGGGCAGCCGGCGGATCCAGTCGTCCGGGGCCTCGGCCGCCCAGACCCGGGCGGCGGTGTCCAGTTCGGCCACCCGGTCCACGCCGGTGCCGATCCCGGCCAGCGTCACCAGGTCGGTCACCTGCGGCGGCACCCGGGACGCGGCCAGCCCGACCACCAGCGCGCCGTAGCTGTGCCCGATCAGCGTCACCGCCGCGCCCGGGCGGTGCCGGGCCAGCGTCCGGGTCAGCTCGACCAGGGCATCCGCCCCGGCCTGCGCGTGCTCGGCGCGGGCCGCCGCCCGGCCCAGCCCGTTCGGCGGGTCGTAGCCGAGCCAGGCCAGCACCGCCACCCGGGCACCGGGCCGGACGGCACGGGCCTGGTCGTAGAGGGCGCGGGCCTGGACGGCGGGCGCGCGTCGGCGTACCCCGCCCAGGCCACGGTCGAAGTCCCGCAGTCTGCTGTCCACCCCCGGTACCAGCACGGCGATCCGGTCGGCGGTGCCGAGGTCGCCGAAGACCTCCACGGCCAGCCCGTCCCCGCGCGGGTCGAACGCCAGGAAGGACCGCCCGGCGGCCGCCCAGCCGGCGTACGGCGCACCGGCCGCCCGCATCGCCGCCGCCACCGCCGGGTACGCCTCGACGAACCCGGCCCGGGCCACCGCCACCTCGCTCGCCCCGGCCGGCGGCGGCACCATCAGCCCCAGCGCGAGCAGACCGGCCACCACCGGTCGTACCGCCGGTCGCCACACCATCCCGAACTCCCTCCGGTCGCCTTCGGAGCCGAGAATGCGTGCTCGGAGGGGGTCGGCGCGTCACGCCACGGGACGGCTTCCGGCGGCCTACCCGGGGACTACGGCAGGGCTACCGGGGCACTAGTCGCCGGCCGCGACCAGCCCGGACTCGTACGCGACGACCACCGCCTGGGCCCGGTCGCGCAGGTCGAGCTTGCTCAGGATCCGCCCGACGTGGGTCTTCACGGTCTGTTCCGCGACGATCAGCTCGGCGGCGATTTCCCCGTTGGAGCGCCCCCGGGCGATCAGCCGGAGCACCTCGGTCTCCCGGGGGGTGAGCCCGGCCAGGCTGGTCGGGCGGGGCCGGTCCCGGCCGGGCCGGGCGGCGAACTCGGCGATCAGCCGACGGGTCACCGCCGGGGCGAGCAGCGCGTCGCCGGCCGCGACCACCCGGACCGCGTGCACCAGGTCGGCCGCCGGGGCGTCCTTGAGCAGGAAGCCGCTGGCGCCGGCCCGCAGCGCCTCGTAGACGTAGTCGTCGAGGTCGAAGGTGGTCAGGATGAGGACCCGGGGCCGGTCCGCCGCCGGCCGGTCGCCGAGCAGCTGCCGGGTCGCGGCCAGGCCGTCCAGCACCGGCATCCGGACGTCCATCAGCACCACGTCCGGGTCGAGTCGCCGGGCCGCGGTGACCGCGTCGGCACCGTTCGCCGCGTCGCCGACCACCAGCAGGTCGGGCTGGGCCGCCAGCAGCGCCCCGAAGCCCTGCCGGACCATCGCCTGGTCGTCGGCGATCAGCACCCGGATCATCGGGGCGTACCTCCGTCGGGCTCGGCGGTCGGCTCCGGGGCGTAGGGCAGGTGCGCGGTGACCGCGTACCCGTGGTCGTCGGTCGGGCCGGCCCGCAGCCGGCCGCCGAGCAGCCGGACCCGCTCCCGCATCCCGGTCAGCCCGTGCCCGGCGGGGCCGGCGGCGTTCCCCGGCCGGCCGGCGCCGGGACCGGCCGGGTCGTTCCAGACCCCGATGACCAGCGCGGTGTCGTCCGCGTCCACCGACACCCGCACGGCCGTCCCGGGCGCGTGCCGGGCCGCGTTCGCCAGGGCCTCCTGGATGATCCGGTACCCGGCCAGCCCGACCGCCTCCGGCACCGCCCGGCGCTGCTCCGGCTCCGGACCGGTGGCGACCGTCACCGACATCCCGGCCCGGCGGGCCGCCTCGACCAGCTCCGGTACGTCGGCCAGCCCCGGCTGCGGCGCGGTCTGCGGTGCCGCCGACTCGCTGCGGAGTACCCCGAGCAGCCGGCGCATGTCGGTGAGCGCCTCCCGGGCCGACCCGGCGATCGCGGTGAACTCGTCCCGGGCCGGCTCGGGCAGCTCGCCCAGCCGGTACGGCGCGGTCTCCGCCTGCACGGCGATCATCGACATGTGGTGCGCGACGACGTCGTGCATCTCCCGGGCGATCCGGGTCCGTTCCTCCAGCACCGCCCGGCGGGCCTGCTCCAGCTCGCTGCGTTCGGCCTGTTCGGCCAGGGCCCGCTGGCTCTGCCGGCGCCGCCGCACCTGGTCGCCGACGATCAGGATCGCCAGGAAGAGGAGCGCCACCCCGTGCGCGTTGGCCCGGGTCGGCACGAACACGTACGCTGGCAGCACGCTGAGCAGCCCCGCCCAGGCGGCGATCCCCAGGCTGGTCCGGGCGGCCAGCACCAGCAGGACGAAGAGGAAGGCGATGATCTGCACCGGGCTCCACGGCCACGACTCGCCCGGCAGTGCGTCGATCACCCCGAGGTAGAGCAGCGGGTAGCCGAACCGCCAGGCGAACAGCGGGCGGAACGGTGCGAGTACCGCCGGCAGGGTTCCGCCGACGCCGAGCGCGACCGCCAGCCATCCGGGCAGGCCCCGGGTGTCGGTCAGGTACTGGATGCCGGCGATGGTGATGCCGACCAGGGCGAAGATCAGCACCGGCGCCAGGAACTGCCGGGCGCCCTCCCACACTCGTCGCCACCTGCCGGGCGGGCCGGTCGGCGGTGACAGCGGAAAGTCCGCCCCGACCAGCAGCCGGCGCAGGTCGTCGCGGCCGGTGCGTAGCGCCTCGGCGGTGCCGTTCTCCATCACCGGCAGGGTACGGGTGCCAGCTCCGCCCCGTCGTCACCCCGTGGCACGACGCCGCCGGTAGTACCCGGGTATCACCCCACCCGGGTTACGGATTACCTGCCGGTAGCGCCTAGTCTCCAACCCGCACGTCCGTACCGTCCGTGAGGAGGACACCCGTGGCCCGAACCGTGCTGGTGACCGGAGGCAACCGGGGGATCGGCCTGGCCATCGCGCAGGCCTTCGCCAAGCAGGGCGACCGGGTGGCGGTCACCCACCGCGGCAGCAACCCGCCGGCCGACCTCTTCGGCGTCCGGTGCGACGTCACCGACAGCGCCCAGGTCGACGAGGCGTTCTCGGCCGTCGAGGCGGAGTTGGGCCCGGTCGAGGTGCTGGTGTGCAACGCCGGGGTCACCGACGACACGCTGCTGCTGCGGATGTCCGAGGAGCAGTTCACCCGGGTCGTCGACGCCAACCTGACCGGCGCGTTCCGGTGCGCCAAGCGCGCCTCGGCGAAGATGCTCCGGGCCCGGTGGGGCCGCATGATCTTCGTCTCCTCGGTGGTCGGCCTCTCCGGCGGCGCCGGCCAGGTGAACTACGCGGCGAGCAAGGCCGGCCTGGTCGGGGTGGCCCGGTCGATCACCCGGGAGCTGGGCGGCCGGAACATCACCGCGAACGTCGTCGCGCCCGGCTTCATCGACACCGACATGACGGCGGTGCTCTCCGAGGAGCGCAAGGCGGAGATCCGCAAGTCGATCCCGGCCGGCCGGATGGCCGGCGCGGACGAGGTGGCCGGGGTGGTGGCCTGGCTCGCCTCCGACGCCGCCGGCTACGTCTCCGGGGCGGTCATCCCGGTCGACGGCGGCCTCGGCATGGGGCACTGACCGGCCCGGACCCGGGGCAATCACTGGCACAATCGCCCAGGCGCCGTGATCGGCCGGGACGGACCCGGACCGCCACGGGACGCGGGGGACCACGACGGTTTGGAGGATCTTCACGTGTCTGGACTGCTGGCCGGCAAGCGGCTGCTCGTCACCGGTGTCATCACCGACCAGTCGATCGCGTTCTCGGTGGCGAAGCTCGCCCAGGAGAACGGCGCGCAGGTGGTACTCACCGGCTTCGGCCGGATGTCCCTGGTCGAGCGGATCGCCAGGCGGCTGCCCGAGCCCGCGCCGGTGATCGAGCTGGACGTCACCGACGCCGAGCAGCTGGCCAGCCTGGCGGAGCGGGTCCGCGAGCACGTCGACGGGCTCGACGGCGTGGTGCACTCGATCGGCTTCGCGCCGCAGAGCTGCCTCGGCGGCGGTTTCCTGGACGCGCCGTGGGAGGACGTGGCGACCGCGGTGCACGTCTCGACGTACTCCTACAAGGCGCTCGCGGTGGCCGCGCTGCCGCTGATGAGCCCGGGCGGCGCCGTGGTCGGGCTCACCTTCGACGCCACCAAGGCCTGGCCGGTGTACGACTGGATGGGCGTGGCCAAGGCCGGCCTGGAGTCCGCCTCCCGCTATCTGGCGCTGCACCTGGGCCCGAAGGGGATCCGCAGCAACCTGGTCTCGGCCGGTCCGCTGCGCACGATGGCGGCGAAGTCGATCCCGGGTTTCGAGCAGTTCGAACAGGCCTGGTCCGACCGGGCGCCGCTGGGCTGGTCGCTGACCGACCAGGAGCCGGCCGCGCGGGCCTGCCTGGCCCTGCTCTCCGACTGGTTCCCGGCCACCACGGGTGAGATCGTGCACGTCGACGGCGGCTACCACGCGCTCGGCGCCGCGATGTGAGCAAGGTCCCGTCGGCCTGACCCGGCGGGCGGGCGGGGCCGGGCCGGCTCGCCCGGCCGGAGCGGGAACAATGGTGGCATGTCGTACGACGCCGTTGTGCTGATCTCGTTCGGTGGCCCGGAACGGCCGGAGGACGTCCTGCCGTTTCTGGCCAACGTCACCCGGGGGCGGAACGTGCCACCGGACCGGCTGGCCGAGGTCGCCGAGCACTACCAGCACTTCGGCGGCGTGTCGCCGATCAACCAGCAGTGCCGGGACCTGCTCGCCGCGATCCGGGCCGACTTCGCCGCGCACGGGCTCGACCTGCCGGTCTACTGGGGCAACCGCAACTGGCACCCGATGCTCGCCGACACCGTGGCCGAGCTGCGCAACGACGGGATCCGTTCCGCTCTGGGCTTCGTGACCAGCGCGTACGGCGGCTACTCCTCCTGTCGGCAATACCTGGAGGACATCGTGGCGGCCCGGGCGGCGGTGGGGCCGGACGCGCCGAGGATCGACAAGCTGCGGCAGTACTGGGACCATCCCGGGTTCGTCGAGCCGCACGCCGACGCGGTGGCCACCGCGCTGGCCACCCTCGACCCGGCCCGTCGGGAGAGCACCCGGCTGGTCTTCACCGCCCACTCGATCCCGGTCTCGATGGCCGCCTCCGCCGGCCCGCAGGGCGGCCGGTACGAAGCCCAGCTCCGCGAGACCGCCGCGCTGGTGGCCGAGCGGGCCGCCCCCGGCCTGGCGTACGACCTGGTCTGGCAGAGCCGCTCCGGCCCGCCCCAGGTGCCGTGGCTGGAGCCGGACGTCAACGACCACCTGCGGGCGCTGGCGGCCGACGGGGTCAGCTCGGTGGTGGTCAGCCCGATCGGCTTCGTCTCCGACCACCTGGAGGTGGTCTGGGACCTGGACACCGAGGCGGCGGCGACCGCCAAGCAGCTCGGCCTCGACTTCGTCCGGGCCGCCACCCCGGGCACCGACCGGCGGTTCGTGGCGATGGTCCGGGAACTGGTGACTGAGCGGCTTAACCCGGCCGACACGGCGGCGCGACGCCGGCTGGGTACGCTGCCCGCCTGGGACACCTGTCCGGCCGGCTGCTGCCAGCCGGCCCGGCGCCCGTGACCCCGCCCGGTAGGAGAGTCATGAACGAGAGCAGCGGAGTGCCGGCATGACCGACAGGAAGCCGGTGGAGAGCTGGCTCACCGACATGGACGGGGTGCTGGTGCACGAGGGGCAGCCGGTGCCCGGCGCGCCCGAGTTCGTCCGCGCGCTGCGCGCCTCGGGCAAGCCGTTCCTGATCCTGACCAACAACTCGATCTACACCGCCCGGGACCTACAGGCCCGGCTCAACCGGATGGGCTTCGACGTCCCCGAACACGCCATCTGGACCGCCGCGCTGGCCACCGCGCAGTTCCTGGCCGACCAGCGCCCGGGCGGTACTGCGTACGTGATCGGCGAGGCCGGGCTGACCACCGCGATGCACGCCGTCGGGTACGTGCTGACCGACTTCGCACCCGACTACGTGGTGCTGGGCGAGACCCGGACGTACAGCTTCGAGGCGATCACCAAGGCGGTCCGGCTGATCGACGGCGGGGCGAGGTTCATCTGCACCAACCCGGACCCGACCGGCCCGTCCGCCGAGGGTGCCCTGCCGGCCGCCGGATCGGTGGCGGCGATGATCTCGAAGGCGACCGGGGTGGAGCCGTACTTCGTCGGCAAGCCGAACCCGATGATGATGCGGTCGGCGCTGAACACCATCGACGCGCACTCCGAGACGACCGCGATGATCGGTGACCGGATGGACACCGACATCCTCTGCGGGCTGGAGGCCGGCCTGCAGACCGTGCTGGTGCTGACCGGGATCAGCACCCGGGCCGAGGCCGAGCGCTACCCGTACCTGCCGTCCCGGATCGTCTCCTCGGTCGTCGACCTGATCGACGAGATCTGAGTCGGGCACCGGCCACCGCGCGGCGGCCGGTGCCGGCGGACACCGGGCCCGGTCAGCCGGCCGCTCCGACCCCTGCCTCGGTGCGGGTGGCGGAGGCGTCGCCGGGGGCGGCCGGCTCGTCGCCGACCGGGCGGCCGGGTGCGTCGCTCCGGGCCGGGGGCGGTCCGGGCCGCTGGGCGGGCAGGGCCACACCCTCGGCCGTCGGCCGGCCGGACCAGCGGGCCGGAAGTGCCGCCACGATGGCGTACCCGAGCGCGGCGGCGACCGGGAACCAGACCGGGATCATCAGCCGCTCGTACTCGGTGTCGACCGGTTTCGCGGCGAGCATGGCCAGCCCGGTCAGCCCGGTACCCAGCCACAGGAAGGTGAGGTGCCGGGTCCGGGTCGCGAAGATCAGCGTGGCCAGTACCACCGCGATCAGCGGGAACGGGGAGAGCACCATGTGTTGCAGGGTGCCGGGCCACCATTCGAGGTTCTTCTCCCACAGCCAGGTGTACGGCTCCGGGGTGTCCGGGACGCTGAAGTGGTTGGTGGCGTAGTCCTGGATGGCCTCGGTCAGCGACGGCAGCTTCAGGGCCGCGCTGACCGCGAACCAGCCGACCAGGGTGGCCAGGCCGAGCCCGCCGGTGAGCAGCGCACCGCGCCGGTTCGGGAACCTGGTCAGCAGCGCGCAGCCGCTCGCGGCCAGCAGCACCAGGGCCATCGCCACCCCGTTCGCCGACTTGGTGACGAAGGTCCAGCCGAAGCCGGCGAGCGCGATCGGCAGGCCGCTGAACCGGTTCCGCCAGAGCAGCATCGCGCCGATCAGCACGGCGAGACAGCCGGCCAGCATCGCGCCGTCGGCGAGCATCCGGGTTATCCAGTACCCGGTCGGCAGCAGGTAGACCAGGGCGGCCGCGGCGACGCCGACCAGGCGTATTCCGAAGGCGAGCCAGACGGCCAGATAGCTGAGCAGGCCGACGGCGACGGCGATGACGAGTGTCGCGATGGCCATGCCCTGCCAGGCGCCGAAGATCTTCACGAAAGGCGTTGCGAACAGCGGATATCCCGGCCGGCTGTCGAAAATTGCGATGTACCGGGGAGAAATGCCCTGTTGGGGATATCCGTTACGACAGGCCGGGCGCATATTCAGGTCTTTGGCCGAACGGTTGATGTCGCGACACACCTGAAAGGACGACCGGGCGGACGCGGTCGCCGGATCGGTGCCGGCGAAGATCTGCGCCTGCCGCATGTACCAGTAACTGTCGCCGGAGGAGGCGATCCGGCGCGGGTCCTCGTAGCGGGCCATGCAGAGCGCTCCGGCAATGGCTATCACCAGCATCACCCAGGTCAGCTCGACCAGGGTGCGACGGTTGAACCACCGGCGTCGGGACGCGGGAGGACTCGCGGAAGAGGTGTTCGCGAGATCGGTCGTATTCGGGGTGCCGCCCATGAAACGAGGACCCTACCGCACCTTTACGACCGGAATCCTGCCCCCGCCGCCCCGGCGGTGGACGGTCGGACGAATTGGTCGGCGGGATTTCGCGATCGGGTCGGTAGCGGTGCATTCCCCAACGGTCGTCGTTCGCGAGGACCGGTTTCGACGGATGTGTTCGGGCAGCTCCGGCAAGCGAATGCGCCGGTGTCGGGGTACCCCGGGATGCCGGCTGGCCGACCCCGGGGGACGGCGGCGCGGGTCAGGCCGAGAGCGGGGCGTTGCAGGCCGCCACGACCGCCCGCCGGCAGGCGGCGGTGAGCGGGCGGAGGGCGGCGTCGCGCTGCTGGGCCTCGTAACCGTTGACCGAACCGCCCGGAGCGGCGTGCTCGGCCAGCGCCAGCACCTGGTCCAGCACGCTGGCCCGGGCGAACAGCCGGCGGGAGCGCGGATCGAAGCCGGGCGGCAGGTCCATTCCGTTGTCCGGGCGGCGCAGCGCGGCGAGCGCACCGGCCAGCTCGGGGCGCCACTGCGCGACGTCGAGCCGGGTCAGCGCCGCGGTCGCCTCGGCGAGGGTCACCGCCAGCTCGGCCTCGGCCTCGGCCGCGCCGGGACTGCCGAGCGAGGCGGCCGGAGCGGTCTCCGGCAGCGGATAGACCCGCCACAGCACCGTCTCGAACGTCACGCCGGACCCGCTGGTGTGCGTGCGTACCTCGGGAATCACGCCCAGGCCACGGGCCACCACCGCCTCGCCGGCCAGCAGGGCCGCCGAGGCGAACGGGCCCGGACCGGGCAGCCCGCGTGGATCGCCCGGGGCGGGCAGCACCAGCCGGATCTCGTCGGGGGAGAGCTTGGAGAAGGCGCAGAGCGCGTCGCGCAGCGGTATGTCGGTCCAGGCGCCGGGGGCGTCGGCGACGAGGTGCTCCTCGCCACCGGCGATCTCGTCGGCGATCTCGTCGTAGGGCACCAGCCCGGCACGCCATGCGCGTACCCAGGCCACGAAGCGGCTGGACCGGCGCGCCACGAGAGTCGCCGCGCCCGTTGCGGGGGACATGCGGCTAGGGTACGTGCTTCCCGCGCCGGCTGTCTCGGGTGCCGGCCCGGCGGCGCGTCAACCCCGCTCGGCGGCCGACGCCGGCTAGCGTCGCCTCCCATGGGGAGGATGTACGGCGACGACGTGCTCGCCGGGGACTGGCGGCGGCGCAGGGTGGTGCCCGAGGTGCCGGCCGAGGCCGATCTGGTGCTGGAGGACGCCGACTCGGGGTTTTGCGGCGCGGTGGTGGGTTTCGAGTCCGGTGCGGTGGTGTTGGAGGACCGGCACGGCCGGCGCCGGAACTTCCCGCTGCTGCCGGCGGCGTTCCTGCTCGACGGGCAACCGGTGACGCTGCGCCGGCCGGCACCGTCGGCGGCACCGGCGCCGCGCCGGCGGACCGCCTCCGGATCGGTGGCGGTGGCCGGGGTACCCGCCCAGGTGGCCAAGGCCAGCCGGATCTGGGTGGAGGGCGTGCACGACGCGGCGCTGGTGGAGCGGATCTGGGGCGACGACCTGCGGATCGAGGGCGTGGTGGTGGAGCCGCTGGACGGCATCGACGAACTCGCGCAACGGGTCCGTGAGTTCGGCCCCGGTCCCGGACGACGGTTGGGCGTACTCGTCGACCACCTGGTGCCCGGCTCGAAGGAGAGCCGGATCGTCGCGGCGGTCACCTCGCCGAACGTGCTGGTCACCGGCCACCCGTACGTCGACGTGTGGCAGGCGGTGAAGCCGTCGGCGCTCGGCATCCGGGCGTGGCCGGTGGTGCCGCCGGGACGGCCGTGGAAGGAGGGCGTCTGTGCCGCCCTCGGGGTGGCCGAGCCGGCCGAGATGTGGCGGCGCATCCTCGCCCGGGTCGACAGCTTCCACGACGTGGAGACACCCCTGATCAACGCGATGGAACGGCTCATCGACTTCGTCACGGTCCCGTCCGCGCCCTGAAACGGGTCCCGTCCGCGCCGTGAAACCGGTGGTGCGGCCGGGGTGCGGGTCAGCCGAGGTCGTCGGGGTCGCGGGTGAAGACGAAGGTGGCGATCTCCAGGGCGGTGGCCGCGCCGGCCGGGTCGCGCCGGACGGTGAGGATCTCGCCGTCGTTCATGCCGGAGCGGCCCCGCCAGCGGCCGGTGGCGTCCCGGCCGAACCGCCAGTGCGGGACGGCCCCGGCCGGCAACTGGGTGAAAACCAGTTCCTCGGCGCTCGGGTGCCAGGAGACTTGGAACTCGCGCCCCATCCACCACCAGCGGCCGGTCAACTCGGCGATCCGTGCCTCCGGCGGCGCGGTCGCCGGACGCCAGGGCCGAACCGGCCGGGGTACGGCGTCGAGCACCGTACCGAGCACCTGCCGGCCGAGCAGCGGCAGCGATCCGAGGCGCAGCCCGTACGCGTTGGCGAAGCCGACCACGCCGGTGCCGGACGGCCGGTGCACCGAGACCGTGGCCACGTAGCCGGGCATCGAGCCGCCGTGCCCGGCGTACACCCGGTCGCCGACCCGGTGCAGTTCCACGCCGAGCCCGTAGCCGGCGGTCCAGGAGTCCGGGTCGGCCATCGCCACCGGAACGCACATTTCGGCCAGGGTGTCCGGGGCGAGGATCTCCGGATCCGGGGCGGCGAGGAAGCCGCCCCAGCGGGCCAGGTCGGCCAGGCTGGCCCAGAGCTGCCCGGCCGGCGCCATCGCCCCGGTGTCGGTACGCGGCTCCTCGCGCAGCGTGTCGTGCCAGGGATGTACCACGTAGCCTCGGGCGTACGGCTCGGCCGGCTGGTAGGAGGTGCGCACCATCCCCAGTGGATCGAGCAGCCGGGACCGGACGAGTTTCCACCACGTCTCGCCGGTGACCCGTTCCAGTACCGCCCCGAGCAGCCCGTACGCGAGGTTGGAGTAGTGGAAGGTGCGGTGTGCCGGAAAGGCCAGTTTGTCGCTGGTCAGACCGGCCAGCAGGGTCTCCAGGTCGGCACCGGCGGAGCGTTCCCACCACTCGCCGTCCGGTTCGCGTTGCAGGCCGGCGGCGTGGCCGAGGAGTTGACGCAGCCGGACGGCGCCGAGCGGGTTGCCGGGCAGGTGTCGGTCCAGCGGGTCGTCCAGGTCGAGCAGCCCCTCGTCACGCTGGCGGAGCAGCAGTACCGCGGTCATCGTCTTGGTGATCGAGCCGATCCGGTACTGGATGTCCGGATCCGGCGACGGGGTCTCGCCGGCCGTGGCGACGTGCACGAGCCCGCCCTCCGAAGCCGTGCCGGCGGCGGTCGGGGCCCGGAACACCCCGAGGATCAGCGACGGCGCCCGGCCGGTGGCCTGGGTCTCGGCGACGAGCGCGTCGATCCGGCGGGCGGTCTCCGGCGGTAGGCCGGTCTCCGGCGACAGGGTGGCCACGGGGCTGCCTCCTCGGCTCGGGTACGGGAACCGGACTGAATTATCCGAACCGGACCGTCGGGGCGGAACCGGGCCGGAGCGCGGCGCCGGACGGGCGGATTCGCCCGTTCCTGGCATACGAGATCTTATGTGCGTCGATCGCGAGTTCGCCGGTAGAGCGTGAGCGTGCCAGGATCGATGTGTGGAGCCGCTCCTGTGGATCGTATTGGGCGTCGTGCTGGTGGTCGCGGAGATCTTTACGACGACCCTCTTCCTCGTCATGTTCGGGGTCGGGGCGTTCGCCGCGGCCGGTGCGGCCGCCCTCGGCGCGCCGTTCGCCCTCCAGGCGGTGGTCTTCGCCGCCGTCTCGGCGTTGACCCTGGTCTTTGCCCGCCCGGTCATCCAACGACACCGCCAGTCCGCGCTGGCCGGCGACGAGCAGCCGTTCGGCGTGCAGGCGATTGCCGGGAGCACCGCGCTGGTGCTCGAACGGGTGGACGCCAACAGCGGAGTGGTGAAGATCGATGGTGAGATCTGGACCGCCCGTTCCTACGATGCGACCCAGGTGTTCGCCCCCGGCGACCGGGTGCGGGTGATCGAGGTCAAGGGCGTGACCGCGCTGGTGTGGCACGAAGATTTCGCTTCCGATGAGCAGCCCGATACAAAGAGGTGAGCGGTGTGGATACTGTGATGGGCATATTGTTGGCCGCCGTGGCCCTGATCGTGGTGGTCACGCTGATTCGGGCGGTGCGGATCGTCCCGCAGCAGCGTCAGGACGTGGTCGAGCGGCTCGGGAAGTACAAGCGCACGCTCCATCCCGGCCTCAACCTTCTGGTCCCGTTCGTCGACGCGGTACGCACCAAGGTCGACATGCGGGAGCAGGTGGTCAGCTTCCCGCCCCAGCCCGTGATCACCTCGGACAACCTGGTCGTCTCGATCGACACCGTGCTCTACTTCAAGGTCGTCGACTCGGTGAAGGCCACCTACGAGATCTCGAACTTCCTCCAGGCGATCGAGCAGTTGACGGTCACCACCCTGCGTAACGTCATCGGTTCGCTCGACCTGGAGCGGGCGCTGACCAGCCGCGAGGAGATCAACCGGCACCTCTCCGGGGTGCTGGACGAGACGACCGGACGCTGGGGCATCAAGGTGACCCGGGTGGAGATCAAGGCCATCGAGCCGCCGCCGAGCATCCGGGACTCGATGGAGAAGCAGATGCGCGCCGAGCGGGACCGCCGGGCCGCGATCCTCAACGCCGAGGGACACAAGCAGTCGCAGATCCTCTCCGCCGAGGGTGAGAAGCAGGCCGCGGTGCTCCGCGCCGACGGTGACCGGCAGGCCCGGATCCTCCAGGCGGAGGGACAGGCCAAGGCGATCCGTACGGTCTTCGACGCGATCCACCAGGCGAACCCGAGCCAGAAGGTGCTGGCCTACCAGTACCTCCAGGCGCTGCCGCAGATCGCCAACGGGACCGCCAACAAGGTCTGGATCGTGCCCGCCGAGCTGAACAAGGCGCTCGAAGGGCTCGGCGGCGCGCTGGGCGGACTCAGCCAGATGGTCGGCGACGAGCCCCGGGCGAACGTCGACTCCGGCGCGGTCGAGCGCGAGGCGGCGGAGGCGGCCCAGGCCGCCGCGGCGGCGGCCCAGGAGGTCAACGCCGAGGTACGCGCCGCGGAGGCGCAGGTGACGTCGCGGCCCGCGCAGGGGCTGCCGGCGCCGGAGCCGGTCCCGCCGGCCAGCCTGCTCGGCGACTCCGATGTGGACAGGCAGCCCGAACGGGGCTGACCGGGTTCCAGGTCCTGGAGCGAAGGAACACCGGCCGCCGTCGGGCATTCCGCCCGGCGGCGGCTCGGCCTATTCCGGCAAAGCGTCCGCGCGGCGCCCCGGCACCTGACACGATCGGTCTAGCGACTGGCGTGCAGGAGCGGGGCGTCGAAGCGGATCGCGTCCGCGCCGCCCGCGCAGTGTTGAGCGAGGTGACGCGCGTGATCCACCCCTCGAAATCGGAAAACCACCCCTCGAACCCCAAGCGTGATCCCGCGCCTCCCGATGCCCGGACGGTGCCGAAGCGGACAGCCGGCACCGGACCGGGCACCGTGGCTCCGGCCTCCGGACGCTGGCCGTACGGCGGCCTGGCCTTCCTGCCGTTCGTGGTGGAGCGAGGCGGCGACGAACCGGCCAGCGACGCGAGCTGGGCCTGGTCGTTGCGCCGGATGGCCCGGCTCGCCGTCTGGTCACTGCCCGGTTACGCCATTGTGTACGGTTCGGTGACCCTGGTCGGTGCCGGTGACGCGCCGTTCCTCACCCAGCAGCGTCCGGCGCACCTGCTCGGCTGGATCGGTGCGCTCTGGCTCGGCCTGCTCGGGCTGATGGCGCTGGCCAGCCTGCTGGTCAGCACCCGCACCCGGGGCACCGGCACGGCCGGCCTGCTGGTCGCGGTCGCCGGCACGATGCTGGTACTCCCGTTCGGCGGTCTGCCCGACCCGACGGCGACGTTCGGCAGGGCCGGTCAGGTCATCGCCGTCTGCGGCGGGCTGCTCTACTCCCTCGGCTGGTGGCTGGCCGGGCTGGCGCTGTACCGCTCCGGGGTGTTCAGCCGGTCCGACGGCGTACTGCTGATGATCGCGGCGCCGCTGCTCGGCGTCGGCGGGATGCTGGCGTCGGCGCTGCACGCCCTCGGCGCGATGTTGGTGCTCGCCGCCGGGATCGGGATCGCCTGGCGGGCCCGGCGGCTGGTGCCGCCGGTCGGCCGGGCCGCGCTGACCCGCCCCGGTACGGCCGGTGCGGTGGCGGCCCGGGTCTCCGGCGGCGGCCTCGGCGTCACACCGGCGGGTGGCGGGCTCGGCCCCGCCACGACCGGCCCCGCCCCGTCCTGATCAACCCACCCACCCCGGGTCCGGTCCCGGGCGGACTGTCCGCTTCGTCCTGGGTGGAGCTATCCGGCCGGTTCGCTGGCCGGGGTGCCGTCCGGCTCGGCCAGCAGCTCCGCCAGCCGGCGGAAGACCATGCCGCGCCAACCACCGTCCATGATGGCGAAGGCGCGCTGCTGGATCGGGTCGTCGGGGTCGAACCCGGCATGTTCGACGAAGAGCCGGGTGCCCCGCCCCTCGGCGGCCAGCGTCCAGGTGACGGTGGTGTCCAGGTGTCCGCCGGTCCAGGAGAGCCGGAGCAGCGACTCCGGCTCGACGTCGAGCACCTCGCCGTGCACCACGCCGTCGAATTCCTGGTCCGGCCGGGCCATGGTCTGGAAGGTGAACCGGTGTCCCGGCACCGCCTTGAAGTCGTTCGGCATGAACCACCGGGCCAGCAGCTCGGGCTCGGTGAGCGCGCGCCAGACCCGACCGGGTGGATGCGCGAGATACTGGTCGGCCCGGATCACGCCGCGTTCGGTCATCGTCGTTTCCCCTCCTGCTCGCCGGAAGCCCGGCTCTGTTCGGTGGTGGTGGCCCCGGCCTGCCCCGGGCCGTCGGCACCCTCCTCGACGCCCATCGCGTCGAGGAGATCGCGCAGCCCGGTGAGCTTCTGCCGCCAGAACCGCTCGTACGGCGTCAGCCACTCGGCCACGTCCCGCAGCGGCTCCGGCCGCAGCGAATAGAGCCGTTGCCGGCCCGACCGGCGCTCGACCACCAGGCCGGCGTCCCTGAGCACCCGCAGGTGCTCCGAGAGACTCGGCCGGCGCATGTCGAAGTGCTCGGCCAGCTCCTGCACCGGCCGCTCGCCCCGGTCGAGCAGCAGGCCGAGCAGTTGCCGCCGGGTCGGGTTGGCGACCGCGGTGAAGACGTCGATCTCAGCCACGGCGGGCCTGCCTGACAGTCATGCGGCAACAATAGGTAGGCGACGTCCTACCAGTCAAGGGTAGGAAATCTCCTACCTGTCGGGGTCGGCCGAACGGCGGCCCGGGGACGGGGAAGAATCGGCGCCGTGTCCGACGCGCCGACGACCCTGCACGCCGAAGTGATCACCGATCCGGAGGACCCCCGGATCGCCGACTACCGGGCGCTCACCGACGTCGAGCTGCGTACCCGGTGGGAGCCGCCGAACGGGCTCTTCATCGCCGAGGGCGAACTCGTACTCCGCCGGGCGCTCCGGGCCGGCTACCGGCCGCGCTCCTACCTGGTCGACGCGAAACGGGTCGACCAGCTCGGTGACCTGGCAACCGGCGACGCACCCGTCTACGCGGCCAGCCCGGCCGTGCTGGAGCGGGCCACCGGCTTCCACGTGCACCGGGGCGTACTCGGCTCGTTCCACCGGCGGGAGCTGCCGACCGTCGCGGAGGTGCTCCGGGACGCCCGCCGGGTGGTGGTGCTGGAGGACGTCAACAACCACACCAACGTCGGGGCGATCTTCCGGGGCGCCGCCGCGCTCGGCGTCGACGCGGTGCTGCTCTCGCCCACCTGCGCCGACCCGCTCTACCGGCGCAGCGTACGGGTCAGCATGGGGGAGGTCTTCGCGGTGCCGTACGCCAAGCTCGAACGCTGGCCGGCGGGCCTGGACGAGGTACGCGAGGCCGGCTTCACCGTGCTCGCCATGACGCCGGCCCCGGACGCCGTACCGATCCAGCGGCTCACCCCGGCCCAGCGTGCGCGGGCGGCGCTGCTCCTCGGGGCCGAAGGCCCCGGCCTCACCCCGGCGGCGCAGGCGGCCAGCGACGTCCGGGTGGTCGTCCCGATGCGGCGCGGAGTGGACTCGCTGAACGTGGCCGCCGCGGCCGCGGTCGCCTTCTGGGAGCTGGGTCGCGACGATCCGCTCTGAGGCCCGCGACGGCGGGCGGCCGGCGGGGCGACGAGACGTACGACACCCGGTCGCCCGACGAAACGGAGCATAGTATGCGCAGTCGTGACCATCTCCCCTGACCAGCGCCTCCATCCCTTCCGGGTCGACGTTCCGCAGGCAGATCTCGACGACCTGTACGAGAGGCTCGATCGCACCCGGTGGCCCGACCAGCTGCCCGGGGTGGGCTGGGAGTACGGCGTCCCGCGCGACTACCTGACGGACCTGGTGCGGTACTGGCGGCACGAGTACGACTGGCGCGGCGCGGAGGCCAGGCTCAACGAGTGGCCACAGTTCGTCACCACGATCGACGGGGCCGACATCCACCTCGCGCACCTCCGGTCTCCGGAGCCGGGCGCGACGCCGCTGCTCATCACGCACGGCTGGCCGGGCTCGATCGTGGAGTTCACCGAGATCGCCGGGCCGCTGACCGATCCGCGGGCCCACGGCGGCGACCCGTCCGACGCCTTCCACCTGGTCATGCCGAGCATCCCGGGGTTCGGCTTCTCCGGGCCGACCCGGGAGCCCGGATGGGAGTTCCGGCGGATGGCCGCCGCATTCGCCGAACTGATGCGGCGGCTCGGCTATCAGCGGTACGGCGTGCAGGGCGGCGACTGGGGCTCGGTCATCTCCCGTGAAATCGGACGTACCGCGACCGAACACGTCATCGGCGTACACCTGAACCTGCTGCCGGGCTCGGCCGTGACCGAGGAACCGGACGCCGACCTGCTCGGCACGCTGAGCCCGGCGGAACGGGAGCGGACGCTGGCCTCGTGGCGGCGGACCCAACGGTGGGACCGGGACAGCGGCGGCTATGCGGCCATCCAGTCCACCCGGCCGCAGACGCTCGCCTACGGCCTGACCGACTCCCCGGTCGGGCAGTTGGCCTGGATCGCGGAGAAGTTCAAGGAGTGGACGGACTCGTCCACCCGGCCGGAGGACGCCGTGAGCCGCGACCACCTGCTCACCAACGTCATGCTCTACTGGCTCACCGGAACGGCCGGCTCGTCCGCCCGCATCTACTACGAACGGGCGCATGCCGCCTACTGGGGTTCGCCGCCGGAGCCGTCGGCCGCACCGACCGCGCTGGCCGCCTTCCCCCGGGACAACTTCATTCCCCTGCGGCACATCGCCGAACGGACCAACAACATCGTGCGATGGACGGAGTTCGACCGGGGCGGGCACTTCGCCGCGATGGAGACGCCGGACCTGCTGGTCGACGACATCCGGGCGTTCTTCCGGCAGCTCCGCGCGGAAACGTCCGCCTGATCCGCCCGGCCCGGTCGGCAGCCCGCCCTCCCCGGCGCCGTAGCCGCCGCCCGACCGGGGGCGGCGCGGGCGCCGGGCCGACCCGCGCCGGGCGGTACCGTCGAGCGCGTGTTTCCTACCGTGCGTGAGGTGCTGGCCCTGGACCCGGTCCGGCACGGCGGCCCCCGGGTGGTCGCCGGTACGGCCGGGCTGGACCGGCCCGTACGGTGGGTGCACGCCGCCGAGGTGCCGGACATCGCCTCCCTGCTCAGCGGGGGAGAACTCGTGCTCACCACCGGCATCGGCCTGCCCGGCGACGACCCCGGGCTGCGCGCCTTCATCGGCGAGCTGGCCGACGTCGGGGTCTCCGGACTCGTGGTCGAACTCGGCCGGCGCTATCCGGCGGCGGTCCCCCGGGCGATGGTCGCCGCCGCCGAGCGCCGCAACCTGCCGCTGGTCGAACTCTGCCGGGTGACGCCGTTCGTCCGGATCACCGAGGCGGTGCACGGGTTGATCGTCGACGCCCAGCTCACCGAGCTGCGGGCGACCGAGGAGATCCACCAGCGCTTCACCGAGCTTTCCGTCGAGGGCGCCGAGCCGGCCGAGGTGCTCAGGCAGGCCGCCGTACTGGCCGGCTGTCCGGTGATCCTCGAGAACCTCTCCCGGCAGGTGCTGGCGTACGACCCGGCGGGGGAGAGCGCCGAACTGCTGCTGCGGGGCTGGGAGCAGCACTCCCGGCGGATCCGCCCGACCGGCCGCACCGGCTACGACCCGGACGCCGGCTGGCTCTGCACCACGGTCGGCGCCCGGGGGCAGGACTGGGGGCGGCTGCTGCTGCGCTGGCCGAGCGGCGAGCTGTCGGCCACCGCGCCGGGCAGTCCACCGACCCGGTTGACGATCCTGATCGAGCGGGCCGCCTCCACCCTGGCGCTGGGCCGGCTGATCCGGCGGGACGCCGAGGGGCTGGAACGGCAGATCCACCGCACCCTGCTCACCGCGCTGCTCGACCACACCCGGCCGGTGGACGAGGTGGCGCTGCGGGCCCGCGCCCTCGGGGTACCGCTGGACCGCCGGCATCTGGTCGGGGTGGTGGTCCGGTACCGCGCCGACGAGGCGGGCGCGGGCGCGGGCGCGGCGGCGGGCGGCCCGGCCGGCCAGGCCCGGCTGCGGGACCTGGCCGAGGCGGTCAGCCAGGCGCTCCGGGACGCCGACCTGAGCGGGCTGGCCAGCACCGTGGACGACCAGGCGGTCGGTGCCGTGCTGGCGCTGCGGGACGCCGGGGAGGAGGAGCCCGCCCTGGCCGCCTTCGCGGCGGCCCTGGACCGGGTACGCCTGGACGCCGGCCCGACCGCCGGGCGGGCGTACGGGGCGCCGGGCGCGGTGATCGTGGCGGCCGGCTCGGGCGTCGGCACCGTACGGGAGGCCCGGCGCTCGCTGATCGAGGCCCGGCAGGTCGCCGACGCCGCCCGTCGGGGTCGACGGGACCTGCCGGTCTACCGGCTGCCCCAGGTCGGGCTGGCCGGGCTGCTGCACCTGCTCCGGGACGAGCCGAGGCTGCAGACCTTCGTCGAACGCGAACTCGGGCCGCTGCTGACCCACGACGCCGAGCACCCCCGTGAGCAGTTGCTCGGCACCCTGCGCGGCTATCTGGCCAGCGGCCGGAACAAGTCGGCCGCCGCCGCGGCGGCGCACCTGTCCCGGCCGGCGTTCTACGAGCGGCTGGCCCGGATCTCCCGGATCCTCCGGGTCGACCTGGACTCGGTCGACGACTGCCTGTCGCTGCACGTCGCCCTGCTCGCCCTGGACGCCGTCCGGGACGGCTGACCGGCCAGGTCGCCCCGGCTCAGGAGATCGCGGTCAGCGCCTTGGCGTACGTCGGCGGGACGAAGTGCGGGCCGGCCGGGGTGAAGACGTCGGTGGCGTTCGCGGCCGTCCAGGCTTCGGCCGGTACGGCGTCGAGCAGCGTACGGACCACGGCGGCGTCCCGCCAGTCCGGGTGCTCGGCGACCAGGCCGAGCGCCACCACCGACTCCTCGACCTCGCCGACGCACTCGAACGGCTTGTGCGCGTCGATGCCGAGCAGTTCGAGATAGCCGGGCGCCTGGGCCGGGTCGGCGAGCAGGTCGGCGCCGAAGATCTGCACCAGTCGGGCCCGGGGCATGAACGGGGCCAGGGCCAGGAAGATGAACCGGCACTTCGGGCAGTTTCCGCACCACCGGTCGCTCGGGTCGCTCAGCTTGAACGCGGCGTTGCAGCTCGTCACCACGTCGTCGTAGCGGCTGAACTGGGCGAAGAGCCGGGCGATGTGCAGTTCGGAGAGCTGGCGCAGCAGCGAGAAGTACGGCTCGGTCAGCCCGGCGTGCCCGGCCAGCGCCGCCCGGAGCAGCCCCTCCGCCTCGACCCCCTTGGACCACTGGTGGTTGACCTCGACGCCGTGCCAGACGAGGTTCGGGTCGGAGGCCGAGCGCTCGTTCGACATCACCACCGGACCGAGCCCGTGCAGTACGGCGGTGCCGACCGCGATCAGCGAGTTGATCGCGGTGACCGGGATGTGCCCGTTGCGGGCCCCGGCCGCGTTCAGTTCGATCAGCGCCGGGTCGAGCCGGCGCCGGGCGGCCAGCGGGGTGAGCCCGGACGCCTCGTTGACGCTGACGATGATGTGGTTGGGGTTGACCGAGAAGGGGACGGGGTCGAAGCCGGCCCGGCGCAGCGCCTCCAGGCTGACGATCGAGTCCTTGCCGCCACCCACCGTGGAGAGCGGCCGGCGGTCCGAGTTGTCCCACCAGGTCGGCTCGGTGACCCGGCCCGGCGGCAGCTCGGGGGTCAGCTCCAGCACGTGCGGCAGGTCGTTGCGGTAGGCGTACTCGGCGAGGCCGGCGGTGTAGACGGCGGTGACCAGCGCGGCGGCCTCGGCGCCCAGCGGCGCCGGCAGGACCAGCCGGGGCGGTGCGGCGGCCTTGTAGTAGCTCACCCCGGCGACCAGGTGCAGCAGCTCCAGCACCCGGCCGAAGGTGGCCAGGGTCTCCGGCGTCGGCGGCGTCTCCGGCTCGGGGAAGGTGATCAGCTCGGTGAACCGCAGCTCGCCGTCCGGGCCGGTCAGCGCGTATTCGAGGGCGGCCTGGCCGGTGGCCGGGTCGAAGGAGTGGGCCGGAAAGGAGAAGGCGTCCATCCGCCGGAGCTGTCCGTTGGGCACAGGCAATAGTAATCAACTCTCAGTTGACAGCATCTCAAGAGTAATCAACTCTCAGTTGACGGCATGTCAATGTCCGGGCGCCGTTGCCCGACAGGGTGGCAGTTGCCGGGTGTCCCCGCGCGGTGGGAGCGTGCAGGAGTCCGCGTTCCCACCGGCGAGGGGTGTGAGAACCATGACCACCGACGATCTGCTGGCGCGGCACCGGGCCGTGATGCCGTCCTGGATGCCGCTGTACTACGCCGAGCCGATCGAGATCGTCGCCGGATCCGGTCGCCGGGTCACCGACGCGCAGGGGCGCGGTTACCTGGACTTCTTCGGCGGTGTGCTGACGAACATGCTCGGCTACGACGTCGCCGAGGTGAACGAGGCGGTGCGCCGCCAGCTCGACACCGGGGTGGTGCACACCTCGACCCTCTATCTGATCCGGCAGCAGGTGGAGCTGGCCGAGAAGATCGCCGCGCTCTCCGGCATCCCGGACGCCCGGGTCTTCTTCACCAACTCCGGCACCGAGGCGAACGAGGCGGCGCTGCTGGTCGCCACCAACCACCGGCGGTCGAACCAGATCCTGGCGGTGCGCAACAGCTACCACGGCCGGTCGTACGCGGCGATGGGGATCACCGGGCACCGGAGCTGGTCGGCGAGCAGCCTCAACCCGCTCCAGGTGAGCTGGCTGCACTCCGGTGACCGGCTGCGCGGCCTGCTGGCCCGGCTCGGCCCGGACGAGTACGTGGAGGCGGCCGTCGACGACCTGCGCGAGGTGCTGGCCACCCAGACCAGCGGGGACGTGGCCTGCCTGATCGCCGAGCCGATCCAGGGGGTGGGCGGGTTCGTGGCCCCGCCGGACGGGCTATTCGGCGCGTACAAGAAGGTGTTGGACGAGTCCGGCATCCTGCTCATCTCCGACGAGGTGCAGACCGGGTGGGGGCGGACCGGCGAGCACTTCTGGGGCTACCAGGCGCACGGCGTCACGCCGGACCTGCTCACCTTCGCCAAGGGCATCGGCAACGGCTTCGCCCTGGCCGGGGTGGTCGGCCGGGCCGAGGTGCTCGACGAGGTGCACGCGGTCTCCTTCTCCACCTTCGGCGGCAACCCCGTCTCGACGGCGGCCGGCAACGCCGTCCTGGACTACCTGCTCGCGCACGACCTCCAGGCCAACGCCGCCCGGGTCGGCGCGGTGCTCCTCGCCGGGCTGCGCGAGCTGGCCGACCGGCACGCCGTGGTCGCCGAGGTGCGCGGCAAGGGGCTGATGCTCGGCGTCGAGTTCGTCCGGCCCGGCAGCACCGAGCCCGATCCGGCGGCCACCAACCGGGTCTTCGAGGAGTGCCGGCGGGGCGGCCTGCTGGTCGGCAAGGGCGGCCTCTACGGCAACGTGCTGCGGATGGGTCCGCCGCTGACGCTGACCGAGGAGGAGGCCCGGGAGGCGCTGGGGATCCTCGCCGGGGCCGTCGCGCTGGTCGACGCCGAGGCGGTCGCGGTCGCGGACCGGGCGGGCTAGCCGGGGGGCCGGTCCGCCGAGGCGGCGGCGGGCACCGAGCGGAGCAGCCGGAGCAGTCCGGCGCCGACCAGGTACGCGACCAGCGCGCCGGTCGGCAGGCCGAGCAGGTATTCGCCGCTCTTCGGGGCGACGTTGTTGCTGAAGAGCCCGACCACGGTCGCGGCGAAGCCGAACACGACGAGGAGCAGCCGGGGCAGTGGACGGGCGAGGGTACGGCACAGCGCCGCCGGCATGGCCCGGGGCCGGCTGGACGGGCGGCGGGAGCCGCGCAGTTCGATCCGGCCGAAGACGGCGACCAGCAGCGCGAGTACCCCGGCCAGCATGATCAGCCAGGGGATCCGCCAGAGCCACCAGGTGGTGCTGCCGACCCGTGGGGTGGGCAGCGCACCGAGCGCGTCCAGCGCGCCGGCCAGCAGGATCACGGCGGTGAGGTGCCAGAGGAAGATGGTCAGCACCACCGAGTTGACCGCGACGACCAGCATCCAGGGGCGGGTCCGGTGCAGCCAGCGCTCGGCCCGGGCCCGGAGCAGCATGATCAGTCCGAGCTGCGCGGTGGCCAGGGCGAGCAGGGCCAGGCTCGGCGGCGACATGTTCTGGATCCGCTGGTCCGGCTGGTTGATCATGCTGGTCGGGTACGGGCCGACCAGGGTGAGCAGCAGCAGCGCGGCGAGCCCGACCACCAGCAGCGGCCAGCCCAGCCGGGGGCGCATCGGCAGGGTGCCGGTCCGCCAGGCGAACCCGACCTGGTGCATGGCGAGCCAGCCGAAGAGGAAGTTGCCGTACCCCAGCCGCTCCTCGCCGAGCAGCCGGGCCAGGTCCCCGAGGGCGAGCAGCCCGAGCAGTACCGCCGGGACGACCAGGCCGTACCGCTGGTGCAGGGCGAACATCACCGGGGTCAGCAGCACCACGCAGAGGTACGCGGAGAGGAACCAGAGCGGCACCGTGGCGTACCAGACGACCTCGCGGACCTGGTGCGGGCCGGCGCCGAGCAGCCGGGCGCCGAGTGCGGCGAGGGCGAGCAGCACCAGCAGTACGGTGGTGGGCCGGATCAGTCGTCCGCTCCGGGCGGTCAGCCAGCCGCCCGCGTCGCCGCCCCGCCGCCGGTGACCGGTCAGCGAGGCGGCGTTGGCGTAGCCGCCGACCAGGAAGAACAGCGGCATGACCTGGAAGAACCAGGTGCCCGGCCGGGCCCAGGTGATGTCCTCCAGGGCGTTGTGGCCGCGCAACCGCCCCGCGTCGTCGTCGAGGACGGCGATCAGCCAGTGCCCGATCACCACCAGGACGATCGCCACCGCGCGGAGCAGGTCGACGTAGCGCTCCCGCTCGGCGGGCGTGCGGCCGGCGAGGTCCCGCAGGCGGCGCATGTGGTCAGGCTATCTACTCCGTCGGGCCGCCGACGCGCTATGCGGCAAGCCGGGGTGGATTGCCGGTCCGTAACGGTTCGGCCGCCGGGGCTTGCTGCCGGCACCCTCTTCCGTAAGAATCCTTCAGTAACTTTCCGTTAAGTGAAGACAAGCAACAGCGTCACGTGCAGACAACACCAGTGCCGAAGTCGTCCCACCTGTCGAAGCAGCACCACCCGACCCGATGACCCCGAGCCTCGTTGGCGGGCGCCGCCTCCACCGGCTGTGGCGTCCACCTGGACCGGATCCGAGGAGAAGCTATGAAGAGGCGTGACATCCTCCGTCGTACCGCCGCGGCCGGCCTGCTGGCCGTCCCCGCCACCGGCCTGCTGACCGGTTGTGCCCTCGGCGGCGACGACGACAACAGCGGCGGCGAGTCGCTCGAAGGCACGAAGAGTGAGCAGAACCCACTCGGCGTCAAGGAGGACGCGCCGCTCGAGGTGGTCATCTTCAATGGTGGTTTTGGCGAAGAGTATGCCAAAGCCCACCAGGCGATGTACACCGAGAAATATCCAAAGGCGACGATCAAGCACTCCGCCACGCAGGAGATCAACAAGACCCTCCAGCCCCGCTTCGTCGACGGCAGCCCGCCGGACGTGGTGAACAACTCCGGCGGCGGCCAGATCGACTTCAACGGCCTGGTCTCGCAGAACGCCCTGGCCGACCTCGGCGAGCTGCTCGACGCGCCCAGCCTCGACATCCCCGGCAAGAAGGTCCGGGACACCCTGCTGCCCGGCGTGGTGGACGTCGGGTCGTACGACGGGAAGTTCCTGGTGCTCAGCTACGCGTACACCGCGTACGGCATCTGGTACTCCACCAAGCTCTTCGCCGACCGGGGCTGGCAGTACCCGAAGACCTGGGACGACCACATCGCGCTCTGCAAGCAGATCAAGGCCGCCGGCATCGCCCCCTGGACGTACGCCGGCAAGCACCCCCGCTACATGAGCTGGCCGGTCATCTCCACGGCGGTCAAGTTCGGCGGCCCGGACGTGGCGAAGGCGATCGACAACCTGGAGCCGAACGCCTGGAAGTCCGAGGCGATGAAGGCGGCGGCGGACGCCTGGTACCAGATCGTCAAGGACGGCTTCATCATGCCCGGCTCGCCCGGCCTCGACCACGTGCAGTCGCAGACCGAGTGGTGCCGGGGCAAGGCCGCCTTCATCTCCTGCGGTTCCTGGCTGGAGAGCGAGCAGGCCAAGGTCACCCCGGCCGGCTTCAACATGTCCGTCGCGCCGACGCCCAGCCTCGGCAGCGGCGACAAGCTGCCGTTCGAGGCGATGCGCGGCACCGCCGGTGAGCCGTTCATGGTGCCGGCCAAGGCCAAGAACCGGGCCGGCGGCCTGGAATACCTGCGCACCATGCTCTCGATGAAGGGTGCCCAGGACTTCACCCGCAAGGTCTCCAGCCTGACCGTGGTGGCCGGCTCGACCGAGGGCATCGACCTGCCGTTCGGGCTGAACACCGTGGTCAAGGCCCTGGACGCCTCCGGCAGCAACGGCTTCAACTGGGTCTACAACAACTTCTACCGCAAGCTGGAGCGCGAGCTGGTGGACGCCGCCTGCGGCGAGTTCTTCAGCGGCCGGACCACCCCGGCGGAGTTCCTGGACCAGTGCCAGAAGGGCGCCGACCAGATCGCCGGGGACAGCAGCATCAAGAAGTACAAGCGCCAGTAGGCGGTCGGGTCGTCGTCGCGGGGTCGGCCGGTGCCCGGTCGGCCCCTCGGCGCGGTTGTCGCGGGGACAGGTCTTCCCGCGTGGAGTGGGCAGGATTCGTCCCGTGAAACATGGCAAGTATCCGCTGATCATCACCTTCCTGGTGCCGCCGCTGCTGCTGTACGGCGTCTTCGTGCTCTCGCCGTACCTCCAGGCGTTCCAGATCTCCACCACCAACTGGCTGGGCTACTCGGCCAGCGCCGACTACGTCGGGATGGAGAACTTCGCCAACCTGCTGCGCGACGGCGCGATGTGGAACGCGGTCAAGAACAACGCGATCCTGCTGGCGCTGCTCCCGGTCCTGACCATCGGGCTGGGGCTCTTCTTCGCCAGCATGCTCAACATGGGCGGCCGGCGCGGCACCGCCGGGGTGGTCGGGGTACGCGGCTCCGGCGCGTACAAGCTGGTCTACTTCTTCCCGCAGGTGCTCTCCGTGGTGATCATCGCGCTGCTCTGGAAGGAGGTCTACCACCCCAACAACGGGCTGCTCAACGCCACGCTGCGCGGCATCGGGCTGCCCGCGCCGACCTGGCTCGGCGATCCGCGTACCGCCTTCTGGGCGGTGCTGGCGGTGATGGTCTGGAGCAACGTCGGCTTCTACGTGGTGCTCTTCGGCGCGGCCATGCAGGCCATCCCGAAGGACATCTACGAGGCGGTGATGCTCGACGGCGCCTCCCGGTGGACCACGCTGACCAAGGTCACCATCCCGCTGCTCTGGGACACCGTGCAGGTCGCCTGGATCTACCTGGCCATCGCCGCGCTGGACGGGTTCATCCTGATCCAGCAGATGACCGACGGCGGGCCCAACCACTCCTCCGACGTGATCGGCCTGCGGATGTACAACACGGCGTTCGGCAGCGAGACCAAGTTCGGGTACGCCTCGGCGATCGGCGTGGTGATGTTCTTCCTGACCCTGTCGGTGGCGGTACTGGCGCTGCGGGCCAGCCGCCGGGACCGAATCGAGTACTCGTGACGACCCTGGAAACCCCCGCCTCGGCTCCGCCCACCGTCGGCCCCGACCGCCGGCCCGGCACCGGTGACCGGCCACCCCGCCGCGAGCTGGGCGTGGTGAACGTCTTCTCGCACGGCTTCCTGCTGATCTGGGCGCTGCTGACCACCCTGCCGCTGCTCTGGGTCGTCGTCAGCTCGTTCAAGAGCGACGGCGAGATCCTCAGCGACCCGTGGGGGCTGCCCGGCGCGCTGCGCTTCGAGAACTGGGCGCGGGCCTGGACCGAGGCCCGGATCGGGCAGTACTTCCTCAACAGCGGCATCGTGGTGGCCGGCTCGCTGACCCTGACCATGCTCTTCGGCGCCGCCGCCGCGTACGTCTTCGCCCGCTACGAGTTCCGCTACCGGCAGGTGTTCTACTACCTCTTCGTCGGCGGGATGATGTTCCCGGTCTTCCTCGCCCTGGTGCCGCTCTTCTTCGTGGTCCGCAACGCCGGGCTCTTCAACAACTGGGTCGGGCTGATCCTGGTCTACGCCGCCTACTCGCTGCCGTTCACGGTCTTCTTCATGACCGCGTTCTTCCGGACCCTGCCGACCTCGGTCGCCGAGGCGGCCCTGATCGACGGCTGCGGGCACTTCCGGCTCTTCTTCCGGGTGATGCTGCCGATGGCCAAGCCGGGCCTGGTCAGCGTGGCGATCTTCAACTTCCTCAGCCAGTGGAACCAGTTCATCCTGCCGCAGGTGCTGATGCAGGGGGACGAGTCGAAATGGGTGCTCGCGCAGGGGCTCGCGGCGTTGGCGGTCAGCCAGGGCTACCAGGGCGACTTCAGCGGGTTGTTCGCCGGGCTCACCCTCGGGATGCTGCCGGTGCTGGCGGTCTACGTGCTGTTCCAGCGCCAGATCCAGTCCGGGCTGACCGCCGGCCAGTTGAAATAGCGCCGGCGGCTGCGGACGGTCCGGGGACGACGTGCCGGGGTCGGGTCGGGGCGGGGCGCCGCCCGGGTCAGCCGGCGGCCGGGCCGAGCAGCCGGCGGTGCAGCTCGGCCGGGTCGGTCAGCTCGGGGAGCGCCCGGGCGGCCAGCCAGGCGGCGCCGAGCGCGCCGTCCCCGGCGCCGTGCAGCGGCGCGTCCGGCCAACGCGCGGCCAGCGCCGGGCGTACGGCGTCGGCCAGCGGGTTGTCGCCGGTGAGCAGTCCGCCGCCGAGCACGATCGGGGTGTCCGACCCGGCCGGCCGGATCCGTTCGACGTTGCCGGCGAGCAGCCGGGCGGCCTCGGCGAGCAGCGCCGTCGCCGCCGGGTCGCCGTCCCGGTCGGCCCGGATCACCAGCGGGGCGAGGGCGGCCAGTTCGACGGCGGGGCGCCGGGTCACCGTCTGGACCAGGATGTCGACGGTGTCCCGGGGCCGGGGGGCGACCTGTGTCGAGCCGAGCAGCTCGGTGAGCACGAGGGTGCCGAGCGGGCCGGGTGGGCGGTGCCGGTCGAGGTCGGCGAGCGTCTGCCGGACGGCCTCCCGACCGAGCCAGAAGCCGCTGCCGGCGTCGCCGAGCAGCCAGCCGTGGCCGTCGGCGACCCGGTCCAGCGCCATGTCGCGTACCTCGGCGGCGATCGCCCCGGTGCCGGCGATCAGGATCGTGCCGTCCGGTTCGGCGGTGCCCGAGGCGTACGCGACGAGGGCGTCGCCGAAGATGTCGTACCGGCAGCGCAGCCCGACCTCCTGCCAGACCCGGTCGAAGGCCAACCGGCCGACCGGGTCGGCGAGCAGCCGACCCGCTCCGGCCAGCCCCATGGCGCCGGCCCAGACCAGTCCCGGGTCGATCTCGGCGAGGGCGTCGGTGAGCGCCACCCGGAGCTGTTCGGCGGCCCGCTCGGCGCCGTGGCTGGTCGGGTTGCCACCGCCGCCGAGCCCGGTGCCGAGCCGCTCTCCGGAGAGCGAGACCACGGTGGCCCGGGTCGAGGTGCCCCCGATGTCGAGCCCCACCACCATGCCGTCGGACATGACCGGCAACCACCTTCCCGCCGCGGAGTCGATCGGCGTCCATGCTGGTCGGTGCGGCTGTCCGGGGCAAGCCTCGGCGGTCCGGCACCGGCGCCGCCCAGGTAACAGTTTGAAAACTTCACCCATCGTCTTGACAAGGAGGGGGGCTTAGTAAGAACTTTTACCACTAACAGTTAACTTCCTTTTCCGAAAGGCGTGCCCATGGTCGAGCAGGAGGCGGACACCATCGCGGGGACCGCGGTGGTCGACGCCGAGCGCGACCGCCGGGCCGCCGCCGGGCTCTCGTCCGCGGACAGCGTGCTGCTCCGGGTCCGGTCCCGGCTCACCGAGTTCACCGGTGCCCTGCAACGGGTCGCCGAGCAGGTGCTCAGCGACCCGTCCGCCGCCGCCCGGGCCACCATCGTCGAGCTGGCGGAGCGCAGTGGCACCTCCCCGGCCACCGTCACCCGGTTCTGCCGGGCGCTGGGCTTCGAGGGCTACGCCGACCTGCGGCTCGGCATCGCCGCCGAGACCGGCCGGGCGCACACCGCCGGCTGGACCGTCGACATCGGCCGGGAGATCCAGCCGACCGACCCGCTGGAGCGGGTGCTCGGCCAGATCATCGCGGCGGACACCCAGGCCATGCACGACACGGCGGCGCTGCTGGACCTGACCGAGGTCGAGCGGGCCGCCGAGGCGATCGCCGGAGCCGCCCGGGTGAACATCTTCGGCGCCAGCGGCAGCGGGCTGGTCGGCACCGAGATGCAGTTCAGCCTGCACCGCATCGGCGTCGCGGCGTGGGCCTGGAACGACGTACACGAGGGGTTGGCCGGGGCCGCGCTGCTCCGCACGGGCGACGTCGCCCTGGGCATCTCGCACACCGGCCAGACCCGCGAGACCATCGAGACCCTCGCCGAGGCGGGCAGCCACGGCGCGACCACGGTGGCGCTGACCGGGTTCCCCCGGTCGCCGCTGGCCGAACTGGCCGACATCGTGCTGCTCACCGCCAGCCAGGCGACCACCTTCCGGCCGGACGCGCTCTCCGCCCGGCACCCGCAACTCGTCGTGCTCGACCTGCTCTACATCGCCGTCGCCCAACGCACCCACGACCGGGCGCACGCCGCCTTCCAGCGGACCGCCCGGGCGGTGGGCGGGCACAAGGCGACCAAGGAGGCGCGGCCGTGACACGCATCCGACACCGACCCGTCGGGCAGGGGCCGCCGCTGGCCACCCCGGCCCGATCGCTCCCCCGGGAGCGAGTAACCGCACCGCTGGCAGGTCCCGGTCATCCGGAGTCGTCCGGCTGGCCCGACCCGATTCTCAACTGAGGAGATGAAGATGTCCGCAACCTCCGACAACACGTCGGACCGCGTTGATCCGTCGACCATGACCGGACCGGACCTGCCGGCGGCGCTGGGCAGCAGCCGCCGTACGGTGCTGCGCCGGGCCGCCGCCGCCGGACTGCTCACCATCCCGGCCGCCGGACTGCTCGGGGCCTGCGCCACCGGCGGGGACGACGAGGGCAGCACCGAGCAGGAGACCGGGGAGAAGAGCGCCACCAACCCGCTCGGCGTCAAGGAGGACGCCGCGCTGGAGGTGATCATCTTCAACGGCGGCTACGGCGAGAAGTACGCCACCGACGTGCACGAGAAGCTCTACAAGACGGCGTTCCCGAAGGCGGAGATCAAGCACCAGGCCACCCAGGCGGTCTCCACGGTGCTCCAGCCCCGGTTCACCGCCGGTGACCCGCCGGAGTTCGTCAACAACTCGGGCGAGAAGTTCCTCGACTTCGGTGCCCTGGTCAACGACAACCAGCTCCAGGACCTGACCGAGCTGTGGGACGCGCCGTCGGTGGACGACCCGAACAAGAAGGTACGGGACACCGTCATCCCCGGCGTGGTCGAGCAGGGCATGTTCAACGCCAAGGACGGCAGCCGCAAGCCGTTCGTGCTCTACTACGTCTCCACCGTCTACGGCATCTGGTACTCCGGCAAGCTCTTCAAGGACAACGGCTGGACCGTGCCGACCACCTGGGAGCAGTTCACCGCGCTCTGCGACCAGATCAAGGCCAAGGGCATCACCCCGTTCGGCTACGCCGGGGCGAACGCCGCCTACTACATGTGGAACGTGATCCTGACCCAGGCCGCCAAGGTCGGCGGGCCGGACGTGCTGAAGGCGATCGACAACCTGGAGCCGAACGCCTGGAAGGCCGAGCCGGTGATCCAGTCCGCCAAGGCGTGGGCCGAGATCGGCGCCAAGTACGGCGACAAGAGCTTCGAGGGGCTCAAGCACACCGACGTGCAGCTTCGGCAGAACCAGTACAAGCTCGCCTTCTACCCCAGCGGTGACTGGCTGGAGAACGAGCAGAAGAAGGACACGCCGGCCGGCTTCGAGTACCAGCTCATGCCGGTGCCGAGCCTGACCGCGGCGGACAAGCTGCCGGCCGGTGCGATCCGGGCGGCCGGCGGCGAGGGGTACTTCGTCTCGGCCAAGAGCAAGAACCCGCGCGGTGGCATGGAGTACATGCGGCAGATGCTCTCCAAGGCGGGTGCCCGGGGCTTCACCGAGACCGTCGGGGCGGCCACCGTGGTGCCGGCCGGCAGCGAGGGCTACTCGTTCCCGCCGGGCGTGGCCAGCTCGCAGGCGGCGCTGAAGGCGGCCGGGGCGAACGTCTTCAACATGATGTTCGACAACTGGTACAAGGAGCTGGACACTGAGGCCCGGACGGCGACCAACGAGCTGATGTTCGGCCGCGCCACCGCCGAGCAGTGGGCCGACCGGATCCAGAAGCGTGCGGACGCCATCAAGGGCGACAGCAGCGTCGCCAAGTTCTCGCGCTGACGACCGGAATGGAGTGATCATGCGGCAGGGCAAGTACCCGTTCGTGATCGGCTTTCTCTTCCTGCCGGTCACCATCTACGCGGTCTTCGTGATCGCGCCGTACGCCCAGGCGTTCCAGCTCGCGATGACGAACTGGCGGGGGATCGGCGCGCCGGAGTGGATCGGGTTCGAGAACTTCCAGCGGCTCTTCAACGACACGGCCTTCTGGAAGGCGGTCCAACACCACGGGATACTGCTGCTTGCCCTGCCGCTGATCACCATCGCCATCGCGCTCTTCTTCGCGTTCCTGCTCAACGTCGGCGGTGGCAGCAAGGGCGGGCAGCGGGTCGGGGTCCGGGGGTCCGCCTTCTACCGGGTGGTGTTCTTCTTCCCCCAGGTCCTAGCGGTGGCGATCATCGCCGTACTGTTCCAGATGGTCTACCGGCCGGACGAGTCCGGCCTGATCAACGGCGTACTGACGAAGATCGGGCTCGATCCGGTCTTCTTCCTGATCAACCCGAACCTCGCCCTCTGGTCGATCATCGGGGTGCTGGTCTGGCAGGCGGTCGGCTTCTACGTGGTGCTCTTCTCGGCCGGGATGGCGTCGATCCCGACCGAGATCTACGAGGCCGCCGAGATCGACGGGGCCACGAAGGTCACGCTCTTCTTCCGGGTGACCCTGCCGCTGCTCTGGGACACCCTCCAGGTGGCCTGGGTCTACCTCGGCATCGCCGCGTTCGACGCCTTCGCCATCGTCGCGGTGCTCTCCGTCGACAGCGGCGGCCCGGACGGCGCCACCACGGTGCTCGCGATGGAGATCTACCGCAACGCCTTCGTCTACGGCCGGGCCGGTTACGCCTCGGCGATGGGCGTGGCGCTGTTCTTCCTGACCATCACGTTCGCGGCGCTCGCGCTGCGGGTGTCCAAGCGGGAGAGCATCGAGTACTGAGATGGGACCCCAGATGACGACACAGACCGAGCGCCCGGTGACCGGGCCGGTGCACAGCAAGCCGGCCGCCGGGGCCGGCAAGGGCCGGGACCGTCGGGTGAAGTCCGAGGTACGGCTGCTCTCCAGCCTGGGTCACGTGGCCCTGGTGGTCTGGGCGGTGATCGTGATCGTCCCGATCCTCTGGACCTTCCTGGCCTCCTTCAAGAACACCGCGGAGATCTTCAGCAGCCCGTGGACCCTCCCGGCCGAGCTGCGCTGGGAGAACTGGGGTCGCGCCTGGACGCAGGCCCGGGTCGGCAAGTTCTTCGTCAACAGCGTGATCGTGGTCTCCTGCGGTGTCTTCGGCACCATGCTGCTGGGCTCGATGGCCGCGTACGTGCTGGCCCGCTACAAGTTCGTCGGCAACCGGGTGATCTACTACCTCTTCGTCTCCGGGCTGGCCTTCCCGGTCTTCCTCGCCCTGGTGCCGCTCTTCTTCGTGGTGGACAACCTCGGCCTGCTCAACACGCACACCGGGCTGGTCCTGGTCTACATCGCGTACTCGCTGCCGTTCACGGTCTTCTTCCTGGCCGCGTTCTTCAAGACGCTGCCGACCTCGGTGGCCGAGGCGGGGATGATCGACGGCTGCTCGCACACCCGGCTCTTCTTCCAGGTGATGATGCCGATGGCGAAGCCGGGGCTGATCAGCGTCGGGATCTTCAACATCATCGGGCAGTGGTCGCAGTACCAGTTGCCACTGGTGCTGCTCTCCAACGCCGAGGACAAGTGGGTGCTCACCCAGGGCATCGCCGACATCTCGGTCAACGCCGGCTACGAGGCGGACTGGTCCGGCTTGTTCGCCGCACTGACCATGGCGATCCTGCCGATGATCCTGGTCTACGCGATCTTCCAGCGGCAGATCCAGTCCGGCCTCACCGCCGGCGCGATCAAGTAACCCGGCCGACCAGCTCGCCAGGGAACCCCGAGGGACCGGCACCGGCCGGGGCGCCCCAGCAGACCGGGCCCCGATCTCTCACGAGGAGATCGGGGCCCGAATCCCCGGGCGATGTTGGAGGGCCGGGTCGGCATCCTGCCGGGCCAGTCATCATGAACGCATGCCACTGCTGGTCCCACCGGCCCTGCCCGCCGACTCGCTGCGGGCGATGCGTCAGCCCCGGCTCACCGCCGACGGCGGGCTGACCCTGCGGCCCTGGCGCGCGGACGACGCCGCCACCGTGCGGGCCGCCTTCGACTGTCCGGAGATCCAGCGGTGGCACCTGCGCCGGATGGACAGCGACGCCGAGGCGCGGGACTGGACGGCGCAGTGGCCGGCCCGCTGGGCGGCGGAGTCGGACGCGAGCTGGGCGGTCGTCGAGGGGTCGGCCGACCGGCCGGTCGGTCAGGTCGGGCTCCGCAACGTCTCGCTGGTCGAGGCGACCGCCGAACTGTCGTACTGGGTGCTGCCCGGCGCGCGGGGCGGTGGCGTCGCCGGGCGGGCGGTCTCGGCGCTGACCCGGTGGAGCTTCGACGTGCTGGGCCTGAACCGGCTGGTGCTGCTGCACTCGATGGCGAACCTGGCCTCCTGCCGGGTGGCCGGCAAGGCGGGCTACCGCACCGAGGGGACGCTGCGGCGGGCCATGCTGCACCTGGACGGCTGGCACGACGTACACCTGCACGCCCGGCTGCGCGACGAGGGCGACGGCGCGGCGGCCCGCACCCGGTGAGCGCGGCGGTGACCCGAACAGGCCGGTCGAGCACCCCCGCTCACCCGGTTCCCACGAGGTGCGGTCGTATCCGGGCGACACGACGGCGCCGACGGACGAGCTGACCAGGAGAGGGCGAATTCCGCCCTCAGGGCGTACACCGGAGTGCCCGGCTGGGGTCGGCCGGCGGGGGATGTCGGTCGGTGCGGGCAGAATCGTCTTCGTGCTGGTGGCGGTGGTCCGGGACGAGGACGGCGACGGAGGTCTGCTCCAGCCGCTGCACCCGGACGGCCGGCCCGCCGGAGGCGTCGAGCGGGTCGCCGACCTCGGCGCGGCGGTCGAGGCCCGGGAGCGGGCCGACCGGCCCCGCTGGGTCTGGGCCTCCACCGCCGCGATCTATCCCGGGCTGCTGCGCCAGGGTCACCGGGTGGAGCGCTGCCACGACGTCGAGCTGACCGAGGCGCTGCTGCTCGGCCGGGACGGGCGCTGGGGGGAGCCGCGCGGCCTGGCCGCCGCGTGGGCCCGGCTGACCGGCGCGCCGGTGCCGGCCGATCCGCCGCCCCGGGCCGCCGCGCCGCCCGGTGCGGCGCAGGCCGCGCTCTTCGAGGTGGTCTCCGGGCCGCCGCCGCTCGGCATCGACGCGCTGGTCCGGGTGCACGCCGACCAGCAGGCCCGGATCGCGGCGGCGCCGCAGCCCGGTCGGTTCCGGCTGCTGGTCGCGGCCGAGTCGGCGGGCGCCCTGATCGCCGCCGAGATGAGCGCGACGGGGCTGCCGTGGCGGGCCGACGTGCACGACGCGCTCCTGGTCGACCTGCTCGGCGAGCCGTCGCCGGTGGGCGGGCCGCCGCGCCGGCTGGCGGAGCTCTCCGCGCGGATCGCCGCCGCCTTCGGGGTACGCCAGCTGCACGCCGAGTCCCCCGCCGAGCTGCTCCGCGCCTTCGCCCGGGCCGGCTACGACCTGCCGAGCACCCGCGCCTGGGTGCTGCGCGGGATCGACCACCCGGCGGTTCCGCTGCTGCTCGAATACAAGGAGCTCTACCGGATCTGGACGGCGCACGGCTGGGCCTGGCGGGACGCCTGGGTCCGGGACGGCCGGTTCCGTCCGGAGTACGTTCCGGCCGGGGTGGTCTCCGGGCGGTGGGCGACCCGGGGCGGCGGCGCGTTGCAGATCCCGAAGGTGGTCCGGCGGGCGGTGCTGGCCGATCCGGGCTGGCGGTTCGTGGTCGCCGACGCCGGCCAGTTGGAGCCGAGGGTGTTGGCGGCGGTCTCCGGGGACGCCCGGCTCGCCGCCGCCGGTGGCGCGGGTGACCTCTACACCGCGCTGGCCCGGGAGAGCTTCGGCGGTGACCGGGCCCGGGCCAAGCTGGCGCTGCTCGGCGCGATGTACGGCCAGACCGGCGGCGAGGCGATCCCCGCGCTGGCGGTGTTGCGCCGCAGCTATCCGACCGCCTTCGAGTACGTCGAGGCGGCGGCCCGGACCGGCGAGGGTGGCGGGCTGGTCCGGTCGTGGCTGGGGCGGACCTGTCCACCCGCCTCGGTCTCGGTGCGGGAGTCGGAGGAGGGGGAGGGGCCGGTGGTGGAGTCGGCCGACGTCGACCCGTTCGGGCCGCGGGCCCGGGCCGCCGCTCGGGCCCGGGGCCGGTTCACCCGCAACTTCGTGATCCAGGCGACGGCGGCGGAGTGGGCGCTGACCCTGCTCGCCGGGCTGCGCAACGGGTTGGCCGGGCTCGGTGCCGAGCCGGGGGCGGGCCGTCCGGAGCTGGTCTTCTTCCAGCACGACGAGGTGCTGGTGCACTGTCCGGCGGAGCGGGCCGACGAGGTGGCGGGGCTGGTGCACGAGGCGGCGGGGCAGGCCGGGCGGCTGCTCTTCGGCGAGACGCCGGTACGGTTCCCGCTGGACGTCTCGGTGGTGGACTGTTACGCAAATGCGGCATAGTTGCGAATTGGTCCGATTAGTGCCGATACCTGGGTCCCGTCCGCTCGTTGGGACCGTTGTGCGCGCGGCGGGGGTCGCGCGACCGGCGGAAGGTGACAGCGCTGAGTCGGATCGCAGGAATGATCATCGCCGCGGGCGGGGGACGCCGGATCGGCGGCCCGGAGGCGTTGCTGCACCAGGGGGAGCGACCCCTGGTGAACCAGGTACTCGACACGATGCGGGCGGCGGGCTGCGGGCCGCTGGTCGTGGTCCTCGGGGCCGCGGCCGAACAGGTACGCGCCACCGCCGACCTCTCCGGGGCGACGGTGGTGGTGAACCGCTCCTGGGGTACCGGGATCGGCTCGTCGATCCGGCTCGGCCTGGACGCCGTACCGGACCGGCGGATCGAGGCGGTCGTGGTGGTCCCGGTGGACATGCCGGGGCTGACCGAGGCGGCGGTACGCCGGGTGGCGGCACTGCCCTATCCGGAGGCCCTGGTCTGCGCCACCTACGACGGGTTGCGCGGCTATCCGATGCTCTTCGGTCGCCGGCACTGGGCCGGGATCGCCGCGCTGGCCAACGCCGACGTCGGGGCCCGGCCCTATCTGATGGCCCACAAGGACGAGATCGTCGACATCGCCTGTGACACGGTGGCGGACGGCAGCCGGGCGAACACCCCGGAACTGCTCGCCGCCTGGGGGCTGACCGTCCCGGTCCCGGCCCAGCGGGTCGCCGTCTGAGTCCGGCGGTGCCGCCGCGACCCGTCGTGGCGGCACCGGCCGGCCGGTGGCAGCGGCGCCGGCCCGACCCGGGACGGCTCCGCCGATGCCGCCCGGGTCAGACCTCGATGTTGAACCGCTCCAGTACGGAGGGTGCGACCAGGCCGACCGCGGAGAGGATCGAGATCACCGTGAAGGCGCCGCGCAGCACGATCGTCTCCACCTTGCCGCCCACCTTGACGGCGATCCTGTTCGGGATGCCGATCATCATCCACATCCGCCGCTTGATCGGCACCGGCCAGAGGATCGGCACCCCGTTGCTGGTGATGATGTCGCCCATGATGTGCACGAAGCAGCCGACCCCGACCGCCAGCCCCAGCATCGGATAGCCCCGGTCGCCGGGCAGGTGCAGGAAGGTGAAGTACGCCGCCGCCAGCGACACCAGGGTCACGATCACCCAGCCGGCCCGCTTCGCCCACTCGTCGAAGAGCCCGCGCAGCGCCAGGCCGATCATGAAGAAGAGGATCCCGATCACGGCCCACTTGCCGTACGCGGTGCAGAGCGCGGTGGTGCCCCAGCCGACCAGGAAGGTGAACGGCAGCGTGTGGGTCAGCGTACGGTGCCCGTTGCTCCGGTGCGGATCCTTGCTCAGCTTGGTGGCGTGGTAGACGCCGAGGGAGATCTTCTCCATCACCTCGGCGAAGAAGAGCGAGACCACGCCGAAGGTGCGGGCGACGGTCGCGCCGCCCTGGTTGCGGGTGACCTTGCCGGACATGTCGAGGTCGGGGAAGAGTGCCCCGCCCGCGCAGACCGCCGTGCCGACCGCGATCGCCAGCGGCGACTGCTCGTAGCCGGCGAAGTAGTCCAGTCCCCAGGACCCGGCCAACCAGACCGCGGCACCGGACAGCGCATGGGATGGCCCCATCATCGTCGTGCATCCTCCCCCGGGTACATCCCGCACGGCTGGCGACACTGTGCCAAACCGGAGATCGCTAGGCAATCACCGTTTGATCCACAGTGCTGTCACCGACGTCACGGTCCACTCCACCGCCTCGCGGGGGCGTGGTCAAACGCGTGTTCGACTCGGATCGCCGGGCAGGTCAACGGTGGTCCGCGCCGCAACGTGCCCGGACGCTCCGGGCGGCGCGGCGACCCTCGGAAAACCGTGTCGGCAACCGGACTCCGGCGTGTCGCCGGGGCGGGGCACGACCGGGCTCACCCGACCGGCCGGAAGCTGGTCTGCACCATCCGCAGGTAGCTCTGGTTGACGCCCCAGTCGAACTCCCGGGTCAGCCAGGAGACGGTGTACGCCCGCCCGGCCGACGTGTTGATCAGCATCCGGGCGGCCTGCACCCGGACGCCGTGCGCGTTGGTCCACCGGCACTCCCAGATCGCCCCGCCGCCCCGGATGTCCAGCGGCGCGATGTCGACCTGCTCGTACCCGGCCAGCAGGCCGGCGCCGATGAGCCGCCGCTCCTCCGCGAGCCAGTACCGCTCGCCGTCCGGGGTCGCCGGGGTGCTGGGATCGATCGTGATCATCCGTCCGGTGCCGATCACCGGCTCCCGGAAGCAGACCACCCTGCCGTCGGTGTACCGGCGCCAGCCGACCGGTACGGCGATCCGGAAGCCGGCCGCGTCGGTGTACCAGGTCCAGTGCTCGACGAGGCCGAACCGTTCGTCCGGCGGGCGCGGCGCGGGGGTCACCGGCACGGTCTGCTCCGGCGGCGGCGCACACGGGAACGCCCGGCCCACCTTCGCGGCCGGTCGGCTGCCTGACGCCTCCGGCGGGGCCTCGCCGGTCCGCTTGGCCCGCAGCGCCACGACGGTGCCCAGCCCGGCCAGCAGGGTCAGGGTCAGCGCGGTGGCTCCGATCCGGGAGACCGGCCCGCCGAGACGCCGTCGGCGGCGGCTCCGGTCCGGCGGTTCCGGCCGGTCGGGATCCGGTCCCGGCTCCGCACCGCGCCGCACACCCCGGACCGGGTGCGGCAGCCGCTCCGCGACATCCGCTCCGGCCGGCTCCGGCCAGCCGTCGGGATCGGAGAGTCCGGCGGAGCCGGCCGCCGCGTCCGGCTCCGAGAGTCCAGTGGAGCTGGCCGCCGCGTCCGGCTCGGAGGGTCCGGCGGAGCCGGCCGCCGCGTCCGGCTCCGAGAGTCCGGCGGAGCTGGCCGAGGGGTCCGGCTCGGCCTGCTCGTCCGGCCGGCCCCGACCGTTCGGCTGCGCCGGCCAGGCGGCGCGCTGGTTCGGCTGCGGGCGCCGGTCCGGCTGCGCACGCTGGTTGGGCGGCCGTCGCCGGGCCGGTCGGGGAGCGTCGGCCGGGGCCTCCTCCGTGGCGGGCCGGCCGGCGACCGGCGGCCGGCGGGCGAGACCACGGCCCAGGGCGAGCGGGTACCGGCCGGAGCGGGGCGGCGGATCGGTGATCTTGCGCAGCATCCGTTCCACCTGGTCGGCGGTGAGGCGCTGCCGGGGATCGCGACGGAGCAGTCCGGCCAGTACCGGGCGGAGCGGACCGGCCAGCCGGGTCGGATCCGGCGGCGCCACCGCCAGCGCGGTCAGCGTGGCCATCGTGGTCGGTCGGCGGTACGGCGACCGGCCCTCCACCGCCGCGTAGAGGGTGGCGCCGAGCGACCAGAGGTCCGACTCGACGGTGGACGATCCGTCCGCCGCCCGCTCCGGCGAGACGTACTGCGGTGACCCGATCACCACGCCGTCCCGGGTCAGCGCCCCGTCCCCACCGTCCACGGTGGCCAGCCCGAAGTCGGTGAGCACCACCCGGCCGTCCTCGGCGATCAGCACGTTGTGCGGCTTGACGTCCCGGTGCAGTACCCCGGAGGAGTGCGCGGCGCGCAGCGCGGCCAGCACCGCCAACCCGACCTCGGCGGTACGCACCGGCGACAGCGGTCCGTCCGAGTCCAGCACCTGCTGGACCGAGCGGGACGGGACGTACTCCATCACGATCCACGGGGAGTCGCCGTCCTGCACCACGTCGTAGACCCGGACCACGTTGGGGTGGTTGAGCCGGGCGGCGATCCGCGCCTCGCGCAGCGTCCGGCAGCGCACCTCGTCGCGCTCGTCCGGGGTCATCCAGTCCGGCGGCACCACCTGCTTCACCGCGACCAGGCGGTGCAGCATCTCGTCCTGGGCCAGCCAGACCCAGCCCATCCCGCCCGCGCCGATGGTGCGCAGCAGCAGGTAACGATCGGCGATCCGCTCCTGATACACCGTCCGCGTCCCCTCTGATACCCGCCGTACACGATAGCGAGCGGACGGTGTTCCCCGCATCAACTCTCGCGGATGGACACCGGTCGGGGACGGTGCGCGGCGGGCATCCGGCGGGGGTCAGCAGGCGGCGCCGTCGAGGGCCAGCAGGTTCCCCTCGGGTACGACGATCCGCCCCGTCCCGCCCCCGGCCCGGGTCCGCGGCGCCGGGCCGGCGTTCGCCGCGCTGGCGTAGACGGCGGCGGTCCGGGCGGCGATGCTGGCCCAGCCGTACCGTTCGGCGACCATGGTGCGGGCCCGGCGGGCCACCCGGCGGGCGAAGACCTCGTCGCCGAGGAGCGAGTCGACGGCACCGGCCAGCGCGTCCGGGTCGCTGTGCGGGAAGGTCACCCCGGTCACCCCCGGCTCGACGATCTCGGCCAGCCCGCCGGTGGCGGCTACCGCCAGCGGGGCCCCGGCGGCGGCCGCCTCCAGGGCGACCATCCCGAACGGCTCGTAGAGGCTCGGCACCACCGTGGCGTCGGTGGCCGCCAGCACCGCCGGCAACTGCCGCTCGGTCATGAACCCGGCGAAGCGTACGCTCCGGTCCAGCCCGAGCCGGTGCGCCTGGTCCTGCAACTCCTGCCGGTACGGCCCGTCCCCGGCGATCACCACCCGCAGCTCCGGGTGCCGCTCCCGCAGTCTCGGTACGGCGTGCACCAGGTGCTGTACGCCCTTCTCGTAGACCAGCCGCCCGGCGAAGCCGACCAGCGGGCCGGCACCGGCGTACCGCCTGCGGGCGGCGGCGACCGCCCGGGGCTGGGCCGACCAGGCCCGGTCGTCGACCCCGTTCGGCACCACCTCGACGTGCCCGTCCGGGAGCCCGAAGAGCGCCTTCACCTGGTCGCGCATGTAGCCGGAGCAGGTGATCACCCGGTGCGACTCGTGGCCGAGCCAGTGCTCGACCGAGTGGATGGTCCGGTTCATCTCGTCCGGCAACCAGCCCTGGTGCCGGCCCGCCTCGGTGGCGTGGATCGTGGTGACCAGCGGGATGTCCAGGTGGTCGGCGAGGTTGATCGCGGTGTGCGCGACCAGCCAGTCGTGGGCGTGGATCACGTCGTAGTCGGCGGTCCGGGCGGCTCGCAGGGCGGTCCGGGTCAGCGTGTGGTTGAACGCCATCGTCCAGGCCAGCAGACTCGGGGTGGCCAGCGGGAAGCCGACCGGGTCCTCCGGGGCGCGCAGCACGTGCACGCCGTCGACGTACGCCTCGACCGGTGCGCCCTCGCCGTGCCGGGTGACCACCGTGACCTGGTGCCCGGCGGTGGCGAGCGCGGTGGCGAGCGCGTGCACGTGCCGGCCGAGCCCGCCGACCAGCACCGGCGGGTACTCCCAGGAGAGGATGAGTACCTTGCGCGGGCGGGCCGCGGGGAAGTTGACGACCTCGGCGTTCGGTGACATGGCCCGGCCCCCTTTGAATTGATTCCCACGCAGGCGCGTAGAGACACCTGTTACGGGTGCCTACGCGTCATTGGTTGGGGCCAATACTGCCGGTGCCGGGAAAACCGGTGAAGACGCGCCCGTTGCCGGTATGTAACGCCGTCCGGTCAGTTCTGTCGCACCCGTAGAAGTTCCGCCACCGACCACGCCTGGAACGGCGCTCCGGTGGCCCCGTGCGGCGGTGCGGCGTCGGCGGTCTCGCTCACCGAGCCGAGCCCGTACTCGGACAGGTGCGCCTCCAGCCCGGCGAAGAGTTCGTCGACCGGGAGCCCGGCCCGGCGGCAGGCGTCGGCGTACGGGCCGATCAGCCAGGGCCAGACGGTGCCCTGGTGGTAGCCGGAGTCCCGCTCGGCGGGGCCGCCCCGGTGCCGTGGCAGGTAGCCGGGGCTGTCCGGGGCGAGACTGCGCGGGCCGAGCGGGGTGAGCAGGGCCGCGCCGATCCGGCGCAGCGCCGCCGGATCGGGGTCGAGCGGCGCGTACGGCAGCGACCAGGCGAGCAGCTGGTTCGGCCGGAGGGAGTCGTCGTCGTGCCGGCCGTCGGCACCGCGCGGATAGGCCGGCGGCGGGGCGTCGACGACGTCGTGGAGCCAGCCGCCGGGGGCCGGGAAGCGGCGCCGGAACGCCGCCCGCGCCAACGCGAGCGCGGCCGGTGCGGCACCCGGGTCCTGCCCGACCAGCCCGGCCAGCTCGGCGATCGCCGCCAGCCCGTTGACCCAGAGCGCGTTCACCTCGACCGGCTTGCCCGCCCGCTGGGTCACCGGCTCGCCGTGCACCCGGGCGTCCATCCAGGTCAGCGCCTCCCCGGGGGCGCCCTGGCCGAGCAGCCCGTCGGCCGGGTCGACCACGATGCCGTACCGGGTGCCCCGCAGGTGGCCGTCGACCACGCCGCGCAGCGCCGGGAGCAGCTCGGCGGCGAGGTCGGCGTCCCCGGTGACCGTCACGTGCCGGGCCATCGCGTGCAGGAACCACAGCGTCCCGTCCACCGTGTTGTACTCCACCCGCCCGGTGTCGGCGGTGTTCGCCAGCATCCCCTCCGAGAGCGTCCCCGCGTACGCCCGGAGCAGCTCCCGCCCCTCGTCCGCCCGGCCGGTACCGAGGAAGAGCCCCTCGTACGCAATCATCGTGTCCCGGGACCAGGCGCCGAACCACGGATAGCCGGCCACCACGTCCGGCCCGGTCCCGCCGCCGACCACGAAGGCGTCGGCGGCCAGGGTCAGCGTCGCCGCCACCGCGTCGGCCGGCCTGCCGGCCGCCACCACCCGGCGGTTGCGCCGCCGGGCCGCCTCGATCACCTCGTCGGCCGGCGGCGGCTCCTCGGCCAGGTCGCCGGCCCAGGCGAGCACCGAAACGCTGTCGCCGGGACGGTCGAGCGCGCGGGTGAACCGGCCCGCACACCAGAGGTCCTCGTCCGGACTCAGTCCCCGGGCCGCCTCCTCCCGGTGGTGCACGCCGTGCCACCACTGGCCCTCGGCCACCCACTCCGGGCCGGCGAGCCGGAAGGCGTCCTCGATCACCGCGCCGCCGGCCACCGGCTCCACCTTCGGCGCCGGCCCGTCCGCGCGCCGCTCGGCGTGCCCGTCCCGCCAGGTCACCGCCGCGGCCAGATTGAGCCGGGCCGGGCCGCCGGAGACCAGCCGGTGCCGGACCGCCAGGCAGGACCGGCCGTGCGCCATCGCCAGCTCGCGCTCCAGCACCAGGTCGCCGATCCGCCACCGCCAACGCGGTGTCCCGTCGACCAGGTCGAAGCGCTCCAGCAGCTCGAAGCCGCGCGGGTCGACGTCGCCGGAGCGCCACTCGTGCGCGCCGAGCCGGAACACCGCGCCGGAGGGGAGCACCAGCTCCGGGTCCAGGCTGACCAGCCCGAGCCGGCGGGCCGCCGGGGTCTCGCCGGCCACCATCAGCAGCCCGTGGTACCGCCGGGTCCGCAGCCCGCTCACCGTGCCCATCGCGTACCCGCCGAGGCCGTCGGGGAGCAGCCACTCCCGGTCGACGCCGGCCTCCAGGTGACCGCAGACCCGCGGCCCGAACTCGATCGGCAGCATGGCGCCCATGATGCCCGCTCGGCCGATCCGGCACACCGACGGTGGTGACGGTCACCGCGATCGTCGCCCGGGCGAGCGGGGACGATCGTTGCCGGGGTGACCCGGGGGACGATCGTTGGCCGGCTGAGCCGGGAGCGATCACAATGATCGGATGGATGACCGCAGGGGAGCGGTCGGATGACGGGCGGGAGTCGGATGGACGACGGGCAGGACGCGGAGCGTACCGGGCTGGATCCGGAGCGTGTCCGGCTGGCCGAGGCCGACGCCGGTGGGGAGCCGTGGCGGGCCTGGGGTCCCTACCTGGCCGAGCGGGCCTGGGGCACGGTCCGGGAGGACTACAGCGAGCACGGCACCGCCTGGGACTACTTCCCGCACGACCACGCCCGGTCCCGGACCTACCGGTGGAACGAGGACGGGATGGCCGGGGTCTGCGACGAGTGGCAGACCTTCTGCTTCGGCCTGGCGCTCTGGAACGGCGCGGACCCGATCCTCAAGGAGCGGATGTTCGGGCTCGGCGGCGACGGCGGCAACCACGGCGAGGACGCCAAGGACTACTGGTGGTACCTCGACTCCACCCCGACGCACTCCTGCATGCGCTGGCGCTACCACTACCCGCAGGCCGCCTTCCCCTACGACGAGCTGGTGGCGGTCAACGGCGCGCGGGGCCGGGACGAGGTCGAGTACGAGCTGGTCGACACCGGCATCTTCGACGACGACCGGTACTGGGCGGTGACCGTCGACTACGCCAAGGCGTCCCCGACCGACATGTGCATCTCGATCACGGCGGCGAACCGGGGTGCCGAGGCGGCCACCCTGCACGTGCTGCCGACGCTCTGGTTCCGCAACACCTGGTCCTGGGGGCTGCCCGGCCGCGACCAGGTGCCGAAGCTGCGCGGCACCCCGGGCCGGCTGGTCGGCGAGCACTGGGTACTCGGCCAGATCGTGCTGGAGGGCGACGGCGGGCCGGCCGCGCTGGTCTGCGACAACGAGACCAACACCGAGCGGCTCTGGGGGCTGCCGGGGCGCAGCGCGTACCCGAAGGACGGCATCAACGACCACGTGGTCAACGGCGCCGACACGGTCAACCCGGCCGGCGAGGGGACCAAGGGGGCGCTGCACTACGTGCTGGAGGTACCGGCCCGGGGCGAGGCGACGATCAAGCTCCGGCTCACCCGGACCTCCCCGCCGCCGGCCAGCGAGCCGGCGCCCCCGCTCGACCTCGGCGCCGAGCACGACGCGGTGATGGCGACCCGGCGGGCCGAGGCGGACGAGTTCTTCGCCCGGCTGATTCCGGACGGCGCCTCCCGGGAGGAGGCGCTGGTGGCCCGGCAGGCGATCGCCGGGCTGATGTGGGGCAAGCAGTTCTACCACTTCGACGTGCAGCAGTGGCTGACCGGCGACCCGGCCGCCGCGCCGCCGCCGGAGGGGCACCGGCACGGCCGGAACAGCTCCTGGCGGCACATGAACAACTTCGACATCATCTCGATGCCGGACCCCTGGGAGTATCCCTGGTACGCCGCCTGGGACCTGGCGTTCCACTGCGTCACCATCGCCCGGGTCGACCCGGGGTTCGCCAAGGCGCAACTGCTGTTGCTGCTCCGCGAGTGGTATCTGCACCCGAACGGGCAGATCCCGGCGTACGAGTGGGCGTTCGGCGACGTGAACCCGCCGGTGCACGCCTGGGCGGCGCTGAAGGTCTTCGAGATCGACGGTGGCCGGGACTTCGACTTCCTGGCCCGGATGATGCACAAGCTGCTGTTGAACTTCACCTGGTGGGTCAACCGCAAGGACATCGGCGGCAACAACGTCTTCGAGGGTGGCTTCCTCGGGCTGGACAACGTCGGTCCGTTCGACCGCTCGGCGGCGCTGCCGGTGGCCGGGGTGCTGGAGCAGTCCGACGGCACCGGCTGGATGGCCATGTACGCGCTGAACCTGCTCGACATGGCGCTGATCCTGGCGGTGCACGACCCGACGTACTCCGACATCGCGACGAAGTTCTTCGAGCACTTCGCCTACATCGCGGCGGCGGCGTACGACGCGGGGCTCTGGGACGAGGAGGACTGCTTTTTCTACGACGTACTCCGGCTGCCGGACGGGACCAGCCGGCCGTTGAAGGTGCGCTCGGTGGTCGGGCTGCTGCCGCTGGCCGCGATCACCCGGCTGACCACCGTCACGCTGAACCGGCTGCCGGAGCTGACCGCCCGGCTGCGCTGGTTCCTGGCCAACAAGCCGGAGTACGCCCGGGTGATCGGCGGTCGGCGGCTCGGCGGGGACGGGCGGCAGCAGCGGCTGCTCTCGATGGTCGGCCCGGACCAGGTGGTCCGGCTGCTCGCCCGGATGCTGGACGAGGAGGAGTTCCTCTCCCCGTACGGGCTGCGTACCCTCTCCAAGCGGCATCTGGAGCAGCCGTTCGCGGTGGAGTTGGGCGGGCAGGAGTTCACCGTCGGCTACGAGCCGGCCGAGTCGACCTCGGGGCTCTTCGGCGGCAACTCCAACTGGCGCGGCCCGATCTGGATGCCGACGAACTTCATGCTGATCTCGGCGCTCCGGGACCACGCGGCGTTCTTCGGCGACGACCTGCTGGTCGAGTATCCGACCCGGTCCGGCAGCAAGCACACCCTGACGGAGATCGCCGACGACCTCTCCGCCCGGTTGATCGCGCTCTTCGTGCCGGACGAGTGGGGGCGCCGGCCGATCTACGGCATCGCCGAACTCTTCCAGACCCATCCGGACTGGAAGGACCTGATCGCCTTTCCGGAGTACTTCCACGGGGACAACGGGGCCGGGCTCGGCGCCTGGCACCAGACCGGCTGGACCGCGCTGGTCGCCGACCTGATCCTGACCCTGCGCCGATAGGTCCGACCCGCCGCAGGTGACGGCCGGTGCCGGTCCAGATGCCGACTGACCTGCTGTCGGTTACTGTCCGCCAGGATTCAAACACCCCTCGTAGTGTCCCGTTCAGCCGTTTTCCGGGGCGGTGTCGCGGCACCGTCGCGCGGGCCCCGGCCACCGGCAGGAGGGGAGAAGAATGGCGATGAGAATTGCCAGCACATCAGGTCAGCGGCGGACGGGGAGACTCGCCGTCGGACTGGCCGTGGCGGTCAGCGCCGGGCTGCTCGGCACGGCGGTGGCCCCGGCGGCCGCGGCACCGGCCGACGGCACCATCCGGCACGCGGGTGGCGCCACCGCCGTCGCCGGCAGCTATCTGGTGGTACTCGAGGAGGCGTCCGTCAGCGCCGACTCGGTGACCGGCCGGGCCGGCGTACTCGCCGCGCGGGCCGGCGGGAAGGTCGCCCGCACCTACCGGCACGCGCTGCGCGGCTTCGAGTTCACCGGCTCGGCCGAGGCGGCCCGGCGGCTCGCCACCGACCCGTCCGTGGCGTACGTCGAACAGAACCACCGGGTCCGGCTCACCGGTACGCAGACCCCGACCCCCTCCTGGGGTCTGGACCGGATCGACCAGCGCCCGCTGGCCCTGGACAACAGCTACACCTACCCGAGCACCGGCAGCGGGGTCCGGGCCTACGTCATCGACACCGGGATCCGGCTCAGCCACCAGACCTTCGGCGGCCGGGCGGTCTCCGGCTTCGACGCGATCGACGGCGGGCCCGCCACCGACTGCCAGGGGCACGGCACGCACGTCGCCGGAACCGTCGGCGGTGCCGAGTACGGCGTCGCCAAGGGCGTCACCCTGGTCGCGGTACGGGTGCTGGACTGTAGCGGCAGCGGCACCTACGCCCAGGTGATCGCCGGTGTCGACTGGGTCACCGGCGACCACGACCCGGGCGAGCGGGCGGTGGCGAACATGAGCCTCGGCGGGCCGGCGAACAGCGCCGCCAACACGGCGGTGGCGAACTCGATCGCCGACGGCGTCAGCTACGCGGTCGCGGCCGGCAACGAGGACGCCGACGCCTGCGGCGGCTCACCGGCGAGCGTCCCGACCGCGATCACCGTGGCGGCCACCGGCGGCTTCCCCGGCGGCCCCGGCCGTACCGACGCCCGGGCCACCTTCTCCAACTACGGCACCTGCGTCGACATCTTCGCCCCGGGGGTGGCGATCGTCTCCTCCACCATCGACAGCGACACCGCCAGCGGGCCGGGGGACGGCACCTCGATGGCCTCGCCACACGTGGCCGGCGCCGCCGCGCTCGTGCTGGCGCAGAATCCGTCGTACACCCCGCAGCAGGTCCGCGACCTGCTGGTCACCTCCGGTACCACCGGGCTGGTCACCGACCCCGGCCCCGGCTCGCCGAACGTCCTGCTGCACGTCGCCGACGTCCGGCCGCCCACCAACGACTTCGCTCTCACGGTCGCCCCGGCCAGCGGCTCGGCCGGACCGGGCGGCGCGGTCACCGCGACGGTGAGCACCCGGCTGACCGCCGGCTCGGCCCAGACCGTCGTGCTGAGCGCCACCGGGCTGCCGAGGGGTGTCACCGCGACCTTCAGCCCGGCCTCCGTCGTCGCCGGCCGGTCGTCGGTGATGACGATCCGGGTCGGCTCGGCGGCGGTGCCCGGCAGCTACCCGCTGACGGTCACCGGCACCGGCCCGCACGCCACCCGGACCGCCCGGTACACGGTGACCGTCACGAACCCGGTCGGCTGCACCGGCACCAACAACACCGACGTCGCGATCCCGGACCTGTCGACGGTGCAGAGCCCGGTGACGATCTCCGGCTGCCCGGGCCGGGCATCGGCCTCCAGCACCGTCCGGGTACGCATCCTGCACACGTTCCGGGCCGACCTGGTGGTCAGCCTGCTGGCGCCGGACGGCAGCGGCTACGTGCTGCACAACCGGACCGGCGGCGGTGAGGACAACATCGAACAGACCTTCCGGGTCAACCTCTCCACCGAGACGGCGAGCGGCCGGTGGCGGCTCCAGGTGCAGGATGCGGCCGGTGCGGACGTCGGGCACATCGACATCTGGACGCTGAACCTGACGGCCGGTACGCCGACCGCCTGCGCCGGCAGCAGCGCCACCCCGGTGGCCATCCCGGACCTCGGTACGGTGCAGAGCCCGATCGTCCTCGCCGGCTGCTCGGGCAACGCCTCGACGACCAGCGCGGTCGGGGTGCGGATCACGCACGGTCGGGTCGCCGACCTGGTGATCCGGCTGGTCGCCCCGGACGGTAGCTCCTATCTGCTGCGCAACCGGGTCGTCGGCGGGTCACCGATCAACGTGGTCTACCTGGTGAACCTCTCGACCGAGGCCCGTAACGGCAGTTGGCGGCTGCGGGTGCAGGACGCGGCGGCGCCGTACTCCGGACGCCTCGACGGCTGGTCCCTGACCCTCTGACAGTGAGGATGTAGGAGCGGGTCACCCGGCCGGTCTGACTCAGCCTCTGACTGACCTTGGGTGTCTTCTAGGGGATTCGTCGGTCTGCCCGGGTGACCCGTTCCTGCACTCACCGACCGGGCGCCAAACAAGGACTCAGCAAGAAAGAGATCATGCGCTGCCTCAAGCGCTACATCGTCCGCGAGGTCCACACCGCCCTCCTCGCCGACTTCACCGCCCTCAACACCCCTTGACTTCCATAGGAGCATCCCCGGGGGAGGTCGGCGGTCACCGAGCTGCGTCCCCCCGGCAAGGCTCGGCCCGCCCAGCTCCGGTGCCCCACGCCCCCTGCTCCGCCGGTCCGGGTCGGCGGTCAGGGGGCGTGGCGGTCCGTTGGCTACCCTTGACCGTCGTGACCGCCGCCCTGCACCGCGCCCTCGCCGACCCCGGCACGCCGCCGCTGCGGCCGCTCCCGCCGGAGGCCGCCGAACTGCTGCTCAGGTCGAACGCCCCGGCCCGGCTGGCCGCACACCTGCGCGCGGTGCACGACGTCGCGGCCCAGTTGCTCGACTGGCTCGGCCAGGACTATCCCGACCTCGTCGTCGACCACCGGGCGGTGTGCTTCGGCGCCGCCACCCACGACATCGGCAAGACCCGCCACCCCGAGGAACTCTCCGGGCCCGGGTCGCGGCACGAGCCCGCCGGGCGCGAACTCCTGATCGGGTACGGAGTCCAGCCGGCCCTGGCCCGGTTCGCCGCCAGCCACGCCCGCTGGGACTCCCCCGACACCACCATCGAGGAGTTGCTGGTCAGCCTCGCCGACAAGATCTGGAAGGGTCGACGCGAAGCCGACCTCGAAGACCGGGTCGTGGACCGGCTGGCCGCGGTCGGTGGGCAGCAGCGCTGGGCGGCGTTCCTGGCCCTCGACGACGTACTGGGTCGGATCGCCGAGGACGCCGACGCCCGCCTCGACTTCCAGGCCCGCTACCCCGTCGACTGACGAGAGAGACGACCGGCCCGCGCTCGGCCGAACCGCCGGACCGGTACGGAATCAACCACCGCCGACCGGCGGGGTGTGGTCTACCGCAGCAGCCGGAGTGCGGCCGGCCGTCCCGGGGCGGATGGTGCGCCCCATGGTGGCCTCCGGGCCGGATTCCTAACGTCGGAGCAGACCCGAGACGGGTCCTGGATCACCCGACGGCGTTGAGGACTCCGACCCGTGAAACGAATTCCCCTGACCGTGCGGATCGGCCGGTGGAGCGCCACCCGCCCCCGGCTCGCCATCCTCGGCTGGCTGCTCTTCGTCGCCGCCTGTGTCGTCGGCGGCTCCGCCGTCGGCACCGTACCGGCGACCGGGGCGAACAGCCTGCACGGCGAACTGGCCCGGGCCGACCGGATCGAGCGGGCCGGCGAGTTCGCCGAGCCGCCGGTGACGGAGAACGTCCTGATCACGCCCTTGACCGGTCCGCTCGACCGGGACCGGGCCGACGCGGCGGCGACCGAGGTCGGCACCCGGATGCGCACCCTCCCGGAGGTCGCCGAGGTGCGGGCGCCGCTGCACGCACCGGACGGCACCGCACTGCTGGTCGAAGTGGTGCTCGCCGACCCGCCGGACGAGGAGGCGGACGCCGCCGAACGGCAGGTGCCGGCACTGCTGGCCACCACCGCCGAGGTCCAGCGGGAGTTTCCGGACCTGCGGATCGAGCAGATCGGGACCGCCTCGCTCGGCAAGGCCCTGACCGAGACGCTGGGCGCGGACTTCCTGCGGGCCGAACTGATCAGCGTGCCGGTGGCCCTCGGCATCCTGGTGCTCAGCTTCGGCGCGCTGATCGCGGCGGGCGTACCCGTGCTGCTGGCGCTCTCGGCGGTCGCCGCCGCGTTCGGGCTGGCCGCCTTCGCGTCGCACGTCTTCCCCGCCGGAGAACTGGTGAACAGCATCATCCTGCTGATCGGGATGGCGGTCGGGGTCGACTACTCCCTGTTCTACCTGCGACGGGAGCGCGAGGAGCGGGCCCGGGGCCGGGACCACCGCAGCGCGGTCGAGATCGCCGCCGCCACCTCCGGACACGCGGTACTCGTCTCCGGGCTGGCGGTGATGGTGGCGATGGCCGGGCTCTACCTGGTCGGTGAGAACACCTTCAGCTCGATGGCGACCGGTTCGATCCTGGTGGTCGGGGTCGCGATGCTCGGCTCGCTGACCGTGCTGCCGGCCGTACTGGTCACGCTGGGGCGGTGGGTGGACCGGCCCCGGGTGCCGTTCCTCGGCCGCCGGATCGAGCGGGCCGGCCGGAGCCGGTTCTGGTCGGCGGTACTCCGGCCGGCGCTGCGCTGGCCGGCACCGACGCTGCTGGTCGCCGTACTCGCGTTGCTGGCCCTCGCCGCCCCGGCCCTGGACATGCGGCTCGCCCGGCCGACCTCCGCGGACCTGCCGCGCTCCATCCCGATCCTGCGCGGCTACGACCGGCTGGCGGCGGCGTTCCCCAGCAACGATCTCGGCACCAGCCACACCGTCGCGATCCGCACCGGCGCCGGGCACGGCGCGGAGCTGGACCGGGCGCTCACCGAACTCGGCGCCCGGCTGGGCGACGCCACCGGCTTCGCCCACGACCGGCAGCCGACGGTACGCCGCTCCGCCGACGGCCTGGTCCGGCTCGTCTCGGTGTACGTGGCCGGTCCGGCCGGCAGCGACGACGCGGTCCAGACGCTGCGCCGGCTCCGGGCCGAGCTGTTGCCGGCCACCGTCGGCCAGGTGCCGGGAACCGAGTACGCGGTCGCCGGCCGCACCGCCAGCAGCCAGGACTTCCTGGACCAGATGTCGGACTCGCTGCCCTCGGTACTCGGCTTCGTCCTCGCCGTCACCTTCCTGGTGATGCTCGGCAGCTTCCGGTCCGTACCGGTGGCGTTGACCTCGATCCTGCTCAACGCCCTCTCCGTCGCCGCGTCGTACGGGCTGCTGGTGCTGGTCTTCCAGCACTCCTGGGCGGAGGACCTGCTCGGCTTCCAGAGCAACGGCGCCGTCGTCTCCTGGCTGCCGCTGATGCTCTTCGTCATCCTCTTCGGACTCTCGATGGACTACCACGTCTTCGTGGTCAGCCGGATCCGCGAGGCGGTGCTGCACGGCGTGCCGACCCGGGACGCCATCGAACGCGGAATCGTCTCCTCCGCCGGCGTGGTGAGCAGTGCCGCGATCATCATGGTGGCGGTCTTCGCGGTCTTCGCGACCCTGTCGATCCTGGAGTACAAGCAGCTCGGGGTCGGCCTCGCCGCCGCGATCCTGATCGACGCCACCGTCATCCGCGGACTCGTGCTCCCCGCCCTGATGCGGCTGCTCGGCGAGGCGAACTGGTGGGCACCGCGCTGGCTGCGGGGGAGCGGGCGGCCGCCGGCCGGCCCGGCAGAGGCGCCGACGATGGAGCTGGCCGTGGTCACACCGCGACGCCGCCGGGCCCTGCTAGCGGGTCGGCACCGCCCGGGACCGGTTGCCGGCGACCCGGTGCAGCCTGGCCACCAGCACCGCGAGCAGGGCCAGCTCGACCACCACCAGGATCCGCTCGACCAGCCCCATCATCACCCGGCCGCCGGGAAACGCGACGTAGTAGAGCGCGATCAGCGCCAGCACGCTGGTCACCGCCAGCGCCCGTAACCGGCGTACGGCGTCCCGCCAGCGCGCGTCGGCGGCGAGCCGGCGGATCGCCAGCAGCGTCGCGAGCGGCAGGGCGACGAAGGCGGCGACCGAGACGTACCGGTGCACGTAGCCCTGGGTGGTCAGCTCGACCGTTCCGAGCGGATCGGTCGGTACCAGTGCCGAGGCGATCAGCCCCAGGCACCAGACCAGCAGCAGCGCCTCGGCGGGGCGGCCCACCCTGACCCGGGCGGCCCGCAACGCCAGCGGTACGGCCAGCGAGGTGACCCCGAGGATCAGGATCGCGAGGTTCATCGGCCAGCCGTTGTTCGACACGGCGTAGTCGCTGATGGTGAGCGACAGCGGGCTCATCCCGGGGTCGGGGGCGAGGTGCGCCGCGACGCCCAGGGTCGCCGTCAGGCAAATGCCAAGCGCCGCGAGCAGGGTCAGCGGTCGGGCGGTCCATGGCTGCGGTAGGGGTCCGGACATCATGTGACCAGCGTCGTCGCGCCGGCCCGGCGCCGAATCCGGCGCGATCCCGGACCGATCCCCGGCTTCCGCGACCCTGAGCCGATCAGGGTCGGGTTGCCCCTACCCCCGGAACTACCCCCAGCACCATCGACAACAGCGGGCGGATCACCGGGCGGGGTTGACCGTGCCGTCCAGCAGCTTCAGCGCGGCGATGGCGGCGCCCCGGGCCCCGGCCATGTCGAGATCCGGCACCAGCGCGAACCGGGCCCGTTCGGCCTGCTCGGCCCGGAGCGTGGTGTGTTCCCGGACGGTGGCCAGGAACCAGTCCCGGAACTCGGGCGTCGCCTCCACCACACCACCGCCGACGAAGTACCCGTCCGGGTCGGTGAAGTTGGCGGCGATGGTGAAGAGCCGGCCCAGGGCCATCGCCTGCTGTTCGAAGATCCGCAGCGCCATCGGGTCGCCGTCCACCCCGTACGACCGCACCTGCTTGGCGGCGCCCACCGGGTCGAGTTCGGCCAGCGGGTGACCGGCGAACCGGCCCAGCCAGTACGGCAGCAGGTTGCGCCGGATGCCGGTCAGCGAGGCGACGCTCTCCACGTCACCGACGAACCCGCAGTTGCAGGCCGGCACCGGCTGCCCCTCGGCGAGCAGGCCGAACATCGGGATGTGCACGTGCCCGAGTTCGCCGGCCATCCCGGCGGTACCGGTCAGCACCTGCCCGCGTACGACCACACCGCCGCCGAGCCCGGTCCCCACGATGGCGGAGATCGACGACCGCTGCCCGGCGTCGGCGCCGAAGTAGGAGTGGTGGGCGTAGAGCGCTGCCGCGTTGCCGTCGTTGTGGTAGACGACCGGCAGGCCGAGCCGGCGTTCGAGGGCGCCGCGGATGTCGAAGCCGCGCCAGGCCGGCTGGGAGAAGTTCGTCGAGCCCTTCGACGAGATGACCCCGGTGGCGCTGGCCGGCCCCGGGGTGTCCAATCCGACGGCCAGCACCCGCTCCGGCCGGGTGCCGGTACGCGCCAGCACCTGTGCCATCGACGCCGCCAGCGCCTCGACCGCCGCCTCCGGCCCGTCCAGCACCCGGCACGGGGTCTCGACCAACTCGTCGACCAGGAACCGCCCGGTCGCATCCAGCACGGTGGCGTTGTTGCTGTTACCGCCGTTGTCGAGCCCGACCACGACCGGTACTTCCGAGTTCGTCATGGTGCGCCTCCCGGGTATGCCGGCCGGCCCCCGGACCCCGATCCCGGCGTCGCCAGCCGACCGATGTGCATACCCTGCCGCACCCGAACCAGTCCCGCACCCCCCCGGCCGCCCGACTCGGGCCAGCGACGCTATCGGCCGCCGGCCGCGTCCAGCGCGGCGGTCAGGTCGGCGACCAGGTCGGCGGTGTCCTCGACCCCGCAGGAGAGCCGGACGAATCCGGCGGAGACGTCGTCGCCCCACTGGGCCCGCCGGTCCGCGCTGGTGTGCAGGCCGCCGAAGGAGGTCGCCGCGAAGACCAGCCGGCTCGCGGCCAGGAACCGCGCCACCCGGTCGGCGTCGCCGAGGTCGAAGGCGACGATCCCCGGCACCCGCCGCAACTGCCGGCTGGCAATCGGGTACGCCGGGTCGTCGCCGAGCCCCGGCCAGCGCAGGCCGGCCACGTCGGAGCGGGCCCGCAGGACCGCCGCCACCGCCGCCGCGTTGGCGCTCTGCCGGGCCAGCCGCAGGTCCAGTGTGGCCAGTGACCGGTGTGCCAGCCAGGCGTCGAAGGCGCCCGGGATCGAGCCGGTGGTGGTCCGCCAGCCCAGAATCGTCTCCAGCAGTGCCGCCGTCCGGCTGGCCACGTAACCGAGCAGCAGGTCCGAGTGCCCGGTCAACGCCTTGGTGCCGGAGGCGACCACCAGGTCGGCGCCCAGGTCCAGCGGCCGCTGGCCGAGCGGTGTCGCGGTGGTGTTGTCGACCGCCAGCAGGGCACCGGCGGCGTGTGCCCGGGTCGCCAGCTCGGCGATGTCGCAGACGTCCAGGCCCGGGTTGGCCGGCGTCTCGACCAGCACCAGGCGTACGCCGTCGAACGACGGGTACGGGCCGGCGGTCGGTACGAAGTCGACGCGTACCCCGATCCCGCGCAGTGTCTCGGCGGCGAACGCCCGCACCGGGAAGTACCCGTCGGTGGGGAGCAGCACGGTGTCACCGGGGCGCAGCACCGAGAGCAGCACCGCCGTGATCGCCGCCTGCCCGCTGGAGAAGGCGAGACACTCCCCACCCTCCAGCTCACCGATGGCCGCCTCCAGCAGGCGCCGGGTCGGGTTGTCCGGCCGGCCGTACCCGTTCGGGCTCGCCTCCGGGCCGACCGCCGGGTCCAGGTGGTAGGGGGCGGCGAAGACCGGCCCGGGCAGGAACGGCTGCCCGGGTACCGGCGCCGGCAGACCGGCGTGCACGCTCCGGGTGCCGTCGCCGTAGTCCGGCCGGCTGCCGTCGCCGTGGTTCGGCTGGTCGGGCATGGTCTCCCCCCGTCGATCGGTCGCGGTCACTCCGGCCTCGGCTTCCGGCTCATCAGGACGGCCATCGCGGCGTGCGGGTCGGCGCCCTCGTGGCAGACCCGCTCGACCTGCTCGGTGATCGGCATCTCCACGCCGTGCGCCCGGGAGAGATCCCGGATCGCCAGGCAGCTCTTCACCCCTTCGGCGGTCTGCCGGGTCGCGGTCTGCGCCTGCTCCAGGGTCTCGCCCCGGCCCAGGTGCTCGCCGAAGGTCCGGTTCCGGGAGAGCGGCGACGAGCAGGTCGCGACCAGGTCGCCGAGGCCGGCCAGGCCGGCGAAGGTGAGCGGGTCGGCGCCGAGCGCCACGCCGAGCCGGGCCGTCTCGGCCAGCCCCCGGGTGATCAGGGTCGCCCGGGTGTTGTCGCCCAGCCCCATCGCGGTGGTGATGCCGTAGGCGAGCGCGATCACGTTCTTGACCGCCCCGCCCAGCTCGCAGCCGATCACGTCGTCGTTGGTGTACGGGCGCAGGTACGGCGTGTTGACCGACGCCTGCACCAGGGTCGCCCGGTCGGTGTCGGTGCAGGCGACCACGGTCGCGGCCGGCTGCTCGGCGGCGATCTCGGCGGCCAGGTTGGGGCCGGAGACCACGACGACCCGGTCCGCCGCCACCCCGGCGGTCTCCACGATCACCTCGCTCATCCGCTTGGTGGTGCCGAGTTCGATCCCCTTCATCAGCGATACCAGCGTGGAGTCGGGTTCGAGGTGCCCGGCCCACTCGGCGAGGTTGCCGCGCAGCGTCTGCGCCGGCACCGCCAGCACCACCAGGTCGGCGCCGGTGATCGCCTCGGTGGCGTCGGCGGTGCCGCGTACCGCCGCCGGCAGCCGGAGTCCGGGCAGGTAGTCGGGGTTGGTCCGGGTGCTCCGCAGCGCCTCGGCCACCGCCGGGCGGCGGGCCCAGAGGAGCACGTCCCGGCCGGCGTCGGCGAGCACCTTGGCGAAGGCGGTACCCCAGGAACCGGCGCCGAGCACGGCGACGTGGCTCATGCCCGGTCCTCGGTACGCCGATTCGCCTGCGCCGACCAGAGCGGCGGGGGTGTCTCGCCCCGGACCTCGGCCAGCATGTCGCGCAGCCGCAGCATGATGGTGTCGGTCATCTCGTCGAGTACCGGCTTGCTCGGCACCGCACCGGCCCACCGGCTCAGGTCCACCGGCGGACCGGCGACCACCGTCACCGGGGTACGCGGCCGGAGGCTGACCTTCTTCGTCCGGGGGTCGAAGATCCGCTGTGGCCCCCAGGTCACGATCGGCACCACCGGGGCGCCGGTGGCCAGGGCGAGCCGGGCGGCACCGGTCTTGCCGCGCATCGGCCACAGCTCGGGCTCCCGGGTGGTGGTCCCCTCCGGGTAGATCACCACGGCGGCGCCGGAGCGGACCGCCCGGTCCAGCGCGTCCAGCGACCGGGCCGCGTCGACGGTGCCGCGCTCCACCGGAATCTGCCGGCACTTCAGCAGGATCTTGCCGATCACCGGCACCTTGAAGACGCTCGCCTTGCCCAGATAGCTCGGCCAGCGGCCGGAGTCGTAGATGAAGTGGGCCGAGACCAGCGGGTCGAAGTGGGAGAGGTGGTTGACCACGATGATCAGGCCACCGGACGACGGGAGGTGTTCCATGCCGCGCCAGTCGCGGCGCGTCCAGACGGTCAGCACCGGCTTGACCACCGAGACGGCGAACCGTCGCCAGAACCCGAGCCTGCGCCGTGTCACTGTGCCTCCTCGTCGTCCAACCCTGGCGCGGCCCGGCCGGGGCGCCACCCGGGCGTCCCGGCTCGGGTGGCGAGGTGACACCGCCCGTGCCCACCCCGGTCCGGCCCGCCACCGACCCGGGCCCGGGGTGCCGCCGCCCGCAGCGAAATCATGCCTGTTCGCCCCGGGTACGGCCAGCCAGGGGTATCCGCCGGCCGGCTGGGCCACCCGCCGGGCGACCGCCGGCGAACTGGCAGGATTGTCGCGTGGCAGAGCGGAACTGGACCGTGGTGGTGCCGGTCAAGCGCCTCGGGTCGGCGAAGAGCCGGCTGCGCGGGGCGCTCGACGGCGTACCGCACGAACTGCTCGCCCTGGCGCTGGCCGAGGACACCGTCGAGGCCGTACTCGGCTGCCCGGCCGTCCGGGAGGTACTCGTGGTGACCGGTGACCCGGAGGCGACCCGTACCCTGGGCCGGCTCGGCGCCCGGATCGTGCCGGAGCCGCCGACCGCCGGGCTCAACCCCGCGTTCGCCCGGGGCGCGGCGGTCGCCGCCGACGGGCCGGTCGCGGCGCTCACCGCCGACCTGCCGGCGCTGCGCCCGGCCGAACTGGCCGAGGCGCTGCGGGCCGCCGGCGAGCCACCCGGGGTACGCAGCTTCGTCGCGGACGCCCCCGGCACCGGCACCGTACTCCTCACCGCCGCCCTCGGCGCGACGCTGGACCCCCGGTTCGGCCCGCACTCGGCGGCCGCGCACGCCGCCTCCGGCGCCCGGCCGCTCACCGCCGCCTGGCCGACGCTGCGCCGCGACGTCGACACCCCGGCGGACCTGCGGGCCGCGGTCGCGCTCGGCCTCGGCCGGCAGACCGCCGCGCTCACCCGGCGGGCGACACCGGCCGGCGCGAAGCGCTGAGGCCCGGCCCGACCGGCGGGGAACGACACCGCCGCCGGTGCCGCCGCCCGAGGCCGACGCACCGTCCGGCCGACCGGTGTACGGTGCTGGGCATGCAGGGCACGGTGGCCGACTACGACCCGCAGACCCGCACCGGCACGCTGCTGCTCGACGACGGCACCCGGGTCAGCTTTCCGGCGACCGCGTTCGACGCCTCCGGCCTGCGGCTGCTCCGCCTCGGCCAACGGGTCCGGCTGGAGCACGACGAGACCGGCACGCTGGTCCGGATCACGCTGCCGACCTTCCCCTGATCCGCTCGGGCAAAGTTCATTTTCGGTTAACCACCACCGGGGAATGATGGGGTGGTGAGCACCCCACCGTCCCGACGCCCCCGCCCCGAGCGCAAGGCACGGCCCGCCGGGCACACCGACCGCGACCCGGCGGGCGAGCCGGACGGCACCGTCGAACCGGACACCGTCGCCGAACCGGACCGGTCGGCGGCGCTGGACCAGGCGGCCGACTCGGCCCGCGCCGCAGCCGGTGGCCCGGACCGCAGCCCGGCGACCGGCCTGGCCGGCAACCCGGAACAGGGCCGGCGCGGCGTGCCGGCCACCGGGCCGGGCAGCGCCATCCCGGAGAGCGGCCTGGCCGCCCGCCCCGAGAGCACCGAACCGGCCGCCGAACCCGCCGCAGCACCGGCCGGGCCGCTGCCACCGGACCGCTTCCTCAACCGGGAACTCTCCTGGCTGGATTTCAACGCCCGGGTGCTGGCCCTGGCCGAGGACCCGGACACCCCGCTGCTGGAGCGGGCCAAGTTCCTCGCCATCTTCGCCAACAACCTGGACGAGTTCTACATGGTCCGGGTCGCCGGGCTGAAGCGACGGTTGCAGGCCGGGCTGCCGGTGAGGGGCGGCGACCGGATGCCGCTGAGCACCCAGCTCGAACGGGTCTCCCAGCGCGCCGCCGAACTGGTCGCCCGGCACGCCGCGTGCTTCGTCGACGAGGTACGCCCGAAGCTCGCCACCGAGGACGTCGCGGTACTGCACTGGGGCGAGCTGCCGGTGGCGGAGCGGCAGCGGCTGCGGACGTACTTCCGGGAGCAGATCTTCCCGGTGCTCACCCCGCTCGCCGTCGACCCGGCGCACCCGTTCCCGTACATCTCCAGCCGGTCGCTGAACCTGGCGGTGGTGGTACGCGACTCCGACGGCGGCTCGGAACTCTTCGCCCGGGTGAAGGTGCCGAACAACGTACCCCGGTTCGTCCGGGTCGAGCGGGACGTGCCCGGCTACCGGTTCCTGCCGGTGGAGGACCTGATCGCGGCCCACCTCGACCAGCTCTTCTCCGGCATGCAGGTGGTGGAGTGCCACCTGTTCCGGGTCACCCGCAACGCCGAGGTGGAGGTCGACGAGGACCGGGACGAGGATCTGCTCCAGGCCCTGGAACGGGAACTCGCCCGGCGCCGCTTCGGCCCGCCGGTACGCCTGGAGGTCGCCGCCTCCGTCTCCGACCACGTCCTCGACCTGCTCGTCCGGGAACTCGACATGGACAGCCAGGACGTGCTGCGGGTGCCGGGGCTGCTCGACCTGACCGCGCTCTGGCAGGTCTACAACGAGTCCAACCGGCCCGAGCTGAAGGACCCGCCGTTCGTGCCGGCCACCCATCCCCGGCTCGCCGAGGGTGAGGTGCCGCGCAGCGTCTTCGCCACCCTGCGCGACGGCGACATCCTGGTGCACCACCCCTACCACTCCTTCTCGACCAGCGTGCAGCGCTTCATCGAGCAGGCCGCCGCCGACCCGAACGTGCTGGCCATCAAGCAGACCCTCTACCGCACCAGCGGGGACTCCCCGATCGTCGACGCGCTGATCGACGCCGCCGCCGCCGGCAAGCAGGTGGTGGTGCTGGTGGAGATCAAGGCGCGCTTCGACGAGGTGGCGAACATCGGCTGGGCCCGGGTGCTGGAGCGGGCCGGCTGCCACGTGGTCTACGGCCTGGTCGGGCTGAAGACGCACTGCAAGACCGCGCTGGTGGTCCGGCAGGAGGGCAACCAGATCCGCCGGTACTGCCACATCGGCACCGGCAACTACCACCCGAAGACCGCCCGGCTCTACGAGGACTTCGGCATGCTCACCGCCGACCCGGAGATCGGGGCGGACCTGACCGACCTGTTCAACGTGCTGACCGGGTACAGCCGGCAGACGTCGTACCGGCGGCTGCTGGTGGCGCCGCAGGGCATCCGGCGCGGCCTGATCGAGCGGATCGAGGGTGAGATCGACCGGGCCCGGGAGGGCCGGCGGGCCCTGGTCCAGTTCAAGGTCAACGCGTTGGTCGACGAGGCGATCGTGGACGCGCTCTACCGGGCCTCCCGGGCCGGGGTCCGGGTCGACCTGCTGATCCGGGGGATGTGCACGCTGCGGCCGGGCGTACCGGGGCTGTCGGAGAACGTCCGGGTCCGCTCGATCCTCGGCCGCTTCCTCGAACACTCCCGGGTGTTCCGGTTCGGCAGCGGGGACGCCGGGGCCGGCGGGTCGGACGGCGCCGTCGAGTTCTGGATCGGCTCCGCCGACCTGATGCACCGCAACCTCGACCGGCGGGTGGAGGCGCTGGTGCAGGTGACCGATCCGGCCGCCCGGGCCGCGCTGGACGAGTTGCTGACCGCCGCGATGAGCCCGGAGGTCGAGGCGTTCGACCTGGCCGGGGATGGCTGCTGGACCCGGCGCAAGGGCAGCCCCGAGGCACCGCTGGTGAACCTCCAGGAGGCGCTGCTGGGCCGGGTCGCCGGAGAGGCCAAATGAGCGGCGGGGCGGTGCGGTGGCGGCGGTGGACGGTCGGCCGGGCCGACATCCCGGACTAGGCTTGGCCGATGGTGGAGGAGGAGCGGAAGTACGACGTCGATCCGGAGTTCACCCTGCCCGACCTCGCCGGAGTCGTGCCGGACGGCGTACGGGTGGTGGAGCTGCCCCCGGTGACGCTGACCGCGACCTACCTCGACACCACCGACCTGCGGCTGGCCCGGGCCGGGGTGTCGCTGCGGCACCGCCGGGGTGACGAGCTGCCCTGGACGGTGAAACTTCCCGCCGACAGCCCCGGGGTACGCCACGAGATCTCCCGTACGGGCCGGCCGAAGAAGGCGCCGGCCGAGCTGCTGGCACTGGTCACCGCGTACTCCCGGGGCGCGGAACTGCGGCCGGCCGCCGTGGTCCGCACCGTGCGCCGCGCCTACGAACTGCGCGACGACACCGACCGGCTACTGGTCGAGATCGCCGACGACTCGGTACGGGTGTTGGACGGCAAGCAGGTCCGGTCGACGTTCCGCGAGGTCGAGGTGGAACGCAAGGACGGCGACCGGGAACTGCTCGACGTGCTGGAGCCGGCGCTGACCGGTGCCGGTGCCCGGCGCGGTGACTTCACCCCGAAGCACGTCCGGGCGCTCGGTCCGGCGGCCGAGGCCGCGCCCGACCTGGTGCCGCCGGGCGAGCTGCCCGAGCGACCCAGCGCCGGTGACGTGGTCACCGCGGCGATCCGCCGTGGCGTC